>CALEAD010000032.1 GCA_937943625.1 uncultured Anaerolineae bacterium | reverse complement strand
TGGTGATGTTTGTATGTGACTCATGGCGACCTCGTTGTGAAATGTCGCTATGAGCCTGCCACTATTGAGCAGGTTGTAAAGGTTCGACTTTTATTTTTGGCGATTTTTCATGAAATCGCTTCTGATTGTGCAAAACTTACGATAGCTAAATAGCAAAATGCCGGCAAAGAAAAAGAGGTAGGCGCCCAACCCACTGCTGGCAAAAATCCCCGCTGCCAACACCCCAAAGGGATCGGGCAGGAGGTAAAAGATGAAAATCGCCAGCCAGAAACGGCCGAAGGCACGCATCATTTCTAAGAGGGACGGATTTTCAGCCGCCCACACAAAAATGAGCAGTACCGGGACCATAACCAGGGCAAAGAGGATGCTTTTTACCAACGTGGCAGCGAGAGCAGGCAACACGGCCGTTGATGCGAAACCGGCCAGCGGGATAACGCCTCCCCACTGTGTGTAAAGCCACAAAGCAGGCAAAATGGAAAGCGTTTCCCGCGCCACCATCACGCTGAGAAAACGGGAAAAGTCCCAACGCTGCTGCCGCTGGAAGAACGCGGTTGAGGGAGGGGGCCTGCGTGACAAAAGTAACCGGGCGCCCTGGCTGATGAGCTGAATCCAGACGGCCGTTGGCCCAAATAACAACGCCACCGACCAGGTCACAATGCGCCCTTGCGTTCCTGACACTTGCATAGAGCCACTTTCCTGCACGGTAGAAAAATCTAGCAGGCTAAAGAGCCAGTGCAGCGCCAAAAACAGCAAAAAGAGCGGCCAGTTGGCCCGCAAAACCGCCAGGTCCGTCTGCAAAGCCAGCCAGACCAACCCCACCAGCGCCAGCGGCGCGCCATACAACGTCCCCCAAATTGCGATCAGCGAGACGGCGCGCACGTCGCCACTGACACCAGTCAGTTCTGGCGAAAGCCACTGCGCGATTGCTGTTAGTCGTTTTCTCATGCTATGTCCGGTTGATAAACCCAACACCCCTACCTTGCCATGGCAATACTTTATGCTACAGTCCCCGCGAAGGTAAATGATGGATAAAGGGGCATGGTTCAAAGCATCCTGACAAATTTGAGCACTAACCGCTTTTTTCGGAGCACCATGAACCATCCCGATAAAGATAAAGGGAAATCAGCCATGATTCAGGCCGTTATTTTTGACGTGGGGGGCGTGTTGGTGCGCACCCAAAACCGTGAGGGTCGCCGTCGCTGGGAAGAGAGATTGGGGTTGTCCGTAGGAGAGTCGGAGGAAATTGTCTTTAGCAGCGAAATGGGCAGCCGTGCCCAGCGCGGCGAAATTAGCGATGCGGCGTTATGGCAGTGGGTTGGCGAAAGGCTGCGGCTGGATGAGGCAGAGCTGGCAACGTTTCGGCGCGCTTTTTGGGCCGGAGACGTGCTGGATGCGGCGTTGGTAGACTACGTGCGCGGACTACGGCCGTTTTACCAGACCGCCATCATCAGCAATGCCACCGACAACCTGCGCCACGCCCTCACCCACATCTACCCAATTGCCGATGCCTTTGACCTGATCGTCTGCTCGGCTGAAGAAAAAGTCATGAAGCCAGACCCGCGCATTTTCCAGATTGCTTTGCAGCGACTGGGCTGCACGCCCACTGAAGCGGTGTTCATTGATGATTTCGCCCACAACATTGACGTCGCGCGCAACCTGGGCATGTACGCCATTCATTTTCAACTTGGCATAGATGTGCCGACAGCGTTAGCCAGGCTGGGCGTTGCAGCAGGGGGTAGTTAGCAAGCTGGACAGGGGCGTTTTTGACAAACGGCCGACTAAAGTCGGCGCCACAAACGACGTCATAAATGTTTTGAAGAAAACGGTCGTTTAGCGTAGAATGAAGCTGGTGGATTTGGAGATTGTTTCACTCGCCCATCTCCTCCATGCAAACAACATAAGGATCAGCAAACCCCATGCTTAAATGGTGGCCCTTCAAAAGCAGCCCAGACACACAAGCAAAAAACGAGTATCAGGCCGAACAGGCCGCCTTTCGCGCCCAAGAAAGCGCCCTGATGCAAGAACTGGCGGCACAAACCGCCCAGGGCGTCTCACGGCAGGCGATCCTCAAAGCCTGGCAGGCACAAATGGCAGCGCTGGAATCCTCCCCCGAGCAAAGCGCGCAAACGAAAGGCAAACTGCGCGCCTATGACCTGGTTGCCGGTGACTTGCGCGCGGAGCTGGGGCGCAACCTGAATGCAGGGCGCGCGCTAGAAATGGCCGGGCAGGTGGATGAAGCGATTAAGTATTACGAAACGGCCGTTAGCGACCAGATGGCCACCCGCTTCCCCTACGAACACCTGCGCCTGATCTACCGCCAGCGCAACCAGTTGCCAGACGCCCTGCGCATTTGCCAGGCCGCCCTACAAAACCCCTTCCTCACCCCGCAAGACCACGCCCACTTCCAAACCTGGGCGCAAAGATACAGCCACCAGCTATCGCAAACCCCTTGAGATGGACCCCCTGTTGTGACAGATAGCCGCCCACATCCCACGTTTGTCCACCCCATCGAGGCTGAATTTGCCCGCATTCTCGACTATTATCACATCAAATGGGAATATGAGCCGCACACCTTTCCCCTGGAGTGGGATGAAAACGGCGCCATCATCGAGGCCTTTTCCCCAGACTTCTATCTGCCTGAACAAGACCTGTATATCGAGTTAACCACCCTGCGTCCCAAGTTAGTTACCAAAAAAAACCGCAAGCTGCGCCGCCTGAAAGAGCTTTACCCACACGTCAACATTCAGCTCTGGAAGCGCAGCGACATCCGCGACCTGATGATCAAGTTTGGCCTGGATGAGGAAGCGGCCAGATTACTGGGCACAGAGGCACAAGAATCGGTAAATTAAACAATAATTTTGACCGACGACCCCGGGCAGCCGATTGCTACTTATCAGTTTGGTGGTCTGCGGTCGGTCGTCGGCGGTCAGGAACATGAGCAAATATTATCCACCAAAGGCATACGGCGAATTAGCTGCTGGCATCCGCGAAATCCTCTACACCGAAGCGCAAATTGAGCAGCGCGTGCGCGAGTTGGGGCAAGCTATTTCCAAAGATTACGCGGGTAAGAATCCCCTGCTCATCGGTGTCCTCAAAGGCGTTATGCCCTTTATGGCCGACTTGCTACGCATGATTACAATTCCTGTCGAGGTGGATTATATGGCGGTTTCTAGCTACTCTGCTGAATCTCGCCAGCGTGGTGTAGTACGGCTAGAGAAAGACGTAGAAATTCCTATCGAAGGCCGTCATCTGATTTTTGTCGAAGATGTGGTAGATACGGGGCTGACGCTTAATTACCTGCTGCGTAGCCTGCGCACGCACGAACCGACCAACCTGGAAGTCTGTGCCTTATTTGATAAGCCAAAGCGCCGCCTTATTTCGATTCCCCTCAAGTACAAGGGGTTTGATTTGCCGGACCGATTTGTGGTGGGATATGGCCTGGATTACCGCGAGAAGTTTCGTAACCTGCCCTTTGTTGGGCTGCTGAAGCCAGAAGTATTCCAGCCCGGAGAGGGGTAACAGAGGTTAGCAACCCGCAAAAAAGCCAGGCGGTTTTTATGCGCCTGGCTTTCTGGGGCAAAAAATAAGAGGAGCCCCTAGTAACCTTCTGACTTTTCTTTACCAGTCCCGCTGCTGTTTGTGACTCAATGCCATAGGCATAACGGAGTTCCCATCCAGCTTTGGTGTGCTTTTGCAATCTACCTCCTTTAACTCCTTGACGCGCATAAACAAATGAATGATGTGCGCCAGATCAACGTTTCCGGGTTCGATTGTAAAAGTACTTCGGCTTTGCCTGCTACTGTTACCTGGTGGTAATTACTTACCTTACTCAAGACAACCAGTTGAAGGTTTTGCTTCTGCCTGATAAAGAAGCCTTCCAATTCCTGGGAGCTTCCTCTATACCTCAAGGGGTGCGTTTCTTGTGCAAAAACTTTTTCCTTGAGGAACTATATCGTAACGCTAAATCACGGCCAAATCCATGACAAATGTCACGGGAATATATATGACATTTGTCATGTTTTTGAGAGATGGCACACCACCACGAATGCACGAATGAAAAACGCAGGCAACGAGAACGAGTGAGAGCAAGCAAAACGCATGGGCCGACCATCGGCAGTCGCCAGTCATTTTCAACAAAAGTGGGCGCTGCTGGCAAGATATGGCAGAATTAACGGCCGTAGCAAAAGATGTCGTACCCTTCTCCCAAGAAGTCCGCAACCGGAGGTATGGCAATGAGTCAATTGGTTAGCCACGTTCACACAAATAGTGCCGAGTACCGTGAGAATTATGCCCATAACAAGCGGCTGGCTGATTTGCTGCATGAGAGACAGCAACAGGTGGCCAATGAACGGCCGTTGCGCACCATCGAACGCCATCACAGCCGGGGTAAACTGCTGGCGCGCGAGCGCATCGAGGCCATTCTCGATGAAGGCAGCCCCTTTTTAGAGCTTTCTCCCCTGGCCGCCTGGAACATGTACGATGGTGAAGCACCCAGCGCCGGCATCGTGACGGGCATTGGCCGCATACAGGACATCAACTGCATGATCGTCGCCAATGACCCTACGGTAAAGGGGGGCACTTACTTCCCTGAAACGGTGAAAAAGCACGTGCGCGCGCAGGTGATTGCCGAAGAAAACTACCTGCCCACCATTTACCTGGTAGACTCTGGTGGCGCTTTTTTACACTTGCAGGCAGATGTTTTTCCCGACCGCGATCATTTCGGCCGTATTTTCTACAACATTGCGCGCATGTCTGGCAAAAACATTCCCCAAATAGCGGCGGTGCTTGGCTCCTGCACCGCTGGCGGCGCATACATTCCTGCCATGTCTGATGAAACCATCATCGTCAAGGAAAACGGCACCATTTTCCTGGGTGGTCCGCCACTGGTGAAGGCGGCAACCGGTGAAGAGGTAACGGCCGAAGAGCTGGGCGGCGCGGATGTGCATACGCGCCTGAGCGGGGTGGCTGACCATTTTGCCGAAAATGAAGAGGAGGCGCTGGCCAAAGTACGCGAGATCGTCAGTCACCTGAACCGGCGCCAGGTGCTGCCGGTACAAATGCAAGCACCAGAAGAGCCAGCTTATGACCCGCAGGAGCTATATGGCATCATTCCCGCTGACCAGCGCGTCAGCTATGACGTGCGCGAGGTGATTGCGCGCCTGGTGGACGGCTCGCGTTTTAGTGAGTTTAAGGCTCGCTATGGCCCAACAATTGTGTGTGGATTTGCCCATTTGCTGGGCATTCCCATCGGCATTGTGGCCAACAATGGGTTACTGTTTAGCGAGTCGGCGCTGAAGGCCACGCACTTCATTCAGCTCTGCGGGCAGCGGGGTGTGCCGCTGCTGTTTATGCAGAACATTACCGGCTTTATGGTGGGACGGCAGTATGAGAATGGGGGCATTGCTAAGGATGGCGCAAAGATGGTCACGGCCGTTTCCACCGTCAATGTTCCGCGCATCACCCTCTTTCACGGCGTCAGCCACGGCGCCGGCAACTATGGCATGAGCGGTCGCGCTTATAACCCACGCTTTCTCTTCACCTGGCCGAATAGCCGCATCAGCGTCATGAGCGGTGAGTCGGCCGCCAACGTGTTGTGGACCGTAGGCCAGGAGCGCATCCTGCGCAACATGACCAACCCAACCGCAGAGGAAATCAAAACGGCCGAAATCGAATTCAAGCAGCCCATTCTGGCTAAATACGCGCATGAAAGCGACCCATACTATGCCACCGCGCGCCTGTGGGACGATGGCATTTTGGACCCAGTACAAACACGCGTGGCGCTGGCGCTGGCTTTTGCCGCAACCCTGAACGCCCCATTTGGCGACGGCCGTTATGGCACCTTCCGCATGTAGGCGCGCCCTGTGAAACGCGGCGCGCCAGTCAGTCTATATCGGCAACGGCCGTTGTCGTGGTAAATTCGTGCGTAGAGAGGCTGGCCTGTTTGCGAATCAGGTACTCCAGCTCATCCAGCACGGCGGGATTTTGCGCCAGATAGAGTTTGGCATTTTCGCGCCCCTGCCCCAGCAGCGTATCCCCATAGCGGAAATAAGCGCCGCGTTTGTCCACAAGACCCATGGCAACCGCCAGATCAATCACGTCACCGGTGAGCGAGATCCCTTCGTTGTACATGATGTCAAACTCGCACTCGGTAAAGGGTGGCGCTACCTTATTCTTCTTCACCTTGACCATTGTGCGGTTGCCAATGACCTCATTGCCAGCCTTGATGCTTTGCACACGGCGAATATCCAGACGCACGGAAGCATAAAATTTGAGCGCATTACCGCCGCTGGTCGTCTCCGGATTGCCAAACATAACGCCAATTTTTTGGCGCAACTGATTGGTGAAGATAACGGCCGTGTTCGTTTGCTTGATAATGCCAGACATCTTGCGCAATGCCTGAGACATCAGGCGCGCCTGCAAACCGACGTGCGCATCCCCCATTTCCCCCTCAATTTCCGCGCGTGGCACCAGCGCCGCCACCGAATCCACCACCACCACATCCATCGTGCCGGAACGGATCAGGGCATCGGCAATCTCCAGCGCCTGCTCGCCCGTATCTGGCTGGGAGACATACAGGTTGTTGACGTCTACGCCACATTTGGCCGCGTAATTTGGGTCTAGCGCATGTTCCATGTCAATGAATGCGCAAATGCCGCCCCGCTTTTGCGCTTCGGCAATGATGTGCTGGCAAAGCGTGGTTTTGCCGGATGATTCGGGGCCATAAATCTCAATCACGCGCCCGCGCGGCACACCGCCAACGCCCAAGGCAATATCCAGAGAGAGTGAACCGGTGGGGATGGTTTCAACTTGCAGGTGATGTGCATCTCCCAAGCGCATGATGGTTCCTTCCCCATACTTTTTTGTCAGGGTATCCAACGTTTTCTCTAAAGCGGCTAAACGGCCGTTTCCATTTGCTGAGGCCATGAGAAGCTCCTTGGGCTTGCACCCAGGTTGGTAACCGGGGTTATGGTATGTATGGTATGTGTGAAATTCCTTTGTGGGTAGATGAGGAAATCGTAGCACAAATGTTCTTAATTGTCAAATCAAACTGGGCCAGACTGAACAAATGTTCAAGTTACGATAGCTGGCGTTCGCGCGAGCGTAGTAGACGTAGCAATGCGGGAATTTCTGCCCCGCGCAGCAGCAAATGGAACGCCACATACGCCAACACACCGGCGCTCCCTCCCACAGCCAAGTAAAGCAAAGGCTGGCTCAGCCAACGGCCGATTCCCCAAATGACGCCGCTCATTCCCAGCGTGGCCAACAGAGCACGCCCCGCGCCAACCGCCAGCGCGCGTTCTTCCAGGCCGCCCAGGGCGCGCCGGTTCAGCCAGAAGAGCGCGGCCGAGAGCACTGTGAAGGCGACGGTGCTGGCCAGCGCCAGCCCCACAATGCCCAGGTCATCCACCAGCCAGTAAGCCACAGCCACATTGATTGCCAGCCAGCCCAGGTAAGCAAACATCGGCGTGCGCGTGTTGTGCTGTGCATAAAACAGGCGCGCCACAACCTCCAGGGTAGCCTCACTCACCAGGCGCACGCTGAAGACCAGCAGCACGTTGTACACCAGCGCCGTCGAGTCGGCGGTGAACTCGCCTCCTTGCAGCAAAAAGGTGATGGCGGGCTGCCCTAACAGCACCAGCCCAGCCGCTGCGGGAATGGTAAGGGTCCAGATGATGTTGAGCGCCGAAACGGCCGTGTGCTTCATGCTCTCTTTGTCCCCCGCGTTGTACAGCTCTGCCAGCGTGGGAAAAAGCACCAGGGCAACGGCCGTACCAAACAGCGTCTCCGGCAACTGCATCAACGCATACGCATAGAAGTAGGCAGAAGTGCTGCCCGCCGGCAATGCCGAGGCCAGGCGAATGATGAACAAATCGGCCACCTGAATCGCCCCCAGGGTGATAATGCGCGGCCCCATCAGGCGAACGATTTCGCGCACGCCTGCCAGCCGCAGGTCTAGCGCCGGCGCATAGCGAATGCGATAGCGCCACAAGGCGGGCAGTTGAATAGCAATGTGCAGCAACCCACCCACTACCGTGCCCAATGCCAGCCCATAGATGCCTAATGGCGCAAATAGGGTGATACCGATGAAGTAACCCACGTCCAGGGCAATGGGGGCCAGCGCCGGCAAAGCAAAATGCTGATGCGCATTGAGAATGCTGCTGAGAACACCGCTGATGCCAAAGAGCACGGTCTGAATCAGGATGATGCGCATTAATTCGGCGGTGAGCTGCTGCATGGCGGGGGGGAAATCAGGCACCAACAGCACGCGCGTCAGCCAGGGGGCAAAAATTGCGCCCAGAGCAGAAACGCTGCCCAACAGCAAAATTACCAGGGTAAGAATGGTGTTAGCCAGGCGGGCACTCTTTACGGCCGTTTCCCGCGCCAGGTACGCCCCATACACCGGAATAAACGCCGCTGCCAGCGACCCACCGGCGATAACAATAAAAAACACTTCCGGCAGTTGATTAGCGGCCGTAAAAGCATCGAACTCCTGCCCCGTGCCAAAATTAACGCTCACCAGGCGCACGCGAATCAGACCCGTGAGCTTGCCCAGGCCAAATAAGACAATGACAATGACCGAAGATCGCAATAAATGACGCGCGCGTTTCATGACAAAAGCATTCCAGAATTGGGCATGATTCAAGTTTGACCGCAGACCGCTGAGCACCGACTGCCGACCGCCTGCCGCCAACGGCGAGAAATAGTACCCTTCTCCTGCTCGATCTGCCAGCAAGTTACGCCAAACAAGGTATAATTACACACAAACAGGCAGATAGCAAAGTAGCTGTTCCGCCGTCTGCAGTCTGCTGTCTGCGGTCATTTTCCAAGGAGACCTGATGCAAGTAATTACGCCAGAATGGGTGAAAGATGCCGTTTTTTACCAGATATTCCCTGACCGCTTTGCCCGGCGCAGCGCCGACTTTGGTAAAAATGGCTATCCGGCCAAGCCATCTAATTTGCAGCCCTGGGGGGCAGCGCCCACGCGCCACGGCTTCATGGGGGGTGACCTGCTCGGCATCATTGACCACCTGGATTACCTGCGCGATTTAGGCATCAACGCCCTTTACCTGAACCCCATTTTTGCCTCTGCCGCCAATCACCGCTACCAAACCCATGACTACTATCAGGTTGACCCAATCTTAGGCGGCAACAAGGCCTTTTTTGCCCTGCGCGACGCTGCGCACGCGCGTGGCATCCGCATTGTGCTGGATGGCGTTTTCAACCATGCCAGCCGCGGCTTTTTTCAATTCCATCACCTGCTGGAATGCGGCGCGGAATCGCCCTACGTGGATTGGTTTCGCGTGCACCGCTGGCCGCTGAATGCGTACAGGCCCAACGTCAAACGGCCGAACTATGATGCCTGGTGGCGATTAGCTGCTTTGCCAGAATTCAATACCGATACTCCGACCGTGCGCGAATTTTTATGGAACGTGGCTACCCACTGGATTGAGCAGGGCATTGATGGTTGGCGTTTGGATGTGCCCAATGAAATTGATGACGATGCTTTCTGGCAAGAGTTTCGTCGTCGCGTGAAAGCCATTAACCCAGAAGCGTATATCGTGGGCGAGCTGTGGCAAGAAGCAACACGGTGGCTGCAAGGGGATCAGTTCGACGCGCAAATGGATTACAACTTCACCCGCCTGGTGTTTGGCTTCTTTGTGGGCGACAATCTCAATCAGGAGGATACAATTAAAACTGGGTATGGGCTGATGCCCACCCTGACAGGTGTGGAGTTTGGCAAGGGGCTGAACCGGCTGATCAATGAGCTGTATGACCCGCAAATTGTGCAGGCGCAAATGACCATGTTGGGCAGCCACGATACGCCCCGTCTGCTGACGGTGGCAAACAATGACAAAACGGCCGTGCGCCTGATGTTCCTCTGCCAGATGACGTTGCCGGGTGCGCCCAACATTTACTACGGAGATGAAATTGGCATGACAGGAGGTGGTGACCCAGACTGCCGCCGCGCTTTTCCCTGGCACGACCGCAGCCTTTGGGATGAGGAACTATTGGCTGACGTGCGGCGTATGGTGCGGCTACGACACGATCATGCCGTGCTGCGGCGTGGCGCATTTGACCTGCTGTATACAGACGAATCGGTAGTGGTTTACCAGCGACGCCTGGGACAGGAAACGGCCGTTGTCGCTTTTAACGCTGGCGTCACCCCCCATACCATCATCTGCCCGCGCCAGTTCCCCCGCACCCTGCCGGAGAAACTAACCAGCCTGGGGCAATCTTTTTCGGCGGGCAAGCATTATCGCATCAACGGCCGTTCGGCACGCATTTGGGTCGGTTAACTATTTTCGCCACCTTAACGGACAATTACCCCATTTCTTTGTATGATCAGCAGGCAAACCAAACCAACAAGGATAGCTCATGAATGAGCCGCCTCTCATTCTTTACGTTGAAGACAATCTAGACAATCGCAAGCTGGTGCAGCGCGTTCTGCGCGCGTCTCATTTCCAGTTCCAAGGAGCAGCAAACGCCACCGAAGCGCTGGCATTACTGTGCCAACAAATGCCCGATCTTATCCTCATGGACATCAACCTGCCAGACATAGATGGATATACGCTGACAGAGACCCTGCGACAGCGCCCAGACATGGCACACATCCCCATCGTCGCCCTGACCGCTAATGTGATGAAGGCAGACCGGGAAAAAGCCGCTGCGGCCGGCTGCAACGGATTCATTCAAAAACCCATCAGCGTGGATTTGCTTCCAGAGCAAATCATCGCCTATCTGAAAGGAAACACCCCCTTATGAGCAGTTCCCGTACCCCCATATCTCCTCGTGAGGCCCACGTACTCGTTGTTGAAGACAACGTCTCCAACTTTGTGCTCATCGCCCGTCTATTGGCTTTTATGGGCATAGAAAAGTGTGAATGGAAAACAACCGGCTGGGGCGTGGTCGAGTTTGCCAATACCATGAATCGCGTAGACCTGGTACTGATGGACCTGCGTCTGCCCCACGAAGACGGCTATGAGGCGCTACGTCAGATTCGCACCCATCCGCAACTAAAGGATACGCGCGTGGTCGTCGTCACGGCACAAGGTAGCCCGGCAGAAATGGAAAAGGCGCGTGCGGCCGGTTTTGATGGCTTTATTGCCAAGCCGCTGGACGTAGATTTGTTCCCGGAGCAAATCAGTCGTATCTTGCGCGGTGAGGATGTGTGGGAGCCAGGAAGCTAGCTAAATGGAGCGATTCGCGTTATTTTCCCTGCTACCCGTAGGCGAATTCGATACAACCGCCAGGGGGCGGCTGTTGCAAGGGCTGGCGCTGCTGCTCACAGCCTCTGCCATTCTTTACAACGCAATTGCGGCCCCGCGCGCTGAGGTGTGGCCAATTCTGCTAACGCAGAGCCTGGTCAGCCTGGTTATCCTGGGGGTGACTTTTTACTTCATCCGTCACGGCCGTATCCGGCAGGCGATTCACTTTTTCTTTATCATACAAACGGCCATTCACCTGGCGGTGCTTTTTGCCAGCGGCACAAGCGGCATGGCTTATCTGCTGCTTAGCCTGCTCGTTGCCATTACCATTTTGGAGACAACGGTCACTACCCTACTCTACGGTGTAGTCATAGTGGTGGCCGTTACCCTTTTTGCCGCCATAACCCCTGGTCTGGAAACCGGCTTTCTACTGCGTTACTACCTGCTCGCCCTCACCCTGGCGCTGACCACCTGGTTTGCCGCTGCCACGCTACAGCGCGCCCTAAAGCACGCGCAAGAGGCCGCTGCCGCCACGCAAGAAGCAGCTCAAGTGGCCGCCCAAAAAAGCGCCGAGCTGGCGCGCCTGGCGCAAGAGAGCGCTACCGCCAACGCCATCAGCCAGCGGCGCGCGCAACAACTGCAAACCAGCGCCGAAATCGGCCAGATCATCAACACTGAGCGTGATCTGGCTGCGCTGCTGCGCATCGCTACCGAGATGATTCGCGCCGAGTTTGGCTTTTATTTTGTGGCCGTCTACTTACTGGATGAAAGTGGGGAGAGCCTCATCCTGCGGGAAGGCACAGGCGAAGCCGGCGCAGCAATGAAAAACGGCCGTTTCGGCCTTCCCTTACACGCCAAATCCATCATTTGCTGGGTGGCGCGCAACCGCCAGACGCGCATCGCCCGCGATGTACACCAGGACCCTACCTATCTGGCCGTGCCAGAGCTGGCGCAAACAGAATCTGAAGTTGCTCTACCTCTGATGGTGCGCGGCACACTCCTGGGCGTGCTGGATGTGCAAAGTGGCAAAGCAAACGCCTTTGCCCAAGAAGACCTGGCTTTTCTGCAAATTCTGGCCAACCAGCTTGCCGGCAGTATCGAAAACGCCCAGGTGTTTGCCCAAACTGAGAGACGTCTAAATGAAAGCCTGATTCTGAACGACCTGAACACGCTGCTTACCAGCACGCTCGATGTGCCGGAAATTTACCGCCGCAGCGTGTTGGCCTTTGCCGAGCATCTGCACGCAACGCGCGTCGCCCTGTATACCTGGGACGCACAGCATAGCACACTCACCAGCGAGATTGCCTTCTGGCGCCAGGCAGACGAATACAAAACTGGCCACTACACGCTTGAACGGCAACAGCTAACGCTGGAAGAGCAAGATAGCCGACGGCGCGTGCTGCAAACGTTAGAACCGCTCGTCTACTACTACGCAGATGCCAACCCAGGTGATCGTTACATGGAAAGTGTGCATGAACTGAACGCAGAATCATGCCTGCTGGTGCCAATGGTACAAGGAACCGAAGCAATCGGTATTCTCGAACTACTGCGCACCAAGAGCAACGGCCGTTTCCTCCCTCGCGAGGTGCAACTAGCACAAAACATGGCCAACCAGCTCACCTTGGCACGCCAAAACGCACAATCAGTCAGCGAGTCACGCGCCAAAGTCGCCCAGCTTAGCACCATCAACCGCATCAGCACCATTCTCTCCCTTTCACTCACCCTGGAAGATGTGTTTGAGGGCGCGCGCAGCGAGATTTTCGCCCTGATTGAAGCAACCGGTATGTCCATTTTGCTGCTAACGCCAGACAAAACACATCTGAACTGGCTCTATGGCTATGAGCGTGGCGCCAAGGTTGACCTGTCTGGCATTCCCCCGCTGC
Source organism: uncultured Anaerolineae bacterium (assembly GCA_937943625.1). Taxonomy (GTDB): domain Bacteria; phylum Chloroflexota; class Anaerolineae; order Promineifilales; family Promineifilaceae; genus JACSRF01. Next base: position 115,937 of record CALEAD010000032.1, on the reverse strand, counting down.
CCATTACCCAGGGGTTTAGCGGCCACGTAGTGCGCACGCAGCAGGTGCTGCACATCAACCGGCAAATGGAAGAGATGCGTGCCCGGTTCCAATCATTGACTGTAGGCGCACTGCCCAGCAGCTGGCTTGGCCTGCCAATGATTGTGGCCAATCAACTCATCGGCGTGCTGGCAGTGGAGAATGAATATGACAGCGACGCCTTTAGCGAGCAGGATGTGGCCTTGCTCAAGATCATTACTGGCCCAATGGCCATTGCCATCAACAACTTGTTACAACTACGCGCCGTGGAAGAAGCGCTGGCTTCGCAATCCAGACAGCGCTTGCAGCTGCAAACGGCCACCGAAGTAGCCGCGGCTGCCAGTTCTATTCTCGACCGACAAGAGCTGATCGAGCGCGCTGTGACCCTGATTAAAGAGCGCTTTGAGTTGTACTATGTGGGCTTGTTCCTGCTGGATGAACGGCGGGAGTATGCTGTGCTGCAAGCGGGCAGCGGCGAGGCGGGGCGTATTCAGGTAGCCCAGGGGCACAGGTTAGCCGTAGGCGGCCGTTCCCTGGTAGGCGGCGCAACGGGGGACGGCCGTGTGCGCCTGACACAAGACGTTGCCCGCGACAGCGAATGGCGGCCGAACCCGGTGCTACCCCTTACCCAGGCTGAGCTGGTCTTGCCCCTGAAAGTTCGCGGCCTCATCATCGGCGCGCTCACCGTGCAAAGCACGCAAGCCAACGCTTTTGAACCCAGTCTGGTAGGCACGCTACAAATTATGGCTGATCAGCTTGCCGTCGCCATCGAAAATGCTCGTCTGCTGGCAGACGCCGAAGCGCGCGCGCGGCAACAGCGGCTGCTGAACGAAATTAGCGCCCAGATGTACCGCACCACAGACATCAGCGAAATTATCCGCACCGGTCTGGAGGCAATATCTAATCAGTTGGGTGGGGCGCCAGTAGCGCTGCGGCTGGGCGGGCAAGCCACAAAGCAGCCTGTGGCCCTGGCCGGGCTGGCAGAGGAGGCAACATGAATAACGCAGCCACCCCATTTCATCAGCGCATGTACGCTTTCTCACAGCTTCAGACGCGCCTGGCTGCGCAGGTGCACGAAAGAGACTTGCTGCGCGAAGCACTAACGGGCGTGCAAGCGCTGCTGCTGCTCAGTCACATCACCTGCTATGAGTGGCATGAAGAACACGACCACTGGGTTGCGCTTCAGACCACCAACCCAACTCAGGAAATTGGGCAAACGGCCGACACAGAAACGGCCGTTCTGTTCACGCGCTCCCTCCAACCCACCCCACGCGTTTTGCTGGAACCGGCGCCAGATGGGGCATCATCCGGCACGCAACGCTTTGTTGTTCCGCTCCACTGCCAGCAGCAGCTCCTGGGCGTGCTCGTTGGCGAAGTGACCAATCTGGCTTCCCCGCTCGACCTTGACGAGTCAAGGTTGTTTTTGCAGCTCTTTTCCCAGGAGCTGGCCACGCTGTGGTACGCGCTGCGGCTGAAAGAAAAAAGCCGCCAGCAGACCCAGGGAGCTGCTCTCTTGCAGAATCAGCGAATAGACCAGCTCTGGTGTGCTTCACAAGTTATGTTTCAAGCTCGCTATACGCAAAACGGCTTTGAGTTGCAAGCGGCCCACGAAAAAGAAGAGGCATGGATGCAGGAGGAGGTGAAGGGAAACGGCCGTTACCTTCCCCTGCAGCTTGGCGAGACCCCATTTGGCGTATTGACTCTGCCCAACCAGCCCCTCAGCAATGAGCAGCTTGCCCTGGTACAGGCGCTGATGCGCGAAATGGGCAACGCGCTTAACAATGCCTACCTGCTGCAAACCACGCGCATCCACGCCAATCAGCTTGCCCTGGCCACCGAGGTTTCGCGCGCGGCTACCACCATTCTGGACCGCAACTTGCTCATTCAAGAAGTGGTCAATCTGATTCGTAGCCGTTTCAACCTCTACTACGTTGGTCTGTTTCTGGTGGACGAGGCAAGCAACATGGCGGTGCTGCAAGCTGGCACCGGCGAAGCGGGTCGTTTGCAAGTAGAGCGCGGTCACCGGTTGGCAATTGGCGGCCCTTCGATGATCGGTACGGCCGTTGCCCAGGGCAAAGCCATCGTGGAGCAAGACGTGCGACAGGCAAAAGCCTTTACCTACAACCCCCTGCTGCCCCACACCCGCGCCGAACTGGCCCTGCCCCTACGCACGCGCGGGCGCATCATCGGCGCACTCACGGTACAAAACACCACCCGCTACTCATTCAGCGAGGACACCGTAGCCGTTTTGCAAAATCTGGCCGATCAATTAGCCATCGCCATCGAAACCGCCACCCTTTTTGCCCAGACACAGGCAACGCTGGCCGAGACCAGCCGCCTTTACCATGCTGGCCAGCGCATCAGCGCCGCCCGTTCCCCCCAAGAAATTTACGAAGCAATCATCACCTTTAGCAGCCAATCAGAAACGGCCGATGCTGCACAAATCCTGATAAACGACCCCACCGAGCCAGAATTTTTCCTCTGCCCTGCCTTGTGGAGCCGCGTTCCCATCACCGACGAGGCGCCTGCACGCTACCCGCGTCGCTTCTTGCAAACCAGCCAGCAGCTTTTGCAGCACCGACTGGCCATTATTGCAGACACCCAAACAGACCCACGTCTGGACAAAGGGCTGCGCGATTGGTTTGCCAACAACGGATTTCGCGCCTGCGCACTCATCACCTTCATGCTAGACAACGAATGGCTGGGCACGCTGGCGCTGCACAGCCAGCAAGTCAACAGCTTCAGTGAGGCGGCACTGCACCCCTTCCTCACCCTGACCGACCAGGCCATCGTGGCCCTGGCCAACCAGCGCCTGCTGCGCGAAATTCAGGAAGCCAATGAGCAACTGCGCCAGCTTGATCAGCTCAAAACGCAGTTTCTAGCCAACATGTCTCACGAGCTGCGCACGCCGCTTAACTCCATCATTGGCTTCTCGCGCGTGATGCTCAAGCGCATTGATGGCCCCATCACCCCCGAACAGGAGGAAGACCTGACCTCCATTTACAACAATGGCCAACACCTGCTGCGCCTGATTAACGAAATACTAGACATGGCCAAAATCGAGGCAGGCAAGATGGTGCTGACCTTTGAGGAAGTAAACCTGGCAGAAATCGCGCAGGGCGCACTCAACACCATCCGCAGCCTGACGCAAGAAAAAGGGCTGCAACTATACACCGACATAGAACCAGACCTACCCCCAATTGAGGCAGACCCGGTGCGCCTGCGCCAGATTCTGCATAACCTGCTTTCTAATGCCGTAAAGTACACAGAACAAGGGCACATCTGGCTGCGAATTCAGCGAGAGGGTGAAGCCCACCTGCGCATCACTGTTTCTGACACTGGTATTGGCATTTCGCAAAGCGATTTTGATAAGCTGTTTGCCGCCTTTGAGCAGGTAGATAATTCGGCCACGCGCACAGTTGGCGGCACGGGGCTGGGTCTGCCTATTACCAAGTCGCTGGTTACCATGCACCAGGGCAGTATTGAGGTGGAAAGCGAAGTGGGGCGCGGTTCTACATTCCACGTGGTGTTGCCGATACGCCAGGGCGAAACCCCGGCGGCCGAGGTGACGTTTGCCGAGTCTTTACAGGGGAGCTTATGAGAACATTTTCGCTTGTTTGCCGGGCGTGTGGAGCGCAACGGCCGTATACAACCCCCATTCCCACCTGCCCGGCTTGTGGCGCCGGCTGGCTAGACGCCGCTTATGATCTGTGCGCACTCAATGGGTGGCAACAACAGGTGGCGCAGTATGGCGCAAATTTATGGCGCTATCGGGATTTGCTGCCCGTGCGCGATGACCAGCACATCATCACCATGGGTGAAGGATGGTCTCCCTTGCTGCGTGCGCACAACCTGGGACTGATGTTAGGGCATGGCCACATTTACATCAAAGATGAGCGCCAGGGGCCAACCGGTTCTTTTAAGGATCGCCAGGCGGCCATTGCCGTCAGCGTGCTGAAGGAAGCTGGTATTACCGAACTGGTCGTAGCCTCTACAGGCAACGTAGCCATAGCTTACGCCGCTTACTGCGCCCGCGCCGGCATCAAGGTTTGGGTTTTTGTACCCAGCGGCGTGCCAGTAGAGAAAATGCGCGAAGTCTCATTGTTTGGCGCAGAGGTGATCAAGGTCACCGGCACGTATGACCAGACGAAGGAGATTGCCGCCCAGTTTGCCGCCCGGAAACAGATTTTTCTCGACCGGGGCATCAAAGGTTTTGCCGCCAAAGAGGCAATGAAAACGATAGCTTTTGAAACAGCAGAACAGCTAGGTGCGGCCCTGGCCGGAGAAGACCCCATGCTGGCGCACGGTAACCGCTTTCCCTGGCGCGCGCCAGCATGGTATTTGCAGTCGGTCAGCGGTGGCCTGGGGCCGGTTGGTGTAATGAAGGGGTTTTCTGAGCTAAACGAAATGGGGCTGGTGCAGGGCATGCCAAAGCTGGGGCTGTTCCAACCGCGTGGCTGTGCGCCGATGGTGCAGGCCTTTGCCCAAGGCTGCCGCACGGCCGTTAACGTGCCGCATCCAACCACAGACATCATCACCCTGGCCACAGGTATGCCAGGTGAGGCGTATGAGGTGCTCTATGACTTACTGCAACAGCATGGCGGCAACTTCCTGGACGTGACCGATGTAGAGGCATTTCAGGCGCTGCGCGTGGTTGCGGAAATGGATGGCATCTCCGTGGAGCCGGCAACGGCCGTTACCTTTGCCGGCCTCTTCAAGTTGGTGCGCCAGGGGGTGATTCGCGCCGATGAAGTAGTCGTTATCAACTGCTCCGGCCACACCTTCCCCGTGGAAAAGCAAATTATCGGCGATCATTTCACACGCGATATGACCGTCAAAGAGCCAGAAGATAAACATGGCCATTCCGACGGCCTGCTTACAGCGCTGGAGCAGCTAGACGCACGCGTCAAACGCATTGCCATCATCGAAGACAACCCCGACTCGGCGCGTCTGATTCGTCGCATCTTACAGGCCCAGGGTGAATTTCTGATCGAAGAAGCATACGATGGCGCAAGTGGACTGGCGCTCATTCGCCGCAGCCGCCCCAACCTGCTCATCCTTGACCTGATGATGCCTGGGCTGGACGGTTTCCAGATCATCGAAATCATGCAGACAGAGCCTGCTTTGCGCCACATCCCTATTATCGTCATCACCGCAAAGGAGCTAACAGCTATTGAAAGCCAGCGGTTAAGGGGTAAAATCAAAGGGCTTCTACAAAAGGGCGCGTTTATGGACTCCGACCTGCTGAATGACATCCAACAGGCATTGCCCTAGCAGACTGAGGCGTGCATTTAGCCGCGAAATTCTCGTTGTGCTTTTACACGAACGCCGTAAAGATGCCAAACAACGAAAACAGGCGGCTAAAGCAAACAAACCAGGGTAAAGGCAATTAATAGTGGGCGCAATGATGAGTGAACAACCCGAAGCAACCATCCTCTACATCGAGGATGACAACGCCAGCAGACTCCTGGTGCAGCGCGTGTTGGGCAGTCGTGGCTATGACGTTCACGTGGCCAGCAACGGACTGGAAGGTATTGCCCTGGCAAGAGACAAACGGCCGCAGCTTATCCTCATGGATATTAATTTGCCAGACATGGACGGCCGTGAAATTACTACGCGGCTGCGCAGTCTGCCCAACTTTTCTGATACGCCGATTGTGGCACTAACGGCCAACACCAGTCCCGGCAGCCGTGAGTTGGCGCTGGCGGCTGGCTGCACCGGCTTCCTCACCAAGCCAATCAACGTCTCCGAGTTTCCCCAACAGGTGAAGGATTACTTGCAGGGGCGCGTGGAGCCTCTTTCGGCATCGGAACGCAACATCCACCTACAAAAACATGCGCAAAATCTGGTAGAGCGGCTAGAAAACAAAATACGTGAGCTGGAAGGGGCGAACAAGCGGCTGCGCGAGCTGGACAAGATGAAAAGCGACTTCATCGTGCTGGTTTCGCATGAGCTGCGCACGCCGTTGACGTTGATCAGTGGCTACGCACATCTGTTGGAAGAACAGGTGAAGCAAAGCAACAGCGGGCAGATGCCGGTAACGGCCGTGAAAGGAATTGCCGATGGGCTGAACATGGGCGTTTCACGTATGCGCGAGGTGGTGAACGAAATCATCAGCATCTCGCGCATTGCTTCTGGCAATCTAGAGCTTGCTTTTGGCCCGGTACGCCTGTCAGACATTGTCGAAGATTTGGCAGAAGAGCTGCAACAGGTCATCCAGCAGCGTCACCTCACCCTGGAAGTTGGTAATTTGCACGCTTTGCCGATCATTGAAGGGGATGGTAAGAAAATTCGCGTGGTTCTTGAAAATGTGGTGGGCAACGCAATCAAGTTTACTCCAGATGGCGGCTCAATCTTTATCGTGGGGCGCAAGATGGGAGATGCGGTAGACTTGATTGTGCGCGACACAGGTATTGGCATTCCGGTTGAAGAACAACGGCGTGTTTTCGATCAATTTTATGTGCTGGGCTCCATTCAGCACCACTCTACGAGCAAATCCGCTTTCCAGGGGGGAGGGTTGGGGCTGGGATTGGCTATTGCGCGCGGCATTGTTGAAGCGCACAACGGGCGTATCTGGGTGGAAAGCAAGCGGCGCGATCTGGAAAACCCACCCGGCAGCACGTTCCATATTCTGCTACCCATCAAGCAATCCAGCCAACAAACGAATCTATAACCAGCTTCATGCCCAACTCCTCCCCTCCGCCAGCGTATTGGATAAGTCGCTTATTCGGGGAAAAGCAAGGCAGTATCAGGCACAACCCGCAAAACTGGCGGCGTGGCCTGTTTTGGGCGTTGCTTTCCCCCCTATTCCTGGGGACCATTCCGATTCTGGCCAAGTTGGCCTATGCGGCCGGGGTAGATGTGCTGACGGTCGTCGCCCTGCGCACGCTCTTCGCGGCACTGCTGCTATGGACGGCCATTTTGCTTTTTCGTCGCCGATACTTGCTCAGCTCCAGTCCGGCCGTCATCAGCAGCTTTCTGGCCGGCGCCATCAACGGCATTGGTTCCCTCTTCTACTATAGCAGCCTCACGCGCATAGATGCCTCACTGGGGCAACTCATCAATATCACTTACCTGATTTTTGTCACGGCGCTGCTGCGCCTAGCCGGGCAGGGTGTCTCCTGGCTTACCCTGTTCCGCATGGCGCTGGCAATTGGTGGCATTTATATTCTTACCCAGGGGGGGCTGGGCACGCCAGACTGGCTGGGTGTGATGATGATGGCTGTGGCCGCCCTCACTTACGCCATCCAGCTTGTGCTGAGTCAGCGCATTCTCTACGACATTCCGGCGCCAACCATGGCGCTGTATGCCATGACAGCAATGGCCACGGTAGTGACGCTCGCCTGGCTGACTAACCCCACCCCACTAACGGCCGTTTCCCCCGCAGGCTGGCAGGCAGTTCTGCTCATGGGGCTGACCACCGGACTGTCGCGCCTCACCCTCTTTCTGGGCGTCAAGCACCTGGGCAGCATTCAAACGGCGCTGCTGGGCATCCTGGAAGTGGTCGTCAGCATTGCCCTGGCAATTTTCCTTTTGAGCGAACATCTCACCCCGGTGCAATGGGCAGGCGCAGCCGTGCTACTGATCAGCGTATTGCTGGTGCGTTACGAGCGCAACGTGCCCAAATTCATAGATTGGTGGAAGCTGTTCTGGCAGTTCCGACTGAAAAAGTAACCTGTGAGAAGCTGTTATGCCGGGCAAAAAGGCGCTATACTCGACAACAATTTTAGAAGACGTTGAGCGGGTTCGTGGATTGGCTGGCCGGTTCACTCACTGCGTAACCGGCCAGCGTAGCAAACAAGTAATTAAACCTGTGTGTCGCCCGACCCAACCCCACAAAGGAAGAAAATGAATATTCAACATCTGATAGGAGAGGTTGCATTTACACAACTGGCCACGGAATGGGACATTCTGGCACGTACCAGCGTGACCAATACGCCTTTTCAACGCCTGGCCTATCAACGCTCCTGGTGGACACATTTGCACCCGGCAGAAGCAACGCTGCACACGTTTGTGGGGCGTGACCAGGCAGGCCGCCTGGCTGGTCTGTTGTGCATCTATCTGGTGGATGGCATCATCTACTTTAATGGCTGTGTTGAGGAAACAGACTACCTGGATGTCATTGCCCGCGCTGACGTGATACGGCCGTTCTGGAAAGCTGTTTTCCCCCACCTGCTTAACCTGCCTGGCTGGCACGCTCTCAATTTGTGCAACGTGCCCCAGGCTTCGCCGACGCGCGGACTGCTGCCTGTGCTGGCGCAACAGCACGGCCTCAGCTTTCGCGAAAGCGTGCACGAGGTGTGCCCTGTCATTGACCTGCCCAACGACTTTGACCTGTACCTAGAATCGCTAGACGCCAGGCAAAAGCGTGAAATCCGGCGCAAGCTGCGCCGCGCCGAGGGCGCAGAAGCAAAGCTGGTCATTGTGCGGCAAGAGGATGATGTGACAACGGCCGTTGACGAATTCCTGAACCTGCTACGTAAAAGCACCCTGGCCAAGCGCGACTGGCTCAACAACGGCCGTCGCGCCGTCTTTCACGACACGGCCAAAGCAGCCCAGGCTGACGGCACGCTGCTGCTCATGTTCATGGAGGTAGATGGCAAAAAGGCCTCTGGCCTGTTTAACTTCGACTATAACGGGCAGGTGCTCGTCTACAACTCTGGTCTCGACCCAGAAGCCTTTGGCACCCTCAGCCTGGGCGAGGTGCTAACCGCCAAAGCAATTGAGTGGGCTATCGTCAACGGCCGTTCCACCTTTGACTTTTTGCGCGGCAGCGAGGCATACAAATATCGCTTCGGCGCGCGCGACACCATGATCTACAAGTTGCACATAGGGCGTTAGGCGCCAGATACAGGCCCAGGCACCCGCTGTTACTTGCCCAAGCCAGAAGGAATGGTCGCTTGAATACAAACCCACCTCCCATCCGCCGTATTGCCATGCTCAGCGTGCACACCTGCCCGCTAGCCATGCTGGGCGGCAAAAAAACTGGCGGCATGAACGTCTACGTGCGCGACTTCAGTCGCGAATTGGGCCGGCAGGGCATCCAGGTAGACGTGTTCACCCGCTCACAAGATGACTGCGTGCCCCGCGTCATGCACGACCTGGGTTTTGGCGGGCGCGTCATCCACATCCCCGCCGGGCCAGAGCGCCCCATCCCCGTGTCAGAGATCACGGCCTACCTGGATGAGTTTGTCGCAGGCGTGCGCCAGTTTGCCGCCGCCGAAGGGATTGAATACGACCTGATCCACAGCCACTACTGGCTCTCCGGGTTGGTGGCAGAGAAACTACGCACGGCGTGGGGAGGAAACGGCCGTTACATCCCCATCATCCACATGTTCCACACCCTCGGCCACATGAAAAACCGCATCGCCAGCAGCGAAAGCGAACGCGCCCCCCAGGAACGCATAGACGGCGAAAACCGCGTCATCCAGATTGCCGACCGCATCATTGCCGCCACCCCCGCCGAGCAGGCACAACTCAACTGGCTCTACGACGCCGACATGAACAAAGTCGCCATCATCCCCCCCGGCGTAGACCTGCAACGCTTCCAGCCCATCCCTAAAGAAATCGCCAAACAGCGTATCGGCATTCCCCTCACCGACAAAAACATCCTCTTTGCCGGCCGCATCGAGCCACTCAAAGGCATAGACACCCTGCTGCTGGCCATGGCGCTCATCCATCAGCGCCATCCTGGTGCCGTCAAAAACACCTGCGTCGCCATCATCGGTGGCGACCCCTGGAGCGACGACCCCGATGAAGAAATGGCACGCCTCAAAGAGCTGCGCACATCACTTGGCATTCACGAATTTGTCACCTTCCTCGGCGCCAAAGACCAGCACATCCTGCCCAACTACTACGCCGCTGCCGAAATGGTCGTCATGCCCAGCCACTACGAGAGCTTCGGCATGGTCGCCCTGGAAGCCATGGCCATGGGCGTGCCCGTCATCGCTTCTGAAGTAGGCGGGTTAGCCTTTCTGGTGCAAGATGGCGTAAACGGCCTGCACGTCCCCTCCCGCGACCCCGAAGCATTGGCAGAGTGCATCTACCAACTACTTACTGATGAGCCATACCGCGCCCGTCTGGCACAGGGTGCGCGCAACTGCGCCATCACGTATGATTGGCAACACATTGTTAGGCGCATGATGCGCGTCTACGAAGCAACGCTGGCCAATGCGGGCTGCACCCAACGCCAGGAGACTGTTTAACAACAGGTGGGACACTGGTATTTTTGTCTGTCATCACTGTTGTGCAATTCGGCAAATCGCATTACAGTATCAGAGGTCAGCGGGGTTTCCTGCCAGACTCCAGTAATGAGGTTGATCAATATGACCGCAAAAGAGTATATCCACAAAAAGGTAAACGATTACTTTACCCTGGGCGAAGAAATTGCCAACGGCATTACGCATGGGTTGGGCGCTGTTCTTAGCATTGCCGGGCTGGCAGTGCTGGTTGCCCTGGCCGCGCTTTATGGCACAGTCTGGCACATCGTCAGCTTCAGCATCTTTGGCGCCAGCCTGATCATTCTCTACACCGCCTCCACCCTCTACCACAGCATCCAGATTCCTCAGGCGCGCCGCGTTCTGCGCATCATTGACCATTCCTCTATTTTTCTATTGATTGCCGGAACCTACACCCCATTTTTGCTAACGGCCCTGCGTGGCCCGCTGGGCTGGACACTGTTTGGCATCATCTGGGGCATTGCCATCCTGGGCATCTTGTTCAAGGTGTTTTTCATCGGTAAATGGGAGGTGGTTTCGACGCTGGCATATGTGGCCATGGGCTGGCTGTGCGTAATAGCCTTTGGCCAGATGCTGGCAACCATGCCCGCACACGCTATAACCTGGCTGGTAGCCGGAGGGATTACCTATACCATTGGCGTGCTGTTTTACGCCATTAAGAAAATTCCTTATAACCACACCATCTGGCACCTGTTTGTATTGGGCGGCAGCTTTTGTCACTTTTTTGCCGTCTCTTCATTGGTCACGCTTTCATGAACAAATACTTCATCACCATTGCCGGCAACATTGGCGTGGGAAAATCTACCCTGGTAGGGCTACTGGCGCAGCGATTGCACTGGGAACCGGTGTACGAGGCCGTAACGGAAAACCCCTACCTGGCTGATTTTTACCAGGATATGCCGCGCTGGAGCTTTCATTCGCAGGTGTTTTTTCTGGCACGCCGCTTGCAGCAGCATCACCGGCTATTGCGGCAGCCGCGCTCAGCGATTCAAGACCGCAGCGTCTATGAAGATGCGGAAATTTTTGCGCGCAACCTGCATACACAAGGATACATGAGCCAGCGGGATTGGGGGGCCTACTATGAGCTTTACCAGACGCTGGCGCTGCTGCTGCCCCCACCTGATCTGGTCATTTATCTGCAAGCCTCTGTAGCCACGCTCAAACGGCGCATTGCCCAGCGCGGGCGTGACTATGAACGCGAAATTTCTGAAGCATATTTGCAGCAACTGAATGCAATGTATGATGCCTGGGCCAATAGCTTTAGCCTTAGCCCGGTTTTGATTGTAAATACGGATAACCTGGATTATGTACAAAATGGCGCGCATCTGGATCAGATTTGGGCGCGGATTCAGGACCGGTTGATGGGACGAGATTTTTTGGCCCTGGGGAGCTGATTGACGGGCGGCATGGACAATAAGGGTTTATTGTATGGCGTGGCCGCTTACGTGGCCTGGGGTTTGTTGCCCCTCTATTGGCGCACGATTGATGAGCTGTCATCGCTGGAAATTTTGGCGCAGCGCGTGGTGTGGTCGCTGCTTTTTTTGCTGCTGCTGCTTACCTGGCGGCGACAGTGGGGGTGGCTGGCGGGGACCTTGCGCAACCGGCGAATGTTGTTGACTTATTTGCTCACGGCCGTTCTCCTTACCACGAACTGGGGCATTTACATCTGGGGCGTTAATGCCGGGTTTATTGTGGAAACCAGCCTGGGTTATTTCATCAACCCGCTGGTCAATGTACTACTGGGCGTTGTCTTTTTGGGGGAGCGGCTGCGGCGCTGGCAGTTGGTAGCGGTTGGTTCGGCAACGGCCGGGGTGCTGTACCTGACCCTGAGCTATGGCGGACTGCCCTGGATTGCGCTGACGTTGGCGTTTAGCTTTGGCTTTTACGGGCTACTGCGCAAAAAAGCGCCCCTGGGCGCAGTTGAGGCGCTGACGCTGGAAACGGGGTGGATGTTTTTGCCGGCGCTGGCGTTTTTGCTCTCTTTGCAAACGCAGGGCACGGCCGTTTTTCCATACGCGGCTCCTGTCGTCAACGCCCTAGTTCCCCTGGCGGGTCTGGCCACCACCTTCCCTCTCATCTGGTTCGGCCTGGCGACCAGGCGCGTCACCCTCACCACCCTGGGCCTTTTGCAATACATCGCCCCTACCGGCCAATTTCTCATTGGCGTGCTGGTCTACAATGAACCTTTCCCGTGCGAGCGACTGATTGGCTTTAGCTTCATCTGGATTGCCCTGTTCATCTACACCACCGAGCGCATCCTGCTCAGCCGTCGCGCGCGCATGGGATATGCCAATTTATGAGGAGACTGCAACGGCTATCACCACCAGGTTTGGCAAGCGGTCATTTTCAAAGGAGCAACCACATGAAATTCACACTCAACGGCGCAGGCCCCAAGGGGCGCGCCCTCATCGAACGCGACCTCGTTACCCTTTCCCCCTCTTACGCCCGCGAGTACCCGCTGGTGGTAGACCGCGCCGAAGGCTCAGAAATATGGGACGTTGACGGCAGGCGGTACATAGACTTTATGGCCGGTGTAGCCGTACTGAATGCCGGCCATCGCCATCCGGCGGTAGTAGAGGCGGTGCGCCAGCAGTTAGACAAGTTTTGGCACGTCTGCCTGAGTGATTTTTACTACCCGCAAGCAGTAGAACTGGGCGAAAAGCTGCGCGAAATTGCCCCTATGCCCGATACGCAGGTTTATTTTGGCAATTCTGGCACAGAGGCCGTTGAAGCGGCCATCAAGCTGGCCATGTACAAAACGGGGCGCACGCAGTTTATTGGCTTTATGGGCGCATTTCACGGTCGTACACTCGGTTCACTCTCTTTTACTGCTAGCAAAACGGTACAGCGCGCCAGCTACGTGCCCGGCGTCAAGGTGTATCACGTGCCCTACCCCAACCCCTATCGCCCCATGCTGATTGGCCGCGAAGGGGAAGATTGCGGCCAGACGGTGATCCATTACCTGGAAGATGAGCTGTTCCGCAAAATGGTTTCCCCCTATGACGTGGCGGGAATTTTAATTGAACCGATTCAGGGCGAAGGAGGGTACATCATTCCACCACCCAGCTTTTTGCTGGCGCTGCGCCATTTGTGCGATAAGTACGGCATTCTGCTGATGGTAGATGAGATTCAGAGCGGTGTGGGGCGCACGGGCAAATGGTGGGCAGTGCAGCATGAAGGAGTAGAGCCAGACATTGTCTGCTTTGCCAAAGGAGTGGGCAGTGGAATGCCTATCGGCGGCATCATCGCCCGCCGCGAGTTGATGGTGTGGAAGCCGGGCGCGCATGGCAGCACCTATGGCGGCAACCCGGTAGCGGCCGTTTCGGCGCTGGCTACCGTGCAGGCGATTGAGCGCGAGGGGATGATGCAGATGGCCACAGAAACAGGTCAGTTTCTGCTGGACGCCCTGACGGAGCTTCAGAGTAGACACCCCAGCATGGGCGACGTGCGCGGGCGCGGGCTAATGGTGGGCATTGAGTTTGTGAAGGAGCGCAAACACAAAGAGCGCGATGTGGCCTTGCGGGATGCCATTATTCAGCGCGCCTTTGAACAGGGGCTACTGCTCATCCCCTGTGGCTCTAATTCCATTCGCATGACGCCCCCCCTGAACATTCCGCGGGCGCTGGTGGAAGAAGGGCTGCATATTTTTGCCAATGTGCTGGCCGAGGTGGAGGGTAAACAATGAATGAAAGGATAGCCACGTTAAGGGAGAAGTTATTGCTTGGTGTCGCTCCGGCTATGGCGACGCCGCTCGATCATGATGGATATTCCGTAAACCTGGAAGAAGTGCCAGAATTGGTAGATTTTTTGCTGGCGCGCGGCGTGCAGGGGCTGTTTGTGGGCGGCACAACGGGGGAAGGGATTTTGCTGGATGCCAGTGAACGGATGCAGCTACACGAAAAAGCGGTAACGGCCGTTAACGGCCGTGTGCCGGTGTTGGTGCATGTGGGGGCCAATCGCACAGATACGGCCGTTGCCCTGGCACGACAGGCAGAGGGGATCGGCGCCGACGCTATTGCCGCCGTCACCCCCACCTTTTACGGCATGTCGGATGGCGCACTGGCCGACTATTACCACGCCATTGCCGCCGCTGCACCCCATCTGCCCCTCTTTCTCTACGACATCCCACACATGGCCGTCAACGGCATCAGCCCGGCGTTGCTGCAGCGGTTGGGCGCAGAACTGCCTAACCTGGCAGGTGTCAAAACCAGCCAGGGGAATGTGCAAACGCTGCGCGAATTGACTGACGCTGCGCCCCCGCACCTGATGGTCTTGATCGGCAATGAGCGCATTGCCCTGGGCGCACTGGCACTGGGGGCGCATGGGTTGATTAGCGGGCTGAGTACGGCCGTTCCCGAACCCTTTGTCGCGCTGATGGCCGCTTACAAAGCAGGCAACCTGGAAGAAGCGCGCCGCCAGCAACGGCTGATCAACCAACTGCTCGACCTGTTGCCCGCCGGGGCACGGTTGGGCGGCATCAAGCAAATTTTGCAAGAGCGCGGCCTGAATGTGGGCAAAGTCGTTCCCCCGCGCCCCATGCCCACTGCGCCTGTATGGGCAAAGATGACGGCCGTGTGGTCACCGTGAGGGAGACTGAGAACAAGATTGGAATTGGAGATTGGCAAATGGCGCCGGGCACAGACAGGCCATGAGCAAACGACTTCTTCTCTTTGACATTGACGGCACGCTCGTGCACAGCAACGGCGCAGGCCGAGAGGCCCTGGTAGCCACGCTGATGGAGCTGTTTGGCACGGCCGGGCCGGTGGCGCATTACACCATGGATGGCAAAACCGACCCGCGCATCATCAGCGATCTGCTCACGGCAGCCAACGTGCCAGCAACAGAAATTGAGGCGGCGCTGCCACATATCTATGAGCTGATGGCGGTCAAAGCGCACGCTATTTTTCCCCTGAAGCAGATGACCCCCTGCCCTGGCGTGCCTGCCCTGTTGGCGCGTTTGCAGCAATGCCCAGCTGTGGTGCTGGGGCTGCTCACGGGCAACGGCCGTTTGACTGCCCCGCTCAAGCTGCTTTATGCCGGAATAGACCCTGCTCTTTTTGTCGTTGGCGCATACGGCTCTGACCACATAGACCGCAATCAGTTGCCCGCCATTGCCATGCAGCGCGCCGCGGCGCAAAGCGGGTTTGCCTTTAACGGCAGTCATACCGTCGTCATCGGCGATACGCCAGCCGATATTCTCTGTGCCCGTGCTGGTCGCGCAACAGCCGTTGCCGTCGCCAGCGGTTGGCATTCTGCGGCAACTCTGGCAAAATACCATCCAGACCACCTGCTAGAAAATCTGGCAAACACCGCCGAGGTGCTGCGCATTCTTTGTAATGGCTATCGGTAAACTTCTCCTGATTACCAATCTCGGCATGGTTCATCTTCTCTTCCAGGATAATTACACGGCGCTACACGGAGCAGGCACGGAGTTTCAGCAAGAAAACCAGAGATTTTTTCTCCGTGCCCCCCTCTGTAGCTCTCTGTGGTGCTGTCTTACGTGAATAGATACATCTCTTTATTCTCATGTCCGTTGAAACAGAATCCATGATCATCATTACCAACATTCCTTTTCAACGCAGTGGCCCCACCCTGCTCTCCATAAGCGACCTCTTCAACTGGGTGATCTGGCAGTTCCCCCAGGTCAAAGAGAATCAGTTTCTCGGCGCCGTACATCCGCCACTGGCCGGTCCAGCCTGGTATCCGGCTCTCATCCAAAAAGGGGGTAAGCAAATTCAGGTGTTTGCCCACCTGGGGATGAATTTTGCCTCGCCAGAGGAGGCTGTGAACTACTTGCAGGCAAACAAAGCTGCCTGATCTCACTTCACCCTTCATCGTCTACTTTTCAGGAACTGCTATGAGCCGCATCATCCACACGGAAAACCCAACCAAGATTCGTAACCAGCACCGCCGCTCCATTGCGGAAATTTTGCGCCGCCTGAGCCAGAAAACGGCCGTTGACGACGAAACGCGCGACATGGCCGCCATGCTCGTTTTTCTGCTGCGGGAAATTGACGCCGGCGTCGAGCAAACGGCCGCTGCCTGGGAAAAACGCGGCTACTGGATGAAGGCCGATCGGTTCATGCGCGACTGGGACTGGCTGAAAGAAGCGGCCGCCAACATTGAAGACGTACTGCGGCACGATGCGCTCGATTTGCTGCCAGAGCTGCTGGCCGACCTTTTCCCCCGCTTTGCCGATATTCAGCTTAAATCTATGCTGCGCAAGCCAGAGCTGTGGCGTGGCGCCTATGCGCGGCTGATGGCGCAACCGCCAGGCCCGCAACCTTGGTAAACAAAGAGAAGGTCAACTTTAGGTAAAAGTTGACCTTCTCTTTATCGTTGTTGAATTCCCGACGCTACGGCAACAAATCAGACAGCTTCGCGCGCACCAGCGGATTAAGGCCATCAGAACGCCAAAGCTGGCGCTGTACCACTTTGCGCGCCTCGTGTACGCGCTTAACAACCTGCACGTTCACCTTTTCCACCAGGAAATCCCGACGGCCGTTTTCATTCGCGATCAGATTTGTGTTCTTTTTGCGCATGGACATGTCACTCATTCCTCACCCATCTCAGACTGATCGTACATGGCTACTACGGTACACCAAATCTGACTATTTTTAGTGGTTTGTTTAACACAAGCATAGCTCCATCTGGTTACAATGCGTGTTACAGCTCAACCAGCAGCTAATTCTAGCCTGTTTTACGATTTAACCAAACCATCAGCAAAAAAACGGCCGTTGCCAACAGCAGCAATAACACCAGCTTCAGCAGGCCAGGGGCAAAAACCGCCACCAGGCCAAAAGCCAATGCCGCCAGGTAATAGCCCAACACAATACGCGGCACAGCAATCCCCCGGTCTACCAGGCGAAAATGCAAATGCCCCCGGTCGCCACGAAAAGGGCTGCGCCCCTGGCGCAGGCGGTTCACAATTTGCCAGGCCACATCCACAATGGGCACGGCCAACACCAGCAGCGCCGTCGCAATTTTGGCAGGAGAAATGATCGCCAGCGTCGCCACCTGATACCCCAGCAGATACGCGCCCGCCGACCCGAGAAAAATGCGCGCCGGGGCAAAATTGAAGCACAAAAAACCCAGTAGCGCCCCGCCTAGCACCAGCGGAAAAGCGGCCACGGTGAACTGCCCCAGGTTGTAGCTGTGCCAGGCAATGAGCACGGCCGTAATTCCCACCACGCCCGCCGCCAGCCCGTCCAGCCCATCGAGAAAGTTGATCGTGTTAATCATGCCCACAATCCAGAAAAAGGTAAGTAAGAAAATGAGCATATCACCCCAGGGAGCAGCCAGCAGGTCACGCAGGGAGACCACCTGACCAGTCAGCGGGTTGGTAAAGCGCTCGATGAACACCTCAAAGCTGACGGCAATCAGCGCCGCGGCAGTATGAATGAGAAATTGCGCCCAAGCCGGCAGGTCCAGCCAATCGTCCAGTAAGCCGCCAATGGCAACTACGGCCGTTCCCCAGGCAATCCCTTGCAGCAGCCAGCCATCCTGCGCCGGGGGCAGCAGCAGGTCAATCAGCAGGCCACCCAGGGCCAGCCCCGCCAGCAGCGCCAGCCCCCCCAGTTTCGGCACCTCGCCCATATGCTGCCGCCTGCCCCCAGGGCGCGCCACCACCCCCAGGCGAAACGAAAGCCAGCGCACCGCCGGAACGGCAACGGCCGTTGCCAGCGCCGCCGCCACAAACAGCAGCAAATACAGCGGCAGCCAGTTACCCTGTGCCAAACTGGCGATCACCCGCATCCCCCAACCCGGGCACAATGTACCCCCGCTCATTCAAATGGTCATCAATTTTGGCCAGGTAAATTGGCACATCCGGGTGCGCCGATTGCAATACCTCTACCCCTTCCGGTGCGGCCAGAATCCCCACAAACTTAATGCGCGCCGCCCCCCACTTCCTCAACACATCTACCGCGGCCACCGCCGAGCCACCCGTTGCCAGCATCGGGTCTAGCACCAGGCAAACCTGAACGGTCGGCGTTGTGGGCAGCTTGTTGTAATAAGACACTGGCTGGAGCGTCTTCTCATCACGGTACAGCCCCAGGTGCCACACTTCGGCAGCCGGCATCATTTGCCAAATGCCAGCCACCATGCCCAAGCCAGCGCGCAAAATGGGAACCAGGCCGATTTTGTCGAGCAGTTCATGCCCTTGCGCTATGCCCAGCGGCGTTTCCACCGTTTTGGGCGCAACCCGCAAATCGCGCGTGGCTTCATAGGCCAGCAGCATCGCCAGCTCCTGGATCAGCTCGCGGAATTTTTTCGGCTCCGTGCGGTGGTCGCGCAGCAGGGTCAATTTGTGTTTAACGAGGGGATGTTCTGATTCGTAGATCATGGTTTTTTGCCCTTTGCTGTGGTAACGTTTGCCGCTGATTATATCGCAAGCGTAGAGGTGAGGTTAGCAGGTCAGCACACTGCACTGTTCTGAAAATGGAGCGCAAACAGCTTGTCTGCGCACGGCCCGCAGAAATGCCAGCTCTCCATTTTATTCCTCGTGGCGCGGCTTTGCTGCATGATAAACTCGTATGGATTGGCAATTTTGGGGAGAAGCGTTCAGGCAATTTTTAGCACAGCAGGCAAACCATGATGCCGCGCATGACGCTGCACACGTGCAGCGCGTGGTGCACAACGCCCACCACTTCGCCGCTGCAGAAGGGGCAGAGCTGGCCATTGTGCTGCCCGCAGCCTGGCTGCATGACTGTGTGCACGTGGCCAAAGATTCACCCAGGCGCGCAATCGCCTCGCAGCTGGCGGCAGAAACGGCCGTTGCCTTTTTACACGCGCGAGACTACCCTCCACAATACCTGGATGCCATTGCCCACGCCATCGCCGCGCACAGCTTTTCTGCGCAAATCGCGCCGCAAACACTGGAAGCCAGCGTGGTGCAAGACGCCGACCGTATAGATGCGCTGGGCGCTATTGGCATTGCGCGTGCCTTCACCACCGGTGGCGCCCTGGGACGGCCGATTTATCACCAGCCTGACCCATTTTGCCAGCAGCGCCCCCCTGCTGACCATCTGGCCTCGCTCGATCACTTTTACACCAAGCTACTGAAACTGGCCGAAACCATGCAAACGGCCGTTGGTCGCCGCGAAGCAATAGTGCGCAGCCAATTTATACGCGCCTACCTGGCCCAGCTTGCCACAGAAATTGGCGAAGCAGCAATGTTCAATTCAGGGCATTGATTTGACCGCAGAGCATTGGCAACAAACCAGTGCGGTTCCCGGTGGAGCAGTCAACCGTCGGCGGTCGCCACGAGCTTTTCCGCGCTGTCCCGCCCACCCGCATGGTTTCAGATTTAGAATTGCTATGTTGGCAAAACAACGCTAGACCATCGCACATTTTGCTGCTAAAATTAAAGGGAGGAACTAATAGGCGATGAGGCTCGCCCACTCATTTTCCTGAGTCAACTGCCAAATCTGACGGCTGATGGCCTCTACTAGCGAAATCATTCGTGAGTAGAGGTCTTTTTTTGTCAACTTTCAGGTTTCTTGAAAATGACCGCCGACTGCTGACTGCTGCCCGCCGACTGCTAACCGCCGACGACTGACCCGGCTGACAATTACGCCTGGTAAGGCGAGGACAGAGCTAAAAAATGGTATCAGAGTCTAACAAGCAAAGCATCGTTTTGGGTGGCACACACCGCTCAATGGCCGGCTGGCCCCAGCTCATTGAACGTGTTGAGGCCATCCCCCAACCCTTCCAGCAGCCCTACCGTTCGCTGCTGGCCGAGGTGCAGCCCTTCCCTTACCTCATTTTCGCCCCGGCCATTGTGGGGATACGGCGCAAAACGAATTCCACCTCTTTGTACGCGCCGGTTGTGGCCAGAGTGCGCCCGCAGGCCGCCCACGACAGCCAGGCGCAACGGCAGGCGGAGCTGGCGAAATTTAACTACGATGAACGGACATTTTGGGCGACAAAGAGCAAGTTATAAGCTGGAGTCTGGCGAAATTTGCGCTGAACTCTGGCACCGTAACGCGATTTTTCAAATCGCGCTACACGGGCCGCCAGCAAAAACGCCAATGTCCAGTTATAAGGTGTAAACTGATGATCCGCTACTGTCCTGCCTGCTGGGCAGAAAATGCGTATGAGGCCAGCGCCTGCACCACCTGTGGCGCATCGCTGCATGAGCCGGATAAGGGGTTCGTGGAACGGCTGATAGACGCCATTGAGCATCCAGAACCGACGCGCGCCGTGATTGCCGCAGAGGTGCTGGGTCGCCTGCGTGAGGAGCGTGCGGTCGCGCCGCTGTTGGTGCGCCTGGCGCGCAAACCGGATAGTATGGATGTGACAACGGCCGTTGCCCAAACCCTGGGCCTCATTGGCGCGCCGCAAGCCGTGCCGGGATTGGCGGCGCTGCTGCTGGACAGTGAACGGCCGTTGCCGCCCCGCCTGGCCGCCACCGAAGCCCTGGCCGCCATTGGCACAGTCGCTGCACAACAAGCCCTGGCCGCTGCTGCAGCCCTGCCCATGGCGCCCCGCCTGCTGCGTCGCGTCGTTGCCGCGGCACAGGCCAGCCTTCACCAAATTCCTACCGAGACCTACCCATGAATGCGTTAGCCGATAGCTTACAACGTGCCATTGAACACCTGAGCCACCACCCTGCTACGCAGCCCCTGACCACACGCCTGGCGGAATTACAGCAGCGCCTGGAAACCGGGCATTTTCACCTGGTCGTGTTGGGGCAGTTCAAGCGCGGCAAAAGCACCCTGCTCAACGCCCTGCTGGGCGAGCCGCTGCTGCCCATGGGGGTCGTGCCCGTCACCGCCATTCCTGCCCTGATTGCCTATGGCCCTACGCGCCAGGCACGCATCCACTTTGGCGATGGCACAGAACAGCCGGTCACGCTGGCGCAACTGGCCGATTACATCACCGAAGCAGCCAACCCACACAACGAGCGAGGCGTCGCGCGTGTGGAGGTGCAGCACCCTGCCCCGCTGCTGGCACGTGGCGTTGTGCTGATTGATACACCCGGCATTGGCTCCACCCTGGCACACAACACCGAAACCACCCTGGCTTTTCTTAGTGAGGTGGATGCCGCCTTGTTTTTGGTTTCGGCCGACCCCCCGCTAACGGCCGTTGAGCTGGAATTTCTGCGGGCTGTACGACAACGCGCGCGGCGACTCTTCTTCTTGTTAAACAAGGTGGATTATCTGACACCGCCTGAGCAGGCGGAGGCGCTACACTTTTTGCAGGCCACGCTGCGGCAGGCAGGCATCGAGGATGGCGACTTACAAATTTTTCCCGTGTCGGCGCGGCTGGCGCTAGAGGCCAGAGTGCGCCAGGATAACGCGGGCTGGGCTGCCAGCGGCCTGGGCGCAGTTGAGGAAAGGCTGGAACAGTTCGTACAGGCGGAAAAACAGGCCACGCTGCACAGCGCCATTAGAGACAAAGCGGCCAATGTGCTGACGATGGCACAACAGTTGCTGCAAACAGAACGCCGCGCGCTGACAATGCCACTGGCAGAGCTTCAGGAGAAGCACAATGCTTTTCAGCAGGCACTGCTGCTGGCGCGCCGCCAGCGACAGCAGGCAGCCGATATGCTGCAAGGGGACCATAAGCGCTTTCTGGCGCGCATCAATCAGCAGGCAGCGGCGCTGCGCGTAGAGGCAGAAGGGGTATTTATCACGGCCGTTGCCGATTTCATATGCACGGCTGCCAACCTGGATGAAGCAGAAACAGCCGCCCAGCGACGCCTGGGAGAGGAGGTCGAAGCCTTTTTTGGCACGCAGTACCAGCCCTTCAGCCAGGGCATTCAGGCAGAGCTGACCGCCTTGCTGACTACATACGCCAATCAGGCAGACGCACTGGTGCATGAGCTGCGCCACCTGGCTGCCGACCTGTTTGCCTTTACGTTTGCGCCGCTGCACCCCGATGAGCCACCCACGCGGATGCGCACCCCATACTGGGTGCATTCGGCGCTGATGGGCGGGCTGGGGTTGGCGGCCAGCCCTGGTCTGTGGGAGCGGTTACTGCCAGCCGCCAAAAGGCGTGAGCGTATCCTGAATCGTTTACGGCTGTTGGCACAGCGATTGGCCCTGCGCAACACGGAAAACCTGCGCTGGGCGGTGGTACAAAATACAGAACAGGTAATGCGCCAGTTTCAGGCACACCTGGACGCCCGCTGGCAAGAAACAATTGAGGCAACAGCACAGGTATTAGAAACGACCGTTGCCCAGCGCGCGCAACAATCGGCCGCCAGCGCCGCCAATCTGGCCAGATTAGACCAGTTAGCAGAAACAATTGACACAATGATTCAGGAATTGGCAACCCGTGAAGCATAAACAGATACAAGCGAGAAAAAGTCTCCCATGAACAAGAAAATAGCTATTCGTTTTGTTATCTTATTAGGTATCATCAGCCTGCTCAGCGACATGACTTACGAAGGGGCACGCAGCATCACCGGCCCCTATCTGGCACTGCTGGGAGCCAGCGCCACGGCTGTGGGCTTCGTTGCCGGGTTTGGCGAACTGATTGGTTACAGCCTGCGCCTGCTCTCCGGTTACCTTAGCGACCGCACCGGCCGCTACTGGGCCTTTACCCTGGTGGGGTACAGCCTGAACCTGTTGGCCATACCCCTGCTGGCGCTGGCTGGCCGTTGGGAAATTGCCGCCGCTCTGATGATTACCGAGCGCGTCGGCAAGGCGTTGCGCACGCCTGCGCGTGACGCCATGCTCTCCCACGCCACCAAAGAGGTGGGGCGGGGTTGGGGCTTTGGTCTGCACGAAGCCATGGACCAGATCGGCGCGATGACAGGTCCGCTCATTGTTGCTGTTGTGTTTGCCTGGCGCGGCAGCTATCAGGCGGGCTTTGCCGCGTTGCTGCTACCCACCTTGCTGGCCCTAAGTGTGCTGATCACGGCGCGCTGGCTCTACCCGCGCCCGCAAGAGCTAGAAGCAGCCAAAGGAGATGTGCAAACGCGTGGCCTGCCCCGCATCTTCTGGCTGTACCTGGCCGGCGTGGCCCTGCTGGCGGCCGGGTTTGCCGACTTTCCCCTGATTGCCTTTCACTTCGCCAAAACAGGCAATGTGCCAGAAGCGTGGATACCGATTTTTTACGCCATTGCCATGGGGATAGACGCGCTGGCGGCGCTGCTATTCGGCCGTTTGTTTGATCGCTATGGGCTGCACGTGTTATTGGCCGCAGCGCTGATTTCGGCTGGCTTTGCGCCGCTGGTCTTTAGCAATAGCTTTGGCGCGGCGCTGGCAGGCATGGTGCTGTGGGGCATCAGCATGGGGGCGCAAGAGTCGGTCATGCGCGCTGCCATTGCCGGCATGGTGCCGCGCCAGCGGCGCGCCTCGGCGTATGGGCTGTTCAACAGTGGCTATGGGCTGGCCTGGTTTGTCGGCAGTGCGCTGATGGGTTTGCTGTATGCCAATCTACCCGCCCTGATTGCCTTCTCTGTAGTCAGCCAACTGCTGGCCGTGCCCTTGCTTTACCGCCTGACAACGCAAAAGTGACACCATGACCTGGCTAAGTATTCTGTTTACCAGCGCCGCCGCGCACGCGGCCGCAGAGGCGGCGCTGGCCCCGGCCTGTTTTGCCGACCTGAATCTGGATCAGGTGATTGCAGAGATTACGGCCACCAGGCAGGCATACAATCTGACCCCCTTCTTTTACGCGCCGCTCTCAGACCTGGACGCCATTCTCTACCGCCAGGAGGTGATGCAAGAACTGGAAGATAAGGCGCTCACGGCCGTAATCGAGCAGTTTGCGCAAAAGATGAGCCGCGCACGTAGCTACCTGGGACTGCTGGAAAAGTTGTACTATAAGCAGCACAAAGAAGGCTGGTTTCTAGAGGCGGTTCTGACCTACTGTGAAGCGGTGACCATTTTGCGCGATGGCCTGAACCAGGCAACGCTGCGCTCACGCGGCTTGCGTGCCATGCAGACATATCTGCATGATTACGGCCGTTCTGACCCCTTTGTGAAGCTTATGACAGACGCAAAAGCGGTAAAGGCGGCGCTAGAAACGGTACGATATTGCCTCATTCTCAATGGCGACACGGTCAAGGTGCGTGGCTATGCCGACGAGAGCGATTATAGCGCGGAGATCACGCAAACCTTTGCCCGATTCCAGCAAGGGGCGGTCAAAGATTACCGGGTGAAGCTGGCAATCGGTTCCGGCATGAATCACATTGAGGCGCACATTCTAAAGCTGGTTGTCAACCTGTTCCCGCCCGTTTTTGCCCAGTTAGAAGCGTTCTGCGCCCAACACGGCCGTTTTCAAGACGAAACCATTTGCCAGTTCGACCGCGAAATCCAGTTCTATCTTGCCTATTTGGCCTACATCGCCCCGCTCAAGTGGGCCGGGTTGTCGTTTTGCACACCCACCCTGTCCTCACAGCATAAAGCCATTCACGCCACCGCCGCGTTTGACCTGGCGCTGGCCAGCAAGCGCGTAGACGAAGGTAACACTGTAGTTACAAACGACTTTTACCTGCAAGGGGCCGAGCGTATTCTGGTGATCACTGGCCCCAACCAAGGTGGCAAAACCACCTTTGCCCGCATGATTGGCCAGCTTCATTACCTGGCGCGCCTGGGGTGCCCGGTACCCGGCCGCCAGGCGCAGCTTTTCCTCTACGACCAGCTTTTCACCCACTTTGAGCGCGAAGAGGCGCTGAGCAATTTGCGCAGCAAACTGCAAGATGACCTGGTGCGTATATACGACATTCTGGCCCAGGCCACGCCAGATAGCCTTTTAATTTTGAATGAAATCTTCGCCTCAACGACACTGCAAGATGCACTGTTCCTCAGTCAGCAGATAGAGGCGCGCGTGATTGCCCTGGACTTGCTGTGCGTGTGGGTGACGTTTATTGATGAGCTGGCTTCGGCCGGGCCGCAAACGGTGAGCATGGTCAGCACCGTTGTGCCCCACAACCCGGCGGAGCGCACCTATAAAATTGTGCGCCAGCCGGCAGATGGACTGGCTTATGCGATGTCTATTGCAGAAAAGCACGGCCTGATGTATCAGCGCATCCTGGAGCGAATTCCCTCATGAAAGCGTTTCTGCTCTACCCGCAGCAGGATTTTGACCTGCAACGGCCGTTGCCACCACACCATCAGGCGCTCACACAAGACCTGGCGCTAAACACACTCTTCCAGGCTATGGCGCGTGGCGATACCTTGATTTTGGAAGTCGTACAAAAGGTTCTGCTTGGCAGCACAACCGATCTCGACACCATCCAGTACCGCCAACAGATTTTGCAAGATTGCCTGCAAAACACGGCCGTTGTGCGCGAGCTGTACCAGATTCCCATCGAGGCGCAAAAAAACAAACAGCGTGGCTGGATGGGCATCTACAGCAGCTACCCCAGCGGCATTCTCAGCAGCGCCCTGGAAATGCTGCAAATGTTCATGCAATTGCTACAAAAGCTCAAGCAGCTTAGCGACACGCACGCTGCGCGATTTACCTCGGTGGGTTTCAAGCGCTTTTTCGCCATGATCCAGGCCGAGCTAAACGACGATTACTTTGCCACTGTACAGGATCATCTCAAAGCGCTCCAGTTCCGCGATGGCGTCCTGATCAGCGCGGCGCTGGGGCCGGGTAACGAAGGCCGGGATTACGTGCTGCGCAAGCCCCACACCAACGAGCAAAGCTGGCTAGAGCGCCTGCTCTCGCCCAAAGAGCCAATCTACAGCTTTCGCATTCATCCCCGCGACGATCATGGCGCGCGCGCCGTGAGCGACCTAAAAAACCAGGGCATTAACCTGGTTGCCAACGCCGTCGCCCAATCTGCTGACCACATAGACAACTTTTTCAAGATGCTGCGCGTGGAACTGGCTTTTTTCATGGGCTGCCTGAACCTGGCGGAAACACTGGCACAGATGGACGCGCCCTACATCTTTCCCACACCGGTCGCCGCCGCTGAGCGCCGCCATTTTTATCGCGGGCTATACGACGTTTGCCTGGCACTAACAATCCAGCAGTGTATTGTCGGCAACAATGGTGCGGCTGATGACAAAGAAATGGTGATGATCACAGGGGCCAATCAAGGAGGGAAATCTACCTTCTTGCGCAGCATCGGCGTGGCGCAGTTGATGATGCAGGCCGGCATGTTTGTGCCTGCCGTGGAGTTTAGCGCCAATGTGTGCACGGCCGTTTTCACCCACTTTAGGCGCGAAGAAGACGCCAGCATGACCAGCGGTAAACTGGACGAGGAACTGGCACGCATGAGCGACATCATAGACGCCATTACGCCTCACGCCTTGCTGCTTTTCAACGAGTCTTTTGCCACCACCAATGAACGTGAAGGCTCAGAAATTGGCCGCCAGATTGTGCGTGCGCTCTTGCAAAAACGGATTAAAATTTTCTTCGTCACCCATCTATATGAACTGGCGCATGGGTTTTACGCGCAACAACTGCCCAACGTGCTGTTTTTGCGTGCCGAACGGCAGGCAGATGGTGAGCGCACCTTTCGCATTATCCCGGGCGCGCCGCTGAAAACGAGCTACGGCATAGATTTGTACCGCAACCTGTTTGGCCAACCAATTATTGACTTGCCGAAGCTGCACACACTATGAACCGCTATTTGCTCGTTGCCCTGGGCGCGGCGCTGGGGGCCAATGCCCGCTATCTGATTGGCCTGTGGGCCGGTAACCGCCTGGGCGCCGATTTTCCCTATGGCACGCTCATTGTCAACATTAGCGGCAGTTTTGTCCTGGGCTTTTTGCTGACGCTGGGCACCGAGCAACTGGCGCTCTCGCCAGAGGCGCGACTGCTGCTGGCGGTTGGCTTTTTGGGTTCTTTTACCACCTTTTCTTCTTATGCCGTAGAGAGCCTGACGCTATGGCGCGAGGCTGGCCTGTGGCGCAGCCTGCTGAACATTGTCGCGAATAATCTGGCGGGGTTAACGGCCGTTTTCCTGGGGGTGGCGCTGGCGCGCTGGCTCTCTCGTGGAGGGTAACCATGCAGCTACAAGGCAAAGCTGTGCGTGTAAACATTTATATTGGCGAAAGCGACCGCTATCAGGGCAAACCGCTGTATATGGCGTTGCTACAATTCTTGAAACAGGAGGGGGCCGCCGGCGCAACCGTCACGCGCGGGCTGGCCGGATTTGGCGCGCACAGCCGCATTCATACCGCCACCATTCTGGACCTCTCTGTGGACCTGCCTATCCGCCTGGAGTGGGTAGACCAGCCGCGCCTGGTCGAGCGGCTGCTACCGCAGGTACGGCAAATGGTAGATGCGGGCCTGATTACAGTGGAAGAGGTGGACGTGGTGCAATATGCCCCTGGTCGTCGCCCTGATCCGCTGGCGCAGCCGGTGCGCGACGTGATGCGTGCTGAAGTGGTAACGATTGCACCAGAGACGCCAGTAGCAGACGTAGTAACGCTGTTGCTGCAAGAGGGGTATCGCAGCCTGCCGGTAGTGGATGGCAACGGCCGTCTCCAGGGCATTATCACTGATGGCGACCTGCTGCGCCGCGCCGGACTGGCTGCACGGCTAGATTGGCAGACAGAAATGCCTGCGCAGGCTTGGCAGGCGCAGCTGGCTGCCTTGCGCAAGCAAAGCACAACGGCCGTTTCCCTCATGAGTTCCCCTGTGATTGCCATTTCTGCCAACGCCAGCCTGCGTCAGGCGGTGCAGCAAATGGTGACGCATCAGCTCAAACGGCTGCCGGTGGTGGATGATGACGACCGCCTGACAGGGTGGATCAGTCGCATAGACATTTTGCGCGCCGTTGAATACCACCAACCAGCCATAGAAACGGCCGTTGGCGCCGCGGCCAAACCCCTAAGCAAAGGCGCATCCATCGCCGAACTGATGTACCGCGATGTGCCAACCGTTCTGCCCCAGGCCACGCTCGAAGAGGTCATTCAGGCATTGGAGCACGACCTGCGCCGCCGCGCCGTGGTGATAGACGCAGAGCGACATGTTTTGGGCATCATCAGCGATGGAGATTTGCTGCGGCGCAGCCAGCAGGCGGCACACCCTGGCCTTCTGGCGCGCCTGCGCCGCCTGATGGGCAACGCGACGCCCACGGAACCCGCTCCCTTGTTGGCAGCCACAGAAACGGCCGCCGACCTGATGAGCACACCAGTAATTACCATTCCGCTGACGGCCACACCCGCTAAGGCGCTGCACCTGATGGTACAACACGGGATCAAGCGCCTGCCGGTCGTAGATGAAAACGGCCGTTTGCTGGGCCTGCTGGGGCGCGCCAGTCTACTGCGCGGGCTTTTGTAATGTTGGGCATGGTTCAAGCGATCTTTACAATTTGACCGCCGACCACCGACCGCAGACCGCCATGTCTCTCCAATGTTGCGGTCTGCGGTCGGCAGTCAGAACATTGTAAGGCGCCGTTTCCAGAGCGCGTGAACCACGCCTAATGTTGTAATTTCCGTTGTTGCCACAGGTCGTTTAGCGGGTATAATGGCTCCCTGCTCTCAGGCATGCATACAGGCAGTTGGCCCATCGGCTGGTTCAGCCACAGTTCAATGAACCAGTCACCGACAAACGAACCAACTACTTCTCCAAAACAAAGGAACATGAACGATTCAGCTACTGCTGGCAGTAGTCCCCGATTACGGCCAAACCTATCAACCACATAACCCACCCCTGGTTGGCAGGTTTCCCCTGCCTCCAGGGAATTCAACCTGGAGGCGCCCATGTTACAAACCACCCTCGATGATTTATTAACCCAGGTACGGCTACGGCTGGAGGAAGATGACCTCTCCGGTGCGGTGGCTGTGCTCGAATCATTGCGCTCGGCCGATCAGGCTGACCTCTTTACCGAGCTGGAGGAGGAGGAGCAGGCAGCTTTACTGCCGCAGCTAACTCCCGACAACGCCGCCGATCTGCTAGAAGAGCTGGATGACGAAGATGCGGCGCGACTGGTAGATGGGTTGCCTCCGGCCAATCTGGCGCGCATTGTGGAAGAGATGGAGCCAGATGAGGCAGCCGATTTGCTGGCTGAACTGGAAGAGGATCAGCTGGCAGCTGTCTTATCTGAGCTAGAAGACCCGGATGAAGTACGGCCGTTGCTGCTGCATCCAGAAGACAGCGCTGGTGGCCTGATGACCTCCCACCTGGCGTTGCGCCGCCGCATGACGGCGGCAGAAGCGCTGGCCGCCATTCGCCAGCTAGAACCCGATTCCGAAGAGATCCCCGTGTTCTTTGTCGTGGACCAGTATGGCAAGCTGTGCGGCGAGCTGAGTTTGCGCCAGCTGGTCATGGCTGACCCAAACACCCTCTTGCGTGACGTGATGAACCCGGACGTCATCTCTGTGCCGGTTGGCGTAGACCAGGAAGAGGCAGCCCGCCTGGTGGCGCGGTATGATCTGGCAGCCCTGCCTGTGGTCGATGACGAGGACAGGCTGGTGGGTGTCATCACCGTAGATGATGTGCTGGACGTGCTGGCAGAGGAGGCAACCGAAGATATTCAGCGGTTGGGTGGCGCGCAACCGCTTGACCAGGCCTATTTCAACGTCTCCATGCCTCTGATTGTGCGCAAGCGGATTGGCTGGCTGCTCTTTCTCTTTGTGGCCGATACGCTCACCGGGACGGTGCTGCGTGCCTATGAAGATGAACTGGCAACGGCCGTTGCCCTCAGCTTCTTCATCCCACTCATTATTGGCACAGGGGGCAACACCGGCTCACAAACGGTGACAACCATTGTGCGCGCCCTGGCGCTGGGGGAGGTGCGGCTACGCGATGTCTTCCACGTCATCTGGCGTGAATCGGCCGTAGGGCTGATGCTCGGCATCTTGCTGGGCGCCGTGGGCTTTGTGCGCGCGCTCACCTGGCACACTGGCCTGGAAATTGCCCTGGTTGTTTCGCTGACGTTGCTGGCGGTAGTCATATGGTCTAATCTGATAGCAGCTGTTGTGCCTATTTTGGCCGAACGCTTTAGAATTGACCCATCGGTCGTCAGCGCCCCGCTCATCACCAGCATTGTGGACGCCACCGGCCTGCTCATTTACTTTTCCCTGGCCAAGCTGCTACTGGGCATCTGAAGTTTCCAGAGAGCGGGGGCCAAAGCTACCTGGAGGCATCCAAGAGGCGGCTCGATAGTGGTTTCGTGACCACAGTGTAAGCAGGCAAGCGTATGCGCCTGGTATTCAATAATTTCCGGGACCCTCATGGAAGAAACATAGCGCAGGTCGTCCGAACCTGCGCCTGCCAGGTTTGGCAACCTGGGCTACATTTACGGCGGTCTGCGGTCAGCCGTCGGCGGTCACTTTTACAGGAGCCAGCACATGTACCAGCACATTCTTGTTCCTCTGAACGGTAAACCACGCGCGGAAGAAGCTTTGCCCTATGCGCTGCGCCTCTGCCATCTCGCGGGTGGCAGGCTAACGCTGGCGCGCGTTGTACCCTCTGCGGTGATGCCGCCTGCGCTGTATAGCATGGCTGACGCAGACACCTGGCTGATGCGCCAGCAACAAATGCGCCAGGAGGCAGAAGCCTACCTGGATGAGGTAGCTACCCGCAATGAAGTAGCCGCGGTAGCGCCCCAACTTTGGGTCGTGGCCGGCACCGTCGGGGACTCTCTTTTGAAACTGATTGAGCAAGAAGAAGTTGATACGCTGGTAATGACGGTGCGCCGCCGTTCCAAACTGGCGCAGTGGGTGCTCGGCAGCACGGCCGATTACCTGACCCAACACGCTTCCATCCCTGTGCTGCTGGTGCATGAGCAAGAGGCGTAATTTTCCCGATACCCATGAAACGGATAAACGTCTTCGGTTCCGCCTCCTCCACCCGCCCCTTTGGCGCGGGAGATTTGCTGGCGCTGCTGCTGGTGCTGGTGGTGCTATACGCAGGCGCACGCCTGGCGCTCAATGCACCCGACGTAATCAGCGGGCCAACAATTGACCTGAAGCCGCGCGCCCTGCCCTGGTATGCCGCACTCTCTGTGGGCCGCATGACGGCGGCTTATACCCTTTCGCTGCTGTTTACCCTGGTATACGGCCGTATTGCGGCCTACAATCGCCGCGCCGAACAGATCATGATGCCGCTATTAGATGTGCTACAAAGCGTGCCTATCCTCTCCTTTTTACCTGTCGTGTTGCTGGGCCTCAGCGCCATTCTGCCAGAGGCTATTGCCGTAGAGCTGGCAGCGATTGTGTTGATTTTTACCAGCCAGGTGTGGAACCTGACCTTTGCCTGGTACCAATCATTAACCACCATTCCCAAAGAGCTGCGTGAAGCCAGTAGCATCTTTCGCCTGAATGGCTGGATGCAGTTTCGCGTGCTGGAACTGCCCTTTGCCACCATCAGCCTGATATGGAACAGCATGATGAGCTGGGCTGGCGGCTGGTTCTTTCTGATGGCAGCAGAAATTTTTACCGTTGGGCAGCGCGACTTTCGCCTGCCGGGGTTGGGCGCTTACCTACACGAAGCCGCCGAGCAAAGTAATTTTGGCGCCATTACCTGGGGTATTGGCGCATTAATCCTGGTGATCGTGCTACTAGACCAGTTTATCTGGCGGCCTTTGATTGCCTGGTCAGACCGCTTTAAGGTGGCCACATTAACCGAAGCCGAGCCGCCCACCTCCTGGTTTTATGATCTGTGGAGCAGCGCAAGCCTGGCAAGCTGGCTGCGTGACCGCGTCAGCGGGCCATTGCTGGAACGTGTAGATCAGTGGTGGCTGCGCCACTTTCCCGTGCGAGAAACGGCCGTTGCTCCTTCAGTTGGGGCGCAATGGCTGGGGCGCGCACTACCACTCTTGCCGCTGGCAGTGCTGCTCTATGGCGGCTACCGCGCCGGATTGATGCTGCTTTCACTACCGCTAACGCAATGGGAACAAATTGGCCTGGGGCTCATGGCAACGCTTTTGCGCGTGGTCGTCGCCCTGCTTATTGCCCTGGCCTGGACTGTTCCCCTGGGGGTGGCTATTGGCACCAATCGCCGCCTGGCGGCCTTGTTGCAACCGCTCGTGCAAATTGCCGCCTCGGTGCCGGCTACGGCGCTCTTCCCCGTACTGCTGCTCTTTGTGCTGCGCCTGCCCGCCGGGTTAAACATCGCTGCAGTGCTGCTGATGCTGATGGGTACGCAATGGTATTTGCTATTCAACGTTATTGCTGGGGCCAGTGCCATCCCCCAAGATTTACGCTACACCTCTGACCTGTTGCAACTGGGGCGGCTGGAACGCTGGCGCACGCTGATCTTGCCGGCGCTGTTCCCTTACCTGATCACAGGAGCCATTACGGCCAGCGGCGGGGCCTGGAATGCCAGCATTGTGGCAGAATACGCCAACTTTGGCGGGCAAACACTGCAAACGACCGGGCTGGGTGCGCTCATCAGCGACGCAACGGCGCAAGGGGATTACGCCTTGCTGCTGGCGGCCACCCTGACGATGATGTTTGCCGTCGTCTTGCTGAATCGGCTGGTGTGGCGACGGCTGTATGTGTTGGCGGAAGAAAAGTACCGTATGGAATAGACATTACCGAGATTAGTATTGATGCCCCAAAATGGCATGGTTCATCTACAGCCATCCGCGGTCGGCAATCGGCGGTCATTTTCGAAGGAAACTTCACCGGCTGCGCCGACCACCATGAATGAAAATGGAACACAGGGTACCGAACCTGTGCCCACCAGGTTTGGCAACCTGGGCTACGTGTACAACTGTGCGCGGTCAGCCGTCGGCGGTCCGCCGTCATTGACGAAGGAGGAGGCATGATGGGCGAGAATGGTGTGCTGTTACAGCTTAAGCGCGTGTCGCAACAATATGGGAGTGGGGAGCGGCGTTTTACGGCCGTTGAGGACGTGAATCTGACGCTGGGCGAAGGAGAGTTTGTGGCGCTGCTAGGACCTTCGGGCTGTGGCAAAAGCACGCTGCTGCGCATCATCACTGGTCTGCAAGCAGCCACAAGCGGCGAGATTTTGTACCGGCAACGGCCGTTGCGCGGCGTCAACCCCTACGCCACCATCGTGTTCCAGACTTTTGCCCTCTTCCCCTGGCTAACCGTGCTGGAGAACGTGGCCATCGCCCTCAAGGTCAAAGGCGTACCTGCCGATTTGCGCGCCACGCGCGCTATTGATGCGCTCGACCGTGTCGGGTTAGATGGCTTTGAGAATGCCTACCCGCGCGAGCTTTCCGGCGGTATGCGGCAAAAAGTGGGCTTTGCCCGCGCCATAGTCACCGAGCCAGAACTCCTCTGCCTGGACGAGCCGTTCTCCGCCCTGGACGTACTCAGCGCCGAAACACTACGCGGCGAACTGCTGGAGCTGTGGACCGGGGGGCAAATCCCCACCAAAGCAATCCTCATGGTTAGCCACAACATTGAGGAAGCAGTCTTTATGGCCGACCGCATTGTGGTGATGGACAAAAATCCAGGGCGCATTATTGCCAACCTGCCCGTCAACCTGCCCCACCCGCGCCAGCGCAAAGCGGTCGAATTTCAAAACGTGGTAGACCAGGTATACGCCACCCTCGCCGGGCAAACGCAGCCAGAATACCTGGAATTGGGCACGGCCCCTGGCGAGCCGGGTCGCACGCGTCGCCTACCCCAGGTCGCTATCCCAGACCTGGCCGCACTGCTAGAGTACCTGAGCGACCTGCCGGGAAACCGCACCGACATCTACCGCCTGGCGGATGAGCTAAACCTGAACTCAGACACATTGCTGAGCCTGGTAGAAACGGCCGAACTACTGGGCTTTGCCACCATCGCCAGGGGAGACATTACCCTCACCTCGCTGGGTGAGACCTTTGCCGAAGCGAGCATTCTGGCGCGTAAGGAGATATTTGCCACGTGCATTCGCCGCCTACCCATCTTCAAATGGCTGCTGGCCATGCTGCGCGCCGCCGAGCGGCGGCAGTTGGATTGGAATGTGGTGCAGACGGCGCTTGAGTTGGAGTTCCCGCCGCAAGAAGCCGAGGCGCAAATGGACACGATGGTCAACTGGGGGCGCTATGCTGAGATTCTGGCTTATAATGATGACAATACGATGCTGTACCTGGAAAGCGGCGCAACAAGTAGCAATTAACGGCCGTTAAAAGCCAGGTTGGCAGCCAATTGAATGTGTGTCACCCCTCATGACAAGGAGAACCTAAATAGATATACTCTGATTAGCTGTAATCCAGCTCATCAATCTAGACACGCACATCTTGAGCTATGAGCGACACACTAGAAGGAATCATCCTCGGCGGAAAATATAAAATCATACGCCGCCTGGGGCGGGGCGGCATGGCCGAAGTATATCTGGCGCACCAGGAAAGCCTGGATCGCAACGTGGCCATCAAGCTCATGCATGCCTTTTTGGCGGCCGAAGAAGATTTTTTGCACCGCTTTAAGCGCGAAGCGCGCGCCATGGCGGCCATGAATCATCCCAACATCGTCAGCGTCTACGACTTTGACGTGTACGGTGAGAGTACCTATTACCTGGTAATGGAGTACATCAGCGGCGGCACGCTCAAAGACAGGCTGGCCGCGCTGGCAGAAAAGGGGGAAAGGTTGCCGCTGGAAACAACCATGCAAATTGGCATCGAGGTAGCCAGCGCCCTGGGCTATGCCCACCAGCGCGGCATGGTGCACCGCGACGTCAAGCCCGCCAACATTATGCTCAATGAAGAAGGGCGCGCCATCCTCACCGACTTTGGCATTGTGAAGCTGGTAAGCGGCCAATCTATGGCGTATACCGCCACTGGCGCGCTTATCGGCACGCCCGCCTACATGTCCCCCGAACAGGCGTTGGGCAAGCCCGGCGATGCCCGTGTCGATATTTATGCCCTGGGCACGCTGCTCTTCCAGATGACAACGGGTTACCTGCCGTTCGACGCCGATACGCCGCTGGCAATTGTAATGAAGCACGTCAATGAGCCGGTTCCCCTGCCCGCCAGCCTTAACGCCGAAATCCCCCTGGCGCTGCAAGCAGTTATCCTGAAAGCAATGGCAAAGAATCCAGATGAGCGCTATCAAACGGCCGCTGAACTGGAAATGGCGCTACAACAGGCGAAACAGGGCAGCATGGGCAGCGCACCAGCACTCTTTGCGGTCGCGCCGCAGCCTACTCAGGTAATGGGCACGGCCGTTGCCGGCTCGTTGCCCACCATGCCCGGCCAGGAACCGGCGCTGGCAACGGTAACACCACAAACGGCCGTTGCTGCCCCTGCCGTGGCTGCGCCAAAGAAACGGCCGTATTGGCTGATTGCCCTGGTGGCGCTGCTGGCCATAGGCTTAACGGCCGTTGGCGCCTTCATCCTCTTCAACGGAAACGACAAACCAAGCAGTATGCCGCAACCCGTAGCCGCCCTGACGCTGGATACGGCCGTTGTCCCCACCAACACCCCATCTCCCAGCGCCACCCCCACACCAACCAACGCACCCACCAACACACCTGATACCGCGGCCACTATAGCCGCAGCCATCGCCCTCACGGCCAACGCCGCCACCGCCACCAACACGCCAACCGCCACCCCCTCTGCCACTGCCACACCCACCCAAGATGCCACCCGCGCTTTTCTCTCCACCTGCACCACCGATGTGCAGTTGGTGCGCGCCTACACCTACGACAACATACGCGCCACCAGCGCACCTGTGGGCGTCTCCTTTCCCATCAACTGGACTTTGCGCAACAGCGGTACCTGCCCCTGGCCCGCCACACTGCAATGGGTCTACGTGGAAGGAGAGCGGTTCGCCTATGCTGGCGAGCCAATAGCGCTGCAAAAGGAAGTAAGCGCAGGCGAAGAGCTCACGCTCAAAGCAACGCTGCAAGCGCCTGCCACAGCGGGAAATTACAATAGCACCTGGCAACTACGCAGCAGCGACGGTCAGCCCGTTGGCCCTAGCATCACCTTTACCATCAGCGCCTACGTTTCCGCCACAGCCACCCCCACTGCGCCGCTTGCTTCACCTACGCCCACAGCTACCGCCACGCCGGGCACAGTGGCCGAGCTAAACTATGGCTTTGAAATTTTCGGCTGTGAATACATCAATGCCGAATGGCGCTGTACGGTACGCATGTGGCCCATTGGTGGCGCCGGCGGCCCATACACGCTGCTTATTCTGGACCAGCCGGGTGGACAGGCTACGGAATTTCGCGGCCCCTGGCCCATCACCTACTTTGCCATGGCGCGCCGCTGTGCCGCCTATAACCAGGAAGTGCGCGTCATTGATGACGGCTCGCGTACCGATTTCTCACGCCACCTGTACATTGATCCGAATAACCACTTCCCCGGCGGGTGTACGCTGCCGTAGCGCCCGCGAAGCACAAAGCATAATCTGATCACCAACCGCAGACCGCAGGCAGACGACGGCAGACCGCAATTGTTCTTCAGTCTGCCGTATGCGGTCTGCCGTCTGCCATCAGCGGTCAGAAATTCGCAAAGCAACGTTTCCAGATAAGATGAACTTGCCCCAACCGCAAATTATGGCTCACGCTTTACCTTTCTCGATTCACAGGCCCCTCTGGAGTGATGTAGATAAAGGGCAGGCTAAGCAGGGTAACGCCATATTTCACAGCGAGATTAAAGAGAAAAATTTGCCCCACCACGTTCCAGGGTAATGTCAGGAAGTGGTCTTGTAAAAATGGAAGCGCGCCAAATGCGCCTACGGCAAAGATCACGTTGTCAATGGGGACGCTGACGCTGTTGCTGATGAGCACGCGCGCCCACTGGTAGCGGCGCGTGATCTTGGTGACGAACCAGTGGTAAACTTCGGTGTCTACCAATTCGCTTACCACTTCGGCCACAATGGAAGCAATGACAATGCGCCACAGGGGGCCAAGGATGGCGCTGAATTCGGCCGTCAGCCCCCAGTCGGGGTCGCCGGGTACCCATGCC
The DNA here is from genome assembly GCA_937943625.1 of uncultured Anaerolineae bacterium. Classification (GTDB taxonomy): domain Bacteria; phylum Chloroflexota; class Anaerolineae; order Promineifilales; family Promineifilaceae; genus JACSRF01. The sequence continues at coordinate 78,947 of CALEAD010000032.1, read as the reverse complement.
GCCCAGGCCAGGTAAGCAGCCATAAACAGGTTGATGACGCCGGCGGTAAGAATAAGGGTCTGCGCGCTGCGCTTGCCCAGCAGCTTGTGTACCACATCGCGCAGGGTGAAAGTGATGGGATAGATGAAGGTTCCCATGTCTACGGCTAGCCCGGCCACAACGCCAATTTTCAGGCTGGCTACGTCGGCCAGCATTTGCGCACCAATGTAGGCAGAAACGACAATCACGGCAATAGGGGGCAGGTAGAGGGCGGCCTGACGCGCGGTCTGTACGCCAGACGGCCGTTCTGCAAATGTATTCATGTTAAACGATCTCCTATGTTTTGTTTTAAGGCGGGTGCTGCGACCGCCTACCGCTGCCAGCTTTGTTGGGTATGCACACAAATGAGACGGCCGTTTGCCACTTCTATCGTTGCCACAGCGGCCGTCAGGCGGTTGCTCAGGCCGCGCGCCGGGCCAAAGGTGAGCACGGCATCTTGCAAGGGCCAGGCCAGGCCCGTTGTGGCGCGCACACGCACATCAGCGCCGCAGGGAATGAGCGAAAGGGTGTCCCCGATACGGCCGTTGACCGACACTACGCCATCCGCCGCGCCAATCAGCCACAGCCGCTGATGCTGACTAAACAATGTGATGCGCCGCCCCATCAGCGCCGGATGCGCCAGCAAGAAGATGTTACCCAGCGTCTGGTCTATGCGCCCACCAAACGCGCCGAACACCCATATCTCGCCGGCATTTTGCGCGGCAGCATGTAACAACGCCAGCTCCAGGTCTGTCTCGTCCTTCTCTACGGGTGCGTGCCTGATCTGCGTACCGCCCTGCGCCAGCCATTCTGTGAGCACAGGCGGCAACGAGTCGGCATCGCCTATCAGCAGGTGTGGGTAAACGCCCAGCGCCCACAGGTGGCGTGTACCCCCGTTGGCGGCAATGATGAGTGGTGGAGGAGAGAGGCATGTTTGCAGATACGGCCGTATCCAGCCCACATCCGCCACATCTCCATTAGCAAAAATCAACACACGCATTGCGCACATACTCAACAAAAAAGCCACCCACACGGATGGCTGCCAACAGCAATCGGCGCGAATTATAGCACCAACTATTAAGATCTGACAGGTTTACCAAAAATCTGTCAGACAAATCTCTGGTGCAAAATACAGCTTTTGGCAGATGCACGTTTTGTGCCAACTGCATATCATTCATTCGCGTAAACGGTGGTGAGTTGGGGATAAGTTGGATAGTTGGTTAGTTGGTTAGTTGGTTAACAACTTTTTGCCAACCAACCAAACCAACCAAACCAACCCTCAAACAAACAAAAAGGAAAGCAACCATGCGCATCACCTTATTGGCCAATCTAAAGAAAAACGCCCCTACCTGGCCTGGTATGTCCCCCGACCAATGGGACGACCTGGATTCAGAAAAAACCATCGAATCCATCATGCACGCTTTACGCGCGCGCGGCCATCACGTCACCTTTCTCGAAGGCAACGCCACGCTCTATGAAAAACTACCCCAGGTAAAGCCAGACATTTGCTTCAACATTTGCGAAGGGCACTTTGGCGACTCCCGCGAGGCACAGGTTCCAGCACTGCTGGAGATGCTGCGCATTCCCTACACCGGCTCGCGCGTCCTCACCATGGCGCTCACGCTCGACAAGCCCATGACCAAGCGTGTCCTCGCCTATCACAACCTGCCCACACCTCCTTTCCAGGTGCTAGAGCGCGTGCATGAGCCATTAGACCCAGACATGCGCTTTCCGCTCTTCCTGAAGCCCAGCCGTGAAGGCACCGGCATGGGCGTCACCGCCGAATCCATTGTGCACAATGAAGCGCAACTGCGCAGCCAGCTCCGGCATTTACTTGACAAGTATGATCAGCCCGTGTTGGTAGAGCATTTTATCGAAGGGCGAGAAATTACGGTGGGGGTGGTGGGCAACCTGACCAGCCCGGTGGCCTGGCGTCTGCCAGATGATGAAACTGCGCCGCGCGTATCGCGCGGGCTGCACTTCTTTCCCCCGCTGGAGGTAGACATGAGTCGTTACCCAGAAGAGGAAATGGGCATCTATACCAGCCGCATCAAAACTGAGCTGGCGGAGGATTTTCATTACCTGTGCCCGGCGCCACTGACGGAGGCCCAGGTGCAAGAGCTGAACTTCCTCACGGCTGCCACTTTTCGCGTCACGGGCTGTTTAGACGTGGCGCGCGTAGACTTCCGCCTGGACAAACACGACAATGACAAACCTTACATTCTCGAAATCAATCCGTTGCCAGGGCTGAACCCCGGCTATTCTGACCTGTGTATTGAGGCGCTGGCCGGGGGATGGACCTATGAGGAGCTGGTGAACCGCATTTTGGATGAAGCGGCAGAGCGGCAGGGGATTCTGACAACAGACCGCTGACGGCAGACCGCACCATTGTAAAAATGTAGCGGTCGGCCGTCGGTAGTCTAAAACCCGCAAAGTGTGTCGTCAGAGCGTCACAGACTATGCGCCAATCTGTTAGATGACTGTGCCGTCGGGGATGATGGCATTTTTAGGCACAATGATAATGCCGTCGCGGGAGACCCAGTTGGAGTGCTCTTCATACGGCCGTTCGGGAATGTGGCGAATGATCACCTGACGACCGATGCGGGCATTCTTGTCTATAATTGCGCCCTCAATAAAGGAGCCTTCGCCAATGCCAATGTTGGGGATGCCCATGCGCTGATTGTGCTGCATATCTTCTAGTGACTCGTAGTAATCGGCGCCCATGATGATGGTGTGCTGCACAGTACTGCCGCGGGAAATGATGCTGCGCAACCCTACCACGCCATAGCGAATGGTCGCTTCCTGAATACGTCCTCCATCAGCCAGCAGCACATTGTGCAAACTGCCCCCCTCCACTTTCGTGCCGGGTAAAAAGCGGGGGCGGGTATAAATGGGATGTTGCGGGTCGTAGAGGTTGAATTTGGGCAGGGGAGCGGCCATGTCCAGATTTACCTCGTAAAAGCGGCGGATTGTCCCGATGTCTTCCCAATAACCGTCGAAGACATATCCCATGACGGCATGTGTGTCAATGCTGGCAGGGATGATGTGCTTGCCAAAGTCATCCCCTGGCTGCTCCTCCAGCAAATCAAAGAGCTTATCGGTGTTGAAGACGTAAATGCCCATCGAGGCCATGTAGGGCCTGGCGGGGTTGTTGCCGCTTTCCATACCGTCCAGGGCTTCGGCCGTTTTCGGCTTTTCCACAAATTTGGTGATACGGCCGTTGTCATCCATTTTTAGAATGCCCAGCCCAGAAGCATCCTCACGTGGTACCGGATGCACGGCAATTGTCACGTCCGCGCCTGTATCTATATGCCGCTGCACAAAGGCACCATAATCCATGCGATAGAGATGATCGCCCGCCAAAATGAGCGTGTATTTACTCCCTGCGGCTTTAATTTCAATCGTTTGCTTACGAATTGCATCGGCCGTGCCCTGGTACCAGTCATGGCTACCGCCGTGCGTCTGTTCCGCCGCCAAAATCTGCACCCATCCTTGGGTAAACATATCGCGCGTGTAGGTGCGATGAATGTGACGATGGAGCGAGACCGACTTAAACTGCGTGAGAATGGCAATTTTTTCAATGTTGGCATGAAAGCAATTGCTCATGGGAATGTCTATGAGCCGATACTTACCGGCCAATGGCACAGCCGGTTTGGTGCGGTCGCGGGTGAGTGGGTATAGGCGCGTGCCCGCACCGCCGCCGAGGATTAGAGCCAACACGTCGTGCATTTGCATTTTTGCTACTCCTTACTTGCCGGGTTGCTCCCCAGGTTTAGTGGGATCAAGCAAATTATAACGCAAACTGGCTGGTTTGGCGCATGTGCACGTAAAACGTAAAACCTCAGCAATTCTCAATTTTGGCATGGTTCATAAGGTTGTGGCGACCGCCAACCAGCGACGGCAAACCGTCATACCTCTCCGATGTCGCAATCGGCGATCTGCCGTCGGCGGTCGAAAAATTGTAAAGCATCTCTCCAGAGCGTCACGAGCCATGCCCTTACGGTTTATGTTTGGCATCATTTGCCGAAAGCAGCAATACGCTGCCAATGACCAGCACCGCGCCGGCCATTTGCCAGCCATCAAGCAACTGGCGCAACAGCACAAAGGCAAACGAGGCGGCAAACAGCACTTCGGTTACGGCGGCAATTACGGCCTCGCTGGCCAGCAGGTAGCGCAGGCTGGCGGTGTACAGCAGGTAGCCGCCAATGGTGGTGAGCAAAATGAGCGCGGTAAAGGCCAGCAGGGGTACAGGTGCGATGGGCCAGGGTAGTGCCCGGCCTAATTGCGTGGGCAGCAGCGCCAGCGCCGAAAAGGCAAACACGTAGAAGATGATCGTCCACTGGCTGTAGCTGTGCGCCAGTTTTTTGCCAAACAGGGTAAAGCTGCCGTAAGAAACGGCCGTACCCAGCCCTGCCAATAATCCTGGCAGCGTTAACTGGCGCGCGCCGGCAATGCCCAGTCGCGCAATCAGCGCCGTGCCCGCCAGCGCCAGCGCCATTGCCGCCAGCTTGCGCCAGGTAAATGGCTCGCGCCACAGCAGCCAACCCGCCAACGCCACTAGAATGGGAGCGTTGTATTGCATCACCGTAGCCGCAGGCACGCCGTTGCTCATGATAGAAAGGTTCCAGGTGACGTGCAGCCCACCCATGCTGATGCCCATTGCCGCCAGCCAGGGCAGGTCTTTGCGCGCCACTTGCAGCAGCAACGGCCGTTTCCACCCCACCATCAGCGCCAGCAGCAGCGCCGTGCCCACGGCGCGCCAAAACGCCAGCACCCAGGTAGACACAGGTTGTTCGGCAAGAATGCGGTTAATAAACAGCCCCGACGTGCCCCAGCAGGCAGAGGCTAGGACAGCCAAACTCAATCCGCGCGCGCGAGGTGGAAATCGGTTCACTGCCAGGCAGTTGTTTCATCCAGCGCCGCCTTTTCTGCGGCTGTCAGCTTCACCTGCGCCCCTTTGAGCGTATCTTCCAACTGGGTGACACTGTTGGCGCCAATGATAGCAGAAGTAACGGCCGGATTGGCTAACACCCAGGCAATAGCCGTCTGCGCAATGGTGGCGTGATGCGCCTGGGCAATTTCAGCCAGCTTTGCAACGGCCGTAAACCCTTGCTCATTCATATACTTGTGGCGCACGCCAGCCGCGCGCGCCGACTGCGGCATTTCCGCATCGCGGCGGTACTTGCCTGTGAGAAAGCCAGCCGCCAATGGGCTATAGGGAATGACACCAATTCCCTGGTCCAGACAAACCGCCTGTAGCTCGCGTTCAAACTCGGCGCGATGAACCAGGTTATAGTGAGGCTGCAGGCTATCAAAGCGCGCCAGCCCGTGCCTATCACTAACCCACAGCGCCTTCATCAGCAGCCAGGCGGGGTAATTGGAGCAGCCGATGTAGCGCACCATCCCTGCGCGCACCAGGTCATCTAGCGTGCGCAGGGTTTCTTCCAGCGGCGTTTCCTCGTCTGGCCAGTGCACCTGGTACAGATCAATGTAATCTGTTTGCAAGCGCTCCAGGCTCGCTTCCACAGCATTAAGAATATGCTGGCGCGAAAGCCCCTGGTCATTTGGGCCGCCGCCTATCTCACCGCGCACTTTGGTGGCCAGAATCACATCCTGGCGGCGTGCGCCACCGGTAGCCAGCCAGTTGCCGATCATCTGCTCACTGACGCCGCCGGGGTTGCCTTCGGCCCAGCGAGAATAGATGTCGGCTGTATCAATGAAGTTGCAGCCCAATTCCACAGCTCTGCTGAGGATGGCGTGCGCTGTTGGCTCATCCGTTGTCCAGCCAAACTGCATCGTTCCCAGGCAAATTGTGGACACTTTGAGGCCTGTGCGGCCCAATCGGCGATATTCCATCACGTTCTCCTTTTGGCATGGTAGGGTAAGTAAGGGGCAAGAGAATGACCGCTGACTGCGCCGGCTGACCACTATCTGCGGTCGGCGGTCTACGGCCAGCGGTGCACCTTGTAAATAGAACCTGCGTTATGTTTTTATTCGTGGTAGTGCGCCCCACGCATGACGTCTCCACTCTCTATCCTCTAGGCTGCAACACCTGATCATAAATCGCATCAAAGCGGGGAACAACGGTGCGCCAGTCGTATTGCCGCGCAAAGGCACGCGCCGCCTGACCCAGCCGTTCACGTTCCTGGGGGTGATCGAGCAAGTGCAACACGGCTGTTGCCAGTTTAGCGGCCGTTTCTGCCAGATACAGCTCCTGGCGGTGACGCACCGGGAATCCCTCCGCGCCAATGGGGGTGCTGACGATGGCTTTGCCCGCAGCCATCGCCTCAATCAGCTTCAGGCGAGTGCCGCTGCCAATGCGAAAGGGCATAATGACAACGGCCGTTGCCGCCAGATAAGGCTGCACGCTTTCTACCCAACCCGTCAGCGTAACTCCCGCCACCTGGCGCAACCGCTGCAGGCGGGGGTGCGGCTTCTGCCCCACAATCGCCCAGGTTGTGCCAGGGCGCGCACGGCGAATGGCCGGCCAGACGGCATCGGCAAACCACAGTACGGCATCCACGTTGGGACGATAATCCATTTTGCCCGTGAAAACCAGATCGTAGTAGGGCAAATCGGCCGTAGCCGGCGCGGCGTAGCTTTCGACATCTATGCTGTTGGGAATTACGGCAATGGGCAAACGGGGCGCAGCCAGGCGAAGGAGGTGCTGGCGATCCGCGTCGGAGACGCAAGTCACGGCATCGGCCGTCTGGCAGGCCCAGCGTTCAAAGCGTCTCAGGCGGCGCACCTGCACGGCCGAGTAAGCAGCAGCCAGCCAGCGGCGGGGATGGCGCAGGTCGGTTTGCAGGTTACGCCGCTGAAGTTCGGCTTCAGCGTTGTGGTCATCAAAGATGATTTTGCGCTGCGGGCTGTCGGCGCGCACAGTCTCGATCAGGCGCGCCAGTTCGATGCCTTCGATTTGCACAAGGTCAAAATGATGCGCGGCCAGCAGGCGGCGCAGTTTTTGCGTAAACTCAGGGCAATGCAGGCGATGGGCCATGTCTGGCAGGGGAGTAGTGAGGAGTTGGCGCAAACGCACGGCCGTTTTGCGGCGGGGTACGGGCACGGTTTCAATGTGAGCGCACAGACGCTGCAACGGCCGTATCACTTCCGGCGCAGCAGATTGATTTTCGTCAACAAAGCTGAGCAGGGTCAGGGTGTGGCGCTGCGCCAACCCCCGCAAAATGTGGTAGTTGCGCAGGCTGGTTCCCTGGTGGGGCGGGTAAGGAAGTTGCGGCGTGAGGATGAGAATAGAGGCCATGCGCGGATGATTATACAGTGTTTCTGGCTTGTCCAGGTTAGAATTAATGTGCCAGATTGAGATTGCGCATCAGTGGCTCGCCTGATAGACCCGTAACATGTTTGCGGCCGTTTGCTGCCAGCTAAAGCTCGCCGCCTGCCCATATCCCCGCACCACCATTTGCGCGCGCAGCGCCTGATCCGTCAGCACGCGATACAGCGTTTGCGCCCACACTTCTGCATCCTCCGGCTCATCCACCATCACCCCCTCCGGCCCCACAATTTCCGGCAAGGAGCCACGCCGGCTGACGACAGCCGGGCAGCCGCAGTGCTGCGCCTCTAGCGCCGGCAGGCCAAATCCCTCGTAAAACGAAGGGGTCACCAGCACCCCCGCCGCATGATAGAGATGGGCCAGCTGCGCGTCAAAAATCCCGCTCAGGTGACGCACGTGGTCGCTTAGCTCCAGCGCCGCAATCGTGGCAAAAATCTCCTCATAAATCCACCCTTTGCCACCCACCAACACCAGCGGCGCATCTATACCCATCTGCCGCAAACGGGCATAGGCACGCACCAGGGTAGGCACATTTTTACGCGGCTCCAGCGTGCCCACAAACAGAATGAACCCGCGGGGCAAAGCATGAGCTGTCAACGTCGCTTCTATCTGTTCGGCAGAATACGGCCGTGTGTACAATGGATTTGCCGCCAGGTGCACCGTCGTCACCTTTTCTGGCGGCACATGCAACTGCGTCAGCAGATCATGGCGCGTGGCGTGGCTATCGGCCACAATATGGTCGGCCACGCGGCAGGCCCAGCCAATCTGGTCACGGTAATAGCGCAAACTTTCGGCCGTGAGGAATTGTGGATAAAAAAGAAAGTTCAGGTCATGCACAGTAATGACGCGCCGCCGCGCGCCAAAGGCCGGAGGAATAAAATCTGGGCTGTGCAGCACGTCCAGACGCAAAGGTAGCAGTTCCACACCCAGCGCCCATTTCTCCAGGCGATGATGACAAGGGGTCAGCACGTTGTAGCGGCGAAAATTAGCGACTGGGGGAATGTGTGAACGGCCGTCTTTCCTCATCTGCACCACCACGTACTGATTTTCCCCATCCAGCGCCGCCAAAGCGGGCAACAAATGCAACACAGACTGGCTGATCCCCCCCATCTGGTAGTACAACAACCGCGCATCAATGCCGATATTCATAGGCAAATTGTATGCCGCACCAAGAAAACGCGGCAAGTAAATACCCTATGTGCAAACTCGCCACCATCCCCCCAGCACGTTATAATGCCACAGGTCTAGAGTAACCGCCACGAACAAAAAGTAAGGAGATCGCCTATGCCTACCAACAACAACGCCACCGAACTAGAAGCGCTACAAGCTCGCCTGGAGTGGCTAGATGGCGAACGGCGCAAAACCAACCGCAAGCTGGTCGAGCTGGAACAGCAGCTCGGCATGCAAGAACGGGAAATCAAAGGGCGCGAGCAGCGTATTCAAGAGCTAGAAACACGCATCACCAGCCTCGTTGGCCAGATCAGCCGCTTCACCCAGCTAGACGCCCAGCTTGCCCAATTCAAGGACGAACTTGTCTCCTTGATTGAGCAATACGACCAGCGGCGCATCAAGTCAGAAGCAGAGCTAGATCGGCTGCGGCGCATGGAACACGAAAACATCGCACGCGAGATTGCCGATATTCGCAAAGAATTACCGGCCATCACCCGCCTGCAGCGCGACATGGAACTGCGCCAGGCAGAAGAATCTCGCCTGGCAAACCTCATCGGCGTGCAAAAAGGACAAATTGCTCTCGTCAGCAATCAATTGGAAGAACGAGAACGCAGCTACGCCTTCATCGAAGAAAAAGAGCGGCAGAACAATCGCAGCATTAATGAAATTCAAACCAATCTGGTTGAAATCAACAAGCGCTGGGTGCCCATCTACGAAAGACTCGACGCCTTGCAAGGCAACCTGCTGCGTCTGGATGCCACGATTCAACCACTTACCACCATCCCGGACGAAATTTATAAGCGGATGGAAAGCTGGATTAATCAGATTCAGCTAGGCGAGCACGAGCGCAATAAGAATATAGAAAGCTGGCGCCATCTGATCGAAGAACATCAAAACACCATCAACCGCTTTGCGAAAGAGTGGGTAACCTTTGCCGACCAATATAAAGAAGCTAAGATGGTGCTGCAAACGTTGGCCGAATGGCAAAAGCAGATCGAACAGCAACAGCGCGAGGCCAGCGAGGCTGTGCGTATTGAGACGCACCGCGCCCAATCTCGCTGGGATAATTTTGTGCAAGAGATTGAGCGCCGTCTGAAATCTTATGAGGTAGAAACGGAACAGCGCTGGCACATGGCAAACCGGCGCACGCGCCAGGTAGATGAGCAGTTTGCTGCCATTGCGAAGTTACTGGAAGAATTGGAACAAGATCAGGATTTGATGTGGCGGGTGCAGACCGCACAGGCCAATGCGGTAAAGAAGTTCCCACTGGTCTGGCTAGAGGAAATTGAAAATGCACGCAAGCAAGACCCCAACCGCCGCCGGCAGCCCGCGTTTGTACCGGTGCGTGAGGAATAGCAGACGGAAGACTGCAGACGGCCGACCGCCAGACTGAAAACCTACTGCGGTTAGCAGTCAGCAGTCAGCAGTCAGCGGTCAAATTGTACAGATCACGTGAATCATGCCAAAAACTAATAGCGCAAACCGACAACAGGGTGCCCAATTCCCTACTCCCTTCCCTACAAACGAGTTAACCCTATGTACGTCATTGGCACAGCCGGACATGTGGATCATGGTAAGTCAACGCTAGTAGAGGCGCTGACGGGCATAGACCCGGACCGCCTGGCGGAAGAAAAAGCGCGTGAGATGACGATTGACCTGGGCTTTGCCTGGCTGATGCTAGGCGAAGGCGCAGCGGCCATTGAAGTGGGCGTGGTAGATGTGCCGGGGCACCGAGACTTTATTGAAAATATGCTGGCAGGCGTGGGGGGCATTGACCTGGCACTGTTTGTGGTCGCGGCTGACGAGGGGGTGATGCCGCAAACAAAGGAACATCTGGCTATTTTGGATTTGCTGGAGGTTTCTGCAGGGGTTGTGGCGCTGACGAAAGTAGACCTGGTGAAAGAACCAGATTGGCTGGAGTTGGTGCAGCTTGATTTGAAAGATGCGCTGGCAGGCACGACACTGGCAGGCGCACCCATCGTGCCGGTTTCGGCGCGCACGGGGACGGGTATGGCAACACTGCGCCAGGTTCTGTGGCAGCGGCTGCAAGCTGTGCCACCGCGTGTGGATAAGGGCAGGCCGCGCCTGGCCATTGACCGGGTGTTTAGCCTGGCAGGATTTGGCACGGTGGTGACCGGTACGCTGCTAGACGGCCGTTTCCAATCTGGCGACCTGGTAGAAATTCAGCCAACCAGCCTGACCGGGCGCATTCGCGGCCTGCAAACGCACAAAGCCCGCCGCGATGTGGCGCTACCCGGCAGCCGCACGGCCGTTAACCTGACCGGCATTGACAAAAGCGAAGTCAGACGGGGGGACGTATTGGCCGCGCCGGGTGTAGTCAGCGGCACGCGCCTGCTAGACGTAGCCTATCGCCACCTGCCAGACGCTGATGCGCCGCTGAAGCACAACGCCGAAGTGAAGCTATTTGTGGGGGCTAAAGAGGTAATGGCGCGCACGCGCGTGCTGGCCGAAGCACAACTCAATCCTGGGCAGCAAGGATGGCTGCAACTGGAATTGAGCGAACCTGTAGCCGTTTTGCGCGGCGACCGCTTTATTTTGCGCCGGCCGTCGCCAGGCGCTACGCTGGGGGGAGGTACAATACTCGACCCGCACCCAGGACGCAAGCATCGTCGCTTTCACGCCAATGTGGTAAGTCGGCTGCAAACGCTGGCGCAGGGCGCGCCCAAAGAGCTGCTGCTGCAAGTGTTGGCGCGGCTGGAACCTACCACAGAAAGTAAGCTGTTGGCGCAGGGAGAGCTGGAAAGGGAAACGGCCGTTGCCACCCTGCAACAACTCATTGCCAGTGGGGATATTCTGCTCATCAACCAGCAGCTCATCACCCACAACGGCTGGCGCGACCTGGAAAATAAGCTGCTATTTGTTGTAGGCAACTATCACCAGGACAACCCTCTGCGCCTGGGCATTCCCCGTGAAGAGTTGCGCAGCCGCCTGCGTCTGCAGCCTGCCCTCTTCAACCCGCTGCTGAGTCAGGCTGTGGCTGCTAACGTTGTCAGTGAAGTGGGTAGCATGATCAAAGCACCTGGGCACGCCATTCGCTTTTCGCCAGAGCAGCAAACGGCCGTAAACGCCCTGTTACGCCGTTTCGCCGCCGCCGGCATCAACTCACCCAGCGTGAAAGAGGTGAAGGCTGAAGTAGGAGAAGCAGTGTATCAGGCATTGGTGGACTTAGGGGAGATACGGCCGTTAAACGCCGAAGTAGTCTATGCGCAGGCCGAGTATGCGCAGTTCACCCAGGCCATTGTGCAATACCTGCGCCAACACAAAACCATCAACGCTGCCCAGGTACGCGACCTGTTAAACACCAGCCGCAAATATGCCATTGCCCTGCTTGAACACCTGGATGACCTGAAAATAACTCGTCGTGTAGGTGATGAGCGGGTGCTGGGGGAGAGATAGGGGACAGTCACTCACCAATCACTCCTCCCTTGCACATCGCGCCAGAGGGGAAAGCCCTGCACAGAGCTTTCGATGAATCCTTCCGCAATTTCCTTCATGCGGTTTGAAGTGATATTTTGCGCCACCGTATCTACGATTTTGCCGGGCACAAACTGCATCCCCATCGGGCGCGGTGGGGTAGCCTTTAATTGCAGCATGTACTCAATGCGCGTGCTGTCTGGGCCGGCCTCCAAAAAGCGCCCTTCGCTGCTGTAATAGCCGCGCGTACTGGTCGAGTTGATGGTTACTTTGGTCTGCACCGGCGGGAATCCCTCAATAGGGTGGAGGAAAATCACGCGGTTTACCGGATCAAGCTCCACGCGCACGTCGCAATAAACGTGGATGTGATAGCGCCCCAGCTCGATAGTGTGATACCAAAGACGAAACTCGTCGTCAGAAGCGTTTTCAGTAGGAACCAGGTCTATGTGCTTAAGATGGCCTATCAGGCGGGGAATGTCGCTGTAGTAGGCAAAGGCGGTGTCCCGGTCGGCCGGGAACATGAAGGCAATTTTAACAGAGCTGGCGATTTTGATCATAAAGCTGTGCTACCCCGGTTGAGATGAACGGCCGTACACGTCCCAGCCACGCTATGCAGTATACGCTATCCTAGCCGGTTGCGGCAAACAAACCGCGACGGTGTAAAGCGGCTTGCAGCAGCGGCTCTATCTGCTGGCGAATGGCTTCATTGGCGTACCCCACCCAACTGAGGTCACCAGATACGCCCAGCGGTGCGGCCAACGGCCGTCCTGCGGCATCTGTGACAATCACCCCCAGCTCGCGCGCAATCAGTTCCGTGCATAAATCATAGGGGTGGCAGCAGATGCCCAGGGCCAACCCTTGTTGCGCCAAAACTTGTTCCAGCAACGGCCGTAAATCAGCTACAAAACGGTCATGCCCTGCCATCAGCTCATAAAGCTGCCCGGCGCTGCAAATGTACTGGTCTTCAAAGCAGTGCGCCTTGCCGCGCGCCACCGGCCCCAGCGCGCCGCGCACAATTTCTTCGTCAATGGCGGCCAGCATGTCGCGCGCACCAGGGAAGAAACGCGCAATCATGGCAAACCCATGCGCAATGGTGCGCGCCCGCGAAGGGTGCAGCGTCAAGGGAACATCACTTCGGGTCAGGCGATTGTGGCGCACGGCCGTTACCCCTTGCCCGCGTATGGCCCAAAGCTGGTCGCTCAGGTGTTGCTTCACCAGGGGGATTTCTGTTTGCACCGCCAGCACAATATCTTGCAAATCCGTTTGCGGCCCCTTATTCGGCGCCACGCCCGTCAGCACCCAGGCGCTGCGCTTTTGGTACATCAGGCCGCGCGTACCGTCTATGGGGTCTACAATGATGCGCCAGACCGCTTCTGCTTCTGGCATACCTGGTGGCAGCGTCACCTGCCCCCCTGCCAACCCTTCGGCAATCAGCACAATCGGCGCCAGCGGTGCGACCTCTGCGGCAAAGAAAGTGAGCAACATCTCCTCGCTCACACGGTCAATGGCGTAAATGGTGTCTTCCTCTTTTTCGTGAAGGATGGCGGCCATTTCTTCCGGCACGGCCGTTTCACAGGCTGCCACGACGGCAGTGCGAATACGGCCGTGTAGTGCCAAAATAGCGGGCAACAGCACCCGCACGTCTGATTGCATAGCTAGACCCTCCTTCGAAGATAACCGCTGACGGCCGACCGCTGAGCGCCGACTACTGACCGCCGACCGCCGGGCCGACTTATTCGTTTATTTGCCCCGTTCGCTGTCTACACTTTTCATGGGTGGTGTGCCCCCACGCCTGAAGTCTCCTCAAAAAGCCTCTCCGTGTCCTCCGTGCCCACTCCGTGCCCCCCGTGTCTACCCGTGCCCCCCGTACCCTCCGTGCCTATTTCCGGCTATAATCCAACCAACTAACCAACCAACCAACTAACCAACCAACTAACCCACACACAAAAGGAGCGCCTCATGGAATACCGGCAACTTGGCAATAGCGGCGTGCGCGTCTCAGTCATCGGCATGGGAACCAACCAGTTTGGCGGCCCGCTCGATCAGCAAGGTGTGTATGACGTGATAGACGCTGCCCTGGACCTGGGCATCAACTTTATTGATACGGCCGACGTTTACCAAAACGGCCGTTCCGAAGTGACTCTTGGCAACGCCCTCAAAGGCAAATGGGATCGCTTCGTCGTCGCCACCAAAGTCTACTTCAAAACCGGCGACGGTCCCAATGACTATGGCACATCCCGCTACCACATCATGAACGGCGTCGAAGCCAGCCTGCGCCGCCTGCAAACCGACCACATAGACCTGTACCAGATGCACCGCTGGGACGACAAAACCCCAATTGCCGAAACCATGCGCGCCCTGGATGACCTGGTGCGCAGCGGCAAAGTGCGCTACATCGGCGCATCAGAATATGCCGCCTGGCAACTGGCCAAGGCCAACCTGTTGGCCGAATTCCAGGGCTGGTCCGCTTTTGTGACAGTACAATCACACTACCACCTGCTGGAGCGCGAAGTGGAAAAGGAAGTGATTCCTTACTGCCAGGCGCACGGCATCGGTTTCATCCCCTACTTTCCCCTGGCAGGCGGCTTTCTAACTGGCAAGTATAGGCGGGGCGAAGGCGCGCCACCCGGCTCGCGCGGGGAGCGCAGCAGCTATGTACAAGGATACATGACCGACGCCAATTACACCATCATCGAAAAGCTAAGCGCCTGGGCTGCAGAACGCGAACGCACCCTATCAGAACTGGCGCACGCCTGGCTGCTGGCACAGCCTACCGTCTGCTCAGTCATCTCTGGGCTGACAAAGCTGGAACACCTGCGAGCCAACGCCAAAGCCGCAGATTGGCAATTAACGACGGAAGAGGTAACGGCCGTAAATACCATCGTCACGCAAAAGCAAGCGGGTCACGGGTAACCTGACACCAGACTTAATCGGGCTATTGCTCTATGGAAGCATGTAGAATACATGAAGGGTAAGCTGGTTTACTCAACCGACTGGGGCGAAATGTGCCCAGACTGCCGCCAGCCGGTGGACAAATGCACCTGTCCGCGCAAGAAAACGGCCGTTGCCCCCACCTCCTCACCGCCCAAAGATGGCATCGTGCGCGTAGGGCGCGAGACCAAAGGGCGCAAGGGCAAAGGCGTCACCATCATCACCGGGCTGCCGCTGAACGAAGCCAGACTGACGCAGTTAGCCACAGAACTAAAACGCAAATGCGGCAGCGGCGGCACAGTGCGCGATGGCGTTATTGAGATTCAGGGCGATCACCGTGACATCGTTGTTGCCGAATTGCAAAAACAGGGGTACACAGTCAAGCGCGTGGGGGGATAGTAGAGAGTGGCAAATTAGAAGTGGGGAATGGGGAGTGGCAAAGAGCAGGCACAAAACCACTCCCCACTCAACAATTCTTCTACCACGCATAAGCCTCTGGCGCCGGGCCACCGGGGCCAGGCCAGATTTCATCTAATTTAGCCAATTCTGCTTCACCAAGCCTGATCTCCAAAGCGCGGGTGCTGCCGGTCAACTGCGCCATCGTGCGCGGGCCGATGATGGGCGCTGTGACACCTTTCTGATGTAGCAGCCAGGCCAGCGCCACGTCGGCGGGCTGTTCTCCCATTTCGGCGCAGAACGCCTCCCACTGCTCTAGCTGCGGACGTCGCTTTTCTATCTCTTTTTGCAGCCGCTCATTGGTGCGACGTCCCGATTCAATTTTTTGCAGCACACCCCCCAGCAGCCCGCCTGCCAGCGGACTCCAGGGAATCATCCCCAGGCCATAATGCAGACAGGCCGGCAGCACCTCTAGCTCCACCATGCGCGCGTTCAGATTATACAGGCTCTGCTCAGAAACCAGCCCCATGAAGTGGCGCGCTTTGGCTGCTTCGTTGGCCTGGGCAATGTGCCAACCGGCAAAGTTGCTGCTGCCCACGTACAGCACCTTTCCTTCACGCACCAACTGCTCCATGGCCTGCCAGATTTCTTCCCAGGGGGTGTTCCGGTCTATGTGGTGCATCTGGTACAGGTCAATGGTGTCCGTTTGCAGGCGGCGCAGGCTTTCTTCGCAGGCGCGCTTGATGTGCAGCGCAGAAAGGCGGGATTGATTGGGCCATTCCCCCATACGGCCGTATACCTTGGTGGCAATAATCGTTTTCTCGCGCCGTCCTCCGCCCTGGGCAAACCAGCGACCAATGATCTGCTCTGTCACACCTTCGCCCAGCTTCCAGCCATAGACGTTGGCGGTATCGAAAAAGTTGATGCCCATTTCCAACGCCTGGTCCATGATGGCATAGCTTTCTGCTTCATCGGTGAACGGGCCAAAGTTCATGGTTCCCAGGCACAGGCGGCTGACTTGTAAACCGGTTCTACCTAATTGTGTGTATTCCATTGTGAATCTCCTTTGAAAATGACCGCCGACCACCGACCACGATATTGGCAAAACACAGCCGTCTGCGGTCAGCAGTCGGCCATCTGCGGTCAAAGTTGTAAAGCTGCTTTGAACCATGCCGCAGCTTGGGCATGCTAAATGGGTGGGATGGCTTCAGCGCAGGGAAGAGATGAGGGTGAGGGCGTTTTGGGTGGGTTGTGGCCCCTGGTAGGTGTTGCGTACACGGCCGTTTTCATCCACCAACACCAGCGCCATCTGCTGCCCCGCCCCGCTTACGCCATAAGCACGGCCGATTTCGTTGCGCCAATCCGGTAAAATCAGCAGGTGATTGGCCGGGTCAACGCCATCTGGAATTTGCTTGAGCGTTGCGCGCAGGGTGCTTTCCATCACGGTGCGGGCAAAACCCTGCATCGGTTTAGGCACGGCCTGCAAATTGACAATGATAGGCAGCAGCAACTCCGTGTAGCTGGGATAAACGCGGCGCAGCGCGCGCGCCACTTCCTCTGTTTGCCGCGCTGTCTGGTAATCTACAAACAGCAGCAGCACCGGCTGGCCGCGCCAGGCTTGCAGGGAAAAGGGACGTTCAAAGTAAACGGCCGTTGCCGTAAACAGCGGCGCCAGCTCTCCAGCAGCTATCATACTTTCTTCACCCCCACGAACATGCCCACCGCTTTGGTAATGTGCAACACCCCCCCGGCGGCCGTCATCTGGTCAGCTACGAACTGGCGAATGCGCGACAGACGGGCAGGCGTGAGCAAAGTGCGCGCCTCTGGAAAAGAAAATGCGTAGTCTATCAAGGGCTGCACCTCCGTGACGCGCAGGCTGTCTTCATAGAGCAGCAACTGCACGCCGGCAAAAAAAGGTGCCAACAGCGACGCGCCATTTTCCAACCGAAATGGAGATAGGGGAATAACCAACAGTCCACTTTCGCCAGCATCTACGCCAATGTAGCGCATTGCTTCCATGTACATCTCCCGCAGCTCACGCATATGGGCTGCGCCATTGGTCGCGGCATAGAAACGGCCGTTCTGCCTCAACACCCGCCGCACCTCTTGCAGCGCCTGGGGAATATCCAACACGTGATAAAGCACATGATTGGCAATTACCACATCAAAAGACTCATCGGCAAAGGGCAGGTGCTGAATATCGGCCGTTTGAAAGGCAAAGTGCGGCACATGCGCCAGCGCCGCGTGCGCCTCTGCTACCATGCCCAACGAAAGGTCTGTCAGGGTAATGCGGCACGCCGCCGGCAGCCGCATCAGGTTACTGCGCCACAGCCAGCCCACCCCACAACCACACTCCAGCACCTGCTCATTTCCTGCCAGAGAGAGGTGATTGAAAACCCAGGTATGCCAGCCAGTAACGGCCGTGCTAAAGCGGCTGTGTAATCGTGCCCGTGCCATGAGGAATGTGGAATCCTGATACTGACTTTCACGCAAATAAGCTGCTTCTTGCAAACGTTCACTTGCCATCATGCTAACCCCTCACTATCCTCAAGCCCGCAATAGTAACATAAACGGCAAAAGCTGACAGGTTTTACACACCCTATTGGCTGTCACTCTAACAGTGAGTATGCTACAATCACCAGCTAAGCAAAACAGATAAACAGACAACGGCAACACCTTTCATCTTTCATCCTGCACTCGTCACCCTTCTGCAACAGGAATCATCCATGGCACGGGCACTGGTGGACATTCGCGTCCTACAAAGAGAATACTTGCTGGCAATCACGCGGGCGCTCACGGCGGAATTAGACCTGCACGATCTGCTGCGCCTGATTCTGCAAGCCTCGGTAGAACTGGTTTCCGGGCGTGCAGGCATGATCGTGCTGGTTGAGCCAAGCATGGAGACGTTTCGCGTGGCGGCCGTTTATGGCATTCCCCCGCACCTGGTGGACCACTTTGCCCCCCTGATGCGCGGCCTTCCCTACCGCGAAGGACACGAACACGAAATTATCCCCGAACTGACACAGCGGCTAAATGAAGTGGCACGGCGGGCTAACCTGGGGCTGACCAAAGTCTTACGCCTACCCATGATCAGCCGTGATGAAGTCATCGGTCTGATCTACGTGTTCCAGGCAGGCAATTACGTCTTCGTTGAAGATGCGGCCAAGCTACTACAAAGTTTTGCCGAGCAGGCGGCCATTGCCGTAAAAAACGCACGGCTCTATCAGCAGATTAATCAAGAAAAACAGCGGCTGGGCGCCATTCTAGAGCAAAGCGCCGATGGTGTGATGATCCTGAATCCGGAACTCATCATTACGGTGTTTAACAAAGCGCTTAGCCAGATGACGGGCTGGCGCGCCAGCGACGCCATTGGCCGCCACCATGATGAGGTGATTCGCTGGCGCAGCCTGCGCAGCGATGGGGACCTGCATGCGGCGCTGCAGAATGGCTGGCCACTGCCAGGCGCAGCCCATTTGCATGTGGAAGGGGAATTTTTGCGCCCGCATAAGGCGTATTACCAGCCGGTGCAAGACCACATCAGCCTCAGCATCACCTATGCCCCACTGATGGATGAAAACGGCCGTATGACCGACATCATCGCCAACGTGCGTGACCTGACCCGCTACCGCGAGGAAGAAGCGCTGCAAAAGACCTTCATCTCCGTCGTCAGCCACGAGCTGAAAACACCCGTTTCCATCATCAAAGGCTACGCCGGAACCCTGCGCCGGCAAGATGCGCACTGGTCACCTGAGATTTTGGCTGAATCTCTCGCCGTTATTGAAGAAGAGGCGGATAATCTCACCAGTCTGATAGACAACCTGCTCGAAGCGTCGCGTTTGCAGGCTGGCACGTTTAACCTGGAAATTCATGAAGACGTTAATCTGGCAAAACTTGCTGCAGAAGCGGTGCGTAAATTCAGCACCGCCAGCAGCAGCCACACCTTTCGCCTCAACTTTCCCCCAGACTTCCCAACCATCTATGGGGATGAACGCCGCCTGGGGCAGGCCTTGAATAATCTACTCAGCAATGCCATTAAGTATTCACCAGATGGCGGGGAGATTGTGGTCAGCGGTGAGGTGCATAGCGGCTACGTCACCCTGTCTGTGCGCGATGCGGGTATCGGCATTCCTGAACATGAGCAGCACCGCATTTTTCAGAAGTTCTCGCGGCTAGACAATGCCCTCAGCCGCAAAACCGAAGGAACCGGCCTGGGGCTGTTCCTGACTAAAGCCATCATCGAGGCGCACAACGGCCGTATCTGGTTCAGCAATAACCCTGATGGCCCCGGCGCTACCTTTACTTTTTCCTTACCAAGACAGTGAGCGGAGACATTATGAAAACCCAACTTCAATGTCCCCAATGTGGGACGCCCTATACGGCCGAAATCCATCAGGTCATTAACATAGACCAAAATCCCAATCTGAAGCAGCTATTGCTCACCGGGCAGTTAAACGTGGCCGTTTGCCCACGCTGCGGCGCAGGGGGACAGATGGCAACGCCGATGGTGTATCATGACTCAGCGCATGAGCTATTTATGGTCTACATTCCCCAAGAAATTCACATGAATCACCTGCAGCGCGAGCAACTGATCGGCCGGATGACGCGCCAGGTCATAGACAGCCTGCCGCTAGAAAAGCGCAAGGCCTACCTCTTCCAGCCGCAAACGGTGCTGAGCATGCAAACGTTCTATGAAAACGTGTTGGTCACCGAAGGTATTACCAAAGAAATGATCGAGCGGCAGCGCAAGCAAGCCGAACTGCTGAATACGCTGATGCGCGCTGACAAAGACGTGATCAGCTACTTGCTCAAGCAACGTGAGCGAGAAATTGATGAGACATTCTTTGCCATGCTGCAACAGTACATGGATATGGCGCAGCAAACGCAGCAAGACAAAGAGCTGGTGAAGCTGACGAATTTGCGCGCCCAACTGATGCGCGAAACGGCCGCCGGGCGACAGTTGGAAAAGCAGCAACTGGCGCTGCACGCCCTGAACCGCGAGGCCAAAAAGGCGGGTGGGCTGACGCCGGAGGTGCTGCTGGCGCACATCCTGAAAAATCTGGAGGATGAGCGCACCGTACAAAGCCTGCTAAATGCGGTGCAGGGAGCGCTGAGCTATGAATTTTTTGCCCTGATTACGGCAGAAATAGAAAAGCGCGAAAGCGCCGGGGACAATGTGACGGCGCAGAAGTTGACTCAGTTACGCGACAACCTGGTAAAGGCGCAAGATGCCATCCGTCAGGAATCTCAGCGGATGTTGACAGAAGCCGCTAACTTATTGAATCAACTGGTGCAGGCGCCAGACCTGCCAACGGCCGTGCGCCAGAACATGGACGCCTTCGATGACGCCTTCATGTATGTGCTGGCCAACAACATAGCCCAGGCGGAACAAAAGGGGGACAATCGCCTGCTGCAAACGCTGACACAAATTCAGGCGCTGATCATGCAGGCCGTAGAAAGCCAGTACCCGCCAGAAATTTTGCTGCTGAATCAACTGCTAGAAGCGGATACGGCCGTTGATCGCGCCCACATCCTGGACAAAAACCAGCAGTACGTGAACACTAATTTGCTAAAAATGTTAGAAGCCGTAGAAGGGCAGATTAAGGGGATGGGACAAGAAGAGCTAAACGGCCGTTTCCAGGCTGTCAAAGAGATGATCCGCGCTCGCGTAGCGGCCTAAAACGTGAAATGTGAAGGCGTGAAACGTGATACCGCCCCTTCACGTTTCACGCTTTCTAGTGCGGCTCATTATCCAGGCGGAAGCCGTGCCCGCGCACCGTGACCACGTAGTTATAATCATCCAATTCTGCCAGTCGGTCACGCAGGCGGCGCACCAGCGCATCAATCGCCTGTTCAGAAACCCCCAGGCCATCCGTGCCCGGCCAGACCACATCTACAATATTATCGCGGCTGCATACCGCCCCATCCGCCTCATAAAGCAGCTCCAGCAGGCGGAACTGCGCCAGGGAAAGGGGGGGGTCTAGCTCTTTGCCATTGATGTATACCACACGCTGGGCCGGGTCTATTGTCAGATTCCCGCCGCGGCGCGGGGGATCAAAAGTCAGGGGCACGGTAGCGTCTGTACCCACAAACACCAGCTTCACCGCCAGGGCCACAGAAATTTCGTCCCCATCTTGCAGCGGCACGCGCCCGCTGATAGGCTGTCCGTTGAGATGGGTGCCATTTTTGCTGCCCAGGTCTTCGAGCAGGTAGCGGCCGTTTTCAAAGCAAATTTTGGCGTGATAGCGCGAGACCTGCCGTTCGGGCAAAATCAGTTGACAATCACTGCCGCGACCAATGACAAACTCATCCCGGTCAAGCGTCCACTGCTGGCCATCAAGCATCCCTTCGCGCGCAATCAAAACTGCTTTCTCATCCATCAGTCCCTCTATCCTTTTGCGTACGCCCCGGCGCACAACTTGCCGGGCAAACACCGTTTGCCCCCCATCCTTCTTCTGGAAAGCCGTCCACCACTTTGTATAATACATGCACCATGCTACCACCGCTAACAGATGGCACTATTCTACGCAATCGTTACCGCCTGACCAACATTGTCGGTCGGGGGGGCATGGGCAGCGTTTATCGCGCTGAAGATTTACGCTTACCAGGACGACTGTGCGCCATCAAAGAGGTGCAACCCGATTCCAATAGCTCACCAGAAACAGTCGCACAGATGCAGGCACAGTTCCTGCGCGAGGCCAGCATTCTCGCTCAGCTAGACCACCCCAATCTGCCCAAAGTGTCTGACTTTTTTGCCGATGGGGGGCGGGAATACCTGGTGATGGATTATGTGCCGGGTAAAGATTTGCAGCAGATATTGAGCGAAGAGCGGGAAAGCGGCCGTTTGCTCCGCGGCGAAACCGTCCTTTCCTGGGCGGCGCAAATCATGGATGCGCTCGACTATCTGCACCGACAAAATCCGCCCGTGCTGCACCGCGACATCAAACCCGCCAACATCAAGCTCACGCCAGACAACCGCATCAAGCTGGTTGATTTTGGTCTGGTCAAGCTGATGGCTCCCGATGACAGCCGCACGATCACCGTCGTCCAGGGGCGCGGCACAGCCCGCTACACCCCCTTAGAACAATATGGCGGCGACAGCAGCCATACTGACGTGCGCAGCGATATTTATGCGCTCGGCGCTACGCTCTACCACCTGCTAACCGACGTGCCACCACCAGACGCGCGCTATCGCTTCCTGCAGCCGGGCATCCTGCGCCCCCCGCATCTGCTCAATCCAGACATACAGACACACGTCTCTGAAGCGATCATGTGGGCAATGGAAATGCACCCCAACGAACGGCCGTCTAGCATCAGCGAATTTCGTCAGGCACTAGCAGGTAAAACACGCCGCCCCGACAAACCCCTTGCCGCCGAACGGCCGTTGTCCCTCTGGCTAGCGCTGCGAGAAAACCGCCTGCCCTTATTCATCGCCGCGGGGCTACTCCTGCTGGCCATCCTCATTACCCTGCTATAACATCGCATCAACACACGCCTTCCGGCTGCGGCACTCTTTGTACTTCATTCATGTGCTCCAGCACCAGCTCCAGCTCGCTCAACACCCCATTGAGCCTGCGTGCGGGCGTGTCGCGCCGCTCATAGTCAGCCGCGCGCGAGGACAAAATCTGCCGCACCACGCGCGAGTCATACCTCGACTGCCTGATTGCCGCCAACTCCTCAATGACCAGGCGACGGCTAATGGCAATCCCGTGCCGCGCCAGCGTATCCTTGTAACGCTGGTAATCTTCCGCCAGGTCCAGCGTGACCGACTCGAAGCCATGCTGCGCAATGGTCAACTGCGCCGAATAGCGCATAATGTTGTAAAAGTGCATCTGGTAATCATCCATGCGCGGTTCGATCAAAATAATATCCACGTCGGGGTGCATCCGACGCAGTTGTTTGATGTGATAATTCAATCCGGCGTGCATCATAATACGCAGCACCTGATTGCCGACACCCTGCACCCCCTTCTCGCTCAGATAGCCGCCGCGATGACCCAAAAAGGGAATACTGTTGTGCAGGCGATTGTCAAACGGCACCAATGGATTGATGCAAATAACCAGTTCTGCCCCACGCTCAATGGCCAGGTCTATGCTGGCATTGCCGCGCATGCCGCCATCAATGTATTCCCGCTGGCCAATACGCACCGGCTTATATACCAGCGGCACAGCGCTCGAAGCAGCCACCGCCTGGGAAATAGGCACATCGTTCATTTCCCCGCAACCAAAGATGGCGCGTTCCCCACTGTCTAAATCGGTGGCAATGATGTATAGCTCCTTCTCCAGTTCATGAAAACTGTCGCTGTACCCTGCTTTTAGCAGCGAGTGATGCAGGTAATTGCTAAGGGCACTGTTGTCATAGATGCCCGATGGCAACGACTCCCCCAGTGACCAGACAAGGTCAAACAGGGTCATATCGCTGCGGTTGCGCGCATAGTGCGCCCACGCCTGCAGCAGCTTGCGCGGCAGGTCGGCCGTGCGCCGTAAAATCTCCCAGGCATTGAAGTGGAAAATGTGATGACGGCCGATCGGTTCTATCTCTGGATGGGTACCACTGACAACTTCTAGCATGGCCTTGGGACTCATGCCGTTTGCCAGCAGGGTGGAAACAAGCGCCCCGGCGCTGGTTCCCACGTAGATGTCAAAATCGTTGACCGTGCGATTAACCAGGAGATCGTCAATGGCGCGCAAAGCGCCAATTTCGTAGACAGCGCCAGTTAGCCCCCCACCTGCCAGCACTAACGCTGTTTTGCCTCTGTTAAACCGGGACAAAATGCTCATGCCTATCCTTTGCTTTGTGAAAGTTTCACAAAACAACGCTGCGTGGTTCGGTTGTGTTGCACAGGTATGGTATCAATCGCAGAAACGGCCGTCAAGCTGACCATTTTCCCCGCAGCAGTTTTCAATTTAGCGCACTGATTTGACCGCATTGCCCTGTGCTGTGCATCGCACTTTTCTCGAAGCGATAGCCAGTGATATAATGAGTGCATTCCCAACCTTGATAACCCATACCTCAAGGAGCTCCCCATGAGCGGGGCACACCACGATGAATGAAAATGGAACGCAGGGCAGCCGTCAGCAGTTCGCCGTCGGCGGTCATTTTCTGAGGAGGCACTTCTATGAGCATTCTCTTTCCCAGTGATGAGTGGATCAAAACGTTATGCACGGCGCTCAATCAACACGCCGCCTACCAGAAAGCAGCGGAAAAGTGGGAGGGCGACCTGGTTTTTGCAATCGAGAATGTCGGGGGGAAAACGGTTTATCTGTACATGGACCTGTGGCACGGTTCTTGCCGTGGCGCGCGCGAACTGGCCAGTGAGGACGAGATAAACGCCGAATTCCAGCTTGCGGCCCCCCTGGCCACCTGGAAGCGGGTTATTGAAGGACAGCTTGACCCTATTCGTGCCCTCACGGGACGCCAGCTAAAGCTGAAGGGCAATTTGTTGAAGATATTAAAAACGCCTAAAGCTGCCATTGAGCTGGTCAATTGCAGCAAAACGCTAGATACGGCCTGGCCGGGTTAATGCGGAATGCCAGCCGGTCAGGTAGGGGGTGTAGTGAGCAAGGATGATGGGAAACGGCCGTAAAAAAATCGGGTTGGCGCTGAGCGGTGGCGTGGTGCGTGGGTTTGCCCACCTAGGGGTGCTGGAGGTGCTAGATCAGGCGCAGATTCCCATCAGCGCCATTGCCGGCGCCAGCGTAGGCGCGATTTTGGGCGCAGCCTATGCCACCGGCATAAAGGTGGCACATATAGCCCGCCTTTCGCAACAAATGCATTGGCAGCAAATTGCTCGCCCCACCCTGTCTGGTGATGGCCTGATTTCGTTTGACAAGCTAGAGGAGTGGCTCACTTCCCTCTTTGGCCACCTCTATTTTGAAGACCTGGCTATCCCCTTTGCCGCCGTCGCCACCGATCTGGAAACGGGAGAACCGGTGGTGCTGGAGCGTGGCCCCCTGGCGCCGGCCATTCGCGCCAGTTGTTCTGTGCCCGGCGTGGTCTGCCCCGTGCGCCTGAACGGCCGTCTGCTCTGCGATGGGGGTATCTCGAACAACCTGCCCATTGGCGTGGTGCGCAGCCTGGGGGCCGAGTACGTCATTGCCGTGGATGTGTTTCGCCATGCGCCCCAGTGGCCGCTCCTAGGGCCACTGGGGCGTGGCCTGGCTGCCGTGGAAATTATGGTGGAACATTCGGGCGGACTACAGGGGGCAGATGTGCTCGTGGTGCCAGACCTGTCTGGGAAGACCTACGTCCGCTTCGACAGGCGAGACGAACTGATAGCCCTGGGCAGGCAGGCAATGGCTGCCCAACTGCCCACCATTCTGGCCGACCTGGAGCAGCAACCAGCCAACCAGTAACGGCTTCTGTGAAAACGACAGCCGACCGCAGAGGCGGACCGTTGACTGCTGACCGCCGTCTGCGGTCTGTGGTCAAATTTGTAAAGATCGTCTGCCCTATGCCCTTTACCCTAACTATAGGTGTAATACTTGGGCGGGATGTGGTGATGCTCGTTATGCGCTACCAGCACCATACGGCCGTTTGGCCGCACCTCCACGCGACTGATCCCACAATTAGCGATTTCCAGGTTCACCCACATATCCAGGGACGCTGCCAACACGCGACAAACAAAGTAGCGAATCAGATTGCCATGGCAAATGATGAGGTCTTGCACGTCATCCTCGCCGGGCGCCGGCACAAAAAAGCGGCTAAACGCCGCTGCAATGCGCTGCTGCTCCGCAGCAATTTGTTTTGAGGAAAGGTCTTTCACTACGTCAAGCAGCATGGCCGGGATAGAGGGAACGCTTTCAACCAGATCGGCCGTTTTTTCCACAGGCACAGTAGGGTGATGAGACACGATCAGATCGGCCGTTTCCTGCGCGCGGCGCAGGGTGCTGACGTAAACGACATCAAAGGCAGTGTAACGCAGATGTTCCGCCGTAGCCTGGGCCTGAGCGATGCCCACAGCAGTCAGACTGCCGCCTAATTCATCGGGACGATTTTCGCGGTCTTCCTGGCCGTGTCGCAGCAGGTAGATAACTCTTACCGCCATTTGTTGTCTCTCTTTCCGGGGGGCAACGTAATTATACGCTGATTGCAAATTGCTAACGAATAGCTACACGGAAGCCCAAAAACGTTCCAGGGCAGCGGTTGTTTCTGGCAGCCGCTCCCAGTGAGGTAGGCCGCGCGTTGGCTGAATGCGCACGGCCGTTACACGGCGATTCTGCTGCAACAGGTCGGCTAACCGGTCAAAACGCACATTCGGGTCTTCGTCATAAATAATCAGCGTTGGCTGGGTGAGCTTTTCGTATGCGGCCGTGCGCACCCCTTTGGTAAACAACGCCCCAGATAAAAAGTCCAGCGGCGCAAAGCGCGCCCCCGGCTGATGAGCGGTGGCATACGCATAATCGAGGAACTGCTGTGGCGGCTCCCCCACAAAGCTTTTGCCCAAAAAGAGCTGAATGCTGGCGCGTGACGTCAGCAAATCATAAATAGGCTGGCTCCAGAGAGGAAAAGAAAACAGGCCATAAACGGCCGTCTCCGGCACATCTACGTCTGTGGCATTCAACCCCGTAGGAGAAATCAGCGCCAGCGTGCGCACTCGCTGCGGCTCCACCAGCGCCGCCATAGCAACAAACTCGCTACTCAAGGAAAGGGCAACCAGATCGGCAGGTGAGTTCAGCTCGCGGCGCAAAAATTCGAGAATCGCCTGCTTAAATAGCTGCGGCGTATAGCGGCGACGCGAACGTTCAGAGAAGCCAAAGCCGGGCAAGTCCAGGGCATACACCGGTCTGCGGTCGCGATAATGGGTAAACAACGGCCGCACTTCGTGCGCGCTTGGGGCAGCATTGATGCTGTGGATCAGCACTAACGGGACGCCTGCGGCTGAATCATCCACGTAATAACTGATGCGCCCCACGCTGTCTGTTGGCAAGTGGCGCTGCTCGGCGGCCATGGCCGGCGGCAGGTCTACCATGTGGTTGACACCAAATAGACTGTAGGCAATCCCTCCGGCAACGGCCGTTCCCGCCAGAATGCCGCCAGCTTTTGCTCCCTTCCACACACCTTTCCCCAAATCAAGCGGATTCATCCTTACCTCCAATGGTCGCTTTACGCAAACTGGTTGTTTGCGTTACATCACGCTACTCGTGGCGCAGCGCCGTCACCGGGTCCAGGCGCGCCGCGCGCGCGGCCGGGTATAGCCCGGCCAAAATGCCAATCAGCGTGGCAAACAGCAGCGCCCCCAGCGCCAGCCACCAGGGCACAATCGAAAGCGGACCAACGCCGGTAACGCCCTCGTTCACCAAAAAGCGATGTGCAATCCAATCTACCAGTTTACCCAAAAGCGTGCCAAAAATCAGACCAAACACACCACCAATCAGGCCAATCAGGCCCGCTTCTACGGTGAACATGCGGCGAATTTCGCGCGCCGACGCGCCCAGTGCTTTTAGCACGCCAATCTCGCGCGTGCGTTCGTAAATGGCCATCATCATGGTGTTGGCAACACCCAGGGCCGCCACCAGCAACGCCAGGCCGCCCACAGAACCCAGCAATGCCTGCAACAAGGCCAACACCTGATTGGCAGCGTCCAAAATGGCATCAAGCGATTGAGCTTGCAGGTTTAGCTCACGAATGGCAGCAGAAACGGCCGTTACCACACCCAAATCAGCGGCGCGCACCACAAGCTGATTATACCCTTCTGTCTGTAAATAATCTGGCCGGTTAAACCACCAGGCCACCATCGCCTCGCGCTCCGCCAGGCCAACGTCAATAGAGCGGCGGGCAAAGCCATCCTGCACCCCTACGATGCGGCTGGCAAAGTCGGCCGTTTCGCCGCGCGGCAGCTTAACCGTAATCACTACCGGACGGCCAAGCAGATCAGCATAACTTTCATTGGCCGCTTTCAGTTCATCCGCCAGCGCCGCCACCAGCAACACCCCTTCACCCAGATCCGTAGGCGTCTGCCCGGCCAACATGCCAGAACGAGCGGGCGGGCCAAAATTAAAAGGCGTTCCCCCGCCGCTGGCAATGCGCACCGGAATCGCCTCCCGGGCACCTGCTGTAAGCGTTATATCCATGCCCGAAGGCAGCGAAAGCAGCGGCGTGACGCCCGCCACACCAGGAATGGCGCTAATTTGTGCCACAATGTCTGGCGTCAGTGGCGTCTGCGGCCTGGGGCGGGCAAAGGGGTCAAAGCCGTCCCCTTCACTGAACTGCGGGCTGACGAAGATATTTTCCAGGCCAACCATGGCAAAGTTGCGCTGCACTTCACGCTGCACGCCTACGCCAAAGGAGACCATAGCCACCAGCGTAACAATGCCAATGAGCACCCCACCAGCCGTGAGCGCATTGCGCACCGGGCGCCGCCCCAGGTTGCGCAACGCCGATTGCAAAATATCACGCAGGTTTAGCCCTCCCCTTTTTGCAGGCGCGTTTTCTAGCCCACCGTTTAACAGAGGCGCGGTCGGCTCTTGACGGCCGTTTTCCTCGATGGCCATAATTTCCCCATCTCGCAGGCGCACAATGCGGTCAGCATAGGCGGCCACGTCCGGGTCATGGGTAACGACAATCAGGGTAATGCCCTGTTCACGGTTCAGCGCCTTGAGCAGCGACATGATGGATTCGCCGGTGGCAGAATCCAGATTGCCGGTCGGTTCATCCGCCAAGATGAGGGCAGGGTTGTGAATGAGGGCACGGGCAACGGCCGTGCGCTGCTGCTCCCCACCAGAAAGCTCTGCCGGGTAATGGTCCAGGCGATGACCCAGGCCCACCCGCTCCAGCAAGGCACGCGCGCGCGCCTCGCGCTCTGCCTTGGGGACGCCGGCCAGCATCAGGGGCGCAGCCACATTTTCCAGCGCCGTCAAGCGCGGCAGCAGATTAAAGCTCTGAAA
This sequence comes from uncultured Anaerolineae bacterium, assembly GCA_937943625.1. Taxonomy (GTDB): domain Bacteria; phylum Chloroflexota; class Anaerolineae; order Promineifilales; family Promineifilaceae; genus JACSRF01. The sequence goes on along the minus strand of CALEAD010000032.1, from coordinate 49,823 downwards.
AATGAAGCCAACCTGCTCCTTGCGGTGGCGCGTACGCGCATTGTCATCGGCGTTGTGCAAGGGTGTGCCGTTTAGCCATAGCTCTCCGGCCGAGGGGCGATCCAGCCCCCCCAACAAATTGAGCAGGGTAGATTTGCCAGAGCCGGATGGTCCCACCAGGGCCACAAATTCACCGCGGGGGATCGTTAGGTTAATGTTACGCAGGGCGTGTACGGCCGTTTCCCCTCGCTGGAAATGGCGTTCCAATGCCGATAGTTTGATTGTTTCGCTCATAACTGGGGTAGAAGGCGTGGGAGGGTAACAATTCAAGCGTAAAAAGTGGAGAGCAGAGACAGACGGCCTCCACTCTCCACCCTCAAATCGCTCACTTAACGCAAAGAATCGGCGACGTTTAGCGCCTCTTCGGGCGCAATATCGCCACCAATGAGAAAGACAAAGCTATCTTCGCTCCAGGAAAGCAAAGCACGATTGCCAGCTTCATTGCGGAAAAGAGTACCTGCTGTGCCACGTACCGTTACGGCATCCTCTTGGGTAGCTTCAGCGGGTGGGTTCAGCGGCATAGATGCGCCCTGCGCCACAAAGAAGGAACGGCCGTCTGCCAGGGCATAGCGCTGCACGACCGCGCCACCGATGGTCGAGATTTCCGCCAGCAACGCACCTTCAGGCACATAAGCGGGCGTCAGCGGTACAAAATCGGCCGGTGTCACCATCTCGGCGGCCTTCGCGGCGTAAGCGGCCTCTGCCATTGCCAGTAAGTCTATGGCTTTAATTACTTCGGCCCCGGCGGGAATGTCAAGCGTGAAAATAGCGTCATCCAGACCAGTGTTGATTTCTGCCAGGCTGGCGGTGATTTTGCCAGAAGCAAATGCGCCTTGCGTATACTCGATACCCAGGGGCAACTGATCGCTGGTGCGCAGCCAAAGGTTCAGGTAGCCACCAGCAACACGCAGCTCTTCCGGCAGTTTTTCAGCAATGGGGACCAGGCGTAGCTGATAAGCGGTAACGCCAGCCATCGCCACACTGCCACGCCGTTCGGCCGTTACGTACTCCAGTAACTTAGCCACAGCTTCGGCAGGAGTTTGCGGCAGTTGCGCCGGGTCAAAGGGGATGGCTTCATTGTGCGGCCGTTCCCCCTCATGCTCTACCAGTTTGGCTACCAGCAGGTCGGCCATTTCTGCGGCTGTGCCGATGATGACTGTGTTGCTGAGCGGATAGTAGAGCCAGAATTCCGTGCCGTTGGTAACGGCCGTAATTCCCACAAACTCTGCTTCACCGGCCGCCAACACCTGCAGGCGCAGGCCTGGCTCCCCGTTCGGCCCCATGGCCAACTTCCCCCACACTTCCACCGTACCGTTCATGCTCTGGTCAGGCAAAGAAGCCTGAATCTCCAGCACTGCATGGCCATCGGTAACGGCTTCCAACGTCTCCAGCGACTGAGTCAACAGCCGATCGGCCGCGGGAATCATCATTGCCGCAGCAATTCCCACACTGGCGATCAGCAAAACGAGCGTCAGACTGATAATGATTGTTCTTTTTTTTGTGGTCATAGTTGCTCCTCACGACGGGCTTGTGCATTTTTTGCAAGCCGCCAATATCATTATACCAAGAAAATAAGTGAATTCGCGTTCGCTCAGGCACGTTCTCATCAACAGCTCTTGCTCCCCTGAAAATGACCGCCGACCGCCGCCTGTAAGTGTAGCCCAGGTTACCAAACCTGGTTGGTGCGCGCAGGTTTGGTAACCTGCGTTACAGGCACAAAACTACGATGAAAACAAACGGTTAACGCTAATGACAAACTGTGCATTAGCCGGCACAAAATATGACCGTGAATACGCTTTCTACCAAACAACAAGCATATATGGGGTCACAAAAGTGAACATTTGTTCTGCACAAATATGGGAAATAGCTCACCATAGTACCCCCAAGTTTGGTAACGGCCGTTGTTTGTCAAGCGGGAAATGTTAAAATTTTGCAAATTTTTAAGGTTGCGCCAACCTAAAAATTTCCAACCTTTTAAGGGAAATTTACGTCATTTGCATTGCTCTCCCTCCCACGCTTTGTTAGAATGTAGACACCGTTGTGCCCCTATGTCATTTTTTAGTGGGCGATGACTCTTTCGCAAAAAGCAACGCACCTGATTCTCCGCCAGTTTCCGCAGGTAGTTGCTGGAGCCATTGTATAAGCAGCGGTTAAGCAACCCCTTCAGACAAATCAGACTTTTACCCTTGGGCGTCTTCGCCGCTATTCGCGCCTATGGTTCATGCGCCCTTGATGCGACCCTTGTCTGAAATTCTAGAAGCGGTGAGAACGATTGGGAATAAGGTATCAGCATGATTGCACCTGAACAAGCATGGAAAGCAACGTTAGGGGAACTGGAGTTGCAAATGACCAAAGCCACATTTAACACGTGGCTGAAGGGAGCCAGACTTATTTCGTATGAAAACAACGAATACGTGATTGGCGTGCGCAATGACTATGCCAAAGATTGGTTGGAAAACCGACTGCGGGACACCATCTTACGCACACTTTCGGCCGTCATTGGCCAAAAGGCACAGCTTCGCTTCGTCGTCTGGTCTGATGAATTAATTGCGCCCCCACCTGCGGTGCTCAACCGGGGAGAGGCAGAGGGGGGCAGCAAACCCACGTCCAGGGCCACAAATGGCTACCACAGTCATGAAGAAAATGGACTGAATAAAAAGTTTACTTTCAGCACATTTGTGGTTGGCTCAAGCAATCGCCTGGCCCATGCTGCGGCGCTGTCGGTAGCAGAAAATCCCGGGCAAACCTACAACCCGCTCTTCCTTTATGGGGGGGTGGGGCTGGGTAAGACCCACTTGCTCCATGCAATTGGGCACAAATGTTTGCAAGACGGCCGTACCGTGCGCTATATCTCCTCAGAAACGTTCACCAACGAGCTGGTTTACTCCATTCGCAACAAACAAATGGATCAGTTCCGCGAACGCTATCGCACTGTTGACGTGCTGATGATTGACGATATTCAATTCATTGCCGGCAAAGAAAGCACCCAAGAGGAGCTGTTTCACACCTTCAATGAGCTGCACAGCCAGGGACGGCAGGTGGTTATTTCCAGCGACCGGCCGCCAAAGGCGATGGCCACACTGGAAGAGCGTCTGCAATCCCGCTTTGAGTGGGGGCTGATGGCAGACATTCAGCAGCCCGACCTGGAAACGCGCAAAGCCATTTTGCAGGCCAAAGCGGAAGAAAATCAGGTATACATTCCTGACCACCTCCTGGAAACAATTGCGCGGCACGTGCGCAAAAATATTCGCGAGCTGGAAGGGGCGTTGAACAAAGTAACGGCCTATGCGCAAATTTCTGGCCAGGCAGTGGATGAGGAGCTGATCAACTTTGCCCTGGCTGATTTGATTCGTCAGCCGCAAAAAGTGACGCTCGAACAGGTCGTTCAGGCTGTGTGCACCTACTACAAGGTCACGCTAAACGATCTGGCCAGCGACAGCCGCAAGCGTACCGTCGCGTTTCCGCGGCAAATGGCCATGTACCTGGCGCGCACCGAAACAGACGCCTCCCTGCCACTGATCGGTTCATACCTGGGCAACCGCGATCACACAACGGTGCTGTATGGCTATGAAAAAATGGTGGCAATGCTGGAGTCAGATGCTAATGTGCGGCGCGATATGATGGAAATTAAGGGGCTGCTCTATGACGATGCACGGGTGACAATTTGAGCAAACGGCCGTATCGTTCGCACTGGTTTGCAGTGCCCGCTTCAGTAGGCAAGACGGCCAAAGCCACCCTCTACAAGTTTTTTACAAACTTACGGCCACCAGACGTGCGCGGTATTGTCCATAGGCAAATCATCCAGGCGCGCCTGGCGCAATGCAGCAAAGCGGGGGCGCATCTCTGCCAATGAGTCTCCGCCCAATTTCTCTAGCAGCGCATCCGCCAGCACAAAGGCAACCATGGCCTCCACAATAACAACGGCGCGCGGCGTAGGGCAAAAGTCGGAGCGTTCGTATTCGGTGGGCGCTTCCTGGCCGGTGCTCAGGTTGACTGTGCGCTGGGGGGTCAGCGTTGTGGCAATGGGCTTCATGGCCACACGCACAATCAATGGCTGACCAGTGGTAATACCCCCTTCCAGCCCACCCGCGCGGTTTGTCGGGCGCACTAACTGCTCGCCATCGAGGGTAATGGCATCGTGTACGGCCGTTCCCGGCAAGCGCGTGTTGGCAAACGCATCGCCAATTTCCACCCCCTTCATCGCCTGAATGCTGAGAATCGCTGCCCCCAGGCGCGCTTCCAGGCGTGTGTCCCATTGCCGATGCGAACCCAGGCCAGGCGGCAGACCCAAAGCGACCACTTCAATCACGCCCCCTAGCGTATCGCGCGCCTGCATGACCTCCCAAATGCGCCGGCGCATGGGTTCCACCGCGGCCGGGTCGGGAGAACTGACCTCATTCTCCAGGGCATTAGCAATGCGCTGTGGCAGAGAAACGGCCGTCATGTCTGCCTCCACCTCTCCAATCGAGCACACGTACCCGCCCACGACAATGCCAAATTGGGCCAAAAAGTGGCGGCACACTGCGCCCGCGGCCACGCGCGCGGCCGTTTCCCGCGCCGAGGCGCGCTCCAGCCCCGGACGCAGATCGCGGTAGCCATATTTGATCGCTGCCCCCAGGTCTACGTGACCGGGGCGCGGCGTGGTAAATGGGTCAATGGCCTTACCCTGCCAGCGCGCGTGATTGCGGTTTACAATCTGCATCGCCAGCGGCGCGCCAATCGTTTCACCCGCCATCACGCCGCCAAGGATAAGCACCTCGTCCTGCTCCAGCTTCATACGCGGCCCGGCGCCGTACCCATGCTGGCGGCGCGCCAGATCGCGATTAATAACCTCAACCGGCAAAGGTAGCCCGGCAGGCAACCCGTCCAGAATAACCGTGAGCACCGGCCCATGACTTTCGCCAGCGGTTAAAAAGCGTAAAGGCATCAGATTCCTCCGGCAATGATGTCACTCAGGTGGCTAACCTGGTTGACGTTTATTCTATCGCCAAGGCAGTGGCCGGGCTGCTTGACGGCCGTTTTTGCCTGGCATACACTCTGTCTCACCCGGGTAAGAAAGCATCGCTGTAATCTGCAAGGAGTACGATAACAGGCAATACCTTGAGGAGCATGTTGCATGGCTGCTACAGCCGGTTCCCGACCTCGTGTTGCGGACATTGTTACACCTATATTTTTCTATCTGCAACGGCCGTTGCGCCTCATCTGCGAATATAAAAGGGAATACCTGCGCCCAGACTTGTTAGCAGGGCTGACCGTTTCCGTGGTGCTGCTGCCGCAGGCCATTGCGTTTGCCATTATTGCCGAACTACCGCCGCAGATGGGTTTGTATACAGCCGTTGTTGGCGGTATTGTTGCAGCACTTTGGGGATTCAACAACCAAACCATCAACGGCCCTACCAACGCCATGTCGCTGCTGGTAGCCGCTTCGCTGGCCGGCATTGTGGCCGGCGGTACGCCCGAGTTCGCCATTGCCGCCGGGCTAATGACGGTGATGGCCGGATTATTCCAGTTGGTCATGGGCCTGGCGCGGCTGGGCGTATTGGTCAACTTTGTCTCTTACTCCGTCATCGTGGGCTTTGCCAGCGGTGCGGGCATCCTGATTGGCATCAATCAGATTGCGCCCTTGCTGCGGCTGTCATTTCCTAGCAGTAATTTACTACAAACGGTACAGGGCATTGCGCTCAACTTCTCCCTGGCACATCTGCCAACAGCTGCCATAGGCCTGGGCACGATGGCGCTGCTCTTGTTCATGCGCAGGTTTTTTTCGCGCCTGCCTGCACCACTCATCAGCCTGGTGTTGGCCTCGTTAGTGGTGTTTGCCCTGCAGCTAGACGACAGAGGGGTGGCGGTCATTGGCCAGCTACCTGCGGGCCTGCCCCCCCTGGCGCCCCTGCCCCTGCTCAACCTGGAGCTAATCGGCCGCCTGTCTGCCGGAGCGCTGGCAGTTGGCGCCATTGGCCTGGTGCAGACAGTTGCCATTTCGCGTTCCCTGGCAGCTCAGTCTGGGCAGCGGTTAGACAGCAACCAGGGTTTTGTGGGGCAAGGAATTGCCAACATTGCTTCGGGTTTTCTTTCGGGCTATGTGGTGGCGGCATCATTTTCGGCAACGGCCGTTAACTACAAAGCAGGCGCCAAAACACCTGTCTCGGCTATTCTGGCCAGCCTTTTCGTGCTGGTGGCCATGTTGCTGCTGGCGCCGTTAGCTGCTTACCTGCCGCGCGCCGCCCTCTCCGCCGTTCTGATTGTGACCGCTTATGGCATGGTAGACCGCGCCGAAATCGGCCGTATCTGGCGCGGCGCGCGCGGCGATGCCATCATTATGGTGGTTACACTGCTGAGTACCATGTTATTAGCCATTGAGTTTGCCGTCCTGACCGGCATCTTGCTCTCTTTTGCCCTCTACATCATGCGCACCAGCGTGCCTCGCGTCCATGCTGTCATTCCCGATGCGGATTTTCGCCATTTTGCTTACCGCCCAGACCGGGAGCCATGCCCTCAACTAGGTATCATAGACATCATGGGCGATCTATACTTTGGCGCAGTAAACCACGTAGAGGAAAGTATTTTGACAATTGCCGCCCAACATCCTGAGCAGCGCTATCTGATTTTGCGCATGAACCACGTCAACCACATAGATTTTAGCGGCATCCACATGTTAGAAGGCATCGTGCGCACTTATCGCGAGCGTGGCGGCGACGTCTTTTTGGTGCGGGTTGAACATCGCGTGCGCCGCATGATGGGCAGCACCAGCTTTGACGAGCACCTGGGCCTGGATCATTTTCCCAGCGAAGACGGCGTCATCAGCCATCTGTTCCACCACGTGCTCGATCCAGCTATCTGCATTTATGAGTGTCCGCTGCGCGTCTTTAAGGAGTGCCAAAATTTGCCCAAGCACACGGAAGCGGGGCCTATTCCTAAAACGGCCGACCTCCTCTCCGCAAACATTCCAGAAATCGCGCCCCGCGATCTCTGGCATCGGCTGCACGCACCAGAAACCAGGCCAGAGCACAGGCCCACCGTGATTGATGTGCGCGAACCGCGCGAATACCGCCGCGGACACATTCCCGAAGCAACGCTTATCCCCCTGGTAAAGATTTTAACCGAGGGCGTCTCCCTGCCAGAAGATACGCCGATTGTTTTGGTGTGCCGAGGTGGCCGCCGCAGCCGCCGCGCTGCCTATACTTTGCAGCAAAACGGCCGTCGCAATGTCGCCATCCTCCAGGGAGGCATGGTCGCCTGGGAAGCAGCCGGCCTGCTTGAGGCAGTGGAACTGTGAAAAACGGAACGCAGGTTACCAAACCTGCGCGCACCAGGTTTGGCAACCTGGGCTACATTATACAGACGGCGGTCAGCAGTCGGCCGTCGGCGGTCGGCGGTCATTTTCAAGGGAGGCAAAGATGACGCAAATTCCCCTACGTAACATTGGCCTGGACCTGGTGCGCGTCACCGAAGCGGCCGCTCTGGCCGCCGCACGTTGGACAGGCTCCGGCAAATATGATGCGGCGCATCAGGCCGCCAGCCGCGCTATGGCCGACGCGCTCAACGCCCTGGACATCAATGGCCACGTCGTCATCAGCGAAAGCGGCCGTTTGGGTACGCCAACCTGTCTGCTCAGTGGCAACCAGGTTGGCAGAGGCGGCGGGCCAGCACTAGACGTCGTGGTAGACCCCATTGACGGGACGCGCCTGCTGATCAAAGGGCACGCCAACGCTATTTCCGTTGTCGGCGTAGCCCCGCGCGGTACACTATGGTCACCGGCGCCGGCTACTTATATGGAAAAAATTGTCGTGGATCGCTATGCGGCCTCAGCGCTGGTTCCAGAGTGCATGGATGCCCCTGCTGCCTGGACGCTGGCGCTCATTGCCCGGGTAAAACAAATGGACGTAAAGGACCTGACGGTGCTGATCCTGGAACGCGAGCGCCATGCAGATTTAATTGAAGAAGTGCGCGCCACCGGTGCACGCATTGTGCTGCGCAGTGAGGGGGACACGGAGGGCGCACTGCTGGCTGCCACACCGGGCACAGAGGTTGACGTGCTGATGGGAATTGGCGGCGCTTCTCAGGGGGTCATTTCCGCCTGTGCCGTAAAGGCAATGGAGGGAGGGATGTTAGCGCGTCTGGCACCACAAAGCGCGGCAGAGCGCACGGCCATTCATGCCGCTGGCCTGAGCGAAAAAATGATTATGACCTGTGACGAAATCGTGCGCACAAATCAGGTATTTTTTGCCGCTACCGGCATTACCAACAGCAGTTTTCTTGGTTCTGTTCGCTACCATCGAGACTACGTAGAAACACATTCCTTGCTGCTACGCGCAGAAACGCGCACGCGCCGCATCATCCGCGCCGAGCATTCGGGACATGTATAGGAAAATGGAAAGTGGGGAGTGGGGAGTGGAATATGCTGTCCCTTACCCCTTGCCTCCTGCCTCTTTTACCCCGCTCCTTTCAGGGCTGATATACCAACCGGTAAAGTGGGTATACATTGATGATGGTGGTGGGGCCAAACTGGGTAACGCGGGGGACATCCTGACGATAGAGGTGGATGTGGCCGTGCAGCATGTAGCGTGGCTTGAAGACACGCAGAAAGGGGAGGAAAGGCTTAAAGCCGGTGTGCGCCAGGTCGGGGCGGTCGTGGATACCAAACGGGGGAGAATGGGTGACGAAGATGTCCAGGAAACGGCCGTGTTTCAAGCGATTGTAAAGCAGTCCAGGCAGCAGACGCGCAATTTGCACGCGCATTTCCAGGTTGTCATACATCAGGCTCGCCCCTGGGCGGTAACGCATGGATCCTTCCAGGCCGGCCAGCAGCACCCCATGCACCTGCGCCGTCATCGCGTGCAGGTTGATGGCCCCTTGTACCCACGTCAGTGTACGGCCGTCGGCCGTATATTGTGGCGTCTGGTCATGGTTCCCTCGCACATATACCAGCGGACTATCCAGCGCCGAAATTAAAAAGTCCAGGTAATACAACGGCAAATCGCCACAGCCAATGATCAAATCTACGTCGGGGAAGGTTTCACGCACATGGCTGGCATACACCCAGTCTAACACACGGTCGCTCAATGCCAGGATGTTCACGGGATGGGCCATTCACGCTCATGATTGTGCGCCAACTTGGCCAGCACTGCCTGCTCCAGGTCAATGCCGCTGATGCTGGCTAACTGTAGCAGATAAAGCAGTACATCAGCCAATTCTTCAGCCAATGCCTGCCGATCTTTCACCTCTTCGCGCCACTGAAAATGCTCCAGCACCTCCGCTGCTTCAATTGCCAGCGAAGCGGCCAGGTTGCGCGGCGTTTGCGCCTTGGGGGAATCGGGCGCATACCATCCCTTTGCCGCCACAAAGGCGTGCATGTGGGCTTCCAACTCTCTTAGTTCCATGATGGCTAGTTCATTGATCATGCGAAATTGATGGCCTTGTTGCGCATAAATTATAGCAAAAAGACGGCCGTAGCCGTCTTTACGCACATACTAATGTAGACCTGGCAGGTGCGGGAAAACCTGCCAGGTCTGGCTTAATTCTCTTTAAGCGCCCTTATCATAGGCCGCCATGTGCGCAATCAGGTCCAGGCATTTGCAAGAGTAGCCCCATTCATTGTCGTACCAGGCCACCACTTTCACAAACGTGTCTGTCAGGGCTATGCCCGCCGCCGCGTCAAAAATGCAGGTGCGAGAGTCACCCAGGAAGTCGGTGGACACTACCGCATCTTCCGTGTACCCCATAATGCCGGCCAATTCCCCTTCAGAGGCGGCTTTCATTGCCGCTTTAATCTGTTCGTAGGTAGCGGGTTTTTCCAGGTTCACCGTCAGGTCTACCACAGATACGTTGGGCGTGGGCACGCGGAAGGCCATTCCTGTCAGCTTGCCGTTAAGTTCGGGGATGACCTTGCCAACCGCTTTGGCCGCGCCAGTGGTCGAAGGGATGATGTTTTGGCCCGCGCCGCGCCCACCGCGCCAATCCTTGGAGGAGGGCGCATCTACCGTTTTCTGCGTGGCCGTGACTGCATGGACGGTGGTCATGAGACCATCTTTGATGCCAAAGTTGTCGTGCAACACTTTGGCCAGGGGCGCCAGGCAGTTGGTGGTGCAAGAAGCGTTGGAGACGATGTCTTGGCCGGCATAGGTGCTGTGATTCACGCCCATCACAAACATGGGGGTGGCATCTTTTGAGGGAGCGGACATTACTACTTTCTTGGCTCCGGCGCGAATGTGCGCTCTGGCTTTCTCGTCGGTCAGGAAGACGCCGGTAGACTCGAGAATGTATTCGGCGCCCACTTCGTCCCACTTCAGGTTGGCCGGGTCTTTTTCTGAAGTCACACGGATGGTTTTACCGTTCACAACCAGGTGGCCATCTTTGACCTCGATAGTGCCCTTGAAACGGCCGTGTGTGGAATCATACTTCAGCATGTAAGCAATGTAATCCACGTCAATCAGGTCATTAATGCCAACAACATCGAATCCCTCAATCTCAAACGCACGGCGGAACACCAGGCGGCCGATGCGGCCAAAGCCATTGATACCTATTTTAATTGTCATGTGTCATCTCCTTAAAATTTACTCGAATTGCTTGTGCTTACTCAATCAGGTGGCTTTGTGTCAGCACTACACCAATTGTAAAGAAAAAACCCTTGCTTTTGCACGCCGAATGTCACCTTTTTGACATTACGTTATACACAAAAGTTGTTGATGCCGCAACGATTGCCTTCAATTCAGCAGCGCCATAATTACGCGCGTGAGCTTGAGACTGTCATGCCGCCAGGGGTGCGCCTCGTCTACCAGGTCGGTCGTTTGCATTTCTACCTGGGTAGGCGCAACCGGCTGAACATAAATAGTCTGCCCACCTCCCGTATTCGGGGGAATGGAAAGGTTGCTGTTGGCTAAGACCAGGTCAATCACACCAGGCCCGGTGTGGCGGAGGATGGCTTCTACGTGGTCGGCTACCGTGTAATTATCCGTCTCTCCGGGCTGGGTGGCAAGGTTGCAAACGTATACTTTGCGCGCGTAGGTGCGCCGCAGCGCCTGCACCAAGTCTGGCACCAGCAAGTTGGGCAAAATGCTGGTGTAGAGGCTACCAGGGCCAATGATAATAAGGTCAGCCTGGAGAATGGCACGCACGGTGGGCGGATAGGCACGCACATGCGGCGGTTCCAAACTGACGCGCTGAATTTTACCCCCAGCTTTTGGGATGGCGGATTCGCCCACAATGCGCCGTACCAATCGTTCGCTGCCGGCAGTGACAACTTCAGCGACCAGGGTAACGGCCGTTAGTGTAGAGGGCAAGACGCGCCCGCGCACCGCCAGCACCCGCTCCGCCGCCAGCAGCGCTTCGTCAAAACTGCCCATGATACCGGTGAGCGCTGCCAGCAGCAAATTGCCAAATGCGTGCCCGGTCAATTCTGAACGGCCGTCTGCTGCATCCACCGCCCCTTGGCCAAAGCGATATTGCAACAGCTGTGTCATCAGCGCCTCATCGCGCGAGAGTGCGGCGATGTTATTACGAAAGTCACCCGGCGGCAACAAGCCCAATTCGCGCCGTAAACGGCCACTGCTACCGCCATCGTCTGCCACCGTGACAACGGCCGTGATATTGCGCGTATACGCACGCAACCCACGCAACAAAGCGGGCATGCCCGTGCCCCCACCAATGGCCACGATGTGTGGCCCCCGACCCTGGCGGCTAAATTCATACAGCGATTCCGCCATGGAAGTGTCGCCCTCCAGGCGAAAAGGGGCGACTAGCGTGCTGCCAATTTTGATCACAGCCAGGAGAATGAGCAAGCCACCAATGGCCAACGGCAGCAAAATGCGCAGTGTAACGGGCAAAAACTGTATCGTCAGCACGTTATACACCCCTGACGACATCAGGCCAGCGCGGCGCAGCACCAGAATGAGATAAACAACGCCCATGCCGGAAACCGCCGCCCCCAATCCCAACAGCAGCAGCCAGCGTTTAATGCCAATACCAACTCTCAGCCAATGTCGGCTTGGCAGCAACCTGAATTTTTGTAACATGCTCATGCCCTTTGTCCGTGCAGATACACGCAGACGACTTGACCCGACTCTGCTATTATACCCGATTGGCACCGGTTGTACCCTGTGTTATAAACAAAATATCGCCGCCTGCGGTCAGCCGTCTGCGGTCAAGTATCTAAAACCCATGCCTGACTTCGGTACAAAACCATGCGCACACTATTTTGGGATGAGACAAACAGCCGTGTGAAAATGATTGACCAGCGGCAGTTGCCCTGGGCATTTGAACTGTTAGAATTTGATGATTATGCGCAAGTAGCTTGGGCGATTCGCGCGATGGTGGTGCGCGGCGCGCCAGCCATTGGCGCAGCGGCAGCGTTTGGCCTGGCGCTGGCGGCGCAACGCAGCACGGCTACCACACGCGCTGTCTTGCTGCAGGAACTAAAAGAGGCTGCCGCCACCCTCATTGCTGCCCGGCCAACGGCCGTTAACCTCACCTGGGCCATAGAACGTCTGCTGCGTCTGGCCAATCAGCAAACACTCGCCACGCCACAAGCTATCCGCCAGGCGCTGCTGCAAGAAGCACAGCGTATTGCCGACGAAGATGTAGCCATTAACCGGCAGATGGCTTATCATGGCGCCACCCTTATTAGCGACGGCGACACCATTTTGCACCATTGCAACACCGGCGCGCTGGCAACGGTAGATTGGGGCACGGCGCTAGGCGTTATCTTTGCCGCGCACGAACAGGGCAAGCGCGTTCACGTGCTGGTGGATGAGACGCGCCCACGCCTGCAAGGGGCGCGCCTGACGGCGTGGGAGCTACAGCAGCGCGGCATCTCCTTCGATTTGATAGCCGACAACGCGGCCGGCCACTTCATGCGCACCGGGCAGGTTCAGATTGTGCTGGTTGGCTCTGACCGCACAGCCGCCAACGGGGATGTGGCGAACAAAATTGGCACCTACAAGCTGGCGGTTGTGGCCAAAGAAAATGGCGTGCCTTTTTACCCCGTTGTGCCCACCAGCACCATTGACCTGAATCTGGCGCATGGCGATTTGATCCCCATTGAGGAGCGCGACGCAAATGAAGTGTTGCGCGTAGGGGAGCAACCGATTGCCCCGGCCGGCACAACAGCGCGCAACCCCGCTTTTGACGTGACGCCCCACCGCTATGTGACGGGCATTGTCACAGAGGAAGGGATTGTGTATCCGCCCTTTGCGCGCAATTTGCGCCGGGCAGTGGAGAGCGCAAGGGAAAGGATAAGGGATGAGAGGTAACAGGCCAACCGGCTGATAAAGCTGATAAAACCGCAAAGAATGCATCGGATGTCTGCGGTCAGTGGTCGTTTTTGAAGGAGGTCTGTATTCATATGACAATCACAGACATACCGGTAGTGATTATGTGCGGCGGCAGCGGCACCCGCTTTGGCAATATGCTGACAAAAAAAGAGTTGGTAGACATTGGCGGACGGCCGTTGCTGTGGCACGTGATGCGCATTTTTTCCGCGTTTGGGCATAACCGCTTCGTACTGGCATTGGGGCACATGGGTGACCAGGTGCGCCGCTATTTTCTGGAATATGAAGCAATGACACGGGACACAACCGTGCATCTGGCAGACGCGGGTGGCGAAAACGGCCGTTCCCGTCTGACCTTTGGCGGCGCCTATGAACACCCTCCCTGGGAGGTAACGCTGGTGGATACCGGGCTGGAAACAGGACGCGCGGCACGGTTGCTGCAACTGGAGCGATATTTAGGCAACGGCCGTTTCTTTGTCGCCTATGGGGAAGCGGTGGGCAACATAGACCTGCATGCCCTGGCAAAGTTTCACGTGCAGCACGGCAAAATGGCCACTATTACCGGTATTCGCATTGCTTCACAATACGGTAAAATCGAAGCCGATGAGCAGGGGCACGTTCGCGAATTTAGCGAAAAGCCCGAACTGCCTTATTGGGTCAACGGCGGCTTTATGCTGTTTGAGCCAGCTTTTCTGCAACTGGTACACCAGCAAAACCGCGCCGACCTGATGGAAACTGACCTGATGCCACAACTGCTGGCAGAAAATGAGCTGATGCTCTATCGCCACTTTGGCTACTGGCAATCTATGAAAACGCTCAAAGACGCACTGAAGCTGAAGGAGGATTGGCAGCAAAGCCAGCCCTGGAAAGTGTGGTAATCCCCCACTAACCATAACTACACTCCGCTAACCACTCTGTAACCATGCGCGTTCTCGTCACCGGGGGGACAGGCTTCATCGGCCGCAGCCTGATCTCTCACCTGCTTACCCAAACCTCGGACGAAATCGTGCTGCTGTTGCGCGAAGCGCACAGCAATCCTGCTCTGCTGCCGGCAGAGTGGACCGCAGCACGCGCCAATGGCCGCCTGACGGCCGTTTACGCCGACCTGCGCCACGTGTCGCTTACCAATCGCGCCGTGCGCCAGGCTGCGGCAGACCGGGTGATCCACCTGGCTGCGGCCGGCGCCACCGACCCCTTCCTCGATGTAGAAACGGCCGTGCGCCACAACCTCAGCGCCACCGTCAATCTGCTGCGCGCCTGCTTTGAAAAAGCCCCCCCCCGCAACAGCTGATTGTGGCGCGCACCCCCGGCGAGCGCAGCGCCATGAACGTCTATGCCGCCAGCAAGGCGGCCGCGTGGGCTTTTTGCCAGATGTATGCGCGCACGCAGGGCTGGCCCATTGTCGGCGCGATGATTTTTCAGGCCTACGGCCCAGGGCAACCGGGCCACACCCTGGTGGCGGCCGCAGTGCAGGCCGCCCTGCGCGACCAGGATTTTGCCATGACGGCCGGTTTACAGCAGCGGGACTGGATTTACTTGAGCGACGTGGTCTGCGGGCTGACGACCGTTCTGCGCCACAACCTGGCCGCAGGAGAGACCATAGAATTAGGCACTGGCACAGCAACGGCCGTTGTGGACGTGGTGCGCCTGATCTACGAGCTGGTGGACGGCAAAGGCCAGCCCAGGCCCGGCGTGCTGCCCGGCCGCCCCGGCGAAGACAGCATACAACAGGCCAATGCCGCCCACACCCTAGCCCAAACTGGTTGGCAGGCAGCCACTTCGCTAACAGAAGGGCTCAGGCAAACAATCCAAACAGCACAAAGCACCCTGTGACTTCCCCCAAAAAGCGGGTAAACCTACAACTACAAAGCCTCTCTGGAGCTGAATTACAGGCTTGCAAAGGAACCCAGACAGCTTCGCCTTCTTTACACCCCTTACGGTTAGTAGTCAGGTAAACCCACCCCATGCTTGCGCAAAACCGATCCTTTCCAGGCCAAATAGCCGGGCAAAATCAAGCTCATCGCCACCGTTTACGGCCGTGTAACCGGCTGAAGCAGTTACAACAAACCCACACAATCCACCCTGTTAACAAAATATTTGCCGATTATTATCCTCTCGTTAGCAAAAACTTAAGCGTTCATTAACTAATCGGTGCTAATTTCGTGGCTGCTGTTGTGACCAAGTCAACAAAAACAATGTATAATTCGCACGACAATCCGGTATATAGAACAGTTGTCTGAAAAACAATTGGAGAAAAACAATGGTGTCCGAAACCATCTCCACCGGCCAACAAAATAAGGATGTTGGCCATTATCGCGGTTTTCTCGCCGGCCGTAGAGGGCGGATTCTCAAAGAGAACATAACCGCCTACCTCTTTTTAGCGCCAGGCCTGGTTATCATCTTCCTTTTCGGCATGTTCCCCATTTTTTATGCTGGTTATGTCAGTCTCTATAACTGGCGCATTCGCCAAGGAGAGTACCGGGGATTACAAAATTTCACCAGCGCCATGGGAGACATCGCTTACGTCTTCTTCGCCCTGGTCATCTTGGGGCTTATAGGCGCAGGGCTTATGTCTCTGTGGGAGGCACGCACAAAAGCAAAAGAAAAAAATATACCCTACCACTTTCCCCTGCTCTTTTTCTTGCCTGCCGGATTGATAGCATTTGGTCTTGTGCAATTCTTGCTCAGCTTCATCACCTTCTTCACCCAAGAACAGGCAATTGCAGCTGGCTACGCCGCCAAAATGGGCAACATATCCCTGGGAATAGCAACCATAGTAACCGGCTTTATGGTCAATTTTCTCCTTGAGCAATGGCAGCACAAACTGTACGCCCCTACCCGTTATTCCATTTTGCCCAACTTTACCACCCCTGCCCTGATCATTGTGATCACTTTGGGCGGCGCATTTCTGCTCATCCAATCCGTCTGGGCACACTACCAGGGGCTTGATCCCGTTGCCGCCGCCACAGCAGCTATTCGCATCCGGTTTCTATCACAAGGTTTGGTCGCTCTGGTCGTCGCCTACCTCTTGTGGTCTTGGGGCATGCGCCAGCAATCCACAGTCAAGCTGTTTGCTGGCATTGCCGGCGCCGCAGGCCTGATTGGCACGGGCTACTATCTGATTGACATCTGGCCAGCCATCATTCAGGGCGCCGACCCACGCTTCTACCTGTCACTTCGGGTCACCATTTTCTACTCCATCGGCACTGTCCCGGTGCAGTTAGCCATCGCTATGGTTCTCGCCTACCTGCTTTTCCAGAATATTCAAGGCAAGGGCTTCTTCCGCGTGGTATTCTTCATCCCCTACATCACGCCCGCAGTAGCCGCTGCAGGTATCTTCCAGGCGCTTTTCAGCTTGCGGCCAAACGGCTTTGTGAACAGCTTTTTCACCAATGGCGGGGCCAACCCAGAAAGGGCGCTGCTGTGGCTTAAGGAGCCTAACAGTGCACTGGCCGTGCTCGGTCAGGCATTCGGTATTGAAGCCGCTTCCGCCTGGGCAATTGGCCCCAGCCTGGCTTTGCTCGTGATTATTTTGTTCAATATCTGGAATTTCGTGGGCTATAACACCGTTATCTTTCTGGCCGGTCTAGGCAATATCCCCCACGAGCTGTACGAAGCGGCCAAAATTGATGGCGCTGGCCGTTGGGCACTCTTTCGCCACATTACCGTTCCCCTCCTGTCGCCAACCACCTTTTTCCTGTCTGTGATCTCTGTGATTGGCACATTTAAGGCTTTTAATCACGTCTGGGTATTGCGTGATGCCGCCTCGCTGGGAACAACCGATACGGTAAGCGTCTACTTCTTTGAAACCTTCTTCCGGGGAGCCAGATTTGGCTATGCGACAGCAATGGCTATGGTTTTGTTTGTCATTATCCTCACGCTCACGCTAGTGCAAAACCGGATAGCTGCCAAGAGGGTGTTCTACGGATAAGTAACCATGAAAAATTCGCTAGAAAGGCTTAATATCCCTCGCCTGCTCGTCTATGCAGTGCTACTCTTTTATACCGGCATTTCATTATTGCCCCTGATTTGGATGACTAGCGTATCTATGATGACCCTGGGGGAAGTAAATGCGGGTCTGGTTTGGCCGCGCGCAATTAACGCTAGTCCATGTATCCTGGTCACCACAGACGAGTATCGCGTAGAAGGTCAAACTTATTCTCGCACCCGTATCACCATCAGCATTCCCGAAGAAGCCGCAGCACAACAAGGAGGTCTTGCCGCAAGGTCTGCTTTGCGTGAGGCCAATGTCATTAACCGAAATGAACATTTTCGCATTCCGTTTATCACCAACTATTGTGCTGCCTGGCAAGAGGCAAATTTGGGTCGCTATATTTATAATACGCTGCGAATTGTGGTAATCACCGTAGCTGGTACGGTTACTTTCTGTACACTGGCTGCTTATGCCTTTGCCCGCATCAAATTTACCGGCCGTGAATTGCTCTTTGCGCTCATGTTAGCAACGTTGATGATTCCCGATATTGTGACTGACCTGCCCAACTTCCTGATTGTGAGTAAGGTTGGCGAGTTTTTCGGTAGCGGGGGATTAGGCTGGTGTAATGTGCGCAACTGTTGGACAAACAACTGGCCAGCTCTAACCATTCCCTTCATGGCGAGTGCCATTTCTATCTTCCTCATGCGACAGCATTTTGCCACCATCCCCAATGAATTATGGGATGCGGCACGCATGGATGGCGCCGGCCATCTCCGCTTTTTATTGCAGGTAGTTGTGCCACTCTCCAGACCAGTCATTCTGGTGATTGTGTTGTTTACGTTTATTGGCAGCTGGAACGCGCTGGCGTGGCCGCTGTTGGTCACTAATGATGACAGCTGGCGCCCAATTTCAGTTGGGTTGCTACAGTTTTTACAAACTGAGGGCAATCTGGCACACCTGCGCATGGCTGGGGTTATGATTACCCTGCTGCCTATTCTATTACTGTACGCGCTGACACAGCGTACTTTTATTGAAGGAATCTCCACCAGTGGGCTGAAAGGTTAAGCCTATACGGTCAAAATGAAGGAGGTGATGCCCAAACAGGAAAATAAGGATGCAAAAACCTGCCAGGTCTGGAAAAAGTTAAACAGTTAGCAATACGCTATGAAAAGTCTACCAAATTCTTTTTTGGAGGAGAAAATTATCATGTCAAACCGAAAATTCAACAAATTAACCATCTTGCTAGTTATGGTGCTAGGCTTGCTCCTGGTTGCCTGTGGTGGATCAGAGCAGGTTGAACAGGCCGTGCAGCAAGCGCAAGAGGCAGCCACGCAAGTCGCTCCTGCCGTCGAACAGGTCGCAACACAAGTCAGCGAAGCGGTGACGGAAGCGACCCAGCCAAAACCTACTACCCAACCCGTGCAGGAACCTACGGCACAACCGGTTGAGGAAGAACTTCCCTATGATGTCACTATCTACGGCAACATTGATGAGATCGCCAAGGAACTAAGCGGGACGCGCGTTGTTTTCTGGCATCAGCACACCCGCGCTCGCGAAGCTCAATTGCAACTCATTGTGGATGAGTTTAACGCCACCAACCCCTACGGCATCATTGTTGAAGCGCGCAATGAGGGTGGTTATGATGACATCTATAACAAGATGATTGCTGGCCTGACCACGGGTGAGCTGCCCGGTCTAACTGTCGCTTACCAAAACCAGGCAGCGGCCTATATGGTTGCCAACGGCCTGGTCAGCTTGGACCCTTATATCAATCACCCGGTTTATGGCCTTTCTGCGGAAGAACAAGCCGACTTCTTCCAGGCGTTTATTGATGGAGACCGCCTGCCTCAGTTTGGCAACCAGGCTTTTGGGTTCCCGCCAAACCGCTCTATGGAGATGCTGTATTATAATGCAGATTGGCTGGCTGAACTGCGTGCAGCGGGCGCAATTAGCTTTGATGGCCCACCGCAAACACCTGAGCAGTTTGCTGAAGCCGTATGCGCCGCTAAGGACAATCCATTCAGCAAGAGTGCTGATCCTAGCTTTAGCATCGGCTACCAGGTGCGTACCGACGCTTCTAACTTTGCGGCGCTGGTTTTTGCGCGTGGTGGTGACATCTATGATTATGAGAACAACCGCTTCACGTTGAATACGCCAGAAGCTAAAGATGCGATGATGCACATCAAACAGTTGTTTGACGCTGGCTGTGCGGTGCGCATTGCCGAGCGCTTTGGTGACCAGAATGACTTTGGCGCGGGCAAGACCCTGTTCACTATGGGCTCTTCGTCTGGGTTGCCTTTCTATGCGGCAGCCGTAAATGACGGTGGCACGGGCGGTTTTGAGTGGTCTGTGGCTGCTATTCCCCACACGACGCCAGAACCGGTGATGAATATCTATGGCGCTAGCGTGAGTATACCCAGGACTGATCCGAAAACTCAGCTGGCAGCCTGGCTGTTTATTAAGTACTACACCTCACCAGAAGTGCAGGCGAACTGGGCTATTGCCAGCAACTATTTCCCGGTGCGCGAAAGCGTGGCCAAACAGCTGGAAAGTTACTTTGCCGAGAATCCGGCCTATGAGACGGCCTTTAACCTGCTGAAATATAGCAAGCGTGAGGCTCCGGTGGCCGGCTATGATAATGTGCGCGACGTGATGACCCAGGCTTTCGAGCGTATTCTGTCTGGTGAAGACATTGACGCGGTGTTGGCCGATGCCGAAGCGCAGGCTAACCGCCTGATGGAAGAAGCCGCGCCGTAAATCGCCGTTTCTGACGACTGGGTATTCGTCTATGAAAACAGCCTTGAAGGCCAAAAGCCTTTGGGGCTGTTTTTTTGTGACTATGGACGGGGGAGTGTATATCTTGTTTGTTAGCGCCCGCGCCAGTGGCCTGAATGTGTTGTTCGTTGCCAATCCTTCTGGGCGCAAGTACAATCTTTGCTATGCGCTGGCCGCCTTATAAGCACATCTTTTTTGATTGTGATTCGACGCTCACGGCCGTTGAGGGGATTGATATTCTCGCAGATACCGCAGGCAAACGGTGGCGGGTAGAAGTGCTGACCCAGGCCGCCATGAACGGTGAGCTAGACCTGGAAGAGGTGTATGAAAAGCGGCTACGCGCCGTGCGCCCCACGCGCCAGCAAGTACAGCAAATTCGCCAGGTGTATAAGCGGCACGTAGTGGAAGATGCAACGGCCGTCATTGGCGCGCTCCAGGCACTTGGGCATCAGGTCTACATCATCAGCGGCGGGCTGGCCGAGCCGGTGACCGAGTTCGGCCTCTACCTGGGCGTGCCGCGGCAAAACATTCGCGCTGTAGACGTGAACTATAACCAGCTAAGCGGCCGTTGGTGGGAAAATGACCCTCGCCAGACCCGCTACCTGGGGTACGAAGCGGGCGCGCTCACCATTAGCGAGGGAAAAGCCCAGGTAATACGCGAACTGCTAGGCGCGCAAAAAGGGCGCGTGCTGCTCATTGGCGATGGCCAGAGCGACCTGCTGGCAGCTTCCGTCGCTTCTCCGCCTGTCGTCCATCTCTTTGTTGGCTATGGCGGCGTCGTTGTGCGTGAGCGCGTGCGCAGCCAAGCTCCCGTTTTCATTCACAGTCGTAGCCTGCTACCGCTGCTGCTCCTGGCCGCAGGGCCGGCAGCGCTCGGCTATTTACAAGAAACCAACCCTCTGTTGGCAGAAAAAACCACCCAATTGATACAAACAGGAGCGATTACGTTTAACCATGAACAACTCAAACACAAATTCGACAGCGCCTACCGCGCCGCCCACCACGCCACATATCAAACTCTTCATTCCCGGCCCCACTGAGGTACGCCCAGAGATCCTGCAGGCGCAAACTGCCTGGATGATCGGCCATCGCATGCCAGAGTGCCTTGACCTGATCGGCCGTATTCAACCCAAGCTGCGCCAGGTCTTCATGACCGAAAGCCGCGTCCTCATCTCTGCCTCTTCTGGCACGGGCCTTTGGGAAGGCGCCATTCGCAACACCGTGAACAAAAAGGTGCTGAACTGTGTGAACGGCGCCTTTGCCGACCGCTGGCGCGAAGTGACCGAGCTAAACGGCAAAGCCAATGAAGTGCTGGAAGTTCCCTGGGGACAACCGATTCTGCCAGAAATGGTTGTGGAACGGCTGGCAAGCGGTGAATTTGATGCCGTGACCATTGTGCATAACGAAACCAGCGTGGGTACGCTCAGCCCCATTGCCGAAATTGCCGCCGCTATCCGCGCCCTGCCGAATGGGGAAGAGATCATGATTTTGATAGACGCCGTCAGCGGCCTTTCGGGCGCGCGGCTGGAGTTCGATGCCTGGGACCTGGACGTGGCGCTCACCTCCAGCCAAAAGGCGTTTGCCCTGCCGGCCGGTCTGGCATTTGCGGCCGTTTCTGACCGCGCCATGGCCAAAGCCAAAACTGTGCCCAATCGTGGCTATTACTTTGACTTCATCACCCTGGATAAGTCGCTGCAAAAGAATCAGACGCCGGCCACACCAGCCATCTCCTTGCTCTTTGCCCTGGACCAACAGCTAAGCGACATGCTGGCAGAAGGCATGGAAAATCGTTTTGCTCGCCACCTGGCGATGCGCGACCGCACCATTGCCTGGGGGCAACAGCATGGCATTGAACTCTTTGCCCCTCCTGGGTATGAATCCCCCACCGTAACCTGCTTCAGCAACAACCTGGGGCTGGATATTTCTGCGCTCAATCGTTTCTTGCGCAGCCGGGGCATGATTATTTCGAATGGCTATGGCAGCAAATTGAAGGACAAAACTTTCCGCATTGCGCACATGGGTGACCTGCAAATGCAAGATATGGAAGAGCTGTTCGCAGCGCTAGATGAGTACCTGGCGGGGGTGCAATAACCATGTTTCGCATTTTAATCTCTGATAAGTTGGGCGCAGCCGGGCTGGAATTGCTGAAGCAGATACCAGACGTGACCTATGACATGAAAACGGGCATGAGTAAGGAAGAGCTGATTGCGACAATTCCTCCTTATGACGCGCTGATTATTCGCAGCGACACGAAAGTGGACGCAGATGTGCTGGCTGCGGCCACAAACCTGAAGTTGGTCGGGCGCGCCGGTATTGGTGTGGACAACGTAGATGTGCAGACGGCAACCATGCGCGGCGTGATTGTGATGAATACGCCTACGGCAAACAACATTGCCACGGCGGAACAGACGATGGCGCTGATGCTGGCGGTCAGCCGCCACACGGCCGTTGCCCATGCCTCTGTGCTGGCAGGCGAGTGGCAGCGCAGCAAGTTTGTGGGCACGCAGCTTTACGGCAAAACGTTGGGCATCATTGGCTTTGGCAGGATCGGCCGTCTGGTGGCGCAGCGCGCGAGGGCATTTGGCATGGAGATTCTGGCTTATGATCCGTATGTGTCTGAAGAGGTGGCGCGAGAAACGGCCGTTCCCCTCGTAGACCTGGAAGAGCTCCTACCCGCCTGCGATTACATCACTTTACACACCGCCATTTCCCCAGAAACCACGCGCATCATCAACGCCCAAACTATTGCCCAAATGAAAGATGACGTGATCATCATCAACGCCGCGCGTGGCAAGCTAATTGATGAATTCGCCCTGGCCGAAGCGCTGCAAAGCGGCAAAGTCAAAGCCGCAGCGATAGATGTGTACAGCGTCGAGCCGCCTCAGGACAACCCGCTGATCGGCCTGCCCAACGTGCTGCACACGCCCCACCTGGGTGCCAGCAGCGAAGAAGCGCAACGTAACGTGGCCATCGAAATTGTGCAGCAGGTCGTAGACGCGCTGCGCGGTCACGACTTCCGCAACGCGCTAAATATGCCCTTTCAGGCCGGGCCGGGCTTCAACACCATTCGTCCCTATATGGATCTGGCCGAGACCATTGGGAAACTGCACGCCGGGCTAGATGGCCACACCATTCGCCAGGTAGAGGTGCAGGTAAAAGGGGATGCCGTAGAAAAACTGGTGCGCGCCATTGCGGCGGCGCTGCTGAAGGGGATGTTACATGCTTCCGTAGAGGGGCCGCTGAATTATATCAATGCGCCGGTCATTGCGCAGCAGCGCGGCATTGTCATTACGCAAACCACACACCTGGAAGCGGTAGACTATGCCAACCTGATTACCTGCCGCGTCAGTTGGGAAGGGGGATCGCGCCTGCTGGCAGGCGTGCTGTTTGGTGGGAATGAACCGCGCATTGTGCAATATGACAATTATAAAATTGATGCGCGCCCAGAAGGGGTGGTGCTGGTGATGCAGAATCGGGATGTGCCCGGCGTCATTGGCCAGATTGGCACGATTTTGGCCGCCTATAATGTCAACATTGGCGAATGGCGCATGGGACGCAACAAGCCAGGCGAAGAGGCGCTGTCGTTTATTAACCTGGACAGTGTGCCACCGGATGTAGTGCTGGATGCGCTTTCAAAAATTAAGGCGGTTACGCAGCAAAAGCTGGTGATTTTGTAGGAGCCGGTCTGTGAATTAGCGGGTTAGCCGGTTGGCCTGTCAGTTTGCTGGCTGACCGGCTGACTGCTTTTATGGCGCGGCAGCGGGGGCCAGAAATTCACCGGCAACCCACCCTTCCCGGCCGTCTGCCAGTCGCACCTGCCACCAGAGCCGCTCAACGGCCGTATCCGCTTGCGGCCCACCGATGACAAACAGCAGCGTCCCCTCCGGGGCAACGGTAATGGGTGCATTGCTGGTGCTGGGGCCGCCGCGCACGGTTACGCCAAATTCCCCTGTACCCTGTACGGCAGCATAATACCCGACCGTCACCTCGTCAGGGGGGCGGGCTACGTCTGGCGTAGGCACGGGCGTAAAGGTGGGAATGATGGTAGGCGTAGGAAAGGGGGGCGTCGCCGATGGCGTGGGACTGGGGGGCGCAGTCAGGCGGATAATCATCGGCGCCTGGGCATTGTCTGTGGGCAAGGGAGGGCGCAGCAGGATGCTGCGCGCCAGCAACACGGCCGCCACCACAGCCACCAATGTGACCACGCCACCCATGCCAAGCCAGAACCAGGGGATTGGCTGCGTGGCCGCCCCATCGGTGGGGCGTTTGCGGCTGCGGCGCTGCTGTTTAGATATCTTATGCGGGTCTTCGGGAAGCTGATAACGGGCCATAGCGTTTAGTAGTAGCAAACGGGGGCATGGTCAAAGCATTCTTACAAATTTGACCGCAGGCCGCCAACGGGCGATAGCGCTCTAATCTTGCTCACTGGCCGCCAAAACCAGCAGAGTCAGGTCATCAAAGTTGGGCGCATTCTGCTGCCAGCGCGCGATGTGGTGCAAAATGTGCTCGATGAGTTGCGCCGGGGGTAGATGGGGTTGTTCTTGCAAAACGGCCGTTAGCCTGGCCAAGCCGTAATGCTCTCCGTCAGGGTTGGCAGCATCGGTTACACCATCGCTGTACAAAACCAGGCGGTCGCCCGGCAAAAGCTGCACACGATACTCTTCCAGCATTAATGGATTGAACATACCCAAGAAGCGCCCGCCGCCGGGCAGTGGCGTAATGGGTTGACCAGGGCGCAGCAGCAACGGCCGTTCCTGACCGGCGCGCACGTAACGCAGCAACCCACTGGGACGATGCAGTACCCCATAAAACGCCGTGACAAAGGCATCGCTGGAGGGTGCCACATCCTGCATCCCCCGATGAACGTCTAGCGCCACCTGCACCGGCTGCGTAAGCATGTGACGGCTGGCCTCAAGAAACAAGGTACGCGCCATGGCCATGACCAGCGCGGCATGGAACCCTTTATCCGCCACATCCGCAATTAGCAGCCCCACGTGTGCTTCATCCAGGGGAATGACGTCATAGAAGTCCCCGCCCACGTAGCGCGCGGGGTGCAAAAAGGCGGCAAACTGATAGTCGGGAAACTGCGGCAGTGCGCCTGGCAGCAAATTGCGCTGCACCTGCGCTGCCAGTTCCAGCTCTCGTTCCAGCCGCTTCTGTTCTACCAGCCTGGCCTGTGTCGCCTGCAAATCCGCATAGGCCTGGCGCAGCGCCTCATTTTTGTGGCGCAGCTCCTGAATGGAGAGTTGATCCAGGTGGCGCGCGCGCTGCAAAATCTGGCGCATCATGTTGTAGGCAACCGAGGGGTTTTCGCCAGTCAGGCGGTCGAATACTTCTTCGGTAATTTCGAGTACGGCCGTTTCCGTCAGCGTCGTACAGGTGGCCATGCGCGGCGCATCATCAATCAACCCCATTTCACCAAAGTATTCGCCTGGCCCCATCAGTGATAGGACACGCTCTGCGCCATCCGCTAACGTTTGTACAACCGCCACGCGCCCTGAGACAATGATGTAAAAAGTGTGCCCTCGCTCCCCCTGGCGAAAGAGCACCGTCTGCGCCGGGTAGGTGTGGCGATGCGCCACAGCACGCAACGCGCTGAGCGCGGCCGCGTCTAGCTTGCCGCCAAATGATTGCTTGATGATGAAGGTATCGCTGCTGTCTTCCATAAGTACAGGGGGAATTATACCTGGAAACGGCCGTTGCCCACATCTTCATCTAGATAACTCATAATTTAACATAACCTTGACTTGCCATAATATTTGATTATATAATTTACCTATGCTACCCTCTATCAAGGCGCTGTTCTGGCCTGACTGGCTGCGCACTTGGGTGCAATACCAGCTTGTGCCAGCCGTCGGCCTTGAGCCGCGTACACTGGCGGTTGGTGTGCTGCGCGGCATCTACGATGCCTTGCTATTCATTCTGCTGGGCACAGGCATCTTAACCGGTGGCCGCTTATACATGGACGGGCAGTACACTCTACCCAGAAGTGTGCAAAACAACGTCATCAAATGGGCGCCGGTTGCCGACCAAATTGCGCGCGAAGTAGATATTCCAAGAGAAGTACCATTGGTTTTGTGGTTCAAAGAAAGCAGCATGGAAGCCGTAAATCCATCCAACTGTATTGGCATCATGGGCACTTATGACCTGGTGCGTTCCGGTGAGCTGCCTTGCTTTGAACCAGGGCCTATTTCTGATCTAGAAGTACGACGACAAATGATCATCGGCGCCGCAGAGTTCAAGAAACGCTGCCCTGAAATAACCTACTGGACACAAAACCCAGAGGTCATTAAACGCTGCTACTTTGCCTACAACGCCGGCGTCGGTGCGGCCAGGCGACAGGATGCCAACCAGTCTGCCTACGTGATGAACAACTACAACGAGAACTACCGCAATATGGTGTACTCAGACATCGAGTTAGGAACTGTGCGTGTGACGGCGTTGGGGGCATGGCCAGCTCACCTGGCGGTGCAAAGTTTGATTGTATCGCAGCTAGACCTGGCAGAACGGCCGTTATCCATCACCTTGCTTGATCTCAGCACGCGCGTCTACGATGGCCTTTATCACCACCTACTCGACTGGGGCTGGATAGCCGCTGGAGAGAGCGGTGAATTGCAGTTCCCCACCAGACGCAATCTAGAAAGCCAACCCTGCCTGGGTGAACCACCCCTACTGGGGCGGCCTGGGCTACGTCCGCGTCTGAATCCGGTTAGCGAATCCCCCATTCTTACACAAGACGTTCACGGCTGCGAATATAGTTTACCCGGCATAGACATCAGCAGCAGCAACAGCACGGCCGTTTTGCAAGCCCCCATGCCTGGCCAACTCACCACCTACACCGATCGCTGGTACAACAGCACCATTCGCATCGAGAACGAAGAGTGGATAATATGGTTATTACATCCACGCTCATACCTGGTCAAAGAAGGCCAGGTCGAGCGCGGACAGGCAGTCGGAATCATGGGGGCCGTAGGCATTGCCACCGGCCCCCACGTACACTACACCGTCTACAACAAAGTAAGCGAAACGTTTGTTGATCCCCGACACGTTATTCCTTGACCCATCTTTCTAGAAGGAGTTTCTCTATGAATAGAATCCAATGGAACAAACAACCCATTTTCCAGCCAACCCAAAAATGACAAACCTGGGATCAAAGAGGCGATTACCAATTTTTGAT
Organism: uncultured Anaerolineae bacterium; assembly: GCA_937943625.1. Taxonomy (GTDB): domain Bacteria; phylum Chloroflexota; class Anaerolineae; order Promineifilales; family Promineifilaceae; genus JACSRF01. Next base: position 22,633 of record CALEAD010000032.1, on the reverse strand, counting down.
CTCCAATCCCAAATCCCGAAGGAGTACGCGAGATGAACTTGACTGAACTACTTAAATTTTTACCCCTGATTGTTGGTGTCTTTCTCGCCTACCATTTAATCTTCAAACAATCTCTGCCCTCTAAAAAATTGGGGGAGATGCTCACCTATTTTATCGGCATCTTGATCGTCTTTGGCGTCATTAGCTGGCTGATCACCTCCTTCCTGGCCGGCTGGGCGACAGACCTGCTGCAAGCAGGGACAAACTCGGTGGAGTGGCAAGAATTCATTCGCGAAAGCGAGAGCGTGGTGCAAGAGGCCTTTAACGGCTCAGGTAGCAACAGCAGGCCGCGCCCGGTTGTGCAGCCCACGGCATTGCCGGTTATCGTCATCACGGCAACCCCCATACCGGGCCAGAGCTTTTTCAACGCCCCTTCCGCGCCTGCTGCCGGGCAGTCGCGCACTGGGCCGGTACAGTACACGGTGGTTGCAGGGGACACCCTGACTAAAATTGGCCAGATGTACGGGGTCACGCCGGAGGATATTCGCCTGGCCAATGGCATCGTAGGTGATTTAATCCAGGTCGGTCAGGTGCTCATCATTCCCACACCGCGCCAGTGAAACGGCCGTTTACGTCTATGAACATCAGTGAACGAAACGAACTAATTGGAACAGACGCGTCAGTTGAGGTAGCACAACAAATTGAACCGCAGCAAGCGCGCCAAGTCCAGCTCATACAAAGTCTCTGGCAACGATTGCCCTATAAATACCGGCAAAACTTTGAGCCAGAAGTCTTAGAAAGAGGGATCAATCTCCTGTCCGGCGAAGAAAAACAGCTAGAAATCCACCTGGCCTGGTACCGTGAAATCGTCAGCAAAATTTTGCTAGGCTACTTCAAGTGGATGCTTCTGCTCACACTGCTGTTAACCATTGGCACCTATATTCTCACGCAAAACACCTTTTATACTGCGCTGCCATCGTTGATATTTCTCTTTCTTCTAATCGAAGGATTTCGTGAATACATCGAATATCATCAGTGGCGGTTGGTAAAAACAAACAAGCGGTTAATTATCTCCCTGCCACAGCGAAATTCCTGGCCCCTTGTAGACAACATTGAAATGGGCGACCTGCCCAAAATCATAGATACCAACTGGTCAAACAACTGGTTTTGGAAAATTATGCAATTTTTCACCGGTGCACGAGATGTTCACCTAAGTCTGACCGCCTTCCAATTTGACGTAAACAGCGCCCGTGTCAAAGACGCCCTCATCATTCCCGACGTCATGCCGAATGATGTGCAGATGCTTAAAGAGCTGGTGTTTACCAAGAAGTAGAACCGGTATCCCTTGAAAATGACGGCCGACCGCCGGCGGCAAATGTAGCCCAGGTTACCAAACCTGCGCGTACCAGGTTTGGTAACCTGTAACCCACTACCTGTGTAATAAAAAAGCCCGGTTAAACCGGGCCTTTTGTTTTCTTTCTGCACCTCAGGCGGCTGCGGCAGCGCGCACGGCCGTCAGTGCCGCCTCGTAGTCGGGGTGCTGGGCAATTTCCGGCACATATTCTACATAGGTAACCCGGTTGTTGGCGTCAACCACAAAAATGGCGCGCTGTTCCAGGCGCAGCTCCTTGACATAGGTGCCATAGGCCAGACCAAAGCTCATGTCGCGGTGATCAGACAGCGTTTGCACCTGGTCCACACCAGCCGCGCCACACCAGCGCTTTTGCGCAAAAGGCAGATCTGCGCTAACGGTAAAGATCATCACGTTCTCGCCCAGGTTGGCTGCTTCCTGGTTAAAGCGGCGCGTCTGGGCATCACAAATGCCAGTATCCAGCGAAGGCACAACGGAAATGAGGCGTACCTTACCGGCGCTATCTTGCAAGGTTACGGTGCTGAGGTCGTTAGCAACCAGGGTAAAATCGGGCGCTTTGTCGCCTACTTGTAGGGGTTTACCGAGAACAGTTTGCGGCTGCCCCTTAAAGGTCACTGCACCAAAACGTTCTACACTCATGAGGTCTCCTTTTTTTGAAAGTTATACCTGGCAATAGATACAGGACAACCGGAGTCTGGCGAAATTCGCGCGGACCTCTGGCGCCGCAGCGCGATTTTGGCAAAATCGCGCTGCACTGGCAGCCAGCAAAAACGGCAGTGTCCAGCAAACAAGAAACGTGAAATGTGACCAGAGATACATCACGTTTTACGTTTCACGTAAAGCTACGTAATAACACCTGTTGTTAATTAAGTGGGAATACTCCCTTCATACAGTTCCACATCGGTGGCTTCTGGCCCTTTTTGTGTGTCTTCCACGTCGTAAAGCACCCATTGACCGTCGGGAAGGTCTAGCTTTTCCCCTACAGAGGCGTTTCTGTGGAAGAAGATCTCTTCACCTTCTCCGCGCAAAATGAAGCCAAAGCCTTTTTGCGGGTTGTACCACTTCACCTGGCCGATATATTTGCCGGTTTGTGGATCGATCTGGATGGTTTCGGGGCCGCTAATTTTGCTGCGCGTCCCTTTTGGGGCGGCGCGAAAAGCAGCGTTAGCTTCCTCTCTGGCTGGTGAACGGCCGCTACTTTCTTTACTAAGGCTCTGTAACTGTCGAACAAAAGCTGGCTCCACGGGCAAACCTGCCCGCTCCAACTTGCGCTGCATTTCTACTGTAAACAGGAAACGCTTGCCAGTTTCTTCATCTATTTCCCATCTATCGCGAAAGTTCATTGGTTATTCTCCACTTTGCCATTTGACGCGCCATTCGATGCTTTGACCGTTTTTCGGGCTGATTTTTCTGCCGGGATAGAGGAAAGGAGGGATAGCTGCTGAGCAACGGCCGTTTCCCTTTCTACCTGTTTGTCATTGGGGCGCAGCGTGGCGCGTAGTGCACCCGTCACATGGTTACGTTCGCTGATTTCCACCAGGGGGCGCGGCTTCATGCTGCGGCTGCCCTGCGCCACCTCTTGCAGGCGCACTTTCTTGGTGGAGCCAAGTTTGGTACGCACCACAATCATCGTTTGCAGGTCACCAACCAGGGCGCTGACCACTTCACTGGCGCCCTGTGGCAAGCGCACATTAATCACGCCCTGCCCATATCTGCCCTGGGTGGGATATTCACTGAGCGGTGTAGCCTTGGCCATACCGTTATCGGTAATGCTAAAGACGTAGCTATCCGGTTTTACCACATCCATGCCGACCAGTCCATCGGCGTCGTTGGCCAGCTTAATGCCCATCACACCACCAGCAGGCAACCCCATGGGCCGCACCTCACTTTCGGCAAAGCGAATCAGTTGGCCGCTGGCCGTCGCCAGCACTACTTCATCTTCGCCGCTGGTTAATGCGGCCCAGCCCAGGGCATCGCCGTCAGGCACGTTCATGACGGTAAAGGGTTCCGTGGTGATGCCGGGCAGGTCGTCTAGCTGAATGCGTTTGACGACGCCGCCCAAAGTTGTGAGAAAGAGGTAGCCTTGCGACGCAGACGGCCGTATGACAGCCGCCGCCAGGTGATCTCGGCGCGTCAGTGCCGTCAGGTCAGCCCAATGGGCGCCTACACCCAGCTCCCGCGCCTGGGGCAATTGGTAAACGGGCAAACTCACAGCACGGCCGTCTGCTACAAACAGATACAACACATCCTGTGTGTTTGCCTCCAGCAGCGCCAGCGGCTGCTCGGCCGGCTTCTTCGGCACATCCACCATTTGCGGCGTGGTCGTGCGCGCCAGCGTCCCCTTCTCACCCAGCATCACCCACACCTGCTCATCCGGCAACAGATCGGTAGCGCTTACCACTGGACTGTCTGTCGAGTCTACAATCTGCGTGCGCCGCTCATCGGCATACTTCTGGCGCATCGCCGTCAGCTCTTCTTTCACCACGCCGCGCATCAGGTCTGGGCGCGCCAGCAGCCGCTCCAGGTAGGCAATCAGCTTCAGCTTTTCCTCGTACTCATCTTGAATTTTGCGCCGTTCCAGTGCCGCCAGACGGCGCAACTGAATTTCCAAAATCGCGTGCGCCTGCTCCTCAGAGAGCTTGAAGCGCTTTATCAGGTTTTGCTGCGCAGTTTCGGCCGTGCGCGAGCGGCGAATGGTGTCAATCACCTCATCCAGATTATCCAACGCCACCAACAAGCCTTGCAAAATATGCGCGCGTCGCTGCGCCTTGTCCAGATCATACAGGCTGCGCCGTCGCACCACTTCCAGGCGATGCTCCAGGTACACCTTTAGCGTCTGCTTTAGCGTCAGCACGCGCGGCTCCCCATTCACCAGCGCCAGCAAAGAGACGCTGAAGGTGCTTTGCATCGGCGTCTGGCGGAACAGCTCGGCCAGCACCTGTTCCGGCTCTACGTTGCGCGTCGTCTCAATGATAATGCGCATACCATTGCGGTCAGATTCATCGCGCAGGTCGGTCAGCCCTTCTATTTTGCCTTCACGGTGCAGGTCGGCAATGCGCCCCAGCAGGTTGGTTTTGTTGGTCTGGTAAGGTAGTTCTGTGACCACAATACGTGACTTGCTGCGCCCCATTTGCTCTACGTGCGCTTTGGCGCGCATGGTAAAACGGCCGCGTCCGGTGGCGTAGGCGTGGGCAATGGCGTCTGTCTCGTCATCTTCACCGCGATGGCGGAAAATGAGGCCGCCGGTGGGAAAATCTGGTCCCTTGATATAACGCATCAGATCGGCCACACTCACGTCATCCAGCTTCTCCCAGCGGTCGAGCATAAAGGTGAGCGCGTCTATCACCTCGCCCAGGTTATGTGGGGGGATGCTGGTGGCCATGCCGACGGCAATACCCGCCGAGCCATTCACCAGCAGATTGGGCAACGTGGCAGGTAAAACGGCCGGTTCCGCTAACGAGCCATCAAAATTAGCGGTAAAGTCAACCGTCTCTTTGTCAATATCCTCCAGCATGTCGTAGCCCATGGCCGACATACGCACTTCGGTATAGCGCATGGCGGCGGCGGCATCGCCATCAATCGAGCCAAAGTTGCCCTGCCCATCTACCAGCACATTGCGCATGGAAAAATCTTGCGCCATGCGCACCATGGCGTCATAAACCGATTGATCACCGTGCGGGTGATACTTGCCCAGCACCTCACCCACCACGCGCGCCGATTTGCGGTAGGGGCCATCGGGGCGCAGCCCCATGTCGTACATGGCGTAAAGGATGCGTCGCTGGACGGGCTTCAGGCCATCGCGCGCGTCAGGCAGGGCACGCGCGACGATAACGCTCATGGCGTAGCTGAGATACGATTCGCGCATCTCCTGGTCAATGTCTATTTGTTTTACGAGTCCGATTTCCATAGTTGTGGTTTCTGAGGTAACTGCTATGTTTGTAGACAGGTTGGTTAGCTGACCGGTTATGCACCAGCTATGTAGCTACGTTTGTTCTAGGATCGCTCTAAACTATAGGCAAGTCAGGCAGCTATGTCAAACAAAAAGGCGCGGCTTTTTCTGCCGCGCCTGGGTTGCGCACATAAAGGGAGGCGGCGCCACACTTAGCGCTGGGGTAGCTGGATGTAGATGTAGTCGTCTTTTACTTTGACCGGGTAAGCAGGGACGGGTTCGGTGGCAGGGAAGCAGGTGGCTTTGCCGGTGCGCACGTCAAAGCGGGCGCCATGGCGAGGGCACTCTACCTCATAATCGTACAATGCGCCATCTTCCAGGGGGCCTTCGTCGTGGGTACAGAGGTCGGCAATGCAGTAGTATTGGCCGCCAATATTGAAGAGGATGACGGTTTCTTCGGGCAGGTCGAAAAAGAAACGGCCGTTTTCCGGCACATCATTTACGTGGGCAATGCGGATATAGTTTGACATAAGTTAAGGGTTGGAGAGCTGGTATGGGAGCTTAAAGAGTGGCGGTTCACGCCTCACGGTTCAGGCTGCCTACGCTTACAGGTCTCGAATCACTTCGGGATCAGGGATGCCGTAAGCGCCGGCTTTGAGCACCTTAAGCGAAAGCAGGGCACACTTGACGCGCGCCATGCTTAGGGGCACACCAATCAGGCCCAACAGACGCTCTTTGGGAAATGCCTTGACCTCGTCCAGGCTCATGCCCTTGATCTCCTCTGTGAGCAGCGAAGCTGAAGCTTGGCTAATGGCACACCCTTCACCGCTCCAGGCGACTTCGGCAATACGGCCGTGTTCATCCAGGCGCGCATCTATGCGGATCACGTCACCACAGAGCGGGTTGTCTTCCTCATAGGAAAAATCTGCCGGGTCTAGCCGTCCCCGGTTCAGCGGATGTTCGTAAAGATCAATGATTTGTTCACGGTAAATGCTGTTGTCCATAAGCACCCCTCAAAGGGATTGGCCATAAGGGATTGTTTTGCCACCTGCCAATCTCAGCCTCTCTAGCGTCGGTTCCTGCAACTATTATAGCCGAAAAACGGCGCGCACGCGCTGCAAGCTGGCTACTAATGCGTCGATTTCGGCCGTCGTCGTGTGTACATAGAAGCTGGCGCGCGTCGTGGCAGAAAGACCCAGCTTTTTATGCAACGGCATGGCGCAGTGGTGCCCGGCGCGCACGGCGATGCCATCTTTGTCCAACAGCTCGGCAATGTCGTGAGGGTGCAAATTATCCAGGGTAAACGCAGCCACGCCTCCTTTTTGCGCCGCAGGGGGACCCCACACCTTCAGGCCGGGCACTTCGCTCAGTGCCTCCAGGGCATAGCTGGTGAGGAACTGCTCATAGGCATGCACGTTGTCCATGCCCAGATTGGTGAGGTAGTCCACGGCCGCTCCCAAACCAATCCCCTCGGCAATGGCTGGCGTGCCCGCCTCAAACTTCCAGGGGATGTCGTTCCAGGTTGCACCTTCCAGAGTGACGCGGCGAATCATGTCCCCCCCCCCCATAAAAGGGGGCATCGCTTCGAGCAAATGGCGCTTGCCATAGAGAATGCCAATGCCGGTAGGGCCACACATCTTGTGGCCAGAAAAGGCAAGAAAGTCGCAGTCCAACTCCTGCACGTTTACGACCATGTGCGGCGCGCTTTGCGCCGCGTCTACCATTGTTACCGCGCCGACGGCTTTGGCAGCGGCAATCAGGCGTCTTGCCGGATTGATGGTGCCAAAGACGTTGGAAACGGCCGTGAACGAGAACAGTTTCGTGCGCTCCGTCAGCAATTCATCCAGGTTGCTCAAGTCTAGCAAGCCATCTGGGGTGAAGGGGAGATAGCGCACCACTGCCCCTTTGCGCTGCGCCAGCATCTGCCAGGGAACCAGGTTGGCATGATGCTCCATCTCCGTGAGCAAAATTTCGTCGCCCGCCTGAATGTTGGCCTCGCCCCAGCTATAGGCCACCAGGTTAAAGCCCTCGGTGGCGTTGCGCACAAAAATGATCTGCGCCGCGTCCGGGGCATTGATGAAATTAGCCACTTTTTGCCGCGCCAGCTCAAAGGCGTGGGTCGCCTCCTCGCTAATGCGGTACACGCCACGATGGACGTTGGCGTTGAGGGCGCGGTAATAATGCTCCATCGCCTGGAGAACGGCCGTAGGCTTTTGCGACGAGGCGGCGCTGTCGAGAAAGACCAGTGGCACGCCAGGGTACATTTCCTGCTGCAAAATGGGGAAGTCGGCACGAACCTGATTAACGTCTAGCATAAGCAAGATTGTAGTGCAGAACGGCCGTTACGCCAAAGGGAAAAAAGCAGACCCGCAATTCTCAATTTGGGCATGGTTCATGAGGGCCTGGGAGAACAGTTTATTGACCGCCGACGCCCGCCCAACGCCTCACTGAAGAGGAATAGCCGTTTGCCGTCAGCGGTCTGCAGTCAAATCCATGCACCAATATCAAGAATGACTATTTCTGCTTAGACGGATTCTCAATCGGCACACCTACCAGGTTACCCCACTCCGTCCAGGAACCATCATAGTTACGCACGTTCGGATAACCTAGCAAATAAGTCAGCACAAACCAGGTATGGGAGCTGCGTTCGCCAATGCGGCAATAAGCAATCACATTCTTGTCCGGGCTCAGCCCCTTTTCACCTTCGTAAATAGCGCGCAACTCATCAGCCGGCTTAAACGTGCCATCTTCAGCTACGGCACGGCTCCAGGGCACATTGGCCGCCCCTTTGATGTGCCCGCCACGCAGCGCCCCCTCCTGAGGCGAACCCGGCATGTGTAGCAGCTCGCCGCTATACTCCTGCGGGCTACGCACATCCACCAGTGGCTGACCAGCATTCACGTGCGCCAACACCTGGTCGCGAAAAGCGCGAATTTTGTAATCGGCGCGCGCCGCCGGCTTGTAACTGGTTTCTGGGAAAGAGGGCTTCTCTTTGGTTAGCTCGCGCCCTTCGTCAATCCACTTTTTGCGCCCGCCATCCATCACGCGGCAATCTTCGTGGCCAAAGAGCTTGAACACCCAGAAGGCATAGGTCGCCCACCAGTTGTTTTTATCCCCATAAAAGACAACGGTGGTGTCGTTGCTGATGCCGTTGCGCGCCATCAGCGCGGCAAATTCAGCCTCGTCCAGGTAGTCGCGGCGAATGGCATCATTCAGGTCGGCCACCCAGTCAATGTGCACAGCATTGGGAATGTGGCCGGTGCTGTACAGCAACACGTCTTCGTTAGACTCAATCAGGCGAATTTTATCGGTGCGGTGCAAATTTTCTGCCACCCAGTCGGTGCTAACCAACACTTCCGGATGGACATACCCTTTATTTGACATACTTACCTCCTATAAAAATTTAGTACATTGTTAACAAAATAACCTAAACTTTTCCGTGTCATTCCGAGGAGTCTTCGACGAGGAATCCCTGCCACTTATAAAGGAGAGGGATTCCTCCCCATTCGACTTCGCTCAGGGCCGCAGGCTCCGCTCGGAATGACAGACAAAGCGTTAAGTTAAGAAGAATTATTTAACGATGTGTTTAGCGCAAATTTGTAAATTTGCGCTGCAAGAGAGAATCTTGCAGCTACAAGTTTGCTATAATTCAGGTATCAGACCTGCCATGTTAACGATTAACTGACTTAGCAGTTGATTGTGTTTGAAAGGTGGTGTGTAATGCTTGAAGTTAAAGATCAGTTTAACCAGCTAGTTACTTCACCCAGGCTGCCTTTATACCTACAGCAATTACAGCAGATGGTTGCCGAAGAGCAGCGCAAACGCCAAAACTTTTACCAACTGGTGCAAGAAGATGACAAAGCAGAATTTATCAATGGCGAAATCATCTACCATTCACCTGTAAAGCTCCGGCATAGTCGTGCAGGCATTTTTTTGCTTACGCTGATGCAAGCCTACGTAGGTAAGCACAGGTTAGGGCTGGTTGGCTATGAGAAGCTGCTGGTTTCTCTCAGCCGCAACGATTATGAGCCTGACCTGTGCTTTTTCCGCCAGGAACGCGCAGAGCAGTTCTTACCTGACCAAATGCAGTTTCCTGCGCCTGATCTGGTGGTAGAAATCCTTTCCGAAAGTACAGAGCAGCGTGACCGGGGAATCAAGATGGAGGATTATGCGGCGCACGGTGTTGGCGAATATTGGCTGATTGACCCAGAAAAAGAAATCGTGGAACAGTATTTGCTAGAAGGTGACGCCTATATGCTGCACTTGAAGCTGAACTCCGGTACGCTGCAAAGTGCCGTCATTGATGGGTTTGCCATTCCGGTGCGCGCCATCTTCGACGATGAGATACACCGGCAGGCGTTAGCTGAGTTGATTGATTGAAAAAAGATGCCAGGCGCTTTGCGGCGCCCGGCATCTGGTGACTCAGGCGTTTATCTTCTCAACGATACGGCCGAAAATGCGCTCGCGAATGCCTTCAAAGGGAATACGACGCATGAGTGGGTCGAAGAAGCCTTGCACAGACATCTCTACGGCCGTTTTATACGGAATGCCACGGCTCATCAGATAAAAAATCTCATCCTGATCGAGGCGACCGATGGCCGAGGCGTGGGTACACTTCACGTCGTCCGCCTCAATCTCCAGGCCGGGAATCGAGTCGGCACGCGCCGTTTTGTCCAGCATCAGGTTGCGGTTGGCCTGGAAGCCGTCAATCTTTTGCGAGCCAGGCCGCGCCTTGATCATCCCCTGCCAGACAGTGCGCGAGTGGTCTTTGAGCGCGCCCTTGTACAGCAAGTCGCTAACCGTTTCGGCGGCGTTGTGGTTCTGCTGCGTGTCCAGGTCCAGGTGCTGGTTGCCATTGGTGAAGAAGATGCCACTCATGCGCCCCCACGCGCCGACATTGTCTAGCTCCATCGTCTGGAACGCTTTGGTCAGGCGCGTGCCCATCATGCTCGTCACCCAATCCAGCTTGCCATCGCGCCCAACACGCGCCCGCTCGTGGTTGAATTGCCAGGCGTTGGCGCCAAAGTCTTGTAGGCCGGCATAGATCAGGCTGGCATTATCGCGCACCAGCAGCTCAATGACGCCGTTGTGGAACGCCATCTCATCTTTGGTCGCAGAGGCGTACTCGTCCATGAAGATCGCCTCGGCCCCTTCGTCCACGATAACCAAAGTGTGGGTGAAGGTACGGCCGTTTTCGTTCCACAGCACAGAGTGAAAAGGCGCAGCCGCTTTGGTATTCTTGGGCACATAGAGGAACGTGCCGCCGCGCCAGAAGGCACCGTGCAGGGCCGCAAACTTTCCTTCCGTCACCTGCACCCCTTCCGTCATAAAATGCTTGCGCACCAGGTCCGGGTATTGGGCAACGGCCGTGTGCATATCACAGAAGATCACCCCCTGCGCCTTCAGCTCATCAGACAGCTCATAATGGTGCGTCACGCCATCAATTTGCAGCAAATTGCCGCCCGCCTTGTCCGTCGTTAGCTGCTGGTTCAGGTAAGGGGGAATCTCCGCATTGGTGGCCGCATCGCCGTTCACCGAGGGGCCAATCTCATCCAGCTTCAGGCGGCGAATGTTCGTGCGCCGCCACGCTTCATCATTCGTCGTCGGCATCGGCAGCGACGCAAATACATCAAACGCCTGCAGGCGGAACTCCAGCATCCACTGCGGCTCATGCAGCGCTGCCGACAACTTCTCTACCGCTTCTCTCGTAAACTTTTCCATTTCTCATTAACCATTGGCAATTAACAATTGCATATTGACAATTACCCAATGCTCCCTTCCATCTGCAACTGAATCAGGCGATTCATCTCAATGGCGTACTCCATCGGCAGCTCCTTCACCAGCGGCTCGATAAACCCATTTACAATCATCGAGGTGGCGGTCTCCTCATCAATACCGCGACTCATGAGATAGAAGAGCTGCTCCTCGCCCACCTTGCTCACCGACGCCTCATGGCCGATGTTCACGTCTTCCGCGTCAATTTCAATATACGGATAGGTGTCGGAGCGACTGTTTGGGTCTAGCAGCAGGGCGTCGCACACCACGTTCGATTTGCTGTGTTCGGCATTCTTGTTCACCTTCAGCAGGCCACGATAGGAGGCGCGCCCGCCCCCCTTGCTGATAGACTTGGAGATGATGCGGCTGGTGGTGTTAGGCGCTACGTGCACCACTTTGCCGCCCGCGTCTTGATGTTGCCCGTGACCGGCAAAGGCAATGGACAAAATCTCCCCATGCGCGCGTTCGCCCACCAGGTAAACGGCCGGATATTTCATTGTCACCTTAGACCCCAGGTTGCCATCTACCCATTCCATGGTGGCATTCTCTTCGGCGACGGCGCGCTTGGTCACCAGGTTGTAGACGTTGTTCGACCAGTTCTGGATGGTGGTGTAACGGCAGCGGGCGCCTTTCTTGACAATGATTTCCACCACGGCGCTGTGCAGCGAGTCTGAGGAGTAGATGGGAGCAGTGCAGCCTTCTACGTAGTGCACGTAAGCGCCCTCATCTACAATGATTAGTGTGCGTTCAAATTGCCCCACGTTCTTGGCGTTGATGCGGAAGTAGGCTTGCAGAGGCATATCTACCTTCACGCCCGGCGGCACGTAGATGAAGCTGCCGCCTGACCACACGGCCGTATTCAGCGCAGCAAACTTATTGTCATTGTAAGGAATGACGGTGGCAAAGTATTGCTTCACCAGCTCTGGGTACTGGGCCAACCCGTCATCCATGCCCAGGAAGATTACGCCCTTCTCTTCTAGTTCTTTCTTGATGTTATGGTACACCACCTCTGACTCGTACTGCGCTGCCACGCCAGATAGGAACTTCTGCTCCGCTTCTGGGATACCCAGCTTATTAAACGTGTCCTTGATATAACCCGGCACATCTTCCCAGGTGTCACCCTGGCGGTCGCTGGGCTTGATGTAGTAATAAATGTCATCAAAGTCAATGCCAGATAAGTCAGCGCCCCATTGCGGCATTGGCCGCTGCAAAAAGTGCTGGTACGCCTTCAGGCGAATCTCCAGCATCCATTCTGGCTCTCCTTTCATGGCAGACATGGCACGAATGATACCCTCATTCAACCCTTTTTCTGCCTTAAAGACATAATCTTCGGCATCGGCAAAGCCATACTTGGTTGCATAATCAGCATTAACCGTTGCAATGACTTCTTCTTCGGTCAGTTCGCGTGTAATTACTTCAGCCATTTTACACCTCCACCAATCCTTGCTTTTCACGAATCCAGTCGTAACCACGTTCCTCCAGATGCAGCGCCAGGCCTGGGCCGCCACTTTCCACAATACGGCCGTCCATCATGATGTGCACAAAGTCCGGCTTAATGTAGTTCAGAATCCGCTGATAATGGGTAATGACCAAAATACCCATATTCAACTGCTCCTTCAGGCGCATCGCCCCCTCAGAAACAACACGCAGCGCGTCAATGTCCAGACCAGAGTCAGTCTCGTCCATGATGGCGATTTTGGGCTCCAACGTAGCCATCTGCAAAATCTCGACACGCTTCTTTTCGCCACCAGAAAAGCCTTCATTCAGGTAACGGCCGGCAAACTTGTGGTCAATTCCCAGCATATCCATCTTTTCTGTCAGCAGGCGGCGAAAGGCGGGAATGGAAATGCCCGGATCGTCCGGGTTTTCCGCCTGGCGACGCGAGTTGATCGCCTGGCGCAAGAATTTCGCCAGCGTTACCCCAGGTACAGAGGCCGGGTACTGGAATGCCAAAAACAGACCCGCACGCGAACGCTCGTCTGCTTCCATCTCTAACAAATCACGGCCGCCAAAAATAACCTGGCCAGCACTTGGCTCATAAGCGGGATGGCCCGCCAGGGTATAGGCCAGCGTGCTCTTGCCAGAGCCATTTGGCCCCATTAGGGCGTGCACCTCACCCTGCTTCACCAACAAATCAATCCCTTTCAGGATGTGCTGCTCACCAATGGAAACGTGCAAATTGCGAATCTCTAAAGCGGTCATCATCGTGTGCTCCTTCAAAAAATTTCGGACATCGGATCGCGGATATCGGATTCGAGGTCTACTACGCGAATAAGGTGTGACTTATCTTTACAGAACTTGAACTTGAACTTGAACTTGAACTTGAACTTGGACAAAAAGAATTATAACAGGCGGGAACGGAAGAGTCAATAATTATGATAAAAATGATATAAATGGCAAAAATTGACAAATCACACGCATGTTGCTATAATTTTATGAATATAAGGGGATTCTAGCGGTGAAACCAGTAAGCAACAACCAGCGCAAAAGCACAAGAGAGATAATCTTAGAGACTATTAAAGCGGCGCGTCAGGCTAAAGTTGAGCAATTGGCAGAAGCGGCCAACGTCTCCCCTGTAACGGTGCGCCATCACATCAACTCGTTGCTGGCCGAAGGGTTGATTGAGGCAACCAGTGTCCGGCGCAAGGTAGGACGGCCGTATTACGTCTACAGCCTCAGCGAGCAGGGGCAAGAGATGTTCCCCAAGCGCTACGTGCGCCTGACCAATCGGCTGTTGGATGAGTTAAAAACCGTTATGTCGCCAGAAGCCGTTGAGCAAGTCTTTAAGGGCGTGGTACAAGGTGTGGTCAATGAACACCGCCACCACTTCGAGGGGCTGCCCCTAGAGCAGCGGCTGGATTACCTGGTTGATTTACTTGGCGAAGAAGGTTTTCTGGCAAGCTGGCAAAAAACGGCCGATGGCTACACCCTGACCGAGCACAACTGCCCCTACTACTCCATTGGCCAGGAACATGCGGAAATTTGCATCATTGACAAAGAGCTAATTCTCAACGTGGTACAGGCGCCAGTTACGCAACGTAGCTGCATGTTGGCTGGAGCCGACTGCTGCCAGTTCACTTTTGCCGAAAGCTAACGCCCGTAAGCCACGGCTGCTTATATTTTTGGCATGGTTCAGACGATCCTTATATACTTGATCGCCGACCACAGACAGCCGACTGCGCTCTGTCTCTCACCTGGCGGTTAGTGGTTGGCCGTCGGCGGTTATTTTTACAGGAGCAACATGATGATTATTACTAAGAAAGAAGAGCTGCGCGAATCGCTGCGTAGCGTGATTGACCCAGAAATTGGCCTCAATATTGTTGAACTGGGCCTGATCCGCCAGATGGAAATTGACGAAACGGCCGAAACTGCCAAAATCACCATGATCCTCACCACCCCATTCTGCCCCTACGGGCCGCAGCTCATTGAGCAGGTGCGCCTGGTGGGCAACAGCGTTATGCGCGGCGGGATTGAGGTGCAAATTGGCGCGGAACTGTGGGACCCCTCAATGATGGAGGAAGGAGCTGGCGGCGATTGGGGCCTGTTTTAGGAACATTCCCACGGTCAGGGAGCTGGCAAATGCTCACAAGTTAAACATTGTAAAGGGACACCTTATGAGGTGTCCTTTTTTGTCGGCATCTAGCGCTCTGAACAAAGGCGTCGACCTGGTTCACGCGAGCTTTGCAATTTGACCGCCGACCACCGGTTGCTCCCAATACAATAGAGACATGAAGCGAAATCGTCTGGCGCTGGTTCTGTTTATTGCGTTTACAGCCATACTTGGTACGGCTGGCTTCATGCGGCAGGTGGCGGCCACCGGCGCGCCGCCTGCGCCAACGCATCAGCCTGCGCCAGAACCGGCGCCACCCACCACCCATACACGCTTCATGGTTATCCTGGCCGGGCGCGCCAGCCTGGCCAATCTGCCGCCCGGCAAGCTGGCTGCGCAACGCGCAGAGATCGTGCAGCGGCTGCAAGCAACGGCCGTTGCCAGCCAACAACCTCTCCTCCCCCTGCTTGAACAACTGCAAGACCACGGCCACGTCAGCCGCGTGCAGCCTTTCTGGATCAGCAACGCCATTGGCGTCAGCGGCGATGAGGTGGCCATACAGGCGCTGGCCGCACAACCCGGTGTAACGGCCGTGCGCGCGGAAGCGCTCTTCTACCTCAGCCAGCCCGACTTCGCATCCCTACACGAAATTATCACCCAGCCCGTGCTAGCAGACGCCCAACAGACCAATCTTGCCGACCAAGCGTGGGGCATTGCGCGCGTGCGCGCCCCCTACGCCTGGCACGGGCTGGGCATAGACGGGCACGGCGTTACCGTGGCCATTATGGACAGCGGTGTAGACTGGCTGCATCCTGACTTGCACGCCAACTATCGCGGTACCATTGGCGGCGGAATCTACCAGCATACCGGCAACTGGTTCAATGCCCTGGACCCAACCAGCATAGAGCCAGCCGATATGCTGGGGCACGGCACACACGTAGCGGGAACGGCCGTTGGCCTGAACGACCTGGGCGTTGCCCCGGGCGCGCGCTGGATTGGCGTGGCCATTGCCAACCCCGACGGCAGCATCTACGAAAGTGCCATTCATGCCGGTTTTGAATGGCTGCTGGCTCCTGGCGGCGACCCAGGCCTGGCGCCACAGGTGGTCAACTGCTCCTGGGGGAACAACAACGGCGTCTGGCGCGTGCTGGAGAATGACATTCTGGCGCTGCAAAGCGCGGGCATCGTGCCCGTCTTTGCCGCAGGCAACGCTGGTCCGTTTGGCGGCACGGTGGGCGCGCCCGCCAGCTACGCCAACAGCCTGGCCGTTGGCGCCAGTGATGAGGAAGATCTGGTGGCTTGGTTTTCCGCGCGCGGGCCATCGCCGCTGACCGACCAGCCAAAGCCGCACGTCGTGGCACCGGGGGCGCGCATTTTGTCCACCTTTCCCGGCGGGCGCTATGCTTATGCCAGCGGCACCTCTATGGCAACGCCGCACGTGGCGGGCGCGGTGGCGCTGCTGCTGGCGGCAAACCCCACGCTCACAGAGACAGAAATCTGGCAGCGGCTGGCGGAAACGGCCGTTCCCCTCTCCCCTATCGTGCCCAATCAGGTGAGCGGCTGGGGCCGCCTGGATGCTTACGCGGCGCTGGCGACCGTTGCCCCTGGCGGCGTGCTGCAAGGCGTCGTGCGCCAGGATGGGCAGCCCGCCGCAGGCGCCGTGCTCACCGTTACAACCAATAGCGGGCACGCTCTTCCTTATTATAGTGGCGCGGACGGCAGCTTTCGCATTCCCTTGCAGCCCGGCCTCTACGGGCTAACGGTTGCCCGCTTTGGCGCCACACTGCAGAGTCATCCCCCTATTGCTCTAGCAGCGGGGCAAACATTCTTCCTCTACTTTGACCTGCAAAGCATGCCCACCGGCCAGGTGAGCGGCAGCGTGCATGCCCTGGGCACGCTGTACCCCATTAGCGTCACCATTCGCGCATTGGGCACGCCGGTTACGGCCGTTGCCAACACCCAAGGGCAATACAGCCTGACACTGCCGGTGGGCAGCTATACCCTGCTGGCAGAGCGAAATGGCTATCGCATTGGCGAAGCCAGCGTCAGCGTGCAGGCAAATGGGCAATACGTCCGCCATTTCCTCTTGCCGCCTGCCCCCACCCTGCTGCTGGTAGATGGCGGCGGCTGGTATTACCAGTCCCACATTGCCGCCTATCAGCAGGCGCTGGCACAACAGGGCTATCATGCCGACCTGTGGCGCGTGCGCAGCCCTTACAACGACACGCCCCCGGCCGGCGTGCTGGCGCGCTACAACAGCGTGATTTGGTCAGACCCGCAGCGCGCACCCGGCTACATTGGCGCAGACGGGGCGCTGAGCCAATACCTGCTGGCGGGCGGCACGCTGTTGGTAAGCGGGCAGCACGTGGGGCTGTTTGATGGCTCGACCATTTTTTCCTCTTACTGGTGGATTAGTCTGCTGCGCGGTGCGTACCGGGGCAAATTCACGGAACGGCCGTTGCCGCCCATTCAGGGAACGGCCGATGGCCCCTTTGCCGGTCTACAGGTGCATCTGGCGGAAACGGGCAGCACGGCACAACTGCCAGACCGCACGCGCCCGCCCACAGACCGGATGCGCGGCGTGATCTTCACCTACCCCAATGGGGATGCGGCCGGCCTGCAAGCGGGGCTGTGCAGCGATTTTCGCATTGTCTACCTGGGCTTTGGCCTGGAAGGGGTAACTGATGCGGCAATGCGCGGCGAGCTGGTGCAGCGCAGCCTCGATTTCTTCCAATCGCCGCGCCAGCACGTGGGGGCTGCCTGGCTCACAGATGCCATCAGCGATTATGCCATACCGGGACAGGCGGCCAGCTATGAGCTGACACTGCTGAATCTGAGCGAGATGCTGACGGATACGTTTCAGATTCAGGCCAACAGCACGGGCTGGCCCAATCAGGTGCTGACGCAGACGCTGACGATGGGGCCGTGCCGGGCAGCGCGCACGCGCCTGACAATCGAGACGCCGCCAGACGCGGCGCGGGGGATGACGCATACGGTGTGGATCACGGCCGTTTCCACGCTCGACCCCGCCATTGTTGCCACGCTGCAAGTGCGGCAGCAAGTGCCAAATCGGGTGCTGCTGGTGGATGATGACCGCTGGTACGATTATCAGCCGCAATATAGGGCGGCGCTAGACGCGCTGCAAATGCGCTATGACGTGTGGGAAAGTGAGGGGCTGGCCGAGATCAAGGGGCGTGGCAGCCCACCGCTCGCCCTGATGCAGCAGTATGACTTCATCTTTTGGTTCACCGGCTACGACTGGTACGAACCGGTGACGCCACAAGAGCGCGCCAATCTGGAAACGTATCTGCGCAGGGGCGGGCGGCTCTTTCTCAGCAGCCAGGATTATCTCTACTACCATTTTGCCAGCCCCTTTACGCGCAATTACCTGGGGGTGCACAGCTACCATGAATCTATCACGCCCACCCACGTTTACGCCGGGGAGCACCCGGCGCTGCCAGCGTTGCCGGGCGCGCCCCACACGCTGACGTTCGGCAAGGCAAGAAATAATGGGGATGGCCTGATTCCCGCACCGCACAGCCGCGCCATTGCCTGGAGCGAGCAAGGAACGGCCGTTGCCCTGGCAACTGCGGGCGAAAACTGGCGCACCATTTTCTGGAGCGTGCCATATGAGTTTCTCACGGACACGGTGCGGGTGGCAGGTATGCAGGGCATGGCGGGCTGGCTGAGCGACCTGGGAGATTCCACTTTTGTTGCGGCTGCGCGCCAGGCACGGCCAGGCGAGCAGCACACGTTTACGCTGACGCTGCGGATGCTGCCCTATGCCCCCGGTGGCGCGGTAACGGTGACGAATACGCTGCCGCCAGGTATGGCGCTGGCACAGGAAAGCGCATCGCCGGAGTTGGTTTACGATGCGCCGACGCGCACCATCATCTGGTACGGCCGTCTGGCGCCAGGGGAAATGCGCCAGTTTGTCTACCAAGTGCGGCTGGATGCAGGGCTGGCACCGGGTAGCTACCTGGAAAATCGCGTCACGCTGCGCACGGAGCGGCACGATTGGCAGTTTGCGCGCGTGGCGGCACTGTGGATTGTGCCGCCTGAAGGCGCGCCCGACCTGAGTGGGGCGCGGCTGGCGCTGGCGCTGGGGACGCCGCTGCTACAGCCGGGGCCGCCGCAATGGTCCCAACAGTGGGTGACGTATACGCTGACGCTGCGCAACAGTGGCGCACGCACGGCTAGGGGGGCAACGGCTGTACTGCATCTCTCACCCGACCTGCGCCCATTCAGTAATACGGTGCGTGTGAGCAGCGGTACGGCCGTGTTGACCCGAACGCAGCAAACGTGGCGCGTGGATTGGCAGGGGGATGTGCCGCCAGGAACGGTCGTAACGTTGACGGTGGCCGCCAGCCGCGAAGTTGTGCCATTTGCCGTTTACGTGGGGGCAGTGGCGTTTGTGCATGATGGTGTGCAGCCACAGGTGCAGTCGCTGTTTTCATTTTTGCCGCCGTACAGACAATTTTTGCCGCTGGTGCTTGCAGCGGACAGGGCACCGCCTTGATGGCACTATCTGTCTGGTGGGCAAAGTAAAAGGGCAGGCATAAGGCCTGCCCCCTATATGGTGATGGAAATATGGGCACAGTTCAGATGAACTTTACAAAAAACCCTTAGCTGCCAGGGAGAAGAACGGCGTCAATGACGTGCACCACGCCGTTGGCGGCTAAAATGTCGGTGAGAATGACCTTGACCGTGCCATTCAGCACGACCGCGCCATCCTGCACGGCAATAGTGATTTCCTCGCCGTTGATGGTGGTGGCGGCATTCAGCGTCACTACGTCAGCGGCCAGTACCGTGCCATTTACCACGTGGTAGAGCAGAATGTCGGTGAGCGCACCCTGGGGGTCGGTCAGCAGATTTTCAATCGTGCCGGCAGGCAGGGCGGCAAAGGCCTCGTCCGTGGGGGCAAAGACGGTGAAGGGACCTTCGCCACTCAGGGTCTCTACCAGACCGGCAGCGGTTACGGCAGCAACTAGGGTGGTAAAACGGCCGTCGGCAATGGCAATGTCTACGATGGTGGTGACCGGTTCAACTTCCACTTCCGTTACCGGATCGGGCTGGGAAACGGCCGTGGGTGCGGCGGGGGCTGGGGTGCTTTCGGCAGCGCCACAGGCAGCCAGGAGCAGGGGAAAAATCAGGAACAGGGTTACTAAACTCAGGCGTTTCATGGTTATCTCACTCCATTTGTTCTTTCAAGGTTTTTTGTCAAAAGCGGACAACTTTGTCCAGAATTTTTGCCATTTTTCGCGCGCAAAATGGCGCCCACACCCTTGAAGATAGTGAAACGCCCATATTTTGTCAACTTTTCATTGCTTCACGCTCACATTTGTCAAAGTTTTGCAAAGTTTTTAAGCAAGGGGTGAGAGTCTTGCAGGGGTGCTGGCGTCTACCCAGCGCGCGGCGGTAAGGCGGAGCAGGTCACTGACGGCCAGCCTGACGTTCAATCCGCGCTGCGCGGCGCTGATGTAAATGTGGCTGTACTGCCTTGCCGCCTCATCCAGGTAAATGGCAAAGCCCTTGTTAAGCAGCGCCAGGGGAGAGATGCCGCCCACTTGCAAGCCAGTAAGCGCCTCAGCTTCGGCGTGGGTGGCCATTTTCAGTTTTTTAGCGCCAATGGCCTGTGCCACTTTTTTCAGGTCAAGCTGCCGGTCGGCAGGAATCATCACCAGCAGCGGTTTGGCTTTTGCGGCGCCTTCCGGCGGCTGCACCACCAGCGTCTTAAACACCTGTGCCGCGGGGATGCCCTTGAGCGCAGCAATTTCTGCGGCGTCGCGCAGGTTGCTGGGGTAGACCAGCACCTCATACATCACCTTCTTGCCCTCCAGGAGCTTCATAACCACGGTTTTGGCCGGCGCACTCATTGGCATAAATTTAGGGTAGGCAGTTAGTCTAGTGGGCTGCGCACGCCCAGCGGTCCTTTTTGCAGCACATGCGTGTAAATCATCGTCGTTTTGACGTTCTTGTGCCCCAACAGTTCCTGGACAGTGCGAATATCGTAGCCCGCTTCCAGCAGATGCGTGGCAAAACAGTGGCGGAAAGTATGGGGCGTAACCGGTTTGGCGATGCCGCTAGCCCTGGCTGCGGCGCGCACGGCACGCTGCAGCGAGGAGTCATCAGCATGGTGGCGGTGCTTTATACCACTACGGGGATCTACGCTTAAATTTGCTGCCGGAAAAACATACTGCCACCCCCATTCTTGGGATGCGTTTGGGTATTTGCGCGCCAGAGCATACGGGAGATAGACGGTACCATACCCGGCGCGCAAGTCAGATTGGTGCAGAGCATTGACATAGCGCAGGTGTTCTTGTAAGATGGGTTTTAGTCGGTCTGGCAGCAGCGTTACCCGGTCTTCATTACCCTTCGTGTCGCGGACGACAATGTGGTTTTGGTTAAAGTCCAGGTCTTTGACGCGCAGCCGCAAACATTCAAGCAAGCGCATGCCCGTTCCGTACAGCAGCTTCGCTTGCAGGCGATGGGTGGGGTCTTTCATATGTTCCAGCACGAGATGGACTTCCGCTTTGGTAAGCACAACCGGCAGTCGCTTATCTTTCTTGGCACGCAGAGCGTTGATGCCTGTGAGTTCGATGCCCAGCACTTCTTTGTAAAGAAAAAGAATAGCCTGCAAGGCAACATTTTGCGTACTGGGGGCCACCTTTCTCCGCACTGCCAGATGCGTCAGGTAAGTTTCCACCTCGGTTACTCCCATATTTGCGGGATGGCGCTTGCCGTGGAAGAGGATAAAGTCCTTCATCCAGTTCAGGTAAGTTTGCTCGGTGCGGATAGAATATTGTTTCACGCGGATCCGGTCACGGGCGCGGTCGAGCAATTTTTTCTCAGCCATGCGACAAAAATCTACCTGTTTGGTTATCAATCACTTAAAAGCAAGTCATAAAACAGCAAAGGGGTGGTTTATGACTTAATTATCAATCATTTATCAGCCATGGTCAACTGTTTAGGCGCATCAAATGCGTATCAACCGAGTCATAATTAATGTTAGGCGACAAGGATTCTCAAATGACGACTGAGTTCCTCTATCAGCAATCAGAAATACTAATCGCTATTGCGCTGCTCGGGTTCATGGTGCTTGGGGGTGAACTGGGGTACAGGCTTGGTTGCAGAGGACGCCAAACACATAATGAGCTGACCCGAACTCAGATCATAAGTATTCAAGCTGCTATTTTAGGACTTCTTTCCCTTCTCCTTGGCTTCACTTTTGCCATGGCGTTGTCCCGATTTGAATACAGGAAACAGATGGTGGTTCAGGAATCCAATGCAATCGGAACTGCTGCCCTCCGCTCTCAGTTCCTACCAGCATCCTACGACGTTGAGGTAAACGAACTGTTTCGCCGGTACGTGGCGATTCGGCTAGAGTCTGTTCTTCAAACGGAGCAGTCTTCTCCAGAGCGAGAACAACTAGACATCGAAGCAAGGCAAATCCAGCGTCGGCTGTGGCAAATTGCGAATGAAGCTGCAGAGTCGGATCCGAGATCTGTCCCATTAGGTTTGTACACTCAAGCATTGAACCAGATGATCGACATCAAGACGCAGCGTGATATTGCCGTCGCCAATCACGTTCCAGAGAGCGTGCTACTGTTTCTATTGGGTTTTGCAGTCCTAACTGCAGTAGTCCTTGGGTACGGAAACGGATTAGCAGGTGCTCGAATCACGAGTCCGACAGTAGCTTACTTTGTCATCGTTGTGTTGGTCATTTTGCTCATCATAGACCTTGATCATCCACAGCAGGGTCTCGCTCGTACGAGTCAAGCAAGTATGATCGAGCTGCAAGAGATACTACACGCCATCGAGCGATGACATGACATTCCCTTTTGGGTCGATGAATTCGGGAAGACAAGGAAACAATTACCCGTTGTCGCCCAACACCGTTTGCAGCGGACAGCGGCTTCGCCGCTGCGGGTATGCGCCGCGAGCCTGCGAAGTTGAGTGTAGGCGAAGGAGTCTCGCCTGCGCCGCCGCTGCTGCTAAAACCAACCCTTAGGGGGCCTTTTGTTTATTGCCCTGGGCAAATTGAAGTAGAACGTTTGAGCGGTGGTAA
>CALEAD010000031.1 GCA_937943625.1 uncultured Anaerolineae bacterium | reverse complement strand
ATGTTTGTATGTGACTCATGGCGACCTCGTTGTGAAATGTCGCTATGAGCCTGCCACTATTGAGCAGGTTGTAAAGGTTCGACTTTTATTTTTGGCGATTTTTCATGAAATCGCTTCTGATTGTGCAAAACTTACGTTAACCAAATTTTAGCCTTTCCTTAACCGCATGTTGAACACCCCTTAACTGGTAACAGATATGCTGCAGCGTGGAGTGAGGGGTTATGGCATCTATTCAGGCAGCACGCAAGCGGCAAAAAATCCTCTTCATTGGCGGCTCTCTCAATCAAACGAAGATCGTCCATGCGGTGGCGCGTCACCTCATGGACGAGTACGACTGCTACTTTACCCCGTACTACGCCGATGCCGGGCTGGTGCAATGGGCAACAGAGCAAGGTTGGGCAGACTTCACCGTGCTGGGCGGCGTGGGGCGGCGCCAGACGGAAGCATACCTGGCAGCACAAAAGCTGCCAGTAGACCAGGGCGGTCGGCAGCACGAATATGACCTGGTGGTCACAACCAGTGACTTGCTTATCCAGCGCAACATCCGCCACAAGCCCATTATTTTGCTCCAGGAAGGGATGACAGACCCGGAAAACTGGCTTTATCACCTGGTGCGCACCCTGCGCCTACCGCGTTACCTGGCCAGTACCAGCACCAACGGTCTTTCGCGCGCTTATCGCTATTTCTGCGTTGCCTCTGAAGGGTACAAGCAATTTTTTATGCGCAAGGGTATTCCCGCAGAAAAGCTGATTGTAACTGGCCTGCCCACCTATGACAATGTGCGGCAGGCGCTAGTGAATGATTTTCCCTTTCGCGGCTATGTGCTGGCGGCCACGTCGGACGCGCGTGAGACCTTTAAGTTTGATAACCGCAAACGCTTTATTAAGCGCGTGCTGGAAATTGCCAACGGCCGTCCCCTGATATTCAAACTCCACCCCAATGAGAAGGTAGAGCGGGCGCGGCGCGAAATTCTGGCGCTGGCGCCAGAGGCGCTGGTACTCACCGGCGGCAACGTGGACCACATGATTGCTAACTGTGAAGTGTTAATCACGCAATATTCAACCGTGGTGTACACGGGCATTGTCCTGGGCAAGGAGGTGTACAGCTACTTCGATGTTGCTATGCTGCGCCAGCTGGCTCCCTGGCAAAATGGAGGCGCGTCGGGGAAATACATGGCACAGGTGTGCCGTAGCGTGCTCTCAGGCAAAACGGCCGTTGCCCCCACAGTCCCCACCCAAGAACAGCACGAAGACGCGCCCAAGACCAACCCCCCGGGCAATCGTGCCCCCATACTGCCCCTGCCCACCCTCTCCAACCAGCCTTCTTACTGGTCTCACTCATGAAATTCACCAAGGTTGTAACCGTCATTCAGGCGCGCACCGGCTCCTCACGACTGCCGGGGAAAGTATTACGGCCGTTGCTTGGCCAGCCTCTCCTCCTGCGCCAGATTGAGCGCGTGCACGCCGCACACCTGGTGGGAACCATCGTCGTCGCCACCACCACAGACCCCGCCGACGACGCCATCGTCACCCTGTGCCAGCAGGCCGACATCCACTGCTATCGCGGCCATCCCACCGACCTGCTCGACCGCCATTTTCAGGTGGGCTGGCAATTCCAGGCCGATGCGGTAGTCAAAATCCCGTCTGACTGCCCGCTGATTGATCCGGCCGTGATTGACCGCGTGCTCGCCCACTACCTGGAGCAGCCAGACGCCTACGACTATGTGAGCAACCTGCACCCCGCCACCTACCCCGACGGCAACGACGTAGAAATCATGCGCATGAGCGCCCTCACCATTGCCTGGCAAGAAGCGGTGCACAGCTTTGAGCGTGAACACACCACGCCTTTCCTCTGGGAAAATCCGGCGCGCTTTCGCCTGGGCAACGTCACCTGGGAGACGGGGCTGAACTACGCCATGAGCCACCGCTGGACGATTGATTACGAGCCAGATTACCGCTTCATCAAAGCGGTGTACGAGGCGCTCTACCCGCACAACCCCCTCTTTGGTTTGGACGACATTCTCCACCTGCTGGCAGAAAACCCCTCTCTGGCAGCGCTCAACGACATTTACGCCGGCATCAACTGGTACCGCCACCATCTGCCCGAACTGCGCACCATCACCCCCGACCAGACGCGCCAGGAGCCATTGCCATGTTAACGACTGCGCAAATCACCCAACTGGAAACTCAGGCGCTGTGCGTGCGCGAGCAGATCATTCGCCTGGCCACTGATGGCGGCTGCTTTTTGGGCGCTTCGCTCTCCTGCGCCGACCTGATTCTTTACCTGTATACCCATTTCCTCAACGTGCATCCCGGCAATCTGAACGATCCGCAGCGCGACTATCTCTTCCTTTCTAAAGGGCACGACGTGCCCGCGCTGTATGCCACGTTTGCCACGCTGGGCTGGCTACCGGAGGAACGGCTGCGCAATCACCTGAAGCCGCACGACCACATTTACTGGCATCCCAACCGCGCCATCCCCGGTGTAGAGTTTCACGCTGGCTCGCTGGGGCACCTGCTGGCTGTGGCCGCCGGGGTGGCCTATGACTGCAAGCTGCGCGGCCAGCAAAACAAGGTGGTGGTCATTACTGGTGACGGGGAGCTGAACGAAGGCTCGAACTGGGAGGCGCTGTTGGTGGCCAACGCCTATAAGCTGGATAACTTGCTGGTGGTGGTTGACCGCAACGGCTTTCAGGCCAACGTGGAGACTGAGGCGCTGATTCCCCTGGAACCGCTGGAAGAGAAGTTTGAGGCGTTTGGCTGTGCCGTAGCGCGCGTGAATGGGCATGATTTTCTGGCATTGCACGAGGCGCTGCAACGTTTTCCCTATGCGGCGGCGCGCCCCAGTTCGCTGATTGCGGATACGGTGCGGGGACAGGGGTTGCCCAGCATTGCCCGCCGCGCCGACCGCTGGTTCTGTAATTTTGCCCCAGATGAGGTAGCAGATTTGCTGGCAGAGCTACAAGGTACGCACACGGCCGTTTTAACTTCGGCGGCGCTGATGGTGAGGTGAATGATGGGTTACGAGGCTGCCTTACGCAACATTGTGCTGGAGGATGAGCGTTATCTGGTGCTCACAGCGGAAAATCGCGCCGCCATTCGCCAGTTACCGGAGGTGCTGCACGGCCGTTTCCTGGACACCGGCATCAGCGAACAAACGATGATCGGCATGGCCGCCGGGCTGGCGCTACGCGGGCGCGTGCCCATCTGTCACGCACTGGCCGCCTTTCTCACCATGCGCGCCTTTGAGTTTATTCGCACCGACGTGGGCATTGGCGGCCTGCCGGTGAAGCTGGTGGGCGGCGTGCCCGGCTTTCTCTCCGACGCTAACGGCCCCACGCATCAGGCCATCGAAGACATCTCCCTGATGCGCGGTATTCCAGGGATGCAAATTTTCTGCCCGGCCGACGAGGCTGACCTGGTGATCGGCCTGCGCACCATGCTGGAAAGCCCGCAGCCGGTTTACATTCGCCACAACCCGTTAACGGCCGTTGTTCCTCATCAGCTCCACTTTCACATCGGCCAGGCGGAAACGGTGCTGCCGGGCGAAGACCTGACCCTGCTTACCTATGGGATGCTCTTCCGCGAGGCCTATGCCGCAGCGCACCTGCTGCGCGCGCAAGGCGTGAATGCGCGCCTGCTCAACCTGCGCACCCTCTGGCCCATTGACGCGCAGGCCATCCTGCAAGCCGCGCGCGAAACACGCCTGCTCGTCACCATCGAAGACCATTTTCTCACCGGTGGGCTATACAGCATCGTCAGCGAGCTGCTGCTGCGCAACCAGGTCAACCTGCCCGTGCTGCCGCTTGCCCTGGAACAGCGCTGGTTTCGCCCGGCACTGCTGCCGCACGTGCTGACACACGAAGGCTTTAGCGCGCCCCAGCTCGCCGACCGCATTCTGGCCTTTATGAGAACGATAGCTGCAGATTAACACAGCCTTCGCCGATTGGTAGCTAACAGGCCGTTGGCTGGTTTAACCGTTACTTGATTACTGGAATCTGGCAAACTTTACGTTGACCTCTGGCGCCGTAACGCAATTTGGCAAAGCGCGCTACACTGGCAGCCAGCCAAAACATTATGCCCAGTCAGTTAGCCGAAAACCAACCAAACCAACTAACCAACTTTTCCAACTTAAAAGGAAACCCATGCCCAATTCCGTTCGCTTTAATCCCGACTACCCCACTATTACCGCCTCTGAGGCGCTATACGGCCGTGCTACCGGCCTCATCCCTGCGCACACGCAAACCCTGGCCAAAGGGCCAACCCAGTACGTCAACGGCGTCGCCCCCAAGTACCTCCAGCGCGGCAAAGGCGCGCGCGTATGGGACGTAGACGGCAACGAGTACCTCGACTACAACGCCGCCATCGGCCCCATTTCCCTGGGGTATGCCTACAGGCGCGTAGACGACGCCATCCAGCAGCAGTTAGCCGATGGCATCACCTTTTCCCTGGTGCATCCCCTGGAAGTGGAGGTGGCTGAACTCATTCACCAGGTTGTGCCCAATGCCAAATCGGTACGCTTTAGCAAAACAGGCGCCGAAGTGACCAGCGCCGCCGTGCGCCTGGCGCGCGCCTATACTGGCAGGGAGCATGTACTCTGCTGCGGCTATCACGGCTGGCACGACTGGTACATCGGCGTGACGGCGCGGAACACCGGTGTGCCAGAGGGGGTGAAGGTGCTGGTGCACACCTTTGCCTATAACGACCTGGACTCTGTACGCGCCGCCCTGGATGAAAACACCGCCTGCGTGATTCTGGAACCAATGGTTTTTGAATTTCCAACGGCCGATTTCCTGGCCGATCTACAGGTGCTATGCCGCACCAACGGCACGCTGCTGATTTTTGACGAGATGTGGACGGGGTTCCGCTGGGCAATGGGGGGCGCGCAGGCGTATTTCGACGTGACACCAGACCTGGCCTGCTTCTCCAAAGCGATTGCCAACGGGATGCCGCTGGCCGTTCTAACCGGACGCGCCGACGTGATGGCGCTGTTGGATGAAGAGGTGTTTTTCTTCTCTACCTTTGGTGGGGAGACGCTGTCGCTGGCGGCAGCCAAAGCAACCATCCACGAGCTGCAAGAGCATAACGTGCCCGCCTACCTTGCCCACATTGGCGAGCAGCTTCAGGATGGCTACAACGAGCTAGCGGCACACCTGGACATGGCGCACGTGACCCAATGTGTGGGGCATCCGGCGCGCACGCTGGTCACTTTTTCGCCAGCCGCCGGCGACCCCCTGCTGCTGAAATCGCTGGTGCAGCAGGAGCTGATTAAGCGCGGCATTCTCTGGTCGGGCTTTCACAACGTCACTTTTTCGCACACCACGCGGGATGTGGATTATACGCTGACGGCGTACCGGCAGGTGCTGGAAATTTTGCGGGCGGCACTAAAAAACGGCCGTGTCGCCGAACAGTTGCGCGGCACACCCGTACAGCCCGTATTCCGCAAAACCGGCAATTTTCACACCAAACCCAGGGTGGGCATCAACGGGAGCCAGTAAGATGAGCGCACTATTTTCACTGGCCAACAAAGTAGCCATTGTCACCGGGGCGCTGGGGCTGCTGGGACGACAACATTGTCGCGCCCTGGCCGAGGCCGGTGCGCACGTGGTAGTGGCTGATCTGGACAGCCGTCTGGCTGCCGACTTTGCCGCTACCCTGCCCACAGCTGCCATAGGTGTTGCCCTCGACGTGACCGACCCCACAAGCGTGCGCGCCATGCAGCAAGCCGCCTGCGCCGCCTTCGGGCGCATAGACGTGCTTGTCAACAACGCCGCCATCAGCGACATGTTCGAGTCGCCCAGCCTGGCAGCGGAGCAGTCACGCTTTGAGGAATATCCCCTGGCCATGTGGCAGCGCGCGCTGGCGGTCAACGTAACCGGCGTCTTCTTGTGCGCGCAAATCGTGGGCGCCCACATGGCCGCGCAGGGAAGCGGCAGCATCATCAACATCGCCTCGACTTACGGCCTGGTTGCCCCCGACCAATCCCTCTACCGCCGCCCCGATGGCAGTCAGCCCTTTTACAAATCACCCGCCTACCCCACTGCCAAAGGGGCAGTCATCGCCTTCAGCAAATACCTGGCCGCCTACTGGGGGCGCGCCGGCGTGCGTGTGAACGCTCTTTGCCCCGGCGGTGTGGAAAATGGGCAAGAGCCTTATTTCATTGCGAACTATAGCAGCCGTACCCCGCTGGGGCGCATGGCCTGCCCAGAGGATTATCGCGGTGCAATTGTGTTTCTGGCCAGCGATGCGTCTGCTTACATGACGGGCGCCACACTGGTGGTAGATGGAGGATGGACAGCATGGTAAGAGAGGATAGCCATAACGGGCTGCTCCTATGGTCAGAGGGGCGCATTCTGGCAAAAGCCAGGCAAATTCGCCTGCTGCTGAGCGATGTGGACGGCGTGCTCACAGACACCGGCGTTTATTATTCGGCGCAAGGAGAGGAGCTGCGCCGCTTTTCGGTGCGCGATGGCATGGGGGTGGAACGGCTGCGCACGCTGGCCGGTGTGGCGGTAGGCATTATCAGCGGCGAAAATTCCCCGGCCATCCGCCGCCGCGCAGAAAAGCTGCAAATTACCGAGGTGCACCTGGGGATCAAGGATAAGCTGCCGCTGCTGAATGAAATTTGTGCGCGGCACGCCATCCAGCGGCACGAAGTCGCCTACATTGGTGATGACAGCAACGATCTGGCCATTATGGGCGCGGTGGGGCTAACGGCCGTTCCCGCCGATGCGCTCCCCTTTGTCCAGGAAGTGGCCGACTACGTTTGCCAGGCCAGAGGTGGGCATGGCGCGTTCCGCGAATTTGCCGAACTGATTTTAGCGGCGCAAACAACCTTTCAGCCTGAGGAGGAGGTCTATGCAACCGTCCGTCACGAAAGTAGCCGTCGGTAATCGCCTGATAGGCACGGGAGAACCCGTGTATATCATCGCCGAAATTGGCATCAACCATAACGGGTCGCTGGAGCTGGCCAAGAAGCTGATTGACGGCGCGATATTTGCCGGCGCCGACGCGGTGAAGTTCCAAAAGCGCACGCCAGAGCTGTGCGTACCGCGTGCGCAGTGGCACGTAGAGCGGGATACCCCTTGGGGCCGCATGAGCTACATTGAATACAAGCACCGCATTGAGTTTGGCTACAGCGAATATGAGGAGATTGACCGCTACTGCCGCCAGCGCGGCATTGCCTGGTTTGCTTCTTGTTGGGATGAGCCATCGGTTGCCTTCATCGAACAGTTCAACCCACCGCTCTACAAAGCAGCTTCGGCGGCACTGACGGACTTTCCCCTGCTGCAGACGATGCAGCACACGGGCAAGCCGCTGATGCTCTCTAGCGGCATGTCTGAGATGGTGGAGATTGAAACGGCCGTTGCCACCCTGGACGACACGCAGCTCCTGCTGGCACACGCAACTTCTGCCTACCCCTGCCCCGTAGATAGCCTCAATTTGCGCATGATTACCACCTTGCAAGCCCAATACCCCCACATTCCCATTGGCTACTCTGGCCATGAGGTGGGGTTGGCGCCAACCTGGGCCGCCGTCGCCCTGGGCGCCACCTTTGTCGAGCGGCACATCACCCTGGATCGCGCCATGTGGGGCAGCGATCAGGCCGCCTCAGTGGAAATCATGGGGCTGCATCACATGGTGCGCAATATCCGCGACATTGAGCAGGCGCTAGGCGATGGCGTAAAGCGCGTTTATCCCTGTGAACTGCCTCAGCGCAGCAAGCTGCGCCGCGTGGTTTCGCTCAATGGGCATAGCATGAATTAGACATCATCCGCAAATCGCGCCGTCATACTGAGCTGAAATGACACAGCGAGACACGGAGTAGACACAAAGGTTCGCGGAGAGATTCGGATGCGCGTGCGCCAAATAGACACCAACAACCGGCAAGAGGTGCAGAAGTTTGTCAACTTCCCGTTTGCCCTCTACCGTAACTGCCCACACTGGGTTCCACCGCTGCGCCAGGAAATGGCGGCCATTCTCAACCGGCGCACGCACCCGTTTTATGCTCACTCAGAGGCAGACTTTTTTCTGGCCGAGGCGGATGGCGCGGTCGTGGGGCGCATCGCGGCGCTGGAAAACCGGCGCTACAACGCTTACAAGCAAAGCCAGACTGCCTTTTTTGGCTACTTTGAAGCAATCCATGAGCAGGAGGTGGCCGAGGCGCTGTTTACGGCCGTGTGCGAATGGGCGCACAGGCGGGGGCTGACAGACATCATCGGGCCGCGCGGCGTCATCGGCATTGATGGCAGCGTGTTGGTCGAAGGCTTTGACCAGCGACCGGCGCTGACCGTTCCTTATAACTTCCCCTATTACGATGCGCTCATCAGCCAGGCCGGCTTTAGCAAACTGACTGATTTGCTTTCGGGCTATCTGCCGGCCAACCACAGGCTACCAGAGCGAATGCATATGATTGCCGAAAAGATGAAGCAGCGGCGCGGCTTTTGGGTGAAACAGTTTGCCAACAAAAGCGAAATTCGCCGCTGGATTCCGCGCGTTTTGGCCGTGCACCAGGCAGCCTTTAGCCAGACGCGCAGCTTTTATCCCCCCACAGAGCAAGAGGTGCAGCGGGTCATTGATAGCATGCTGATGATTGTAGACCCGCGCCTGGTCAAACTGGTGATGAAGGGGGATGAGATTGCCGGGTTTATTCTGGCCTATCACGATATTTCTGCGGGGCTGCAACGGGCCAACGGCCGTTTGTGGCCCATCGGCTGGTTCCACATCTGGCGCGAGCGGCAGCGCACCCCCTGGCTCAACGTGAACGGGTTGGGCATTTTGCCCCAGTACCAGGGGTTGGGGGCCAATGCCATCCTCTACACCGAGCTGGAAAAAACGATGCAAACGGCCGCTTTCCAGCACATTGACGTCGTGCAGGTAGACGAAGCCAACTTTAGCAGCCGCTCCGACATGGAAACAATTGGCGTGCAGTGGTACAAGCGCCATCGCCATTACTACCGCGCGTTGTAAGGTGGTGGCGGCAAGGCTGGGAATTGGTATTTTCTTTGCGCTCTGTGCGCTCTTTGCGCTTAGATAAGATTTGGGTATGGCTCACCTGCTCTGAAAACGATGCTTTACAAATTTCTGACCGCAGACGGCCGACAGCAGACCGCACATCACTGGCAAAATCACCATCGGCGGTCTGCCGTCATTTTTAAGGGAGTAAAAAATGATCACATTACCCGATTACGCTTACCAGGACGCACTCTCCTGGCTATACCCACCCATCTTGCAAGAAAGCTGGCGCAATACGGCGCAGAAGCGGCTGAACGAGGCGCTGACGCGCGCGCCGCTCCTGCCCATTACCGACGAGTCGCGCCTGGTGTTCTTTAGCGACCTGCATCGCGGAGATGGCGGCAATACCGACCTTTTTTTGCCCAACAAGGCACTCTTTTTGCGTGCTCTGGCCCATTACGATGCCGAATTCTACACCTATGTGGAGGTGGGCGATGGGGACGAGTTGTGGATGGATTATGGCTTTACGGCCGTGCGTCGGACGCATGAGGAGGTATTCGATTGGCTGCACCGCTTCCACGCGGCGCGGCGGCTGGTTTTGCTCTATGGCAACCACGACATGCGTGAAAACGGCCGTGTGCCCCCGCACAAAGATGGCCTGCCCACGCGCGAAAGCGTACTTTTGCAATACCAGCCAGGCGGCCAGACCATTCTCGTTTGTCATGGCCATCAGGCCGACCTGACCAGCGAGCGACTATACGCATTCACGCGCCTGACCAACCGACACTTCTGGCGCTACCTGCAGCAGATGGGCATGGGACAGGTGCGCATTGGCGGCGGCAAAAGTCACGAAGTGCAAACCCTGCCCAAGGCCCTACGCCTGTGGTGTTACTCGCAACCAAGACGCATCGAGCAGCGGCTGATGGAGTGGTGCGCCACGCACAAACAGGCACTGATTTGCGGCCACACACACTTTCCTGCCTGGCAAGAAGACAACATGCCCGCCTACTTCAACACCGGCAGCGCGCTACAAACCAGACTGATTACTGGTCTGGAAATTGCCCAGGGAATGCTGTATGGGGTGCGCTGGCTATGGCAAGGGGGCCAGGCGGTGCGGGAAATTACGCATCAGCGCCCGCTGGTCAATATCGGCGACGGGGTACGGGGGTGACAGGGTGACGGGCTGCGGTCGTTTTCAAAAAAGCTGCTAATTTCCAGGCGGTGTCAGGGTTACAAACGGCCGAACTGCCTGGCCAGTTGTGCCACAGAAAGATGAATGAGAGTAGGACGGCCATGCGGACAGGTGTGGGGGCTGCGGCACGCCTCTAGCTGCTGCACCAGCACCTCCATTTCTCGCGGCGAAAGCGTTTGTCCTGCCTTGATGGCTGCCGATTTGCACACGCGCAGGATAATCCGTTCCTCAATTTTGCTTTGCAGGGGAGCGTCGCCCCGCTCCAAATCTTCCACCACCGTCAGCAAAACTTGCGCTGGGTCCTGGCACGTGAGAATAGCAGGCATGGCGCGCACCGTGAAGGCGCGTGGGCCAAATGGCTCCACCTGAAAGCCAATGTTCGCCAGTGTGGGCAGGTACTCCTCAAGCAAAGTAGCCTGCGCCGGGGTGAGGTATACGGCCGTTGCCGCCATCAGCGTCTGCACCGCTACCTGATTTTGCGCCCACTGCGCCATAAACTGCTCATACAAAATGCGCTCATGCGCCGCATGCTGGTCAATCAGAAAAAGGCCATCCGGCCCTTCGGTAATGATGTAGGCCGCGCCCACCTGCCCCACCACGCGCATGATGGGCAACCGCTCCCCACCCAGGTTCAGCGATGGGAGAGCCAGCGGCTGAGAGGCAATAACGGCCGTATCCGTCTCCGTTTCGTGCGCCACCCAATCCAAATCCAGTTCTGCTTGTGCCTGGCGCCGCGCAAACGCCTGCTCATCCAGCTCACCCACCCAGCCCGGCCCGGCATCGCCTGGCTCGTCATCGGCCGTTGACCAACCGCCCAGGCTACGAATCGGGCTATCCGCCACCAGCGTTTCGCGCACGGCGCGCTGCACCGCGGTAAAAACGGCGTTCGCATCCTGAAAGCGCACCTCCGTCTTGGCAGGATGCACATTTACATCCACCTCTTCTGGCGGCAGATGGATGAAGATGAGGCCAAACGGATAGCGCCCTGTGGGCAACAGGGTGTGATACGCCTGGATCACAGCATAGGTGAGGCTGCTGTCTTTCACCCAACGGCCGTTGACAAAAAGCGTAACCTGGCTGCGGTTAGCCCAGTGCAGGCTGGGCGGCCCCACGTAACCTCTAACGCTGATTGTTTTTCTTTCCGCATGGGGGCTAGGGGGCAAGGACACAGGGGAAAGGAAATCATCCCGCGCGGCTGTTCCCCCGCTTGCTGTCGCCTCTGCCAACGGCAAGAGCTGCCGCGCCACCTCAGGCCCATACACCACTGCTAGCACATCCAGCACGCTGCCGCTGCCATTCGTTTGCCAGGCAATACGGCCGTCGTGCATCAGGCGAAAGCGCACCTGCGGATAGGCCAGAGCATAGCGCGAAACAAACTCATCAATCAGCCGCTTCTCCGTACTCACCGATTTGAGAAACTTCAGCCGCGCCGGCACATTGTAAAAAAGCTGCTCCACGGCAATGACCGTGCCCTGTGGCGCGCCCATGGCTGCGCGCGCCACCACCTGGCCCCCTTCCAGGCGCAGGCGCGTGCCTGTCGCTTCGCCAATAGCGCGGCTCACAACCGTCACCTGGCTTACAGCCGCAATGGCCGCCAGCGCCTCCCCGCGAAAGCCCAACGTGCGGATTGCTTTCAGGTCATCCACGTGGTTCAGCTTGGAGGTGGCATGGCGCAAGAAGGCAGTCTCGATTTCCGCTGCGGGGATACCACAGCCATCATCCCCCACCTGAACGAGCTGGCGTCCCCCACCACGCGCCTCAATGGTGATGGCAGTCGCCCCGGCATCGAGCGCGTTTTCTACCAGCTCTTTGACCACGGAAGACGGCCGTTCCACCACCTCTCCGGCAGCAATTTGCGAAGCCAGTTGTGCAGACAAAACGTGAATCGGCATACCCCTATTGTAAAGGCAGCCACCGCAGAAGCAAACTTGCACATCCTCCCTTCCCCTCACTATACTCTAGCCACTGCACCATATCAAAATCAGCACGGTAAGCAACGGTCTGCGGTCGGCGGTCCGCCGTCGGCGTCATTTTCAAAGGAGTTCCCCATGCCCTTTCAGCCCACCTATCACGTTCCACCCGAACGCCAGGCATACACCATATTCGCCGCCCCCGAATCAGGGCCAGAGCGCATCGGGATGCTCATGCTGCACGGCTTCATGGGCAGCCCCGCCAGCAGCCGGCCAATGGCCAGCTTTCTTGCCGAACACGGCATCACCGTACACTGCCCCCTGCTGCCAGGGCATGGCAACCTGCCCCATCAGATTCACGGCTACAACCGCCATCAATGGCTGGCAGAAGTGGAAGAGGCGCTGGCCTACCTGCGCAAACAGTGCGACCAGATTTTTCTCACCGGGCACTCCATGGGCGCCATTCTAGGGGCACACCTGGCCACGCTCAACCCCGACATTTGCGGCTTTATCATGCTCGCCCCCCTTTACGACCTGCCGGATTGGCGCATAAAGGTCGTGGCAATCGGCCGTTACTTCATGAAATGGTTCTACCCCCTAAAAAGCAAACACGCCGACCGCAAAATTTTTTTAGGGCGCGTACTCGACTACGACCCCACCATCAATGTGAATGACCCCAAACTACAAGATTGGTTAGTAGAAGCCTCGCGCCTGCCGCTAGACGCACTTGATGAAATGCGCAAGATGGCGGCAATGGGGCGCAAATTATGGCCAAAACTGCGCGTACCGGTTCTCATCTTCCAGGGCGGCAGCGATCCGGCCGTAAATGCCGGCAATACAGAAAAGCTCTTCCAAAAACTGCAAACCCCAGACAAAGAAATGAAATTCTTCCCCCAGGTTGGTCATGAACTGATGCGCCCCGTTGAGCCAATTCACCGCAAGGTATGGCAAAAGGTACTGGAATTCATCGAAGACCATAGCGAATCGGGGACAAAGCGCGAACGCCCGCTTCTCTCCGGTGGTTCATTGTTGAAATAGTCAGACTCTTGTTTGAAACCCATTATCCACAGAGCAACACTAGTACGCCCAATCACAAACAACTTACCCGCTTCGCAAATGTGGGTTATAATAAGCGCCATTAGAGGGCTGCACAATCACGTGCAACATAATCAAAAGTTCAAGGAGAGAAGAAAATGTTACTTAAAAGAGTGAATGTTTTACGGACAATCCTCGCGCTTCTTGGCCTGGTATTGGCAGCGTGTGTCGGCGCCACACAAAGGCATGCCATGCCAACCGCCCCCCAGGCACCCACAACCGCAGCACCAGCTACCCAACCTCCATCCACAGGAACTACCGGGATCAAAATCTGCCAGGTAACCGACGCCGGTGGGATTGACGACAAATCCTTCAACGCCACGGCATGGGCTGGCGCCCAGCGCGCCGCCGCCGAGCTGGGCGGCGAAGCCAAGTACCTGGAATCGCAGCAGCAAACCGACTACGAGCGTAATATCAACGCCTTCCTGGAAGATAACTGCGACCTGATCATCACCGTTGGCTTCCTCCTGGGCGACGCTACCGCCGCTGCCGCCCGGGCCAATCCCGATCAGCTCTTCACCATCGTAGACTTTGCTTACGACCCGCCCTTTGCCAACGTGGAAGGCCAAATCTTTGCCACCGACCAGGCCGCCTTCCTGGCCGGTTACGTCGCTGCCGGCACCACCAAGACCGGCATCGTTGGCACCTTCGGCGGCATCCAGATTCCCCCTGTGACCGTCTTCATGGATGGCTTTGCCCTCGGCGTGCAGTATTACAACCAGCAGAACGGTACCAACGTGCGCGTGCTGGGCTGGGACCCGGCCACACAGACAGGTCTCTTCACCGGCAACTTCGAGAGCACCGATGACGGCCGTGCCCTGGGTGAATCCCTCCTCGATGAAGGCGCCGACATCATCATGCCCGTCGCTGGCCCTGTTGGCCTGGGAACCGCCGCAGCCGTGCGCGAACGTGGCAACGCCTGGATCATTGGCGTAGACACCGACTGGACCGTCAGTGCCCCTGAGTACAGCAACGTCATCCTCACCTCCGTGCTCAAGCGTATGGACAACGCCGTCTTTGAAGTCGCGCGTCAGGTCGCTACCGGCACCTTCAAAGGTGGCGTCTATCTGGCCAACCTAGAAAACGGCGGCGTCGGCATTGCCGACTTTGGCGCCGCCGCCAGCGCCGTGCCCGATGCCGTCAAAAATGCCCTGCCAGACCTGACCGCGGGCATTATTGCCGGCGACATTAAAACCGCGCCCTAAAAAGCCTTAAAAAATGGTCAATGAGGGCTGGTAGCGAATCTACCAGCCCTCATTTATTATTTGGTAAACGTTCAGCATCACCAAAGACCTGACAAGCCTGAACGGTTACATCCCCCGATTCCCGATGGCGCCCGCCGCCCTTCGGGCTTCCTCATGGCCAGCGTGAGACCTACTTTCGGGCAACACCTGAGCCAGGAAAAACGACGATGGTGTGAGGGAATACAAATGGCTCCTGTCCTCGAATTAAAAAACATAACCAAACAATTCCCCGGTGTGCTCGCTAACGATAACATCAGTCTGACTCTGGAAGAGGGTGAAATTCATGCCCTTTTGGGCGAAAATGGTGCCGGTAAAACGACGCTGATGAACATCCTCTATGGCCTGTACCAGCCAACCAGGGGGGAGATTTTTGTGCGCGGCAAAAAAGTAGAGATTCATTCTCCCAGTGATGCCATTGCTGCCGGCATTGGCATGGTGCACCAGCACTTTATGTTAATACCTGTATTTACCGTCACCGAGAACGTGATGCTTGGTGCAGAAGAGACGCGCGGTGGCGGTATTTTAGACCGCGCTGCCGCCGCACAAAAAATTCGCGAGATTTCCGAAAAATATGGTCTGGCGGTTCAGCCAGAAGCCTACGTCAAGAACCTGCCAGTTGGCGTGCAGCAGCGTGTCGAAATCATCAAGCTGCTCTATCGCCAGGCTGACATTCTGATTTTTGATGAGCCAACGGCCGTGTTAACCCCCCAAGAAGCAGATGAACTGGTCAAAATCATGCGCTCTCTGGTGCAGCAAGGCAAATCTATCATCTTCATCACTCACAAACTGCGCGAGGTGCTGGAGGTAGCCAACCGCATCACTGTCATCCGGCGCGGCAGGGTTGTGGGAGCCACTACTCCCGCCGAGGCAGACCAAAAAAAGCTGGCAGAGATGATGGTAGGGCGGCAAGTTGACCTGCTGCTAGAAAAAAAAACACCCAAAGTAGGCGACCCAGTCCTGAAAGTGAAAGATTTAGTGGTTCTGGACCATCGTGACCACATATTGGTGGATGGCATCTCCTTCCAGGTACATGCTGGCGAGGTACTGGGCATTGCCGGCGTACAAGGCAACGGGCAAACCGAACTGGTTGAAGCGATTACCGGTCTGAACCATCCAGTCAAAGGCACCATCACCCTGCTGGGGCACAACATCACCCACGCCACGCCACGTCAGATCACCAAGCTTGGTGTAGGGCACGTGCCGGAGGATCGTCAGCGAGACGGGCTAGTGCTGAGCTTTCCCATTCACGACAACATTGTCCTGAATACTTACTTCAAGCCACCCTACTCCAAAGGGGTGGTAATGCAAGCCGAGCGCATTCTGGCAGAAGCTGAAGAGTTGGTTAAAGCGTTCGACATTCGCACCCCATCTGCCAAAAACAGTGCCGGGTCACTTTCTGGGGGCAACCAACAAAAGGTCATTGTGGCGCGTGAATTTTCACGCCCCACGAAACTCCTGGTAGCCTCACAGCCAACGCGCGGTCTCGACGTGGGTTCCATTGAGTACATTCATGCACGCATTTTGCAGAAACGGGACGAGGGCTGCGCCGTCTTGCTGGTTTCGCCAGAATTGGACGAAATTTTGCAGCTCTCGGATCGCATTGCCGTAATGTACCGGGGGAAAATTATCGCCATTGTGGATGCAGCAAAGACGACAAAAGAGGAATTAGGCCTGTTGATGGCCGGTATCGCGCCTAAGACAGAAGGTAAGGAGGTGTCTCATGGCTGAGTCCAAACAACCGGATACGCAAGCGCCCGCAGAAAAAGAACCCAAAAAAGAACAAGGCTTCATGCGCGTTTTTTTGCAAGAATTAACCAGCCAATCGCTTCTAATCCCCATTCTTGCCATCTTTACCGGCCTGGTCTTAGGCGCCATCATCATCATTCTGACCTCTGAAGAGGTGTACGCAGGTTTTGGTAAATCCTTTGGTGCAGGTCTTTCCGCCAGTTGGAATGCTGTCAGAACGGCTTACAACGCGCTGTTCACCAGCGCCATTGGGTCACCCAGCCGCATGATTGCTGCCTTGCAGGGAGACGACGCGCTGGAAATACGGCGCACTTTTAACCCGATTTTAGAGAGTCTGGTGGCTTCTACGCCTTACATTTTTGCCGGGTTGGCCGTAGCATTGGGTTTTCGCTCTGGCTTGTTTAACATTGGCGTGGAAGGGCAGCTGTTTATCGGCGCCATTTTCTCCGCCTACGTTGGGTACAGGTTTGCTGGGCTTCCGGCTTTTATTCACCTGCCATTTGCACTGCTGGCCGGTATGCTCGGTGGCGCGTTGTGGGGGTTCATCCCCGGCTGGCTGAAGGCAAAGACAGGCGGCCACGAAGTCATCAACACCATCATGATGAACTACATTGCATTTCGCCTGAGCGAGTGGCTGTTGATGGGACCAATGAAACGGCCGGATTCTTTCAACCCGGTCAGTCCAACCATTGCCGACAGCGCCAAACTGCCCAGCTTTTTCGAGCCACCCATTCGCTTCCATGCTGGCTTTTTCCTGGCCTTGTTTGTCGCCTGGCTGGTTTACTGGTTTCTCTTCAAAACGAAATGGGGCTTTGAGTTGCGTACCGTCGGCGCTAACCGACATGCAGCGCGCTACGCAGGTATGAATATCACTGTTGTCACCGTGGCCGCCATGTCGCTTTCTGGGGCGCTGGCAGGGCTGGCAGGCGCCAATGAGGTGCTGGGCGTGAACTATAATTTGGCGCTGGCCTTTTCTGCCGGCTATGGGTTTGACGCGATTGCCCTGGCACTGTTGGGCAAAAGTCACCCCTTGGGGGTGGTGTTGGCGGCGCTGCTGTTTGGCACGCTACGCAGTGGCGCCCTGGGTATGCAGCTAACGGCCGGTATTCCGATTGACATTATTTCTGTGCTGCAAGCGTTCATTCTGGCGTTTATTGCGGCGCCGGCAATTATTCGCACCATTTATCGTCTGCGCAAACCTGGGACTAAAGAAGAAGATAGCCTGGTTTTGAGCGGCTGGGGAGAAGGGTAAGATGGCAACGGCAACTGCAAATACAATCACACAGACAACCTACGTTTCACCCACGCGGCAACGGGTGATGGGAATGGTATTTTTGGGGTTTGCGGTGGCAATCTGGGTATTGTTTGGCCGCGAGACCGAACCAGGCGTGATTACCACCTTCGGCATGGCTGTGGGTGCGCAGGCGGGTAGCATAGAGCCGCTGAGATTGCCCTCTCTGGCCACGTTGAACATACTGGCGCTGGCTTCGGCTTTTGTGGGCGCTGGACAACTGGCGCGTGGCTTTGGCCGCTATACCAATTGGATGTTGGCCCTGGTAACCGGCTTTTTCATTTTCTCCTTTCTCACCTGGGCTGCGGCTGATAAATCGCTTAACCTGGTTGGTCTGCTGAATACTTCCCTGTCCAGGGCAGTACCCATTACGTTAGGAGCGATGTCTGGGATTTTGTGCGAGCGCGCAGGCGTGGTGAACATTGCCATTGAGGGCATGATGTTGTTTGGCGCGATGTCCGGCACGCTAGTTGCCAGCGTAACTGACAATTTGTGGTTGGGGGTGCTGGCAGCAGTAATCACTGGTGCGCTGCTGGCGGTGGTTCATGCCGTCTTTTCTATTAAGTATATGGTAGACCAGATTGTCTCCGGAACGGTGATAAATATCTTCTCTGTGGGAATGACTTCGTATATTTCGTCCAAATTTCTGCAACACTATCAGGAGTTGAACAGGCCCGGTACATTCCGCGCTTTTCCTATTCCGGTTTTAGCCGATATTCCGGTTGTTGGCCCTATCCTCTTTAATAACAATATGTTTGTCTATGCCATGTTTGCTTTTCTGATTTTGCTGCACGTGGCGCTGTTTTATACGCGCTGGGGGCTGCGGCTGCGGTCAGTGGGTGAGCACCCGCGCGCAGCAGACACGCTGGGGATTAATGTGTTTCGCACGCGCTACATGGCGGTGATTTTAGGTGGCATGATGGCTGGCTTTGGCGGGGCTTTTTTCTCGCTGGGTTCGGTTGGCCGCTTTGATGAGGTGATGACGGCTGGGCGCGGGTTTATTGGCCTGGCGGCGATGATCTTTGGCAATTGGACTCCCTTTGGCGCTTTTGGCGCGGGGCTGCTGTTTGGGTTTGCCGACTCGTTGCAAGCCAGGTTGGCGATCTTGGGGATTCCCATTCCGTCGCAGTTTTTGTTGATGGTGCCGTATGTGGCGACGATGATTGTGCTGGCAGGGGTCGTGGGGCGCGGTGAGATGCCGGCGGCAGATGGCCAACCGTATGTGAAGGAGTAACGGCCGTTTGCCAGGCCTCCGCCCCCTCTTGCCCGCACCTTGAGAGAGCGCTGCTTGCTGACAGGCAGCGCTTTTTATGTATCGCTGCGGATCGAGAAGTTGGCGGAAAAGGGATGGGTGGGGGAAACGGCCGTATCGCGTCTCTTGTGTGGTTCCATCAAATACATTGCCAGGGCAACGGTGGTCGCGTCTCCCACTTTGGTGATACGGCCGTCTAGCAGCGCATAACGCAGCTCATGCAGACATACCCAGCGAAAGTTCTTGCCATAAAATGGGGAGGTGTAAACGCGATAAGCATTTCGTGCAAAGAGGAAATGGACAGCCTGCTTTTCTATGCTGACATAGCTGCCCAGGTAAACCCATTGCTGGCTTTCGTACCCCAAATCATATAAGCTTTGCTTGGCAGCCTGGATGGGGTCATGATCATCAGGCAGGCTGGCCACCAGCATAGACCATTCAGAACCCACCTGGCTGATGTCTGTATGGCAAACCAACGCCTTACCCTCCGTATTCAAAACCAGGGTGTAAACGCGCTCAGTGTCTTGATTGCTATGTGTAGTTTGATGAATGCTCACTTATTTACGACTCCCAGTAAGACTTACAATACCTCACTTCCCCTTGGTGACTAACGCTTTCTGGAAAGGTTTGATGGTTTGCTTGCTGGTTGGAAACAAACAGGCCAACGGCCTGGTAGTTACATTTTCCCTGTAGGAAAGAAAGGGCAACTAACTATTCAGACCTGACAGGTTTCTCTCTGACGCGAAAACCTGAAACCTTATACGGAAGCCCGTTATGTAAACCTCTGACTAAAAATTTGTCAGGTTTGCTTACAAGACTTTTTGTAACTTACGTAACACCCATTTGCGCCATCTCATCACGACGAAGTAATTGGCCAGACAGTGACATGGTCAGGCTGCGGCCTTATTAACGCTAGACAGAAATACCCGTATCAGGTATACTAACAGCATCCATTAAGTAATGATTTTTTATAGCGGTAGGGAAAATGACCCCGCAAAAAGCGGGGTTCTTTTTCTTACGCTTTTTGCTACGTATAAGCTCTATTACAGGCTCTATTGTACAAGCCGGCTTTGTGACGCGCCAACGCTATGCTTGCAAAAGCGAGAAACGGCCGTTGCGCAGGTTAGCTACACAGCTCAGAACTGAAGGTACCTAAACTATCCAGCAAGGACACAGTGCGTGCATAGTAGCGTTGACTTTGTTTTTCGCCGTGTTCACTGTGGTGCTTTGCTCTCTGGATAGACACAAGATAACAAACAAGATAACAACGTTGAACATGGAGAGAAGGTCATGATCCCTGGTGAAGAAGTCGTTTATTTAACCGAAGAAGGTCTGGCGAAAATTAAAGAGGAGCTTGCCTATCTGACTGGTACGCGACGCGAAGAAATTTCCCTCAAGCTGGAGCGCGCCATTGCCCAAGGCGACTTGAAGGAAAATGCCGATTATCACGCCGCAAAAGAAGAGCAGGCTTTTGTGGAAGGGCGCATCAAGGACCTGGAATACGCGCTGCGCCACGCACAAATCATTACCGAAGACCTGCCGCGCGACGTGGTGCGCGTGGGCAGTACCGTCACCGTATCGGAAGAAGGGCACGATGAGGATGAAGTGTACCAGATCGTGGGTGCACACGAAGCAGACCCCAGCAAAGGGCTGATTTCGAATGAGTCGCCAATTGGCCGCGCCTTGCTAGGCGCGAAGCGAGGGCAGGTGGTAAAAGCGCTGACGCCTGGCGGCGAAATTCGCCTGCGCGTGAAGAAAATCGCCTGATAAATACTGTTATTCTCCGTTATTCCGTCAGCTTTGGAGGCTGTATGGTGAATCCTACGACAAAAGAAGCATTGTTAACGGCCGTTACCAATAGCCACCGCACGGTACTGGCCGAGTTTGACGCGCTAGAAGCACAAATTGTGGCTGCCATTACGGCCGTTAGCGAAGCCGACCTCTTTACCCTGGGGCGCTTCCCCTGGCAACCGGCAGAAAATCCCCTTTGGTACATGGTGGGCGGCAACACCTTCTGGCATTACAGCAAGCACACACCGCCTATTGAGCGCTTCTTGGCGCAAAGCCAAAAATAAATAGAGGAGTAATCCTTTACACAGGTAAGGCGCTGCGCGGAATGGCCCACACGCCGCTCACTTTCACGGCCGGCAGGTCGCCATTGGCAATGCGCTGGCGCACGGCCGTTACGGAAAGATTCAGAAGCGCTGCTGCTGCTTGCGTGCCCACCCACTCAACCGGCGGCGCTTCTGGCGGCAACCCATTGTACGCATATTGCTGCCACACCTGCCAATACACACCCAACCGCGCCACAAAATTTGCCGGTCGTTCGGCAAATAGACGTCGCCCCACGGGCAAAGCGGCCGTTTCCAACTCTGCCTGTCGCTGCCCCAGCAGTTCCAGTAACAGAGGCAAATCTGCCTCCGCACCAAAGTAATCGGCCTGCGCAACC
This sequence comes from uncultured Anaerolineae bacterium, assembly GCA_937943625.1. Classification (GTDB taxonomy): domain Bacteria; phylum Chloroflexota; class Anaerolineae; order Promineifilales; family Promineifilaceae; genus JACSRF01. The sequence continues at coordinate 40,331 of CALEAD010000031.1, read as the reverse complement.
AGCAGCTCCCGCAGCACCACCAGATCGTGCGCGTCCCCCAGCAGCGTGGCCAGGTGGTGCAACTCGCGCGCCATTTCTGCCATAACCGGCGGCCACAGCAACTCCAGCAGCTCCACCTGATGCCACAAATACTTCACGCGCCGCCGCCAATCGTGAAATAGCTCTGTCTGGCGCGTGGCATAAGCCGCTTTCATGAGCTGCCGCGCCTGGCGATAAATGCGGCGCAGCCCGCCGGCAAAAGCAGCAAAATCAGGCCGCGTGAGTGGCAAGGCGACAAAGCGTGGGCGCGCCTCTTGCAGCGTGTCCACTACTACGGCAAAGGCGTTACCCTCCTGCAAGTGAGCATTGGCTACCTGCGCCTGCCACGCCAACAACCTGGCGCGAATGCCGGCAAATGCCTCTTCATCCAGGTCGGCGGCATAGTGGCTCTTCACCTGGTCCAGCGTGGCCAGCATCACGGCACTATCGCGCAAAGCGGCCAGGCGCAGCGCCGCCTCGCGAAAGCAGGCGTTTTCACGCCGGAAGGTCTCTGTACCAATTTCATCGCGCACCAGCCAGAGCAAGGCGCGCAGCCGCTTGAAATTTTTGCGCGCCTCGTGCGTGGCCAGGTCGTGGTCAATCGTCTCATCCGTCAGCAGGTAGATGTTGGCGTCAATCAGTTCCAGGCCAATGCGCTGCACTGCGGCTATGCTAGTTTCGTGTGCTTGTAGTTGAAACATGATTCTCTTGAAAATGACCGCCGACGGCCGACCGCGGGCGGTTGGGAATGTAGTCCAGGTTGCCAAACCCGCCTGGCGCAGGTTCGGTAACCTGGGCGTCATTTTCACTCATCGTGGTGCACGCCGCTCATGCCCAAAAAACTTAAGCGAAAGGCAAGTTTATGGGCAATAGTGACCAAAATGAGAATAGCTGTAAGGGCGCATTATGAACCGCGCCGTGAACGCTTAAACTGTACCCAACAACAGTAAACGGCCGCTTTCCTCTGTAAATGGATTGCCTTCATAATCCCCCAACATCTGCCGCAGGCGCAGCCCGACCTCAGACAGCGCCATCTGCCACTGGTGTGGGTAAAGGTAATGGTAGGTAAACTGGGCAATGGTGCGGTGAACGGCGCCACCTGCGGGTGGGCTGGCATCATAGAGCCAGGTAATGCGCAGGGTTTGCGCCGCGTCATCCAGCCAGTTGCTGGCAAACTGCGCCACCACCTGCCCGGTTTCGGCATCTGGCAGCACGTTCTCCAGCGTCAGCAGGCGGTCGTTGGGCGTGGCCGCTACTGCCAGGGGATTGGCGACATCTATGAGAAAACGGCCGTTTTCCGCCAGGTGCTCCCTTATACCGCGCAACGTCTGCCCCAGGTCAGCCGCAGAAAGGTGCATGGCAGTGTTGTAGGGCAGCAAGACCAGGGCAAAACGGCCGTTCTCCTCAGGCAGCGTCAGATGGCGCATGTCAGCCTCGACCAGGCGGGCGCGCGCCCTCTGCGCCGCGGGCAACTGCGCCAGTCGCGCCCGCGCTCGCGCCAGCATCTCTGGCGAGTTGTCTACGCCCACGACCGCATAACCCGCTTGCAAGAGCGGCAGCAGCAGCCGCCCGCTGCCGCAGCCTAATTCTAACACCGGACCGTTAGCCTGCGCCGCCAGTTGCAACACAAACGGGATGTCTTGCGTCAGCGTCGCGTGGGTCAGGTCATAATAGCGGGCAATGGCAGCGTACATGATTACTTTCCCTGTGCACCCGCCTGGAGCGCCATTTGCACCACGCGGTTGCCGTTGCGCTCCATCAAAAACAGCTCGTTGCGGTCACTGAATACCATGTCAAAGGTTACGCCGCGCAGGGGAATGGTGTCCAGATAACGGCCGTCGCCCGTCAATACGTCTATGCCATCGGAATCGGCCACGTACAGCCGTCCCTGGTTGTCTATGGCCAGGGCGCGCGGCGAGTTAAGCTGTTCCAGCTCATTCCCCTGGCTGCCAATGCGCGTAATAAATTTGCCGTTCGCGTCGAACTTGAAAACCAACGGCGTGAACCCTTCGCCCAGCAGGTAAACGTTGCCCAGGCCATCTACTGCCACCCGTGCCAACAGCTCTGGGTTTTCCGTCTGGCCGCTGAGAATGGCGGGAACGCTTTGCAGGATGGTTCCCTCGCTATCCAACCAATAGAGCGTATCGGGCGGCTGGTAGGCATAGGCAATCAGCTTGCCATCGGCGGCAACCACCAGATCGCGGTAGCCAGCGCCGCCAGGGGAGGAGATGGTGAGCTGGCGCTCACCGCTCAGACCATCATAGCGCACAATTTCCCCTTGCTGAATGACGTAAACGCGCCCCTGGCGGTCTGTGGTCATAGAGATAATGGGGGTGCGGCGGTTTTCCACCAGCCACTGCGCCAAAAAGTTGCCCTGGCTATCAAAGGCCTGAATACGGCCGTCTTGATAATCGGCCGTGTAGATGCGCCCTTCGCCATCTACGCCAATGTGGCGCGTGTCGTTAAAGGCGCCGGGACCGGTGCCAGCCTGCCCGCCAAAGCTGAACACTTCGGCGGCAAAAGCGGGAGTGGGGGTGAGAGTGGGAACGGCCGTTGACGTGGGGCGCGGCAAGCCCGGCTCCGTATTAGCGGCTGCGGTTCCCACCAGTGGCACAATAGATTCGCTGACGCTGTTGGTGGCAAAAAAGATAAGAAAAATGGGTAGCGCGATGGCCGCCAGCATAGCCAGCACCACGACGGCCAACACCACGTAGCTAATGCGACTGGCCGTTGGCCGCGGCTGCAACGGGTGTGCGGTTGCGCCCAGCGGGTTGGGCGACGTGCCAGACAGGGAAATACCGCGCCTCCGCTCCAGCTGCTCTACGGCTTCCTTCGCCTCTTGCAGGCTCAGCCCAGACATTTCGCGCAGCAGCTTGATTGCCTCAATTTTCCTTCCGTCCAGAAGCAGGCGCGTAATTTCGGCTATTTCTGCCAGGCCAGGGGCACCCTCCGGGATGGTGCGACCGCGCATAGTCGGGCGCAGCTCTGGCGGCACAATGACCGTTGTCTGGCAATACTGACAGCGCACGGTGGCTGCGCCACCTTCTTCATACTCCAGCGAGGCCTGGCAGTTTGGGCATAAGAAAGCCTGGGTCATGGTGTTCATACTCCTTCGAAAATGACTTGCCGACGACCGACCACCGACTGCTGTAAACGTAGTCCAGACCTGGAGCGCACAGGTTCAAACGTCCGTTTATGGCCGTTTGCTGTTCACTAACGCCTTACCTGTGGTCTGTCTCGCTCGGCTGGTTGAATCGTGGCGGCCGCTTTTCACGAAAGGCGACCAGCGCTTCCAGATGGTCTGGCGCCGCCCAAAGGTTAGCAAATAGCTTGCTTTCTTGCCAGTAGGTTTCCACCAGGGTGGCGTGACCGGCGGTATGCACGAGCGCCTTTGTGGCGGCCAGGGCATGGTGCGGCAGGTTGATAAGTTCGTTCGCCCAGGCAACGGCCGTTTGCTGCAGCGGCGTATCCGTAGGGGCAATACGGTGAATCAGTCCCAGGCGCAACGCTTCGGGCGCATCAACGAGCCGCCCCGTAAGCAGCAGCTCCATGGCGTGGCTCTGGCCAATCAGGCGCACCAGCCGCCCCGTGCCGCCCCAGCCGCTGGTCAACCCCACCTTCACCTGGGCAAAACTGAAGCGGGCGTGAGGGGCGGCCAGGCGCAAATCACAGGCGGTGAGGATTTCGCAGCCACCGCCAAAAGCGTCGCCGTTCACGGCGGCAATGACGGGAATGGGCAATTCGGTGAGCTGCGCCAGCGCCGTGCCCATCACGCGGTTTAGGCGCGCGCCCGCTTCGGGCGTAGGGTGGTCGGCTAACTCTTTCAAGTCGCCCCCGGCGACAAACGCCTTGTCGCCGCTGCCGGTAATGATGAGTGCGCGCACCTGGGTAGCTTGGGCAACGGCCGTTACGGCTGCTGCAAACGCCTCTTGCGCCACCCAATTCAACGCATTGCGCGCCTCCGGACGATCCACTTGCAACAACGCCAATCCTTTGTCATCAATATGGAGGTGAATGCCAGTGTTCATAGGGGTGTAGTGTAGCACAAAAGTGGATGGTGGATAGTGGGAAATAAGCATTCCCAATCTTTCTGCTTCCTGCAAAAATGATCGCCGACGGCGGACCGCAGACCGCCGACCAGCTGACTCGTGCTACGATTTTCATTGATGGTGGTTGGCGGCCGTCGGTGAAGTCTCCTCCTTTGCCTTTGACAAAACGGCCGTTTGCCGCTACGGTTTGCTCATGAGAAGGGCAACGTGGCGCAGGTGGGGAATCGGGATGACGGCCATTGGCGTGCTGGGCGGCATCCTGCTTATGGCCACAGGCATATTCGACCCCAAACCCATTGGCCGCGTGACGTGGCAAATGAAGCCAGGAGAGCTGACCCTCCCTCCTCAAGCAGACATAGTGCGCTGGCTAGACGCGCCGATGCTCCCCACCAACTTCAGCCTGTGCCTGCGAACCAATCACCTACGCGGCGAAGCAGACGTGGCCTATGGGCTGGCGTTAGATGAGCTGCGCGTAGGGGTTTCGCCATTGGGATATGCGCTGGTGCTAGTGGGGGAAACGGACGTGCTGCCGCTGCAACCCTGGCCCCACATCACTCCTGCAGGCAACGAAATCTGGCTGGATGTGCACGGCAGTCGCGTCACCATGCGCCTGAACCGCGAGCTGCTGTGGACGGGTGAGGTCACGCTACCCCATCGGCAGGTTGGCATCTGGGGGGAAAGCTGGGGGGAAACGGCCGTAGTAGAAATGGAGCGTTTGCAGTTGAGCAGGGAATAGGGAGCAGAAAGCAGGGGCAAAACGCACAATCTGTAACTGCTTCCTGCCTGCCTGCACCTTATTTATGGCTGCGCCGCCACCGTAATCGGCAGCTCCAGTAGCTCACCGTCGCGCAGCAGCGTCAGCGTCAGCACATCTCCTACGCGGGTTTGCAGGGCCAGGTATTGCTGCAACGCTTTCCAATCGGCAATTGCTGTGCCATTTACGGCCGTCAACACATCTCCACCCAGCAGCATCCGCCGGTTGCCCACAATCGCCTGCTGCGTAGCGCCACGCACGCCTGCCTGCGCTGCCGGCCCACCGCGGTACAACTGCGCCACCAGAATACCCTGTTCTACCGGCAGGCCCAGGATACGCGCCAGTTCCGGCGTGACATCATACCCTAAAAAGCCCAGCCAGGGGTGCGGGTAGCGCCCCTCGGTAATCAGCACCGGCACCACGCGCTTCACCGTGTCTACCGGCACGGCAAAGCCAATCCCCTCGGCCCCCTGACGAATGGCCGTATTCACACCAATGACCTGCCCACGTGAGTTAAGCAGCGGCCCGCCAGAGTTACCGGGATTGATGGCCGCATCCGTCTGAATTACCTCATAAATGTAATTGTCGCTGCTGGTTTGCAACGGCCGTCCCAGGGCACTCACCACGCCGACTGTCAGCGTGCGGTCCAGGCCAAACGGATTGCCAATGGCAATGGCGCGCTGCCCTACACGCACCTCCGCCGAACTTCCCAACTCCACCGGGAAGAGCTTCTCCGCAGGCACGTCTACGCGCAAAACGGCCAGATCATTGGGCGGGTCAATGCCCACCACTTGCGCCGGTACGGCCGTATCGTCAGAAAACTTCACCTCCAGGCTTTTCGCCCCTTCAATCACGTGATAATTGGTGACAATGTGCCCTTCTTTGTCATAGACAAAGCCAGAGCCAGTGCCCTCGCTCGACTGCGGGCCAAAAAAGAAGTTCATCGTAATCACCCGCGCCGTGATGTGCACCACCGACGGACTCACGCGCTCATACAGGTTGGTGATGAGCAGTTCACCCACGTCAAGTAGCTCCAACACGTCCGCGCCCAACGGCGTGGGGGTCGCAATGATGATGAAGGGGGTCTGCGTGGGGGCTGGGGTTTGTGTGGACGACGGCGTAACGGTAGGGGTAAAAACGGCCGTGATCCCCCTACATCCCAGCGCCAGTAGCGCCAACAGCAGCAGGAACCATCTCGGTTTTTGCATCTCGCACCTTCCTTGCAAATGACCGCAGACCGCCGACCGCCAACTGCGGTCTACCTTGTAAATGGAATCTGCATCACGTTTTCATTCGTGGGGGTATGCCTCACGCATGAATTCTGCCATGAAACGCGAGTGCCCTTTTCACGCCTCAGGCTAAAAATCTCATAAGCGCCCAAATGTTACCTGAATAACGGTTGATTTTTCGTTAGATTAATTTATAATACAAGTAATTTAACTGCAGTTAAAACAAATTATCAACTTAGTTAATTATACCTAAAAGCAAACTTAAAAATATACCATAAATTATTTTTTAGGTTTAGTTAATTAGTATCAATTGCTATACCTCTGTGCATCTCCGAACTATGGCATCTTCCATATCGTTGCAACTTGCGCGAATTGAGCTGATATGAACCACACACTTAGTTGAGAGCGTCATCATGGAAACGAAAGAAACCCATCAACCAACGGCCGTTACCCATCCAGGGTTTGCCGAATATACCCTATTGCTTCCCCCGCAGCTGCGCACGCAGTGGGAAACCTGCACCATGCGCCTGGAACGGCAAGGCGGCCGTTCTTGTGAAAGCTGCGCCCTCAACCTGGAAAGGCGGCTCAGCACCATCCCCGGCGTGCAGCATGCCTCAGCCAGCTACCTGGGCGGCGCTCTCAGCGTGACGTATGACACGCGCCTGATTTCGCCAGAAGCGATCCAGCAAACGGTGGCCGACCTGGGACTGCCCGTTGCCCCCTCTGCCTGTGAGATATTGAACGAAGCGGAACAGGTAAAGGAAGAAGCGCCCCTGCGCGGCGCAGCGGCCGTTTGGGGCTGGCTAGAAGCACATCATGCCGAGGCGTGGTTTGCGGCTGTTACGCTCATCACCATGATACTGGGCTTCATTGGCGAGCGGCAGGCGTGGCCAACGGCCGTTGTCAACACACTTTTCATTATCGCCTACATTGCTGGCGGCACGTTTGGCCTGCGCAGCGGGCTGGAATCATTGCGCAATCACACCATTGACGTAGATCTGCTGATGATCCTGGCGGCGCTGGGAGCTGCCATCGTCGGTGAACCGTTCGAGGGGGCGATGCTGCTTTTCCTCTTCTCGCTCTCCAATGTGCTACAAAATTTCGCCATGGCTAAAACACGTAGCGCCATTTCCGCCCTCATGCAGTTGCGGCCAACCTCTGCCCTGGTGCTGCGCGGGGAGGAGTATGTGCTCTTGCCGCTGGAAAAAATCCGCATTGGCGACCGCATGATGGTCAGGCCAGGGGAACGGCTGGCACTCGACGGCGTGGTGTTGGCAGGCGAAAGCAGCATAGACCAATCCTCTATTACTGGCGAATCTATTCCCGTAGACAAAGTGCCGGGGGATACCGTTTTTGCCGGCACCATGAACAAAAACGGCAGCCTGGAGGTGGGCGTTACGCGCCTGGCCAAAGATTCCACTCTGGCAAAGCTCATCAAACTGGTAGAAGAAGCGCACAGCAAAAAAGCGGAAACGCAGCGTTTTATAGACGCCGCCGAGCAGTATTACGCGATGGGCGTCATTGCCCTGACGGCGCTAGCCATTGTCATCCCCCCCCTGCTCTGGCACGAGGCGTTTAACGTGGCCTTTTACCGCGCCATGACAATTATGGTTGCGGCTTCTCCTTGCGCCATTGTCATCAGCACGCCGGCAACCGTGCTTTCTGCTATTGGCAACGGCGCGCGGCGTGGCATTTTGTTCAAGGGGGGCATCTATGTGGAAAACGCGGCTACGGTGAAGGCGATAGCTTTTGACAAAACAGGCACACTGACAACCGGCAAGCCACAGGTGACGGACGTAGTGGCGCTGGCGGGTAGCGAAGATGAGCTGCTGGCGCTGGCAGCCGCCGCCGAAGCACGCTCGGAGCATCCGCTGGCGCAGGCAGTGGTGCAGGCGGCCAAAGCGCGCAATTTGCCCATTGCCGAGGCGAGCGCGTTTCAGGCGGTAACGGGCAAGGGGATTGAGGCGCAGGTGTGGAACGTGAAGGTGCATATTGGCAGCCTGCGCTATTTTGAGAGTTTGTCGCTAGCGGCTGAGGGGCTGGCAACGGCCGTTACGACCGTGACGCGCCTGCAAAACGAAGGCAAAACATCGGTCGTGGTGGCCCAGCTAGAGGCAGGAAACGGCGCACACGCCATGGATGCGCGCGCTCACATTCGCGGGGTTATTGCCTTTGCCGACGTGATTCGCCCTGACGCCCCGGCAGTCATGAAAGCGTTGCGCGCCAACGGCATTCAGCACATTGTCATGCTGACGGGTGACAACCGGCGCGTGGCGGAGCGCATTGCCGCCGAGGTGGGCGTAGATGCGGTGTACGCCGATTTGCTGCCGGAGGATAAGGTAACGGCCGTTAAAGAAGTGCGTGCAAAATATGGCGCCGTCGCCATGGTGGGGGATGGCGTGAACGACGCTCCAGCACTGGCAACGGCCACCATTGGCATTGCCATGGGCGCGGCCGGCACAGACGTGGCGCTAGAAACGGCCGACGTCGTGCTAATGTCCGATAATTTGCAAAACCTCCCCTTCATGATTGGCCTGAGCCACAAAACGCGGCGCATGCTCTGGGTCAATTTGGGCTTCGCCCTGTTTATGATCGGCCTGATGCTGGCAGCCATTTTTTTCTCTGACCTGCCACTGCCGCTGGCGGTGATTGGGCACGAGGGGGGCACGGTGCTGGTTTCGCTCAACGGCCTGCGCCTGCTAGCATACCGGGGGTAAGGGAGAAGGATAGCGGTCGGCCGTTGGCGGTCCAACAAGTCACAGTCGGCCGTCAGCGGTCAAATAGTTACCCCCATGTCCGCAATCCGAAATCTCTTGAGGTTGCTTAAAAAGGCCAGCACCGCGCGATTGAACAATTCCGGCTGGTCAATGGGGGTGGCGTGGCGCGAGTTGGCGATGACGTGCAGGCGCGCGCCGGGGATTTTGGCCGTATATGCCTCTTTGCTGACTACGGGGGTGTAATCCTGGTCGGCGGCAATGACCAGGGTGGGGCAGCGAATTTCCCCCAGGCGCGCCGTCACGCTCCAGCCATAAACGGCCTGCATGGCCGCCAGATAGGGGCGCAGCTCGTTTTGCGCCCAGCGCGCCACCATTATCTGGCGCAGCTCTGCCTGCTCTGGCAGGGGGAAGAGGCGGCGGCTGAGGTATTGGCCTAGGCGCGCCATGCCAAACAGGCGCACAATCAGGACGCGCTGTTGCCAAGCCCACCGTTCGCGCCAGGTACGGGGCGTTAGCTCTGGATAGCTGTTGACGATAATGAGGCTACGCAGCAGGTGGGGGTAGTCAACGGCCGTTTGTAACGCAATCATGCCCCCCAGGGAAAGCCCCAACAGATGCACGGGCGCCACGCCTAACGCCTGCACAAAGGCATTCAGGTCGGCAGCAAACTGGGGGATGGTATAGGGACCTGGGGGTTTGCTGGAACGGCCGTGTCCGCGCATATCCAGCGTAATCACCTGATAATGGGACGCAAACGCCTCAACCTGCAACTGCCAATCTTGCGCGCTAGAACCCAGCCCATGCAGCAAAAGTAGCGGCGCGCCGGAACCGGCCGTTTCGTAGTACAGGGTCACATCGCGGGCGTTAAGCGTAGGCATAGTGAACGGTTACAGGGTCCAGCTTAGGCGGCGTGCCTCACGTTGCTAGGTAGGCCGTCAGCGGCACAGCGCCAATGCTCAGCGGCGTGCGCTGAATGTACAATAGTCCGCTGCTGCCGCCGCTTTGCAGGCGCGATTCCAGCTCCCATTTGACCAGCCTCAGTTTGCCTTCGGCGATCTCGATGCCGGTGATGCAGCGTGGATGGACGCAACTGCCCGTGTTGAAATAGGGGGGCTGCCCCGGCCGGCTGAACCAGGAGCGGTGCGTGTGGCCGCAGATCACCATCTGCCGGTTTGCCTGTGCCCAGGCAATAATGCGCTCTTCAACTTTGTTGATTTTCTGCATGGGATTGGGGGGCAGCGTGGGGTCGCGCCAGCCAATAAACTGCAAGCGCGCCCATACGTGCCGCACAACAAAACGGGCAAACCACCAAAGCTGGTCATTGAGAAAATCCCCCTGATGGCCATGGAAAAGAAAAATTTGCTGGCCGGTAGGGCGATAGCGCAAAATCAGCCCCTCATGTACCTGAATGTTGGGGAAAAGGGGTTCGGTTTGCTCTTCATAGTAGTTTTGATAACCGAAGAGCTGTCTGGCCACCACAGCCGGGTTGCGGCGCTCGATGTCATGATTGCCGTAGAGGAAGTGAAAACGGCCGTCTTGATAAAAGTCGCGCATCACCTTAAACACGTTGCTGTGAGCATAGCGAATGAGCGTGAAGTCTGGCACTTCAAACAGCTCATCCCCATCGCCCAACTCAATGTAGGTGTACCCCTCGGCAAGATAATAACTCAAGGCGTGCAGGTGCAGGTGCCGGTTAGACTCGTAGTCATCCTTCCAACTGGCGTCGCCGCGATGGCAGTCGCTAAAGAGAATAAAGCGATCCGCCTCATCAAACTCGATAACGGGCGCTTTGGCAAACAGCGCAGTTAATCGGTCGGCAGTGCTGGCAAATAACCCCATATGTCAACTCCCTTGAAAATGATCGCTAACCGCCGACGGCAGAGCGCCGATTTGTGTGGCATTTTTATTCGTGGTGGTGCGCTCACGCATGAAGTCTCCTTCGCCAATAACCGCTGACGGCTGACCGCTCCTGTGTCAATTGCACGGCTCGCGCATCACCTGCAGGCGAGCCAGGCGCAGCGAGGAGAAGCCTGTCGGGTGTATATGCATGTTATGCCGCTTTGTCATTTGTGTAAAATATCTCGCTCTTTTTCATGAAAGAAGTGCTTGTCTGAAACAGGGAAAAACCAATTATCTTCAGAGCAGTTTTTCCAATTCGTTTTTGCACCTCTTCTTTTCTCACGTTCCCAGGAAAATTCATGATCGCCTGCCAGACATCGGCGGGGGATCAACTCCCCCGCCTACGGGACGGCGCTCGCGCCCTCCTTCGTGCCACTATTTTACACCTTACGGGCATGTGTGCTATGCTTACGCACATGGATTTACAGGCAGTTACGGCACAACTGTACGTGTTAGATGGTCAGGTGCAGACGGGCAGCGGCAGTGTGAATAGCACGGCTGTTCCCGGCCTTCTGGCCCAATCCCCCCCCAGCAAAGCAGCACGCGGGCGTGAACATGATTTTCTGTTTGTGCATCTTTCGCTTAGCGGCCGAATTGATGAAACGGCCGTGCTCGCCCAAGACCTGCTCGACGCCATCAGTCAACGCTATTATCAAAGCAGTGGCAGCGTCACTGCGGCCCTACGCCACGCCCTCCTCGGCGCCAACGAGCTGCTGCTGCGCCTCAACCTCAGCGGCGGCGGCCCCACGCGCGAAGGCGCCATCACCTGTGCCGTGCTGCGCCAGGAAGAGCTGTTTATCCTGCAAACGGGGGAATCGGTCGCCTTGCTGGGGCATAATTTTGGCATTGAACGGCTGCCTGCACATCCGCCAGAGCGCATCACTCCGTTTGGCCGCACGGCCGGCTTAGACATTCGCTATTCTCACCACCGCCTGCAACCGGGCGACATGCTGCTGCTGCTCGACCCACGCCTGGCTCCGCTGCCCACGCACACCTTTACCCCCGTCCTGGTAGATACCGAGGTGGAAATTGGCCTGGCACAATTGCGCGACATTGTGGGCAATGATACGGCGCGGTTGCTGCTGGTGGAGTTTACCGATGAAGCGCCGGCCGATTTGCCGGAACTGACCCCGCACCTGCCTGGGAGAAAGGGGAAACGGGAAACGGCCGTTGCCCCACCCATCCCTCAGCCCATCCGTGAGCATCAGGCAGCAGGCGTCGAAACCAGCACCCGCCGCGCCACAGCCGGAGCCGCCATGGGCCTCTCTCGCTTCACCGGCTGGCTGGCGGCGCTGATCGGCCGTCTATCGCCGCCTCAATCCACCACAACCGAACCGGTTAGCTACGCCTGGAGCACCTTGATCGCTATTGTTATTCCCGTTATCGTTGCGCTCATTGGCATGAGCGTCTACATCCAGCGGGGGCAGGTACAGCGCATGGCAGAAATCAGGCAAGGCATGGCGCAGGCGTTAGTTCAGGCTCAGGACGCCACGGATACGGCCGTACAGCGCGCACAATACCAGACCATGCTCACGCTGGCTGTCGAAGCTGACACTCTGCGCCCCGGGGACAGTGAAGTCAGGCGGCTGCGCCAGCAAGCCTTCGCCGCGCTCGACAAACTGGACGGCGTGCAGCGCCTGAGCGCGCGCATTCTGTACACCTACAACAACAATGTAAACCTGGTGCGCATTACCCTGCAAGATGGCCTGAACGGCGGCCTGTACACCCTGGATGGCACCGATGGCGCAGTTTATCGCCACGAAACGGATGAAAACTACCTGAACCTGCAAGCGCCCACACGCATTGCCAGCCGTATTCTCGACATGTTCTGGCGACCGCGCGGCGTCAGCGCCACGCGCGATGGCATTGCCATGCTCAACGACAGCGGCACCCTGTTGACCTATTATCCCAACCTGGGAGACACGCGCTCGGTGCCGCTAGGGCTGGCCAGTGAATGGCAAACGCCCATAGCCATTGCCACCTACAATGAACGGCTGTACGTGCTGGATGTGGGCGCAGGTAAAATTTGGAAGTATTTTCCCGATGGCGATGGGTTTCTGGCCAAAGATGATGATCGCGCAATTGCTTTCCGCCAGGAGCCGGAGCTGGCGCTGGCGGTAGACCTGGACATTTATAGCGAGGACGCCAGTTTGCTGGTGCTGTATGGCAACGGCCGTATTCGTTACCACGACACACGCTCCAGCCTCATTCAGTGGGACGAAACCAACCTGATGCAAAATGGGCTGGTTACGCCACTGGTCAGTCCGGTGGCCGCCAAAATGGTGGGGCGTGGCCTGAACACCTCCATCTACGTGGCCGACCCCGGCAGCGGACGCATCATCAAAATTGCTCGTAGCGGCACGGTGCTGGCACAGTACCGCGCCACCCACGTCAATGGGCAGGAACTATTTGCCCACATTCGCGATTTTGCTGTGGCCGAAACCCCCTTGCGCATCTTTGTAGTCAGCGGCAACCAGATATATGTTGCCACTCTGGAGTAAAAGCATGGCAGATAAACCAACCGTCACTCCCTGGACGCACGCAGAGCCACCCAGCGAAAGCGTGGTGCGCCGCCTGCTGCTGGCAGAGGGGCTTTCTCCCATTCGCTGGTCCAATCGCCCTGGCGAAAAGTACCCCGTGCACACGCACGCTTATGCCAAAGTGCTGGTCGTTGTACAAGGCTCTATCACCTTCACTTTGCCCGAAACAGGCACGGCGCTCACGCTGTGGCCGGGTGACCGGCTGGAACTGCCTGCGGGCGTGGCGCATGGCGCGCTGGTTGGCGCGCAGGGTGTCGCCTGCCTGGAAGCGCACCAGCATTTGCATGGGTAACTGCCATCATCCAGGTGGCCAACCAAGGTGAACAGGCACAAGAGACTTTGCGGGCGGCTGCCTACTCACATGAATGAAACCTACTCACATGAATGAAAATGGAACGCAGGTTAGCCGTTGGCGGTCTGCTATCTGCGGTCCGCAGTCAGCCGTCGGCGGTCATTTTCAAGGGAGCGGTATGAAACCATTGGTCTATTATTGTCGCTGGCAGGGGGCCTCTTTGCGACTGCGCGGGCGGGACAGCACGGCCGTTTGGGGCGAACTGGTCTTCAACGAACAGGGAACAGAGCGCGCACAGCCCTTTCGCTTTGATCTGCAAAGCTGGCAGCTCACGCTTACAGAAGCGCAAGGAGAGCGCACCATACAGCTTGATGAAATGGGGACGGTGACGTAATGGCTGTTAAATATTTCACGGTAGACGAGGCAAACAGGCTGCTTGCGGAAATTTCGCCGTTAATGGGGCGGCTGCTGGAAATGCGCGCCCGGGTGGCGTCCCAACGGCAAAAAATGGAGCATTTACTGGATGACCCGCGCGTAGATGTGGGCAACGCCGCTACCTCTGCGATGGTGCAAGATTTTGCCCAGATCGAAAAACTGCTGGCACAAATCCGCGCTTACGGCTGCGAAGTAAAGGACCTGAATGCAGGCTTGATTGATTTTTTGTCGCTGCGCAACGGCCGTGAAGTATACCTCTGTTGGCGCTACGGCGAGCCGCGCATTGCCTACTACCATGAGCTAACAGGGGGATATAACGGGAGACGGCCGTTGTAAAACAAAGCGTGAAGCATGAACAGGCTTGTTCACGCTCCACGCTTCACACTTCCCAGCAACTACCCACGCGCTTCCATCGGTACGTAGTCGCGCACATCTGGACCCAGGTAAATCTGGCGCGGGCGAGCAATCTTCTGGTCTGGGTCCTTCAACATCTCTACCCACTGCGCCAGCCAGCCCACCGTGCGCGGAATAGCAAACAACACCGGGAACATGGCGATGGGGAAGCGCATCGCCTGGTAAATGATGCCAGAGTAAAAGTCTACGTTCGGATACAGATTACGCTGGACAAAGAAATCATCTTCCAGAGCAATACGTTCCAGCTCCAGGGCAATATCTAGCAGCGGGTTACGCCCCGTTTCTGCAAATACCTGGTCAGCAATTTGCTTGATAATTTTGGCGCGCGGGTCATAATTTTTGTATACGCGATGACCAAACCCCATTAGCAGCCGTTCGCGGTTCTTCACCCCTTTTATAAACTCCGGCACATGCTTCACATCGCCAATCTCCAGCAACATACGCAGCACTGCCTCATTAGCGCCGCCGTGCAGCGGCCCATATAGCGCCGCCGCCGCGCCGGCCATCGCCGTATAGGGGTCCGTATGGCTGGAGCCAATCACGCGCATCGCGGCCGTACCACAGTTCTGCTCATGGTCGGCGTGCAAGATAAACAGCACATCCAGTGCCCGCTCCAACACCGGGTTCGGCTTATACTTCACTTCCGTCATCTTATCCAGCATATTCAGGAAGTTGCCGGTGTAACTGAGGTCATTGTCGGGATAGACATAGGGCAAACCCCGGCTGTGGCGATAAGAAAAAGCGGCAACCGTTGGCACCTTGGCAATCAGTCGCTGAATTTGCTTCAGGCGCTCGGCTTCGTTCATAATGTCGCGCCCTTCAGGGTAGAAAGTGGACATCGCCGCCACTGTGGCAATAAACATCCCCATGGGGTGGGCGTCGTGCCGGAAGACGTGCATCAGCTGCTTGATATTCTCATGCACAAAGGTGTGATGCAGAATGTCGTACTCCCATTGGTCATACTGCGCTTTGGTGGGCAGCTCACCAAACAAAATCAGGTATGCCACCTCTAGATAGTTAGATTTTTCCGCGAGTTGTTCAATGGGATAACCGCGATAGCGCAAAATGCCCTTCCCGCCATCAATGTAGGTGATGGTGCTTTTGGTCGAGGCTGTGTTCTTGAATGCCGGGTCGTAAGACATCATGCCAAAATCACCCGGATTCACCTTAATCTGGCGGAGATCCATGGCATTGATGGTGTCGTGTTCAATGGGAATCTCATAAGTCTGACCAGTGCGATTATCGGTAATGCTCAATGTGTTTTTCGTCATGTGTATCATCCTCCAATGGTTCAACGTGGGAATATAAATGAATTGCCTGAACGCCGCTTCAGCGTTGGGGCAGATTACAGCTCTGATGCAGACGGCCAGCAGTATGGCAAGCACTGTTCGGCCGTCTATACCTACCCTGCCCCAATCAGGTTAAGGCTCCTATCGTCAAGTATACCCTGTTTTGCGCCAGATGGCATAGCGTGGTCAGCAATCATCTCAATTTGAAACGGTGTGGGCGGGTGGGACGGCACGGAAAAGTTCGCAGTGACCGCTTCAGCGGGCAGCTCCGACTAAAGCTGGCACTACGAACGGATCGCAGACTGCCGACGGCCGACCTTTCCCCCCGGCTAAGAGTCGCAGCGGTCTGCCGTCAACGGGCTGCGGTCAAATCAATGCGCCGGATTGAGAATCGCTGAGCGTGTGTCAGCAGTATTAATGACAAGCTGACCACTAATCGTCGCGGAAAAGACACGGCTGTCTGCGGTCTGCCGGCGGCGGTCATCAATCAGGGCTTTAGCTGATGGCGGAGAATGCGCAGCCGGCCGCGCAGCTCAATGCCGATCAGGACAAGGCCAGTAATCCAGCGTGGGTATTGCTGGCTGTAGAACTTGCGGTAAAAGAGCTTCATGGCGCGCACCGACTCTCTGGCGACGCGAATGCGCGTTTCGCGGGGGGGGTGGGCAATATCCACAGATTCTTTGCGCAGACCAGAGCTGGCTCCTTTGTAGTGCAGCACCTCTACGTGTGGGTAATAAATGATGGCAGCGCCAGTCTGGCGAATGCGGTAGCAAAGATCAATGTCTTCGCCATAGAAAAAATAGGTTTCGTCCCAGCCGCCAATGCGCCAGAAGAGGTCGGCTGGCATCATCAGGTAAGAGCCGGCAATCACGTCTACCGCATGGGTCTGACTGAAATCGGCGTAGGATTGAAAGTAACCATTAAAGCGGGGGGTGCGCGGAAAGAGGCGACCAAGGCCGGAAAAGTGGCAAAATGCGTTCCAGGGGGTAGGAAAGCCACGATGGTTGTCGGGGTCGCGTTGGCCGTTGGGGTAGATGAGCCGCACGGTCAACGCACCCACGTGAGGGTTTTCTTGCAGATATTGCAGCGGTTGCACCAGGGCATTGGGGTTGACGCGGGTGTCGGAGTTGAGAAAGAGCAGGTAACGGCCGTTACTGGCGCGCGCACCCTGGTTGTTAGCTGTGGCAAAACCGACATTTTGCTCATTGGTCAGCAGCATCACGCCAGGGTAGCGGGTACGCACCATCGCCACGCTCTCATCCGCAGAGGCATTATCTACGACAATCAGTTCCAGGCCACCGGGTGGGGCTTCTGCCTCTTGTAAAGAAGCGAGACAGTCATCTAAAAGCTGGCACGTATTGTAAGAGACAATGATTACAGAGAGGTCAGGCATGGGGGAATTTTACGCCAGACCGGGGCAGAAACAAAGGGGTGTCTGTTCAGCCGAAGTGTTGAACTTTTAGGAAGGGAAAGCTACGATTTGATGGAGCCGAGCAGAATAATCTCGCCGGTGCGCTGCGGGCTGCCGCCCTCTGGCTCAATGGAGACGCCAACGGCCGTAAACGTTTCGAAGGGGGTTTTTGCGTGCACAACCAGGGCGCCCTGCCCCTGCACGCTCACGGCAAAGGTTTCGGCTGTGTCGTGCCCGTCATCGCGGATGAGCAAGACCTGATACACCTGGCCTGCCGCAAGCGGCTGAAGGCCATTGACAAACAGGAGTGCTACGTGGCTGTCGGGGCGCAGGAGGAGCTGCGCTTTTGCCTGGGGCTGTGCTTCTGTGCCAGAGAGGCTCACCTGGTACACATTTTGGCCAGACAGGAGGGCCAGAATTGCCTGAGCGTTGTCCAGTTCCGCCTGCAAGGAGATGTTCATAGTCTGGCTGCCGATCAGTTCAGCCGTCAGACTGTCTCGTTCGGCCACCAACGCAGCAAGCTGCTGCTGCACCTGGACGAGCTGCTGCGAAACGGCCGTTTTCTCTGTTTGCAGCAGTTGCACCTCACGGCTCAGACTGGCGTTCTGCTGGTTCAGGTCGGTTAGCTGCCGGTTCAGCGAAAGCGCCCAGATCAAAATGAGCACGGCCGCAGCCAAGCTCACGCCGCTGAGGAGCGGTGTGGCAAGCCAGCCTCGCAGGCGTCGCTGCCAGCGCTGCCAGAAAGGAAGGGAAACGGCCGTCTGACTGGTCACCAGTGGGCGTGTATCGTGCCGCGCCGCGGGAGAGGCTGTCTTGTGTGCGGCGTCTGCTTCGATACGGGCGAACAGGTCGCGCTCCATCGCCGCAGACGGCCGTACTGGTGGTGCGAGATGCGCCAGCATGGCCGTTGTTTGCATCATCTCTTGCAACGCCAGTTCCGCCTGCAAATCTGCCGCCAGGTACGCCTCAACCTCAGCAGCCTCCTCCTCTGTCAGGCCCCCCAGCGCATAGACTGCCAATAACCCTTCCATTTGCTCGTCCATCTTATGCGACACCCTCAAACTCATATCCCCGCTCGACTAAAGCATGGCGCAGCTTTTGCAGCGCCAGCCGGACACGGGTGTTAATTGTGCCAAAAGGAATGCCCATCTCCAGGGCAATCTCGCGGCGCGTTTTGCCCTGAAAGTAAATCCAATCAATCACCTGTCGCTGTTCTTCCGGCAGGCAGTCCAGTGCTTCTTGCACATGCCCCTGCTGCACAGAGAGCAGGGCCAATTCCACCACGTCTTGCTCATCTTGCAACGGCCGTGTACGTCCTTCGCCATTTGCGTGTACTTCAACAAACGGCTCCAGGTGCACCTGCCGATGGCGGCGCAGCGTGTCTATCGCCAGATTGCGCGCAATGCCAAACAGCCAGTTCTGAAACGTGCCGCGTGTCGTGTGAAACGCCTCGGCATGATGCCAGATACGCCAAAACGTCTCTTGGGCAATTTCTTCCGCCAGGGCACGGTCGCCAACGATTTTGATAGATAACCCCAGCACCCGCCCTCCGTAGCGCTCATATAACTGGCGAAACGCAGGCACATCTTTTCGGCTCACGTGCTGCATCAACTGTTCATCATTCAATTCATTCATGCGTAACTGTGCCTTTTCGACAGTCAGCAAAATTGCTCTCTCTCGTTTACCCTGGCTGTGGCTCATTACGGTTACGGCGTCCATATGATAGTATACGTACAGAACGGCCGTTTGTACCTGTCGCAACTGTTGGCCATTAGAAGCACGCCATTTTGGGTAATTGGGCGTGGTTCAAGCGGTCTTTACAATTTGACTGCTTGACTGCCGACCGCAGACATTTGTCGTTACAATTTTTGCCGGAACTGCACAAAAAACACAATTGCATCGGGGTTACGCATGGCGCCAGGGTTTGCCACGTGATGCGGATCATGACCGAGCAATATGCGGCGCACAGGCAGTTCCATCTTCTTGCCGCTGAGGGTGTAGGGAATCTCCGGCACGGCGATAATCTCATCAGGCAGATGGCGCGGGGAGATGTCCTGGCGAATTTTTTCGCGGATGCGCTGGCGCAGTTCATCATCCAGCACCGCGCCAGGGCGCAGCACCACAAACAGGGGCATGTAGCTTTCGCGCCCCAGTAGCTCCAGGTCTACCACCATGCTATCGAGCACCTCGTCCAGTGCCTCTACAGCGCGATAGATTTCGCTGGTTCCCATGCGAATGCCCTGGCGATTAATGGTGGCATCGGAACGTCCGTAAATCACGCACCCACCCCGTTCATTAAACTTCACCCAATCCCCATGTCGCCATACGCCGGGGTAGGTGGCAAAATAGCTCTCGCGATAACGCTCCCCTCGTTCATCTTGCCAGAAATAAAGGGGCATGGACGGCATTGGCTCCGTAATCACCAGCTCCCCCACCTCGTTCAATACCGGTTCACCCGCTTTGTTAAACGCCTGCACTTTCGCACCCAGGCAAGCTCCCTGTATCTCCCCGGCATAAATGGGCAGCAAGCGACAGCCCCCTACAAATGCCGTGCAAACATCTGTGCCACCGCTCACCGATTCCAGCGCCAGGTCGGGGTTCACATTTTCGTATACCCAGGCAAAATTCTCCACCGATAGGGGGGAGCCGGTAGAACCAAACGCCTTAATGGCGCGCAAATTGTGCGCCTGATTGGGGCGAATGCCCGCTTTGGCGCAGGCGCTGACGTAAGCGGCAGAGGCACCAAAGTAGGTGATGCCTGCTTCTTCGGCCAATTGCCACAGCGCGTCCATCGTCGGATAGCCGGGACTGCCGTTGTAAACAACAATTGCTGCGCCTGCCAGCAAGCCACCCACCAAAAAGTTCCACATCATCCAGCCGGTGCTGGTGAACCAGAAGAAGCGGTCGCCAGGCTTCAGGTCTAGATGCAGCACGGCCATTTTTAGATGTTCTAACAAGATACCACCATGCCCCTGTACAATGGGCTTGGGCTTGCCGGTTGTGCCAGAGGAGTACAGCACCCACAGGGGATGATCAAAAGGGAGTTGGGCAAAGGTGAGGGGCACAGTTTGGGGCTGCGCCAGCAGCATGTCCCAATTGTGTACGCTGTGATGCGTGCTGTCTGCGGCCAGCTCGCGGCCAGGCAGGGGAACCAGGATGGTATGCTGCAAGGTGGGTAGCCCGGCTTGCAGTTCGGCAACGGTTGTGCGCCGGTCGAAGAGCTTACCACCATAGCGGTAGCCATCTACAGCAATGAGCACTTTTGGCTCTATTTGCTGGAAGCGGTCGAGCACGCTGCGGCTGCCAAAGTCTGGGGAGCAACTCGACCAGATGGCGCCGATGCTGGCAACCGCAAACAGGGCAATGATGGTCTGCGGAATGTGGGGCATATAGGCGACGACGCGGTCGCCAGGCTGAACCCCCATCTGACGCAGGGCTTGCGCGAGTACGGCCGTTTGCCGCGCAATCTCGTCCCAGCCCAACGTTTGCAACGGTTCATCTTCCGCTTTGTAGTAAATGGCGGGGCGGTCTGCCCACTGGCGGGCGAAGAAGTTTTCCGCATAGTTTAGCCGCGCCCCAGGGAACCAGCGCGCGCCGGGCATGACTCTTTCGGCCAGCGCCGTCTGGGGTGGCTGCGAAGCGCGAATGGCAAAATAGTCCCATAGCGTTTGCCAAAAGTCGCCCACGTTGTCTACAGACCAGCGCCACAAGTCGGCGTAGTTGTCAAAGTGAAGCGCGCGGTGGCACGCCAGCCACGCCATGTAATGGGTGAGGTTGGCGTTTTGTATTATTTCCGGGGATGGCTGCCACAACAGGCTGCCCTCGTGAATTTCGGCCATACGACTTACTTCTCAATTGCGAATTTTGGCATGGTTCATTTGACTGCCGACTGCTGACCGCCGACCGCAATTTAGCCAGATGGGCGGTCTGTGGTCGGCTATCTGCGGTCAGAAAAGAAGATGAACCATGCCCAGATTTTGGATTGCAGATTTTGCAAATAACCTCCCATCTCGTTCCCGATTGCAGCGGCCAGGCTATTCTTCTGGGGTCAGGTAGCGAATGAAGGGCACAGCAACCCAACCTTCGCGGCCAGAGGGGGCACGCACTTGCTGCCAGTCAAAGTCGCTGCCAGTTTCGTAGCCGGGCAGCAAGGTCAGGATTGTGTCGTCTAGCAGCCATTCCAACTGTTCACCCGCAGTGCTGGGTGTGGCACGCAGCCAGACGCCTACGCCGCTGCTGACAACGGCCGTTGCCGGTTGCGGCGTAGGCGTAACGGTGGGTGTAGGGGTAGCAGTGGCGATAGGGGTAGGGGTAGCAACGGCCGTTTCCGTAGCCGCAGGTGTTAGTGACAGGGAGATTGTCTCCAGGGGAACAGGCGTGACTTCTGGAGAGAGAGTGGGCGTAGAGGTGTTGGCGGGGGCCAATGTTGGCATGGGCGTTAGTTCGGGCAAGAGCGGCCATGTGCCAGTGGCGCTCATCACGCCCCAGGCAAAAAGCAACAGCGCGGCAGCAAAAGCAATCACGATGGCGCGCAAGAAGCCAATCTTCATGGCACGGCGCGTCTCTACCTGGCCCACACTGTACACCTGGCGGTTGATGCGCCGTCGCTGCTCCAGCGCCTTTAGCAGGTAAAAAAAGGCTGCCAATAACGTAACGGTGGCAAGCAACGGCAGCAAAATGTTTATAAAAACGGCCGTCACGCAATCTCCTTATACGGATAGTGGATGTTGGTTAAAGGTATGATTACTTTGCATTTTTAGGCATGGCTCAAGCGATCTTGACAATTTGACCGCAGACAACCGAGGGCAAACCGCCCATCACCACCAAAATTGCGGTCGGCGGGCGGTAGTCGGTGGTCAGAAATTTGTAAAGCAGCGTTTGCAGAGAAGATGAACCATGCCCATTTTTGCCTTCCGCCAGCTGCTCCTATCCCCTATACTTTAGCAGAGGGCGCGTCATTGGCAAGCACGCTCTTAGCTTGTTCCCATAACTCGTCCAGGGCGGCGAAGTCCAACGCTGCCAGAGTCAGCCCCCGCCGTGCTGCCAGTTCCTCCACTTTGCGAAAGCGGCGGGCAAAACGGCCGTTCGCCTCACGCAGCGCCGCTTCGGCGTCTATCTCCAGCCAGCGCGCCAGGTTAACCAGCACAAAGAGCAAGTCGCCAAATTCGGCCGTTTTTTCCGCCGGGGAAACGGCCATTTGCAGTTCTGCCACCTCTTCGGCCACCTTCGCCAGCACGCCGGCCACATCCGGCCAATCAAAGCCCACGCCTGCCACCTTCGTCTGAATCTTTTGCGATTGTGCTAGCGCAGGCAAGGCGGGGGGAATGCCATCCAACAGCGAGGTAGATGGTTGACCCTTCTCCGCCTGCTTCAGCACCTCCCAATTGTGCAGCACCTCTGCCGAGTTTGCTACCTGCCAATCCCCCCACACGTGCGGGTGGCGCTGCTTCAGCTTGCGCTCAATACCGGCAATTACGTCGCTGAGGGTAAAATCTTCCCCCTCACTGGCCATTTGCGTCTGCATCACCAGATGATAAAGTAGGTCACCCAACTCTTCGCGCAGGCCGTCCACGTCATCGTTGTCCAGCGCCTCTAGCACCTCGTGCGCTTCTTCTAGAAAGCCGCTGCGCATACTTTGCGGCGTTTGCTCCTGGTCCCAGGGGCAGCCTTCGGGGCTGCGCAGCACGGCAACCGTCTCTGCCAGCGACGCCAGCGACGCTTTGTAAGGCAGCGGCGGCACATACAGGCTGGTCAGGTGGTCAATGTGGGGGCTGTGGTCAATGGTATAAAGAGGCAGTTCTTCAATTTGCTCGGCGGGGGTTCCGGCAGCGTGTACCAGTTTGACGCGGTGTTCGTGCGGGTAAACGGCCGTCAGCGTCAGCTTCAGTTCGCCGGCAAGCATGCGGCTGTACACCTGTCCTAGCAGCAACGGCACGTCTGGGTTGACGGGCGGATAATGGTAGGCAGCCAGCTCAATGGCATCGAAAATTTGTGTTCCGTCCAGCGCATCCAGCGCCAGCGCCGTCAACATGGGCTCGATGAAGCTCAATCCCGGCAGCACCCGCACCGGCACGCCCTGCGCTTTGGCCTGCGCCACCAGCCGCGTGACGGTAGACTCGCCCACGAAGGGGTGGCCGGGCACGGCATAGCAGATGTCTTGCGCCTGCCCCAGGCGCAGCAGTTCTTGCACAATTGTTTCGTAGAGTGTCGCAAAGGAATCGGCCGTGTCGTACAGGGCATCAAAGCTGCTGTACACCACGTGTGGCGGCAGGTCGGCCACAGCCGGGTGGCGGCTGGTGCGCAGGTAAACGGGTGTGGCGCCGGTGAGAACATCCCACACTTCTCTGGTCAGCAAACGGCCGTTGCCCGGCCCCAAACCCACAATCGTAATACCCATACAACCCTCAAAGCAAAAAGGCGAGCTTTGCAACTCGCCTGATCACACTTGTCCAAAAAGTTCAGCCTTTCTCTAAAAAGCGAAACTTCAATAAAAAACCATTAACGCTTCGTGTAGGTCGGAGCTTTGCGCGCGCGCTTCAGACCTGGCTTCTTGCGTTCCTTAATGCGCGCATCTCGTGTCAGGTGACCCTTGGCGCGCAGGGCGCTGCGCAAATTCTCGTCGTACTTCACCAATGCGCGCGCCAGACCCAGGCGCACGGCGCTCGTCTGACCGGTGATACCGCCACCCTCGACCAACACCGTTACATCCACTTTGCCAGCCAGGGCCGTATCCGTCAGTGGGCCAGACAGCACTTCATAGTCGCCAAAGCGCGGGAAGTATTCTTTCACTTCCTTGCCATTGACCATGAACGAACCGTGACTGTCACCATCAATATAGATGCGCACCCGCGCTGAAGACGTTTTGCGCCGGCCAATGCCCTCATAATAAGTTCTGCCTTCGTAAGCCATGAATACCTCCCTAAAGCTCCAAAGCCTCAGGCTGCTGCGCCTGATGCGGATGATCGGGGCCAGCATACACCTTCAATTTTTTGATCATTTTGCGCCCAAGCCGGTTTTTGGGCAACATGCCGCGCACAGCCAGTTCAAGGGGGCGTGTAGGATGCCTGTTAAGCTGTTCGCGCAGGGTAAATTCACGCAGCCCGCCGGGATATTGGGAGTGGCGGTAATACTTCTTATGCTCCATGCGCTGCCCGGTGACGGCAATTTTGTCTGCATTCACCACAATCACAAAATCGCCACAATCTACAGAGGGGCTGTAGATGGGCTTGTGCTTGCCGCGCAAAATGGCGGCTATTTGCGATGAAAGTCGCCCCAGGGTTTTCCCTTCGGCATCTACTACATACCAGCGGCGTTCTACTTCTGCCGGTTTTGTTACAAAGGTTTTCATGCCCTTCTCCTAAATCTTCATCTCTCGCCAGAAGGCGGTTGTTTCTGCTTTGTCTGCCGACTTCGGTTCATAATTGACTGCGGTTAAACATAGCCCATGTGGTGGCGCTACCGTGCCGCAGCGCTCGCGCTGGCAGGCGTGAAAGGCGTCTATAAACACTTCTACGGACCAGGCTGCTTCGCCAACTAACTTCAGACTGCCCACAATGCTGCGCACCATGCGGTAAAGAAAGGCGTTGCCTTCGATGGTGTAGGTTAACACAGACCCTTCACGCGCCCATTGGCTGTGCCACAGGCGGCGCACCGTGCTTTCACCCTGTGGCGGCGTGCCAAAGGTCGCAAAGTCGTGTGTGCCCAAAAGCTGCGCGGCAGCGACGTTCATGGCGGTGATGTCTAGCGGGTGCGCGACGTGCCAGTGGTAACGGCCGTGCAGCGGGCTGCGCACGGGGTGATTGTAAATGCGGTAGACGTAGACGCGGCTGTGCGCATCAAAGCGCGGGTGAAAGTCGTGCGATGCTTCTTCCAGTTGCCACACGGCAATATCATGGGGCAGGGTCGCATTTAAGGCCCGCTGGAGGGCTGGCACGCCATGCTGCCAGACGGCATCAAAGCTGATTACCTGCCCAGAAGCATGGACGCCGCTGTCTGTGCGCCCAGAGCCAAGCACCAAGACAGTCTGAGTTGTTAAGGTTTGCAGGGCGCGTTCTACTTCGCCCTGAATGGTTGGCTGATTGCCTACCTGCCGTTGAAAGCCAGCGTAGTTGGTTCCGTCATACGCCAGCACGGCACGGTAACGGCGCAACGGCCGTGAGAACATTACTCCTCGCCGCCGACAAACATCAAAACGGCCATATCCGCATTATCGCCCGGCCGTTTGCCAATTTTCACCATACGGGTGTACCCACCGGGCCGGTCGGTAAAGCGTGGCGCTACTTCATTAAACAGCTTCTTAATCACATCAATTTGCTCATCTTTGCCGCTTTCATTCTTGATGGTGCGATAGCGCGGCAGGCGGGCTGCGGCCAGACGGCGCGCATGAACCTCCAGAGCAGGGTTATTTTTGCCATTTGCCAGGCCGCGTTTGGCCAGCGTGATCATTTTTTCTGCCGCCGGACGGATGGTGCGGGCTTTAGCCTCGGTCGTGACAATTTTCTCATGGCAGATAAGGTCAGCGATGAGATTTTTGCGCAAGGCTTTGCGGTGTGCCGCATCTCTATTCAGGCGGCGACCATGTACTCTGTGTCGCATTGTCTATTCTCGTCCTTTATGTCAGGTTGGGGTCAGGCAAGCAACGGCCGTTGCCTGCTCCCTATTCTTCCCGGTCATGCAAGAAGCCCTTCAAGCGCAGCTGCTGTTTCAGCTCATCCAGCGATTTCTCGCCGAAATTCCGGATAGCCAGCATGGTCTCCTCGCCGCGGTCCAGCATCTCCAGCATTTCCCCTACTTTCGTAATGCCGGTACGCTTCAGCGAATTGAAGACGCGCACGCTTAAATCCAGGTGCTCAATGGGCGTATCGTATATCTCGTTGGGGATGACTTCTTCGTGCTTTTCCTCTTCCACAGGCAGGAACGTGTCTTCACTGACACCGGCCAAGGGACGCATGTACTGCATCATAATCTGCGCCGACTGCGCCAATGCCTCTTCTGGCTTGATTGTGCCATCCGTCCAGATTTGCAGGATCAAGCGGTCGAAGTCGGCCACCTGCCCCACGCGCATTTTCTCGACTTCATAGGCTACGCGCGTAATCGGGCTAAAAATGGCGTCCACAGGCAGCTCGCCAATAGGTAGCCGCCCTCTTTCCTCTGCCGGAGAATAGCCACGCCCCATTTCGGCCGTCATCTCAATTTCTAGAAAAGCGTCGTCTGAATCTACCGTAAAGAGATATAAATCTGGGTTGACAATCTCCACTTCCGCGGGCGCCTGAATGTCGGCGGCTGTAACTGTGCCCGCGCCGTGAACTTCCAGGCGTAGGCGCGCCATGTCGGTGTCATACATGCGCATGCGCAATTGCTTCAGATTCAAGATAAGCTGCATCATGTCCTCGCGCACATGCGGAATGGCGGCAAATTCGTGCGACACATCCGTGACGCGCACAGAGGTAATGGCAGAACCAGGTAAGGAGGAAAGCAGAATGCGGCGCAGGGAGTTGCCTACGGTTGCACCATACCCGCGCTCCAGAGGGGCAATGGTAAAACGGCCGTACTCCTGGGACATGGCCGTGCTTTCAATTTTCGGTAAAACAAGGTTACTAATAGCCAAGGCCGGAACCTCCTCGCAGAATCAAACAGATCATGCGAATCAATACCACTAACGGGAATAGTATTCTACGATTAACTGCTCATTCAAAGGCACATCAATATCATCGCGCGTGGGCAGATGGAGGACATTGCCAACCAGGCTGCGCGCATCTGCGCCCAACCAGCGGGGAACCTGGCGGTCATCGTAATCTTCTCGCAGCATTTTGAAGAACGGCCGTTTCATGCTTTCGGGGCGAATCGAAATCTGGTCGCCGGCAGAAACCAGCGCAGAGGGAATGTTGGTTTTACGGCCGTTGAGCATAAAATGCCCATGCTGCACCAACTGCCGCGCCTGCGCGCGGGAACTGGCCATACCCAGGCGATAAACCACATTGTCCATGCGTCGCTCCAGGTAAATCAACAGGTTTGTGCCTGTTAGACCCACCTGCTGCGTCGAACGGCGGAAATAATTGCGGAACTGCCGCTCCATCACCCCATAAATGCGCCGCGCCTTCTGCTTTTCGCGCAATTGCAATAAATAGTCAGAAGCGCGTCCACGACGGAACTGCGTTTCACGGCCGTGTTGTCCCGCCGGATAAGCACGCCGCTCGAAGGCACACTTCGGCGTCATGCAGCGCGACCCCTTCAAAAATAGCTTTTCGCCTTCACGGCGACAAAGCCGACATACTGGACCAGTATACCTTGCCAACTTACATTACCTCCAAGTAAAAAATTTTAGGCAAGAGGTTTACAGGCGTGGCAACCCTTCATCCCTCTTAAAAAACAGGTCAAGAAAATTAAACGCGCCGTTTCTTAGGCGGGCGGCAGCCATTGTGCGGCACAGGCGTAATATCCTGAATCGAGCGCACGCGAATGCCAGAAGACTGCAAAGCGCGAATAGCCGCCTCGCGTCCTGGTCCCGGCCCCTTCACAATGATATCTATCTCCTGCATCCCACTTTCCTGCGCTTCACGCGCCGCATTCTGGCTCGCCATTCTCGCGGCATAAGGCGTGCTCTTGCGCGACCCCTTAAAACCCGCGTTGCCAGCGCTGGACCAGGAAACCGTATTTCCATTCAAATCTGTAATTGTCACAATGGTGTTGTTAAACGTGGCAAAAATGTGTGCCTGCCCCTGTGGCACCATTCTTTTTGCCTTCTTACGCACCTGCGTTTGTCTTCTCCGTCGTCCCATGTCAACTCCTCACAGCGTCCATTCCCCAGAGCCAGCAAACCCAGGAATAGCCGCAAAAATAATTACTTACCCTTGCGCCGGCCACGTCCAGCAACCGTCTTCTTCGGCCCCTTACGTGTGCGCGCATTAGTCCTGGTGCGTTGACCGCGCACGGGCAGGTGACGGCGATGCCGCAAACCGCGATAGCAGCCAATTTCGCGCAGGCGCTTAATATTCAAAGCAACCTCACGTCGCAAATCCCCTTCAACCATATATTCCTGATCAACGATCTGCCGCAGGCGCGTAATTTCCGCCTCGGACAAATCCTTAACCCGTGTATCAGGGTTCACACCGGCCTTTGCTAAAATCTTCTGACTGGTAGACCGACCAATACCATAAACATAGGTCAGGCTAATCTCCACCCGCTTCTGACGGGGAATATCTACACCAGCAATACGTGCCATAATTCCTCCAGCAAATTTAATCGCACAGGCTGATCAAATGCCTTTTTCACTCATTAGCCCTGGCGCTGTTTGTGATTGGGGTCTACGCAAATCACGCGCACAACACCGCGCCGCTTAATAATCTTACATTTCGGGCAACGCCGCTTGACAGATGCCGATACCTTCATTGTCTACACTCCCATTCATGAATAAGACTCTTGTCTTAATCAAGGCTCAATCTTGCAAACAACCCGGTTCCGCAGGCAAACCGGCCCGATAGTTTCTCACAATCTCTGCCACTTGTCCAGAGAATTGTTAAGCCGCTGCAATCGCCTGGCACAACGCTTCGTGTACCGTTTCAATGCTCTGATCGCCGTCAATTTGCACGAGCAGCCCCCTTTCTTGATAAAGCGTCAGGAGCGGTGCTGTTTGCGTGAGATAAACGCGCATGCGATTTTGAATCGTGGCCTCATTATCATCGGTACGCCCTTCAATGAGCGCACGCCTGACCAGGCGCTCAACCAGAATGCTTTCCTCGACGTGAATGTAAGGAACCAGGTTAATATGCCCACCAAATTCAGCAAGCAACTTATCTAGCGCTGCGGCTTGGGCCAGGGTGCGCGGGAAGCCGTCTAAGATAGCGCCCCGCACACAGTCCGGCTGTGAAAGGCGCTCACGCACCATCGCAATCGTCACGTCGTCTGGCACAAGTTCGCCTTTATCCATGAAAGACCTGGCCAGTTGACCCAACTCAGTCTGATTCGACAGGTTGTATCGGAAGAGATCCCCTGTCGAAACTTGGGGCAGACCAAGGCGCTGCTGCAGCAGCTTTGCCTGCGTACCTTTGCCTGCCCCAGGCGCCCCCATTAACACAATGTACTTCATTACTTGATGAACCCTTCGTAATTGCGCATCAGCAGTTGTGCTTCTAGCTGCCGCATGGTATCTATGACCACACCAACCACGATGATGAGACCCGCACCACTTACGACGAGCACACTCTGCTCTAGCCCTTCAATGCGCAGCAGGCTGCCTGCCAGGGCAATGATCCCAGGCATGATGGCTACCAACCCCAGGAATAGAGCGCCAACCAGGGTAATGCGCCGCACGACCGAAGTGATATAGTCTGAGGTGCGCTTCCCTGGGCGAATGCCCGGGATGAAGCCACCCTGTCGCTGCAATGTTTGGGACAGGTTCTGCTGCTGTACCATCACGTCTGTATAGAAGAAGGTAAAGCCTACTACGAAGATGAAGTAGGTAATCCAGTAAAAGTAGAATGTCGCGGATTCGGGCGTATATGTACCGACACCGAAACCACTGATGGCGCGCGCAATGTTTTGGAAGAAGTTTCCTTCACCCATCATGTCACCCACAAAGAAGTTGGCAATTAGTGGGGGAAATGTCATGATGGACTGGGCAAAGATGATCGGAATCATGCCCGCAGTGTTGACTTTGAGGGGAACATAAGTGCTCTGCCCCTGATAGACTTTGCGGCCGCGCACGCGACGGCCGTACTGCACCGGAATGCGCCGCTGCCCCTCTTGGATGACCACGATCACCAAGATGGTCAGAATCGTCAGGATGATAAACGCCAAAATGGTGAAGATACGGGCGGTCATGTCATCAATCGCAAACAGGCGCGCCGCATTGGGCAAAATTTGCGAGATAATGCCGCCAAAGATAATCAGCGAGATGCCCTGGCCAATCCCTTCATCCGTAATACGGTTGCCAATCCAGATGGCAAACATCGTGCCACCCGTCATGGCAAACAGCGTTGTAAACGTGGGCAACAACTGCGGCCCAGCCAGACCAAAATTGGGCATAATGGCGGCCAGACCATCTTCCACACCACCACCAATGCTAAAACCAACCAGGCGAACCTGGCCGATTGCCTGCAAAAAGGCCAACGGCACAGTCAGATAATAGGTGATGCGATTAATTTTATCCCGCCCAGATTCACCCTCAGAGGCCAACTCTTGCAGTTGGGGAATGATAGGCTGTAGCAGCTGCATGATAATAGAAGCAGTAATGTAGGGATAAACCCCCATCGCCATCACCGAGAAATTACGCACCGCACCACCAGATAGCAAATCCAGGAAATCAATCACCTGATTGCCTGAGACCTGTTCGGTGAAAGCACGCCACACTTGCAAGTCAACGCCGGGCACGGGGATGTTGGCGACCAGACGGTAGATGACCAACATGCCTACAGTAAAGATGATGCGCCGGCGCAGGTCAGGCAGGGAAAAAGCAGCACGTACAGATTCAATCATAATCCATTTACTCCAAAATCAGACAAAGTGTGTGCAGAGGCCATGTCTGCACACATGATGCCCGACGGTATTGTTTAGAATGCAAGAACCTCAATCGTACCACCAGCCGCTTCGATTTTTTCCCTGGCTGAAGTAGAAAAACGGTGGGCTTTGATGGTCAGAGGGGCGCTAAGTTCGCCCTCCCCTAAAATCACCACAGGGTCCGTCGCGCGCTTGATCAAGCCAATTGCTGCCAGCAATTCCGGCGTAACAGCTTCTTCACCAAAGTCAAACTCGGCCAGATGCTTCAGATTGACGGGAGTGTAGGTGATTTTGCGGATGTTGGTGAAGCCCCGTTTGTAGGGCAAACGACGTGCCAGAGGGAGCTGACCGCCCTCAAAGTAGACACCTTTGGCACCGCCGCTGCGCGCTTTCTGGCCCTTAGTGCCACGACCGGCCGTTTTACCCTGACCAGCACCAGGACCACGACCTACTCGCTTGCGCTTTTTCTTTGCTCCTTCACTTGGCCGCAGATCGTGTAGTTTCATGTTAATTTACCTCTTCTACATGAACAAGGTGGGGCACTTTGGCAATCATACCACGCACGGCAGGCGTGTCTTCGTGTTCCACCGTTTGATTGAGTTTCTTTAATCCCAGCGCCCTGATGGTGGCTTTTTGCTTGACGTTATAGCCAATGGCGCTTTTCCGATAGGTGACTCTTAGCTTTGCCATCACTCTCTACTCCAAAAGGGCATGACTTCGGCCATCTCTTTGCCGCGATCTGCAGCTACTTCTTTCACCCGCTTCATGCGGCGCAGGCCGTCCATGGTGGCCATCATCACATTCAGTACGTTGGAGCTGCCAAGCGACTTGGACAGAATGTCCTTGTAGCCAGCCGCTTCAACAACGGCGCGCACGCCACCACCGGCAATAACGCCGGTACCGGGAGAGGCTGGCTTCAGCATGACGCGCGCAGCGCCGTGTACGCCTATCACTTCATGGGGCACGGTTGTGCCCATGAGGGCCACCGGTTCCATGTTTTTGCGCGCGGCTTCTAGCGCCTTGCGGATGGCATCAGGTACGGCACGCGCTTTGCCAATGCCGACGCCCACGCGCCCTTTGTTATCGCCGACTACAACGGTGACGCGAAAGGCAAACCGGCGACCGCCCTTGATCACTTTCGCCACGCGCGTAATGTCAATGATGCGCTCGTCAAATTCGGTGCGCTCTTGGTCACGAAAGTTTTGTCGTCTTTGACCCATTCTATTTATCTCCTATTAACTTAGAACTTCAAGCCACCTTCACGAGCGCCATCGGCCAGGGCTTTGATACGGCCGTGATACAAATACCCACCCCGATCAAAGACCACCTCGGTAATGCCGGCGGCCAGGGCGCGTTCAGCGACCACTTTGCCTACCAAAGCTGCCTGCTCTTTCTTGGTCTTGCCACTGAGCGCATCTGCCAGTTTACGGTCAATGGTTGAAGCAGAAACAAGCGTATGGCCAGCAACATCGTCAATCACCTGGGCATAGATGTTGTCCAGGCTGCGGAATACATTTAAGCGAGGCCGCGCCGGCGTGCCGGAAATCTTCATGCGGATACGCTGGTGACGGCGTTTGCGTGCTTTTAACGATTTTTCAGACATCCTCAAACCCCCTTCATTATACCTTGCCGGTCTTGCCAGCTTTGCGGCGAACCACTTCCGTCGTGTAACGAATCCCCTTCCCTTTATAGGGTTCCGGGGGTCTGGTGCGGCGAATTTGTGCCGCCAATTCACCAATCAGCTGTTTATCAATGCCCGAAACAACGATGGTGCGGTTGCGGTTTTCAACCGCATACTGGATGCCCTGTGGCGGCTCAAAAAAGACGGGATGGGAATAGCCAACGTTGAGCACAAGCGTGCTGCCTTGCATTTCCGCACGATACCCTACCCCTTCAATTTCCAATGTTTTGGAGAAGCCTTTGCTAACGCCCACAACCATGTTGTTTAGCAAGGCACGTGTCAGACCGTGTGCGGCTCTATGCTCACGGGAATCGCTTGAGCGCTGTACCATCAACAGGTTACCTTCTTGCTGAAAGGTGATGCCCGCAGGAAAGCGCTGTGTCAGAGTTCCTTTTGGCCCCTTCACGGTGACGCTGTTTCCGTTAATTTCAATTGACACACCGCCTGGCACCGAAATAGGCATTTTTCCAATTCGTGACATGCCACACCTCACATTACCATACTTTGCAGATCAGTTCGCCACCAATACCAAGCTGGCGCGCTTTCTGTCCTGTCATCAGCCCCTTGGAAGTGGTGACAACGGCAATACCCATGCCGCTCAGGACCCAGGGGATTTCATCTTTACCCACGTAAATGCGCCGACCAGGCCTGCTGACACGCTCTAAACCGGTGATCACGGAGCGGCGCTCGCGGCGACCACCTACATATTTGAGCTTGAGTTGCAGCGCCGCACGCGGTTTTCCGGGAATAACTTCGTAGCCTTCGATGTAGCCCTCGTCCAGCAAAACTTGTGCCAACGCTTCCTTCATTTTGGAATGAGGCATGGAAACGGAGGGGTGCTGCCGCTGTAGCGCGTTTCGCACGCGGGTAAGCATATCGGCAATTGGATCACTCATTGACATAATGACACCTTATCCTACCAACTAGATTTGACGACGCCAGGGATGTTTCCCTTGAGGGCCTGCTCGCGGAAGCAGATACGACAAAGGCCAAAACGCCGTATGTAGCCGCGGGGACGGCCACAAAGGGTACAACGGTTCCGGACGCGAACGCGGTATTTGCGATTATTTTCGCGCGCGATCATAGATTTTTTTGCCATTTAGATTCTCTCCATCCAACCAGGCGTTTTTCACCTTAGTTCTGCCAGAATGGCATGTCAAGCAGACTTAACATGCGCCGACTTTCTTCGTCTGTTTTGGCGGTGGTCACGATGCTGACTTCCAGGCCACGAATCTTGTCAATCTTGTCGTAATCAATTTCGGGGAAGATCAGCTGTTCGCGTAGGCCTAGCGTGTAATTGCCGCGCCCGTCAAAAGAATCTGGGGAAATCCCCTGAAAGTCACGGGTACGGGGAAGCGCTATGTGAATCAGCCTGGTCAGGAAGCTCCACATACGCTCGCCACGCAGCGTTACTTTTACGCCAATAGCGCGTCCTTCGCGTAGCTTGAAGCCGGCGATTGATTTCTTTGCTTTGGTTATGACGGGCTTCTGCCCGGTGATGGCGATCACGTCATTAACGGCAAAGTCTATTGCTTTGGCGTTATCTAGGGCTTCACCAACGCCGACGTTGATTACCACTTTGGTGATCTTGGGCACTTGCATGATGCTGCTGTAAGCAAATTCTTGCATCAATGCAGGAACCACTTCTTCTTTATACTTTTCTTTTAAGGGCTTAAATGCCATGTTTGCCTCCGAGTCAAGTGGCAGGCTACGCACGTGGGGTTTACGCTAGGGTAGCCTGGCTCACTCCGAGTGGTAATAGTGACCTAATCGAGGTCTGTGTTGCTTTTTTTGGCGTAACGAATGCGACGGCCGTTTTCATCACGGCGCACGCCCACTCGTGTCGGCTCATCTGTTTTGGGATCAATCAACATTACATTAGAAGCATCAATGGGGGCCTCAAACTCAATAATCCCGCCTTGAGTCTGTCCGCCTCGCCCGCCGGTTGGCCGGGGGCGTTGATGCTTTTTGACCACATTCACGCCGGCGACGACAATGCGGTTTTTCTGCGGTATGACACGCAGCACTTTGCCGCGCACGCCTTTGTCGTTGCCCGCAATTACCACGACTTCATCATCTACTTTGATGCGCATAACCTATCCATCCTTCTCATCACAATACTTCGGGGGCCAGCGAAAGGATGCGGCTGAATCCCTTTTCGCGCAGCTCGCGCGCTACGGGACCAAAAATGCGCGTGCCCACGGGGGATTTCCCGTCCGTACCGAGGATAACGGCCGCATTGTCATCGAAGCGAATGTAGCTGCCATCCTCACGCTTGTACTCTTTCGTTGTGCGCACAATCACCGCTTTAACGACGGCGCTTTTTTTTACGCCCGATGTCGGGGTTGCCTTTTTTACCGTTGCAGTCACCACGTCCCCAACACGGCCGTAACGCCGCTTCGACCCACCCATCACCTGAATCACCAGGAGTTCGCGGGCGCCAGAGTTGTCAGCCACTGTTAACCGACTTTCTCGCTGAATCATTGCTCAACCTCCTAACCTCTATTCCGCCCGCTCCAGGATCGAAACCACAGACCAGCGCTTGTGACGGCTAAGCGGCTGTGACTCGATGATCTGCACACGGTCACCCAATTGACACGCATTTGCTTCATCATGCGCCTTGTACTTTTTCACCAACCGCAAAACCTTGCCATAGCGTGGGTGACGTTTGGTTGTGGTAACGGCCACGACCACGGTTTTATCCATTTTGTCACTGGTCACCACGCCAATCAGACGTTTCCTCTGCTCTCTCATCTCACACCTACCCTAGAACCTCATGCTTCACAACCAAGCGGGGGGGCTCTTTCAGGAGTCGCTGCTTGCGTCCGCGCGGCCGTTTCCGGTTCAAATTCACCACTGCCGTGGCAATGTCGTTATCTTCCTTATCGGTGAAGCGGACATGCCAGGCGCTATCTTCATATTGGAAGCGCGCCGTTGCTTTCCACTCTTTACCAGCCAGCGCCTGGGCAATTTCCGGCTCCTGCGCCGCAGCCTCTTTCGCCAGCTGCCGCGCATGCAGCACAGTTTCTAGCTGAGCGATCTCGCGCCGCACCTGACGCAGGCGCGCGTAGTTCTCCAGGCGCGCCGAGGCGCGCTGAAAGCGCAGGTTGAACATCTCCTCGCGCGCGTTTTCCAGCATTTCGCGCAGGCGGTCGCCGCTCATCTCTCGCAATTCCACAATGTTTAACATTACAGCGCCTCCTCCCGCGAGATGATCTGCGTGCGAATGGGCAGCTTGTACTTGCCCAGGTCTAACGCTTCGCGCGCCACATCTTCGGGAACACCCGCTATTTCGAACATAATGCGCCCCGGTTTCACAACCGCCACCCAGTGATCTACAGAACCTTTCCCCTTACCCATGCGTGTTTCGGCGGGTTTGGCCGTCACCGGTTTATCCGGGAAAATGCGAATCCAATACTTTCCCCTACGACGCATTTTACGC
The DNA here is from genome assembly GCA_937943625.1 of uncultured Anaerolineae bacterium. Taxonomy (GTDB): domain Bacteria; phylum Chloroflexota; class Anaerolineae; order Promineifilales; family Promineifilaceae; genus JACSRF01. Next base: position 4,667 of record CALEAD010000031.1, on the reverse strand, counting down.
ACCATCGCGCGGCGCACTGCTTCGATCTGGCGGCTGGTAATCCAGCCAGGCTCCAGAGCCTGCAAGCCATACTCGCCATGCTGCAGCTCTACGCCACCCTTTGCCTGCCCTTTCATGCGCCCGCGGAACTGTTTGCGATATTTCACCCGTTTTGGCATTAACATGGTCTACTCTCCAGTCCCTACTCACTAATGTACACGTCGGTTGCTTCAACCTTTTGCGGCAGGATTTCTCCCCGGTAGACCCAAACTTTGATGCCAATCATGCCAAAGGTTGTCAGCGCCTCGGCCGTTCCATAGTCCAGGTCAGCACGCAGGGTGTTACGCGGGACACGGCCGTCCCAAATTTTTTCCTTACGTGCCATTTCCGAGCCACCCAAACGGCCGCCCACCTCAATACGCACTCCTTCTGCGCCCTGGCGCATCGCCTGCTGGGCGGCGCGCTTCATCGCCCGGCTGTGCGAAATGCGCCGCTCCAGCTGACCGGCGATATTTTCGGCAATCAGCTTTGCGTTCGCCTCCGGTTGTGGCACTTCTTCCACCTCAACCTTCACCGCTTTATCGGTTAAAGAACGCAACTTAACGCGCAGGTCCTTCACCGAGGCTCCCTTACGCCCAATCACAATCCCTGGGCGCGCGGTATGAATCGTCACTGTCACCTGGTTTGGCGCTGCCCGTTCAATCTGCAAGCCCGCAACACCTGCTGCAGCCAGCTCTTTCTCAACCATCTTGCGAATCGCAAAATCTTCCCGCAGCAGCTCGCGATACTGTTCACCTTCCGCGAACCAACGTGTGTTCCAATCACGAAACGCCTTCAAACGGAACCCTACTGGATGTACTTTACGTCCCACTTAGCATCCTCCACATCAGCACTCATGCCACATTGCCGTTACTACTCTTCTGAAATCTCACGCTCCGCCAACACGACGGTAATATGTGAAGAGCGGCGCATAATCGGCCGAAAACGGCCGCGCCCGGCAAAGCGCCCACCATAAGGAGCCTTGCGATGACGCGGCCCCTCGTCCGCATAAATACGGTGCACAACCAACTCATCAATCTCCAGCCCAAAATTCTCTTCCGCATTCGCCACGGCCGATTGAATCAGCTTAAATACCGGTTCTGCCGAACGATGGGGCATAAAGCGCAGCCGGTCCAGCGCCTCACTCGCCCCCAACCCGCGCACTGCATTAACGACGAGGCGAACCTTCTGGGTTGAGATCGGAATATGCTTCGCTACAGCTCTAACTTCAAATACCTCAGCCATAATTACCGCCGCCCCTTCTTTTCAGTTTTCACGTGCCCACGAAACGTGCGCGTTGGGGCAAATTCGCCCAACTTATGTCCGACCATATTTTCCGTGACATAGATGGGAACATGACGCCGTCCATCGTAAACAGCAATCGTGTGTCCCACCATCTGCGGAAAAATCGTGCTTGCGCGCGACCAGGTACGAATAACCTGACGCTGCTTTGCTTCATTCAATTTTTCAACTTTTCGCAAAAGTTTTGGGCTAATGTAAGGCCCTTTCTTTAGTGAACGAGACATATCCTCACCTCTTAACGACGCTTATTAGAACGGCGACGGAAAATGTACTTGTCCGTCCGCTTGTTGCGGCGTGTCCGTCTCCCCTGGGCTGGCTGCCCCCACGGGGTCTTCGGCCCAGCCATACCAATTGGCGAACGTCCCTCGCCACCCCCATGCGGGTGGTCGTTCGGGTTCATCGCCGAGCCACGCACCGTCGGACGTATGCCCAAATGGCGCTTACGCCCTGCCTTACCTAGCTTCACATTGCCGTGCTCCACATTGCCTACCTGACCAATCGTCGCCAGGCAATTCTTTGGCACATACCGCTCTTCTCCAGATGGCAGGCGCAGAGTTACGTAGAGCGGGTGATCTTTTGCCAACAGCTGTGCCGATGTACCGGCAGAGCGAACTAATTGGCCACCGCGCCCTTCCTGAAGTTCAATATTGTGTATCTGTGTGCCCAGCGGGATGTTGTTTAATGGCAGCGCATTGCCGGGGCGAATTTCGGCCGTTGGGCCACTCATCAACTTATCCCCAACACGCAAACCAAGCGGCGCAATAATATACCGCTTCTCTCCATCCGCATAAAACAGCAGGGCAATGCGCGCCGAGCGATTCGGATCGTACTCAATAGAATCTACTCGCGCCGGAACGCCAAACTTATCGCGCTTAAAATCAATCTGGCGATAGCGCCGCTTGTGACCACCGCCGCGATGACGCACGGTAACCTTACCACGAAAATTGCGCCCACCGCTTTTACGCAAACCACTCGTCAACCCTCGTTCAGGCGTCGAGCGCGTCACTTCCTCAAACGTCTGGCCGCTCATATCTCGACGACCAGGGGAAGTCGGTTTAAATACTTTAATCGGCATGACAACCTCCAGAGACGGATACTCAGCTTCACAATCAGTGAGAACGTAACCTCACAAACCAAAAAGCCTCATCCCTGCTCAAAAAACGGATTAAACACCCTCAAACAAATCAATGCTGTTACCGGGGGCAAGAGTTACAACCGCTTTTTTCCAACCCGGCTTGCGCACGGTAACCCGGCGCCAGCGGCGTGCACGTTTTGCCGGCATATTTGAAACACGCACTTTTTGCACACTTACTTCCGGCCACGCCAGTTCAATCGCCTGCTTAATCTGCACCTTATTCGCACGCGAGTCCACCACGAACGTATACTGATTCAGTTCACCAGCCATAAAGTTGCTTTTTTCCGTCACAACCGGCCGGCGAATAATTTCACGCCAATGCATTGCTTATGCCTCCTCTTCAGCCTCTTCTTCACCGACGTTAAGAAAGCCATCAATTACTTGCAGAGCGGCCAGAGGCATCACAATTTTGCTATAACCAAGCAGATCCCGAATATTGAGATAATTGGCATGGAGCGCCTTCACATTGCGCAAATTGCGCGCCGACTTCTCTACATTCTCGTCACGTCCTGGCAAAAGCACCAGCGCACTCTCGCCCGCGATAACCCACTGCAGCAAACGCGCAAACTCCTTCGTCTTCGGAGCATCCATGCGGATCTCATCCAGCACAATGATGCTACCGGCACTGGCCTTCACGCTCAAAGCCGAACGCAAAGCCGCACGTCGCATTTTACGTGGCATTCGCTTCGTATACTTGCGAGGCTGCGGTCCATGCGATACACCACCACCCACAAAAATAGGCGCTTTGCGGCTGCCATGACGCGCCCTGCCCGTTCCTTTTTGGCGGTACATCTTCGCCGTTGTCCGGCTCACTTCGGAACGTCCTTTCACTTTGTGCGTGCCAAGACGCGCATTTGCCAACTGACGCACCAGCGCCTGATGCATCAGGTCACGGTTCACATCTGCTTCAAAGATGCTGGCCGGAAGGACAACGCTACTTACTTCCTGGCCAGCCATGTTGTAAACTGGTACTTTCATCACAACACCTCCGCTAGCTCTTTGCAGCCTCGCGAATAATCAACAGGCCACCTTTTGCCCCAGGAACTGCACCCTTCACAGCGAGCAAATTCTTTTCAACATCCACACGCACAATTTCCAAATTCTGTGCGGTATAACGCTCATCACCATAGTGACCGGGCATGCGCTTACCCTTAAACACATGCCCTGTACCCGATGCGGCGCCAATAGACCCTGTGGCACGCCAGCGATCGGACTGGCCATGCGTCTTCACACCACCGGCAAAGCCGTAACGCTTTACCGTCCCTGCAAAGCCCCGACCCTTGGTCTTACCGGTCACGTCAACGTGATCACCTACCTGAAACTGTTCCACCGTAATGGCCTGACCCACTTCGTACTCCCGTGCATTCTTTGTGCGGAATTCGCGCAGGTAGCGCAAGGGACGGGCAGCTCCGCTCACCTTCTTACGGTCAGGGCGATTCTTACCAGACTTGAGCAGACCCAGGTGGCCTCTTTGCCCCTGTGTCAGCCTTTTCTCTTTTACTTCGCCATAGCCGACCTGAACAGCTTCATAGCCATCGGTCTCTTTTGTTTTCACTTGTGTCACAAAACACGGGCCAGCCTGGATGATGGTAACCGGGGTCACATTCCCGGAATCATCAAAAATCTGGCTCATTCCCAATTTTGTGCCTAGTAATCCTTTCACCATTTACCTCCCAGGACTGTCAGCCACCAGGCTCAAGCTGCATCATCCTTACCACTTAAATTGAAATTTCAATATCTACGCCAGCGGGTAAATTGAGTCGCATTAGCGTATCAATCGTTTTAGAATCGGGGTTAATCACATCAATGAGACGCTTGTGCGTGCGAATCTCAAAGTGCTCATGAGAGTCTTTGTCAATGAAGGTACTGCGACGCACCGTAAACCGCTCCACACGTGTAGGCAACGGCACAGGACCAATAACCTGCGCACCAGTGCGTTCGGCCGTACCAACAATGCGCTTCGCTGACTGATCAAGAACCCGGTGATCGTAAGCCTTCAAACGAATACGAATTTTTTGTTTTGCCATAATTCCCTCAGGAAAGAAAGCACTGCGCAAAAACAATGCTTTGGTTTAGGCCAGGATTTTGGTAATAACCCCAGCACCCACGGTCAGACCACCTTCGCGAATTGCAAAGCGCTGCCCTTCTTCCAACGCCACCGGTGTGATCAGCTCTACGATCAGGTTCACGTTGTCCCCTGGCATCACCATCT
>CALEAD010000030.1 GCA_937943625.1 uncultured Anaerolineae bacterium | reverse complement strand
TTTCTTCTTTGCGTTCAGGGGTGTATTTTATCTCCGGGTCAAGGGTACCGTAAGCGCCACAATCCTTGCAATGAAATTTTTGTTTACCCTTTTTCGTTTGACCGTTCTTAACAATGTTCAGACTGTAACAACGAGTGCATTCGTGAGTTATTGTTTTGCTAATCATGGCATGATTTTACAGTCATCAGTTATAATTTAACCACTACCTTCGTTTTCATAGGCAGTTGCCTGCCAGGCAGCGGCATGGTTCATGACATGCTGAAGAATATGCTGGAGAGATGCTTTACACTTTTCGACCGCCGATGGCAGACCGCCTATGGTAGACCGCTGACAGCAGACCGCCGATGGCGGTACCGCAGAGGCTTAACCGTCTACGGGCTGCGGTCAGCAGTCAAATTTGTAAAGATGCTTTAACCCATGCCCACGCAGCCAACCAACTAACCAACCAACCAACCAACCAACCAACCAACTAACCAACTAACCAACCAACCAACCTTTCCCATGCCACTACGCCATTTCCAATTCCGTAATGGCCTGGCGGATGATTTGGGCGCTGTGTCGCAAAGCGGCCGTTTCTTGCTCATTCAGCGGCAGGGGAAAAGTCTCCAACACCCCCGCACCGCCAACCAGGTGTGGCAAGGAGAGGGTCACGTCTGCAACACCCGCAATTTCTGGCATAGGCGTGCAGACTGTCATGATGGCGCGCCGGTCTTGCAGCACATTGCGCACAATGCGTGCCAGGGCGCTGCCAATGCCATAATAGGTTGCCCCTTTACCCTCAATGATGTGGTAGGCTGCGCGGCGCACGTTGTCTTCGATCTCGTGCCGGTGGGATGGCGAAAGCGAGGCATGGCGCATTTCGCAGAAGGCGTCTAGCGGCATGTTGCCAATGGTGGTCAGTGACCAGGTAAGCACCTCAGAATCCCCGTGTTCGCCAATGACGTAGCCGTGCACGTGTGTGGCGTCTATGCCTAGTGCCTGCGCCAGCAGGGCGCGGTAGCGTGCTGTGTCCAGCGTTGTGCCGGAGCCAAGCACGCGGTGCGGGGCAATGCCGAATTGGGCCGCAATTCTGGCGCTGATGTGGGTCATGATGTCCACGGGGTTGGTGGTGACGATGAGAATTGCTTCTGGCGCGTATTGGTAAATTTGCGGAATGACGGCCTGGAAAACGGCCGTATTCCGCTCTAACAAATTTAGCCGTGTTTCACCTGGCTTTTGCGCCACCCCCGCGGCCATAATCACGGCCTGACAGCCTGCCAGGTCAGCGTAATCTCCGGCCACCACGTTGCAGGAATGGGCAAAAGGGACGGCGTGCAAAATGTCTGCTGCCTCGGCGCGCGCCCGCGCCACGTTCTTGTCTACCAGCACAATGTGCCGCGCAACGCCACTCATCACCATTGCGTAGGCGGCCGTTGCGCCGACAAAACCGCTGCCAACAATACCAACTTTCATAGAAACTCCTTTCAGGAAGACAGGTTTTGTAGCAACAGGGTCACCAGCAGCGTCGCCAGCAGCATAATCAGCGCAATGAGAATGGCGTGCAGGCAGCCGCTGGCGGAGTCGGAGCTGGCTGTAACCAGGCGAAAGCCGCCAATGCTAAAGGTAAGAGCGCCAGCGGAAGCGATTAGCCCTGTGACAAACAGAATAGCCACAAAGAGAATACGGCCGAAATCAGGATAAAGAATGCTAATGTAGCGCGTGGCCGTGCTGCCCAGCAGTAAAACCAGCACGGCCACTGCCAGCCCCCCCAATCCTCCCAGCAGCATTCTCATGCTTTCCCCGGCGCGCTGCCAGGCAATTTGCCATCGCTTTTTTTCGTAGACGCGCTGGACGACGTAACCGGCCGTTTCCTCGTCTAGCCCTTTGTACACCAGGTCTTGCTGCACTTTAGCAACACTGTCCCCCGCAGCCAGGGCGTTATAGACGGCCGTTACCAGCCTGGCCGTCTCATAAGCGCGCTCTTTCTCAAGGTTGTCTTTCTGAGCCACTACGCCTGCCCTTGCCTGCTACCGCTGTACGGCATAGATCACCGCATCTTTTGTGCGATAGACCTCTTGCAGCAGTGGGTCGGCCTCTGCTTTTTGCATGAAGGCCGTGTGTTGCAGGTCAGAAAAGACGTAAGCTGCGCCAAAGGTGTCGCGAATGATTGCGCCGGGCGCATCTACCTTGCCTTGCGTGATCGCCACCCACTGGTCAAATAGCGCCTTGTCGTACAGTTCCATAAAGGTGGGGTCTAGCCCCGCGGTGTAGACCAGGGCGCTATTGTAGAAGAAAAGGCGGGTAAAGTCATCCCAATCTGTCTGAAAAATCAGGCTGCCAGGGGCGGCCTCTTGCGCCAGCCAGAGTGAGGCTTCGGCATATTGGTCGGCAGGAGCAGATTCAGCAATTTGCGCGTGCGCGTCTTGCAGGGTGCGGTAGAGGGGGTAAGCCAGCAGCAGGGTTGCCGCCAGTGGGAGAAGGGAGATGACCAACGGCCGTTTCTCTGCCCACGCCGCCAGCCATTCCCGCAGCAGCGGGGCGGCGCTGAAGGCAAGAAACAGCAGGGCGAAGGGGGGAAAATACTCGATAAAGCGGCGCGACTCGAACAGCATGTAGCCAAACAGCGCCATCAGCCCCAGAGCTACCAGGCTGGCTTTGTCTATGCGCTCTTTGCGCCAGCCCAGGGCCAGGATGCCGAGCAAAACGGCCGCCAGCGCCAGGCCAGAGTTTTCCACCAGCGTCCAGGTGCGATAGGGTAACCACTCGTTGCCAACGGCCGTACTCGACTCACCGATCTTGGGCAGCAAATGGCGCCAGATGAAGGCGATATTTTCGGGGAAGTAGGGATTAATCAACAGCCCCAGGCCAATGCCCAACGCCGGATAGAGCAACGCCTGCCACACCAGCCGCCGTTCCAGCATTAGCACGGCAATGACATACGTGCCCGCTATCATCATCAGCAGCGGAAAGGCGTTATAGAACCAGACGTAGAGAAACCCTAATGGCAGCAATAGCCGGTAACGGCCGTGCAGCAGCCAGTGCAGCGCCAGCGCCAGCAGCAGCAGTGAAACGGACTGGGCGCGGGGCATGCTCATGCGGTAGAGAAACGCCTCTGAGATTGCAAAAAGCGCAATAGCCCACAGGGCGGCGCCGGGCACACGCTGCTGCCGCAGCAGCCACCAGATTGCCAGAAAGGCCAGACTGGGCATGATGATGCTGGCAACTTTACCCGCCTGGGTCAGGGCTACACCGCCCTCTATCAGCGGGTCGGTACGCGCAAACAGCGCCAGGTACACGTGAAAAAGCAGATGATGATTGTAATAGGCGTCTGGGTTGAGGATGGTATAAGGCAAGGCGTTGAAATCTGGCTTGAGTCCCTGCTGGCGAATCAGGTAGGCCATTTTGATGTGGTAGTAGCCATCGGTGCCAACCAGGGCGGGCGTGGCGTACTGGATGATGGCGAAGAAGATGAGGAAGAGGGCGAAGAGGGAAACGGCCGTTGCCCATACACCGATGCTGCTTCTTGCTGCTTCTGCACCTGATTTTGGCTGCTTTATGACCAGATTCATGATAACCACCTTTGGTTGAAGGGATGGGGGGGTAGATTGAAGAGCGGAGGTTGGAGATTGGAAGCTGGCAGGCGCCAACTTCCAATCTCTGACCACTTACCACTCACCACTAATCATCATCGTCGTCATCATCATTATCGTTGCCGTTGTCGTTGCTGTTTGTGTTGTTGTTGCTGTTGTCATCGTTATCGTTGTTATTGTCGTCGTTGTCGTTGTCGTTGTCATTACTGTTCGTGTTGCTGTTTGTGTTGCTGTTGTCGTTGCTGTTCGTGTTGCTGTTGTCGTTGCTGTTGGTGTTGCTGTTGGTGTTGATATTGGTGTTGCTATTCACGTTGCTGTTTGCGTTGCTGTTTGCGTTGCTATTATCGTTGCTGTTGTCGTCGTTATCATTATCGTTGTCATTGCTGTTGGTTGATTTGGTGCTCCTGCGCGTGGGCGTTGGCGTGGCGGTGGCGCCTGGCGCATTGCCGCTGCCGGCAGGTGAGAGCAGGCTGCCTGCTGGCGTTGCCGTACCGCGCTCTGTTGCCGCGCCGCTGCCAGTTGCCGCGCCGCTGTTCGTTGTTGCGCCGCTGTTGCCCGCCTCGTCTATGCCCTGGGTGGGCGCAGAGAGCGTAGCCTGAGGCTCTGTTGTGGTGGGCGCACAGCCAACCAGAAGCAGAGCGATGAGTAATGCAGCTAAGAATACCAATTTTGTTTGTTTCATTTTATCTGACCTCCATCGTTTATTTGATTTCTGTCGCTAAAGTCGCAGACGACAGAAAAAAGTAACGGCTCAGCGGTAAAATTGGGAAAATGGCTGCCTGGGGTTGGGAAACGGCCGTTGCCCAGGTACAATACCAGTAGCAATTCCTGGTTTTGGCTGCGACTTCGTCGCCCAAGATGCGCATGGTGCTTACAGATTTTGCCAGGGCCACGGAAAAAAGCGGATTTGCACGTCTTTACAGGGAAGAGATTCCCAAAATCTTGCTAATCCGTTCAATCCGTGAAAATCTGTGTACGACACCTTTCATGTTTCACCCTTCATAATTCCCCAAAGGAGATTCCCATGAGCGAGCATTTACACGCCAGGCTACGTCAGACCATCAACTATCTGTACCATCAAGCACCTGCTTTTAGCAAACGCATGGCGGCCGCCGACCTGACTCCGGCGCAAATTCACACCGCCAGTGAGCTGGCGCACCTGCCCGTTTTGCGCAAAGATGACCTGATTGCACTGCAACAGCAGGACCCTCCCTTTGGTGGGCTGCTGGCTGTGCCCGTCAGCCAATTGCGGCGCGTTTTTCAATCTCCTGGACCCATCAACGACCCAGAGCCGAATGTACCTGATGCCGGTAACTGGTCGCCGGGGTTGCTTGCGGCCGGCTTTCAGGCAGGCGAAGTGGTGCTCAACGCCTTTAGCTATCACCTGACGCCAGCAGGCGCCTCCCTCGAAGAGGGGCTGCGCGCTGTTGGCTGCGTTGTCATTCCTGGCGGCATTGGCAACATGGAGCAGCAAATTCAGGCCATGGCCAGTTTTGGCGCTACCGGCTACGTCGGGTTGCCAAGTTACCTGAAGGCGCTGCTAGATAAAGCGGCCGTTCTTGGCGTCCATCTCAGCCTCAATAAGGCATTTGTGCTGGCCGAACCGCTGCCCCCTTCGCTGCGGCAGGAGCTAAAACAGCGCGGCGTAGCTGTCTTTCAGGCCTACGGCACGGCCGAATGTGGCAACCTGGGGTATGAGTGTGAACAGCAAGATGGCTGGCACATTCCCGATAACGTCATTGTGCAAATTTGCGACATCAACACGGGCGAGCCGCTGCCGCACGGCGAAACGGGCGAAGTGGTGGCAACGCTGCTGCACGCTCCTTATGCCATTGTGCGTTTTGGCGTGGGCGACCTTTCTTCCATCATTGCTGAACCATGCGCCTGCGGGCGGCCCGGTTTGCGCCTGAACGGCTGGCAAGGGCGCGTGGGCGCAGCGACAAAAGTGCGCGGCATGTTTTTGCACCCGCGCCAACTGGCGGACATGATGGCGCGCTTCCCGGCGGTATCGGCTTACCAGGCCGTCGTCACGCGCGCCGACCACAAAGATTATCTGGCGCTGCACGTGGTCCTGGCCCCCGGCACAGACGGTGCGGCGCTGGCGCAGGCCATCCAGCAAACGGCGCGTGACGCCATCAAGTTTCAGCTAGATGTGATTCCGGTAGAGAGCCTGCCTGCGGACGCACCGCCAATCCGCGATGAGCGAAGCTGGGAGTAGGGTGGCGGGGTAGAAAAAAATTGGCATGGTTCATATTCTCTGGAAACGGTGCTTTACAAATTTCTGACCGCCGACGGCCGACCGCCAGAGTGGAGACAAATCGCGGTTGGCTGTCTGTGGTTGGCGGTCAAATTGTAGAGATTGCTTGCACCATGCCAAAAATTTCCCGGTCAGCCTGGAGGTTCGGGCAATGAGTGGGTTTGACCTGGCTAAGAAGGAAAGGCTTTTCTGGCGTAAGCCGAAGATGTTCCGGCGCGAGTATGAGCTGCTGCTTGATGGTAAGCCCCTGGCCTGGCTGCGTCAGCGTGGCTGGTTTCCGGTGCAGGCCGACGTGTTTGAGCATCCTGAGGCTGAGCCGGTACTTTGTGTCACGCGGCGTGGGTTGTGGCGGCAAACGGTGCACGTCAAGACGCTTGATATGCGCCTGCCGCACGCTTATCCGGCTGCTCTTTCCTGGCGCGGCGAATTGACGCTTTTGCTGGACAACGGCCGTTCCTATCGCTTTCGCCCGGCCAATTTCTGGCATACCCACTGGGAGCTGCGTGACGAAACCGGCAGGCTTTGTCTGACGTTCCGGCGAAATGGTTGGGGCTTTGGCGGCGAAATCTGGCTGGAGGATCTCTCCCTGCCGCCAGACGAATTGCGCTTTCTCATTTACGTCGCCTGGAATGTCGTCATCATGAAGATGGATGATCAGGCTGCCGCAGCCGCTGGCTAATTGCCAGACCGCCGACCAGCGACCGCCGACCGCAGACGGCAGACCGCCAGATTGGAGACAAACCGCAGTCGGTTATCTGCAGTTGGCGGTCAAAGTTGTAAAGATTATCTGAACCATACCCAATTTTTTAGAGGCCAGGCTGATGGTCAGGTTCCAAGTTTTGTTCTTGTTCTCCTTGCTTCTCCTTGGCGGCTGCCTGGGGCAGAGCAATGCTGCGCCCACAGACCGCCCTGAGTTGCGCAATTGCCAGCTTAGCGGTGGCGTAAAGGCGCAGTGTGGCGCAATTACTGTCCTGGAAAATAGAGAGGGGCCGGAAAACGGCCGTACCCTTTCTATTCACTTTGCCATCATTCCGGCAACCAACAGCCAGCCCCAGCCTGACCCCGTCTTCCTCCTGGCAGGCGGGCCGGGGCAGGCTGCCATCAGCGCCTATGCGCCCATCCTGTCACAGTTTCGCCGCATTAACCGAAGCCGCGACATTGTGCTGGTAGACCAGCGCGGCACGGGGCGCTCCAATTCCCTGGCCTGCCCCAACGTTAACGACCTGCCGCTAGACAGCAGCCGCGCCGACCTGGAAGCGGCGCTGGCTGAATGTCGCCAGAGGCTTGCCGCCGCCAACGACCTGCGCCAATACCACACCACCATCGCCATGCGTGATCTGGACGACGTGCGCGCGGCCCTGGGCTATGAGCAGATCAACCTGCTTGGCACTTCCTACGGAACTCGCGCCGCGCTGGAATATATGCGCCTCTTCCCGGAGCGGGTGCGCAGCGCCGTGCTCAACGCCGTCGTTGGCCCGGATCTGGTATTGCAACTGCAAGCCCCTCGCGACGGTCAGCGTGCCCTCTATCTTTTCTTTGCCCGCTGCGCTGCCGACGCTGCCTGCCGCACCACTTTTCCTAATCTAGAGGCAGACCTTGCCAGCTTGCTGGCGCAGGTGGAAACGGGTATAGATGTCCGCTTTGCTCATCCGTTCAGCGGCGAGCTGGTGGAATTGAGGCTAGAGCGTGATGACTTCATGCAGGTGCTCTTTAGCCTGCTTTACTCGACAGAGATTGTTTCGCTGCTGCCGCTGCTCATTCACAATGCTGCTACCAACGGTGATTTTGGCCCGCTGCTGGCCCAGTCGTTGACGATTTCTGGCAGCACGGTGTTGACCTATGGCATGTTTTACGCCGTGACGTGCAGCGAGGACGCGCCGCTGATTGACCTGACGCAGGCAGAAGCGCTGCGCGCCGGCACGCTGTTTGGTTTGCCTGCCGCTGACCTGGTGGCTGTTTGTGCCACGTGGCCTAAGGGGAATGTGCCAGCAGGGTTGCGTGAACCGGTAACGGCCGTTATTCCCACGCTGCTTCTTTCTGGTGAAGCTGATCCCATCACCCCGCCACTATACGCTGAAGCCGTTGCCGCCCATTTGCCCAACAGCCTGCACCTGATTGTCCCCAATTATGGTCACGACGTGTTGCTGGCAGGGTGTATGCCTGAGGTGGTTGCCGACTTTCTGCGCAGCGGCAGCGTCGCCAACCTGAACACGAGCTGCCTGGCGGAGATTCAGGCTCCGCCCTTTTTCGTCAGCCTGGCCGGGCCAACGCCCTAAAGAATTGTGGATTTTGGATTTACGATTTTCGATTGAGCGCCGCCAATCGCCAATTGTCAATCGTAAATCCAAAATTCAAAATCGAAAAATTCCATGATTGCTGTAACCAACCTTTCAAAATCATTCGGTGCCGTGCAGGCGGTGCAGGCCGTTTCTTTTAGTGCTCCTAATGGCCAGATTACCGGCCTGCTTGGCCCCAATGGCGCGGGCAAAAGTACCACCATGCGCATTATTGCCGGGGCGCTAGAGCCAGACGAGGGCAGCGCACGTGTGGATGACGTAGACGTTTTGCGGCAGCGAATTGAGGCGCAGCGCCGGCTGGGGGTGCTGCCCGACAGGCGCGGCATTTATCAGCGACTGACTTCACGCGAAAATGTGCGCTATTACGGCCGTTTGCACGGCCTGCACGGGGCAGCATTGGAAGCGCGCATTGACGAATTGATGAAGCTGCTGGAGATGGAAGATATTGCCGACCGCGTGACTGAAGGCTTTTCTACCGGGCAAAAAGTGAAGGTAGCCATCGCCCGCGCCCTGGTGCACAACCCCCCTAACGTCATTCTCGACGAGCCGACGGTGGGGCTAGACGTGATGAGCACCCGCGCCATGCGCCAGGTCATCCGCCGCCTGCGCGATGCCGGGCACACTGTCCTCTTTTCCAGCCACATCATGCAAGAAGTGGCCTCGTTGTGCGACAACATTGTCATCATTGCGCACGGCCGTGTAGTGGCCCAGGGTACGGCTGATGAGCTGCGCCACCGTGCCGGGCACGCCGACCTGGAAGATGCGTTTGTGCAAATCATCGGCAGTACGGAGGGATTGGAGTGATGGGTGTGAATGCGCTATCTCTCATTGGCGTCATTGGCCGCAAAGAGCTGGTAGATAATTTGCGCGACCGCCGTTCTGTTTTCAATGCCCTGCTCAGTGTGCTGCTTAATCCCTTGCTCTACATTATTTTATTTGGTTTTCTTAATCGTACGTTTACGGAGCAGTCAGAGCAGACGTTGCAACTGCCGGTAGTAGGGGTGGAAAACGCGCCCAATTTAATTGCTTTCCTCGACCAGTACAATGTGGACATTTTGCCGCCGCCGGCTGATCCGCGTGCGGCCGTGCAAAGTGGGGAAGTGGACCTGGTACTGGTTATCCCCGATGCGTTTGCCGCCGCGTTTAGCCGGGGTGAACCGGCGCCTGTAGAGCTGATTCAGGATGTCTCGAACCAGGGGACGAGCGTGGCGGTGCAACGGGTGGAGAATTTGCTGGAGCAGTATAGCAACCGCATCAGCGCCTTGCGGCTATTGGCGCGAGGAATCAGCCCGGCGGTGATGACGGCCGTTCCCGTGGTTGCTGTAGATGTTTCTCCGGCGGCGCGTGGGGCGGCAGGCACGGTGCTGAATTTGTTGCCGATTATCATGCTCACGGCCGCTTTTCTGGGCGGCTTCTACATGGTGGTGGACATGACGGCCGGGGAGCGAGAGCGGGAGTCGCTAGAGCCGTTGCTGATCAACCCGGTACCGCGTTGGGCGTTTGTGGTGGGCAAATATCTTACGGCGTTTGGTTTCACCCTTGTGGCGACGGCGCTGGCAACCGGCCTTTTTCTGCTGCTGCTGAGCATCCCGACGGTACAATCCTTTACGTCTATTCAGGTGAATGTCACTGGGGCGGCCATGGCAACGGCCGTTGGCGTCATCATTCCTGTTGTTTTCATGGCCGTTGCCCTGCAAATGCTGATTGCTTCCTACACGCGCAACGTCAAAGAGGCGCAAACCTACACACAACTGCTCTCCCTGGCTGGCTTCATGCCTGCTCTGTTTTTGGCGATTTTGCCCATTCGCGCGCAGCCGTGGATGACCTTTGTGCCCACCGTCTCGCAGACGTTTTTGATCAACAAAGCGATGCGTGGGGAGCTATTGCCTGTGGGGGAGGTGGTGACGGCAACGGCCGTTACCTTGCTCGTTGGCCTTGTGGCATTGGCCGCCGCCATCCGGCTTTACAATCGCGAGCGAATTGTGCTGATTGGTTAGGCTGGCGGCTTGCCGTCATTCGCCCCGTCATAGCGGCGCAAAAAAGCAGTGTGTTGTTTATTATGAAGGACACTTTACGGGCAGCCGCCCACTATCGCAAATGAAAACGGAACGGAGGTTGCCTGACCTGCGCGTACCAACCAGGTTTGGCAACCCAGGTTACACTTGCCGTCGGTTGTTGGCTGTCGGCGGTCATTTTCACAGGAGCATTTTATGTTGCGTACCAAAATTGTTTGTACCATTGGTCCTGCCAGTCGTGAACCAGAAATCTTACGCCAACTGATTGAAGCGGGCATGAACGTCGCGCGCCTGAACTTTTCGCATGGAGATGCCTCATTTCATGGCGAAAACATTCGCCGTATCCGCCAGGTGGCTGCACAGCTAGATCGCCCGGTGGCACTGCTGGTAGATTTGCAAGGCCCTAAACTGCGCGTGGGCGATATGGGGAAGGGGGTTCAGCTTACTGCGGGTGAGACGGTGCTGCTGAGCAAGCGCCCTGGCACGGGTAAACCGGCGGCAAATGGCGAACTGGCCTTTATTCCGCTGCAATATGCCGCCCTGCCAGAGCAGGTGGAGGCGGGTGACCGCATTCTGATGGATGATGGGCTGTTGGAAGTGCGCGTATTGGAAACAGATGGCACTGACATTCGCGCCGTTGTTGTCACAGGAGGGGTGCTGGGGTCAAACAAGGGGCTGAATTTGCCTAACGCTTCGCTTGCGATTCCCGCCATCACGGAGAAGGATTGGCAAGACCTGGCCTTTGCCCTGAATCAAAATGTGGACTGGATTGCGCTTTCGTTTGTGCGCTCGGCGCAGGAGGTACGGCAGCTAAAGTCACGCATTGTGGAATTGAGCGACTACGGCCGTCCTGTGCCCGTGATCGCCAAAATTGAAAAGCCGGAAGCACTGGAAAGTATTGATGAAATCATTGCCGAAGCGGACGGCATTATGGTGGCGCGCGGCGACTTGGGGATTGAGGTGGCGGCGGAAAAAGTGCCGATGATCCAAAAGATGTTGATTCGCAAATGCAACGCAGCGGGCAGGCCAGTAATTACAGCGACGCAAATGCTCGACTCGATGATCCGCAACCCGCGCCCGACGCGCGCCGAGGCCTCTGATGTGGCCAATGCCATCCTGGATGGCACAGACGCGGTGATGCTCTCCGGCGAAACAGCCGCTGGTCAATTCCCGGTGCTGGCTGTGGAAACGATGGTGAAAATTGCCCAGGATGTGGAGCAGCAAACGAGCGGAAGCTGGGAACGGCCGTCCTACATTCAGCGCCCTCTCGCCACCATTACCGACGCTGTCAGCCACGCTACTTGTGAAACGGCCCATGATCTCAACGCCGCCGCCATCCTGTCTGCTACCGTTTCTGGGCGCACGGCGGAAATGCTGTCTCGCTATCGCCCACACTGTCCCATTTACGCCATTACCCCCAGCCCCATCACCCAACGCCGCCTGTTGCTGTTTCACGGCGTGTGGCCGCTGTTAGGCGAGCGCGCCGGCGGCAGCAAGGAAATCCTGGACAGCGCTCTGGAACAGGTACTGCTGGCGGGATTGGTGAGGGAGGGAGACACCGTCGTCATGACGGCCGGCATTTCGCCTAACCTGCCCGGCTCCACCAACCTGATGCGCGTGGAGACGGCGCCTACCATTGTGGCACGCGGCCTGGGAGTGATGGGGGCTGTGGTAAACGGCCGTGTGCGTCGCTTGAGCCTGCCTGTGTCAGAGTTGCGAGAAGAACTTCATAGCAGCGACATCCTGGTTGTGCCCAACAGCGATCGCTCTCTGATCCCCTACCTCGGCCGCGCTGCCGGTCTGATTACCCGCGACGGTGAGCCGGGCAGCCATGCCCACACCGTCGCTATGGAGCTGGGCATCCCGGCTGTCATTGGCATTGGCAACGATTACGACCGCTTAACCGATGGCCTCGCCATCACCCTGAACAGCAAACGGGGCATCGTCTGTTGCTGACGCAATCGCCGTTTTGCTCAGGCTTGTGGATTCCGAATTTCTAAAGGGGGAATCATGCAATTCAAAACCATTATCGAACCATTTCGCATCAAAACCGTTGAACCCATTCGTCACACCACCCGCGCCCAGCGCGAAGCCGCCCTGCAACAAGCGGGTTATAACCTTTTCCTGATCAAAGCGGAAGATGTACTGATAGACCTGCTGACCGACTCTGGCACAGGAGCAATGTCCTCTAACCAGTGGGCGGGCATGATGCGCGGCGACGAATCTTACGCCGGCGCCAAATCCTTTTATCGCTTTGAACAGGCAGTGCGCGAAATCACCGGCTTTAAACACGTCATCCCCACGCATCAGGGTCGCGCCGCCGAGCGCATCCTCTTTGGCTCCATTCTCAAGCCCGGGGACATGGTGCTGAACAACACGCATTTCGATACCACCCGCGCCAACGTGGAGTATCGCCAGGGGCGCGCCATAGATATCCCTATCCCCGAAGCGCACCAGCCTGGCCTGGTGCACCCCTTCAAGGGCAACATGGACCTGGATGCGCTGGCGCACCATCTGGACAACCATTGGGAGTATGTGGCCATGGTGATGATGACTGTCACCAACAATTCCGGTGGCGGCCAGCCAGCCAGCATGGCCAATATCCGCGCCGCCAGTGAAATCTGTCACCGCTATGGCGTGCCCTTCTTTCTAGATGCCTGCCGCTTTGCCGAAAATGCCTGGTTCATCAAAACCCGCGAGGAAGGGTATGGTGATAAAACGCCGCTAGAAATTGCCCAGGAGATGTTTAGCTATGCGGATGGCTGCACGATGAGCGCGAAGAAGGATGGCATGGCGAACATTGGTGGCTTTTTGGCGCTGAATAATGATGAATGGGCGGAAAAGGCAAAGACGATGCTGGTCATCACCGAGGGCTTTCCCACGTATGGTGGGTTGGCGGGGTATGACCTGGAAGCGATTGCCGTGGGGCTGCACGAGGCGCTGGATGAGGATTATTTGCGCTACCGTACGCGCTCGGTGGCATATCTGGGGGATATTTTAACGGCACACGGCGTGCCGATTGTGCAGCCGCCTGGCGGGCATGCCATTTACCTGGATGCCAGGGAGATGTTGCCGCACATTCCGCCGCTGGAATACCCGGCATGGGCGCTATCGCTGGTGTTGTACCTGGAAGGGGGCGTGCGCTCAGTGGAGATCGGCTCGGTGATGTTTGGCCTGCACGCCGATGGCAGCGAGGCGCCGGCGGCGATGGAACTGGTGCGGCTGGCTTTTCCGCGCCGCGTGTACACGCAGAGCCACGTAGATTACCTGGCGGAGGTGATTTTGTATGTGTATGGAATGCGGCAGCAGATTCGTGGGTTGAGGATTGTGCAGCAGCCGGCGGCGCTGCGTCATTTCACGGCCGTCTTACAGCCCGCGTATGGCGCCTTGTTGGCGGTGTAGCTACTTCCCCCGCAGCCAGGAACTGAGCTTGTTTAACAAATTGTCGTGCCGCTCGCCGAAGACACGGCCGTTCTGCCCATCTATCACCAGCTCATACGTTTGTTGTTCAAGCTGGTAATGCACTATCCAGATCGGCAGCAAAATCAGCTTGTAGGATAGGATTAGCAGGTCGTGGCTGCCGATTTGCAGATTCCGTACCATCTGCCAGTTTGTCAGCTCACCAGGTTGTTCGCGAATCTGGCGCACCAGGTTGCCGCGCGCGGCCAGCGAAGCGTCTGCCAGGGGAACCTGATAACGCTGCGCGGGCCAGTCGGCCAGATAGGCAGGGTCGTAGGGCAGTAGCTGTTTCAGATCGAACTGTTGTAGGGCGTGGCGCAGATATTTCGACGGCCGTTTCTGTGCCACCACCAGCTCGTCATCACGCAGCACGTGGCTACGCCCCATAGCTGGAACCATATCTTCGCCCTGTTGTACGATACCCTTCCAGCTAATCTCTCCGCTCAGGTCAAACGTCCAGGCAGGCAGGTAAATGCCCACGAGAGGCAACAGACGCACGCGCTTGATCCCCTGTGATTTGAACCATTGGCGTAGCGCCTCTCTCACCTGATCTTCGCTGACGGCAAAGGGGATGATGGCCTGGGGGGGCAAAATTTCCTGCGTTTCCGCCGTTTCCGTGACGTAGACGTGATTGCAGTATGGGCAGGTTACGGAGAGGATTTCCGGCGTCAGCACAAATTCGACGCCACAGCCCTGGCACTGCAAGGCGCGCATGGCAACCGGCTGTACGTGCCCGCTGAGGCGCGCCAGTCCTACGGCAAAATCCTGTTCCAGGTCATCTGGGTGGGGGGCTGGTGTGGGATGGGTGGTTTCCTCTCCTGGCGTCTGCTCATAGCCACAAAATTCACAGCGCAGTCGCTGGCCATCTGGGGTGTAGATCATGCGGCTGGCGCAGTTGGGGCAGACGAACTGTTCCGCGCGTACCTCTTGTGGCTCTGCGGGCACGTTTTGGTGAATCTGATTTGGGTCTACAATTTCTTCCGCTCGCAAACGGCCGTCTAGCAGCGCCAACCCACGCCGCGCCACGCCATTTGCCGGTTCCCACACCAGCACCTGCTCCAGACACGCCCGCTTATTGGCTGCATCCTCGTACACCTCGCTCAGCCACAGCCAGGCTTCGGCGCGCATCTTGTCTGTGGCATCGCCAGAAAGAATGATGCGCTCCAGGTGAAAAAGGGCTTCATCGCGATCTTTTTGCTTGGCAGCATAAATACCCTGTTGCAGGGAGATACGCAGTGAGGTTTCTTTTTCCGCATCAGTGCGGGCGGTGCTGCGGAACAACCTTTGCGCGCGTACCAGTTCGCCCACGGGCTTAAGCGGGCGTTGTTCGACCAGGCGGTAGCCGCAGCGTTCGCATATTTTGCCACGCCCGTCAGGGGCGAAGGCGAGCTTAGTGCCACAGGTTGGACAAAGGGTAGGATTTGTCATGTCACTCACAATCCTGGCGAATTTGCGGTTGGCGCTGTGCCGCGCAGCAGGTCGCTGCGATGGATTGTACCCACCAAACGGCCGTTTGCATCCACTACCGGCAATCTTTTTACGCCGTGCGTCAGCAACAGGCGCAGCGCTTCATCTGCTGGCGTATTTGCGGCAACGGTAATCACCGGTGAAGTCATCAGGTCAACGGCCGTTTTTCTGGTCCCTAGCAGAGGCGCTGAGACAGGCCGAACGCCGGCTTCGGCTTCCGCCAGGCTGTGCCAGCCGTGTCGCAGCAAGTCACTCTCGGTAATAATTCCCAGGAGACGGCCGTTTTCTGCCACCACCAGACTGTGTGGTTCTGTTTGTTCCAGTAGGGTTGCCAACATTTCGGCCGTTGCCTGTGGCGCAACCATTGTTGGCGCGCGCCCCATCACGTCTTGCGCCAATTGCCCACGCAAATCGGGGGTACGTAGCCGGGGGGTTTCGGCCTGCATACGTTCGGCAAAAGGCGTCAGCAGCAGCCCTTCCATAATGCCCGACGCCGCTGTTGGCGTTGTAATTTCAGCAGGTGCGGTTACCCCCAACGAGGCAATAGCCTTATCTGCACTCCAGAAGACGTGATCTGCCCCCAGTTCTGCCAGTACTCCGGCGCGCTCAAGCAGCAGCCGCACGCGCTCGTCCATGGAAGTCAACAGCAAGTCACCGCCACCCTGGCGTTGGCGGTACAGTAGTTCACGCACCACTTCTACGCCCGTGGCGTCAATCAGGGGCACGCCGCGAATAGACAAGATGAGGGTAGCATCCGCCCGGTCATGCGTTTCCACAAAGTCAATCAGCCGTCGCGCAGCGGCAAAAAAGAGAGGGCCGCTCAGATAATAGACTGCTACATCGTGCGCGGGATGGATAAACGGCCGTATCCCGTCAGCCAGGCGTTCTACCTCAATGGGCTTGCGCGAAATTTTTAGTTCGCTCATTTGCGCCATGAAAATGAGCGTGCTGATGCCAAAACCGATCAAGATTGCCTGTGTCAGGTCCAGCACCACGGTGGCCACCAGGGTAATCACAAAGGCAATTATCGCGTGCTTTAGGCGATGGCTCAAGTAAAAGCGGATGACGTGCCACTCGTTCATACGCCAGGCCGTTACCAGCAGCACGCCTGCTAACGCCGCCAGTGGCACCTGCCCAATCACGCTGGCAAAAAGCAGCGCCGCCAGCAGCAAGAAAACGCCGTGCAAAATGGGAACCAGCCGCGTCACGCCACCACTTTTGATGTTTACGCTGGTACGAGCAATAGCAGCTGTTGCCGGCACGCCGCCAAACAGGGGAATGAGGATATTGCCTATACCCTGGGCTATGAGGTCCAGGTTGTTATTCAGGCGGATGCCGGTCATATTTCCGGCCACTGCGCCGCACAGCAGGCTCTCGATTGCCGCCAACGCGGCAATAGACATGGCAGGTACAATCAGTTCGCCGAGCACGTGCCAGGGAACCTCACTGAGCGTGAGCCGGTTTTCCAGCAGGATGGTGCGCGGAATGGAGCCAATCACGGGTACGTTCCAACGCGCCAGCAATACCAGCGCTGTAGCCACAATGATGCCCACAAGGGAACCCGGCAGCCTGCCGCCAAAGCGGAAGCGTGGCCAGACAACCATAATTGCTACCACCAGCAAGGCTACAATTACCGCCTGCAAATTGGGCGTCACGCCATGTTCGAAGTAATAGCGCATTTTTTCAATGACGCTTTCAGCGGCAGGGGTTTTGATGCCGAGGAAGTTATCAATCTGCCCCAGGGCAATGATGATGGCAATGCCGCTGGTAAACCCGGAGATGACTGGGGAGGGGATGAGGGCAACAACGCGCCCCAGGCGAAAAATGCCAAGCAGGGTCAGCATAATGCCGGCCATTAGCCCAGCCAGCCACATGCCTTGTAGCCCGTAACGGCTGACCAACACAATCAAAACGGCCGACATCGCGCCCGTAGGCCCGGAAATCTGATACGGTGCGCCCCCCAGCAAGCCAATGACAATGCCTGCCAGCACGGCCGTTACCAACCCTGCGGCCGCATCAGCGCCAGAGGACACGCCAAAGGCCAGCGCCAACGGCAGCGCCACGGCTGCAACCGTCATTGCGGCCAGTACATCTTTTTGCAGGATTTCACGGTTAAACCTGCTAAATTCACGCCGCCACATGCGCGGCCACTCCTGAACCATCATTTCAACCTCGCCCGTTGTATGATTTTAGGCGTCCGGCACGTTGTCCAAGAAGTAACGTCCACGTCAGGGTTTGGGCCACGTCAGGGCGTCAGTGCATTGACAGGTTGGGCAGCTTGTCGGCTTTTCTGAGTGGGCATTTTATGCCTTTTGCCGCGCGCTGGCAACGACTGCAAGGCTGATGCGCGTACTTGCTTCGCTCAGGGCCGCAGGCCTCGCTCGGAATGACAGGTAGAGTATTGAGTTAAGAAAAGTTGTTTAACGGTGTATTTAGCGTAACTATTGTGCAATCAGAGCCGAAATGGCTCAAAAATACGACAAACAAATACCTTTGAAAAACGGTAGGGGCAATTGAATCACCCCATTGCCAAAACGCAGGGAGCGGCCTGCGTAACAACTCTGCTCAGTGAACGTTAAAAACCAAACATCACCTTGCCTTTTCACCCAAGCCGACGTGTGGGCGGCCAC
>CALEAD010000029.1 GCA_937943625.1 uncultured Anaerolineae bacterium | reverse complement strand
ATTCGCCCTTGCTGATCAGGGTTTCCAGAAAGTCTCGGTCGGTTTGTGTGAGTTGTACATGTTGTTTTTTCATTCTGCCATTTTCAACCACCTGGCTGATTTTGTCAAAATGTTCACCAATTTATTTTACGGAGTATTTAGCAAGCGGTCATAATTCTTGCTCAGATCTGACGCCCCCCATTGAGCAGCTCTTGTAGTGGGTCTTCCCCTTCACGCACATAGCTGCGGCGCGTTTTACCGCCAGTTTTTGGGTCTTCTACCAGCCCCATCTCGTACAGGTGCTCCATGATGCGTGCGGCGCGAGGATAGCCAATGCGCAGGCGGCGCTGCAAATAGGAAGTGGAGAGGCTGTCTTGCTTTTGCGCAATTTCAATGGCGGCTTCGAGCAGGGTGTCGGTTTCTTCGAGCAGGGCGTATCTGGCCAGCAGGCTTTCCCAGGGGCAGGGGATGGGTTCCCAGTCGGGTACGGCCGTTTGCCAGTGACGCACTACCGCCTCAATTTCCGCATCGCTGACGAACACCCCCTGGATGCGTTGTAGGCCACTGGCGTCTGGGGCCAGAAAGAGCATATCCCCTTTGCCCAACAGATGCTCTGCCCCCACGCCGTCCAAAATGACGCGTGAATCGGCGCCAGACGCCACAGAAAAGGAGAGGCGCGCAGGAAAGTTGGCCTTAATCAGGCCGGTGATCACGTCGGTAGACGGCCGTTGCGTGGCCACCACCAGATGGATACCCGTGGCGCGCGCCATTTGTGCCAGGCGGCAGAGCGTGCGTTCCACGTCGCCGGGGTAAGTGTGCATCAGGTCGGCCAGTTCATCAATAAACACCGCCAGATAAGGCAGCTTCTTGCGCTTGTCGCGCCCCAGTTTGCGATTGTAGCCGCCCAGGTTGCGTGCCCCCACGGCGGCAAACAGCTCATAGCGGCGGTCCATTTCCGCCGTCAGCCAGCGGAGCACACCTACGGCGCGATCCACTTCCGTTTCGACGCTGCCAATCAGGTGCGGCAGGCCGTTAAAGCGGATCAGCTCCACTTTTTTCGGGTCAATCAAGATCAGGTGCAGCTCTTCTGGCGTGTTGTTGAACACCAGACAGGTGATTAGGGCGTTCATGCACACCGACTTGCCGGAACCGGTGGCGCCGGCAATGAGCAAATGGGGCAATTTGCCCAGGTCAGTGGCCATGGGTGCGCCAGAAACGTCGCGCCCCAGGGCGATGGCCAATGGTGTGTTTAGCCTGCTAAAGAGATCGGATTCAAGGATAGGGCGCAGGCGCACAACGGCCGTTTCGTCATTCGGCACCTCAATCCCCACCACTCCCTGGCCGGGCACGGGTGCCTGCACGCGCAGCCGCTGCACCGCCAGCGCCAGTGCCAGGTCGCGCTGCAGCGCCGCAATTTGCCCCACGCGCACTTTGTGCAGCTTCATCTCCCCATCGGGGCCTGGTTTTGCCACATAGCCTGGTTCCACGCCAAACTGCGTCACTGCTGGCCCGCGCCGAATCTGCGTCACGGTAGCGGGCAGGCCAAAATCGAGCAGCGTTTGCTCAATGATGCGCTTCTTGGCGTCAATTTCCTCTGGCGAAAGCGCTACGGCGCCCCCTTCTTCCAGCAGATCAAGCGGCGGCAGGGGATGGCTGCGGCGGCGCGCTTTGGCCGGTTCTTCGGCAGCAGTGTCATCAATAATAATCAGCTCAGGCGCGGCGGCTGGCTGTTGGCCGACTCTTTCTCCTTGCCCCCGGTCCCCGGCCTCTGGCTTCTTTCTCCTGGCCTCCTGCCCGCTGCTGCCTGCTACCTGCTCACTAACCGGCGGTGCAACCTGATCGGCAAACTGGCGCAGCCTGTGCGAAAGCCACAGCAGCCCCTGCTGCGCATCGCGCCAGTTCCAGCCCGTTATCAGTGAGAGTCCGCCCAACAGGATGAGGCCAAACAGACACAGGGTGAGCAGAGGTCCCAAAAATGCCAGCAGCGGTTCAGACAAGGCCCAGCCGATCAGCCCCCCACCTTGTCCCAGGTGCGCCTCGGCCAGGGTTGCGTGGCTGAGGATGTGGCTGAGTGGCAGCAGCGCCAGCAGCAATAGTTCCAGGCCAATGACCTGGCGCGGGGTGACGTAATACGGCCGTTGCACCCGGCGCAGCGCCAGATGTACCCCCCCGGCAGCCAGACTCAGGTACAGCGGGTAAGCGCCCCAACCAAAAATCTGGCGCATTAGCCGCGCCCACCACCAGTCCGCCTTGTTCCAGCCTGGCAGCGCCAGCAAAGTGATCACGGCAAACAGCAGCAAGCCAATGCCGGCAATCTCCACCGCCCAGGGGCGCAATGCATCAATCAGGCGCTCATCCCAGGTGGGTGGCGCTGGTTTGGTTGCGGTCGGTTGCGGCGGAGAGGGAGAACTTTTTTTGCGAGCCATGTTTACGATTATAAGCCAGAGGCTTGATTGGGCACAAATGGGGATAGGAGCGTGCCGGGGAGCGTGCTAAAATGGGGTGTATGAGCATAGAACCCTTGACGGAAACGGCCGCACTCTCTCACCTGACGACACGCTGGCTGGGACGGCCGTATTATCACCTGCACACTGTGGATTCTACCAACAACCTGCTCAAGCAAATGGTGGTTGCCAGTGGCGCTCACCTGCCCCCGGCCGGAACCCTGGTAGTGGCGGAATTTCAACACCAGGGGCGTGGCCGCCTGGGGCGGCAATGGCAGGCGCCGCCGGGCACGTCGCTGCTCATTTCGTTGCTGCTGCGCCCCAACTGGCCGCCAGAACGTGCTGGTTGGCTGACAATGGCTGCCAGTCTGGCGGCCGTGCGCGCTATCACGGCCGTTTGCCCTGTGCAGGCCGCCATCAAATGGCCCAATGACATCATGGTGCAACACGAGGGCGAATGGCGCAAAGTCGGTGGCCTGCTGCTGGAAGGAGAGTTCGACGCACACGGCTGTTACGCCGTTGCCATTGTGGGCATTGGTCTCAACGTCAACATACCTACCTCACAACTGCCAGAGGGCGCAACACCACCCACCAGCCTGCTGCTGGCCGGTGGGCAGCCCGTCTCGCGCCTGGCGCTGCTGGTGGCGCTGCTGGCCGAGTTGGAAGCGCTGCTAGACGAGGCAGAGGCCGGCCATTCTCCTCATGCTGCCTGGCAGACGCAGTTGATGATGCTAGGACAGCCGGTGCAGGTCAGTTGGCCGGAAAACGGCCGTGTCCTGAGAGGAATCGCCACCGCAACCGACGAGTGGGGACACCTGCTCGTTACCGATTCGGCCGGGCAAACCCACGCCGTCGCCGCTGCCGATGTCACCCTGCGCCAACCAGTTGACTTTTCGCCCAAATCGGAGTAGCCTTTTTATGTCTACCTGATTCATCCTTTATGCTTCATCCTTACTTTGAGTGGGAGGTTCACATGGCAAGAAGACCTGTAAGCAGCTTCCGTGACAGCAATTTTGGCGACGAAGAAGGGCCAGATTGGGTGCAAGACCTGGAATTTGGCAGCGACTCTGGCCTTGGGGAGGGGACGGGCGATGACGAGTTTGAAGCACTGCGGCAGCGCAGTGCCCGCGCCGGCGCCGTGTATGAAGAAATGGAGTTAGATGAAGAGGCTGCCGGGGCGAAACCTGGACGCTTCTCCCTCAATCAATTCACGCCTGGGCAGCGGCTGATCCTGGCGTTACTGGTGCTGCTTAACGTGATTGTAGGGGGTATTGCCATTTTGGCTTTTGCAGGTGTTTTGGGGTGAAAGGTGAAGCGTGAGGGGCAAAAGGCAAACTGTTTCCTACCTTTTGCCCCCTTGCCTTTTGCCTCATGCTCCGCTTATTCTGCCGGTTGCAAAATGAGGTGTTGCCTGGCTGCTGACTCTACGGCCGTTCTGCCAAAGCGCATGGGGTGATACTGTCCATTGCGCCATAGCTCTATCATGTCGTCATAGTGCGGGTGGAAGGCGTGCCCACTCTGCCCCGTGGGGTGAATGGCCAGGCTTTGCTCCAGGTCGCTCAGGTCCACAATCATGCGCATAGAGGGGTGACCGCGCACGACGGCCGGATTGTTCACGTTCCAACTGTTGGCGTTGACAATGCTCGTGCCACCGTCGGCGGCCAGTGGCCCGCGATTGAAGATATTTTCAATGGGCGCAATGCCGCTTTGCCCCAGCACACCATCGCGGAAGGTGATGGTATGAATGCTGCCCCACGTCCAGTCTGCCATGCGCCCGCCGCGTTTTTCGCGCAGCCAGTTGATGGCGTCTTGCAGGCTCTGCGCCAGAATGTCAACGGCCGTTTCAATTTCGGCCGTGCCCCGCACATCCCACCACGCTGCTTCGGGCATGCCCGCCAGCAGGTGCAGCGTGCGGTGCCGCTCAATTAGCTCAATATTCTCCGCGCCCAGGTCATCTGCCAGCGCGTTTTCTGCCAGGTGCAGGTACATGATCTCCCATAGCGCCGCCGCCACGCTGTCGCGGTCTGCCTGAAAGTCCCAGTTATTCAGGTAATTAAGCGCCTCCTGCATTTGCGCATTGCTGCTTTCAATTTTTGCCCACAGCGGCGCATACGCTTCCGCCAACAGCGATTTATTGTCCACCTGCATGCGCGCAAAATCGGCCACGGTAAACTTGCCACCGCTGTCAATCACCTCTTCGATCATGTCTACGATGCGCTGGGCGCGGTCGCCATCATTGGCATTGTAGTCAATGAAGTAGCGGTAGGCGCTATCTACGACGGCATTGTTGGCCGTGACAATATACCCCTTGGCCGGGTTGTAAGACATCGGCAGCTCTTCGTAGGGAATCCAGCCCTGCCAGATAAATTCGTCCGTCCAGCCAGGCACGGGGATCGTACCATCGCCATTGGCGCGAATGGGTACGCGCCCGCTCATGATGTAGCCAATGTTCCCTGCCACGTCGGCGTAGACAATGCTCTGGGAAGGGATGTCCCAGTAGCGCACCGCTTCATAAAAATCGCCGTAATTTTGCGCTTTGTTCAGCATGATCACCGCTTGCAAAATGCGCGATGGTTCGGCCGCTGCCCAGCGCACAGCCAATACGTCGGTCAGTGGCTTATCGTCGCTGTCAATCACCTCGGTCACGATGGGGCCGTGGCGCGTGATGCGCACGGGCAGCACGATGTCCTCGCCCCCATTCACTTTGATCACTTCTTCGATGATGGTCATGTCGTGCCATTCGCCCATGTACTCATACTGGTTGGGGTTGTCGGGGTTCAGGCGAATGATGTACAGGTCTTGCACGTCGGGGGAGGAGGTGGTGACGCCCCAGGCGATCTGGCCGGTGTGGCCAATGATGACGCCGGGCACGCCGGCAAAGGAGAAGCCCACCACGTCTATGCCGGGAGCGTGCAGCCCCACTTCGTACCAGATGGAGGGCATTTGCACGCCCAGGTGGGGGTCGTTGGCCAGCAGGGGCAACCCGCTGGCAGTGTGTGCGCCGCTGATGACCCAGTTGTTGCTGCCAATGAATGGCCCTTCGCCAAAGCCGAGGGTGACGGGTTCGCCAATGAGCCGGGTGCTGATGGTTTGCCAGTCAACGGCCGTTGCGTATGCCGGCACGCTTTCTATTTGCCCCAGGATGGTTAGCTCATTGCCAGGGACGATGACCGGGCGCTTGCCGTAGGGGTAGCCGGGGGCGACCACGCGCAGCTGTGCGGCAGTGAAGGTTTTCAGTCGCTCCATGGCTGCCAGCTCACGACCGTAGTTGCTTGCCAGGTCGTGCGACATTACCACCCCCCAGGAAACGGTATTGACCGGCGTCCAGGGTTCGATTTCCCAGGGTTGGTTCACCAGGCCCAAGATGTTGATTTGCAGCGCCAGCGCCCCTTTGTTGGCGTTGATGTAGGCGTTGACGCCGGCGCTGTACGCTTCCAGGATGGTGTAAAATTCGGGCGCCTCACGACGATAGTAGTCGGCTATGTCGGCAGCGATACGGTTCCAGCCAAAGGTGCGGATAAACTCGTCGCGCGGGGCGGCCGAAGGGCCGGCAATTTCGGCAATGCGCCCCTGGCCAATGTGCCGCCAGAACTCCATCTGCCAGAAGCGGTCTTGGGCATGGACGTACCCCTGGGCAAAGAAGAGGTCGTGCTCGCTTTGGGCATAGATGTGGGGGATGCCGTACTCATCACGGTATACGTCTACAGGGGCTTGCAGGCCGGGTACGGTAAGCGCGCCGGCGGTGGTGGGAAACGGCCGTCGCACAGCTGTGACGCCAATGGCGCCCAGAATGACAACCAGACCCAGCAGAGTGGCAACAAAAATAAGAGCAATTTTGGCTGCACGGTTCATACGCTTTTCTCCTCGTTTGTTGTTTTTGGGGCCTCTACATTGATTTTGCTGTTATGTGCGGCAGCAGATGGGCGTAATGAGGCCAAATAATACGTGGTGCAGGAAATTTCCGCAAATGGCTGCTGTGCCAACCGGCGATTTGAATGCTCATTTGGTCTCTGCCACGTGACCCTACTCTAAGCTATAATTCCCGCCATGCCGAATGTACTTTTCCCCCTGATCGGTTTGCTGGTTGGCGTGTTTGTCAACGTGCTGGCAGATGATTTGCCGCGGCGCCAACGGCCGTCTTTGCCTCACTGCCATGCCTGTCAACGGCCGTATCCGCTGTGGCAATGGCTGGGGGTAGGGCGCTGCCCCCACTGTGGCGCCAGGCCGCGCTGGCGGGTGCCCCTAGTGGTGGGCACAACGGCCGTTCTCTTTGCCATACTGCCCTCGCTGATTGCGCACTCCGTTGACCTGCTCGTAAATGCGCTGTATACAACCGTCTTTATCCTCATCATTGTTACCGACCTGGAGCACCGCCTGATTTTGGATGTGGTGACCATTCCCATGACACTGCTGGCCATCGCGCTCAGCCTGGTGGTGACTGATAATAGCTGGCAATCGGCGCTGCTGGGAACGGCCGTTGGCCTGGGCTTCTTTGCCCTCATCTACTGGGGCGCGCAGCTTATCTATGGCGCCGGTTCCGTCGCTTTTGGCCTGGGCGACGTGAAGCTGGCCATGGCCATGGGCGCGATGCTTGGCTTCCACCGTGTTCTGTTTGCCTACGTGTTGGGCATTCTCCTGGGTGGCGCAGTCAGCCTGCTGGTGCTGCTGCTGCGACGCAACCGCCGCCTTTACCTGCCTTATGGCCAATACCTGGCCATTGCCGCCATCATCATGCTCCTTTGGGGTGGGCAAATCGCCCGCTGGTATGCGGGGATGGGGCAGTAATTGCAGAGCGCGATTCCTGCCCAGGGCATGGTTCAGAGGATCTTTGCAGATTTGATGACCGAACGCCGACAGCCGACTGTGATTTGTTTCTAATCCGATGGCCTGAGATCGGTCGTTGGCGGTCAGGAAATTGTAGAGCGCCGTTTTCTGAAAGCGTGAACCGCACCCCGATTAGTGATTAATCAATCTCCAGTCTCCTAAAACCATGACCGATCACCTTTTCATAGATATTCGTCCAATCACCACCCTCAGCAATATGCGCCAGGCCGAAGTGGTGCAGCGCGAGACGTGGCAAATTCCGGATTTAGAGATTGTCAGTGTGCACATGCTGCACGCCCTCCAGCACAACGGCGCGGCGCTGATTGGCGCCTTTGACGGGGAACGGCTGGTGGGCTTTTGCCTGGGTGTGCTGGGCACGGTAGACGCGCCAGAGCGGCGCGACCAGGTGGCGGCGGCGCGGCTGAAGATGTACTCCGTCATGGCGGCCGTATTGCCCGCCTACCAGGGGCACAACATTGGCTACCTGCTCAAGGCGGCGCAGCGGCAGTTTGCCCTGCGCATTGGCGTGCGCCTGATTACCTGGACCTATGACCCGCTGGAAAGCCGCAATGCCCACTTTAATATCGCCAAGCTAGGCGGGGTGTGCCAGACCTATCACGTCAATTTTCATGGCGATCTGGGTGGCATTAACGCCGGACTGCCCACCGACCGCTTTGAGGTGGAGTGGCTGGTGACGAGTAACCGCGTGACGCGCAAGATGGAAAACGCCAGACGGCCGTTGCCCCTCTCTATCCTCCTGCAATCCGGCGCTTTGCTTATTAACGAGGCAAGCTTCAACACCAACGGCCACCCTGTGCCCCCGGCCAACTTTGTCAGCTACCCCAGCAACCTGATGCTGGTGGAAGTGCCGACCAACTTTCAGGCCATCAAGCAGCAAGACCTGGCGCTGGCGCAGCAGTGGCGGCTGCACGCGCGCACCCTCTTCAAGCAGCTTTTCGCCGATGGCTTCGTCGTCACCGACTACGTGACCAGCCGCGATGCAGACGGCCGTCAACGCGGCTACTATCTGCTGACGCACGAAAGCGCCTGATTATGCCCCCGGTAGCTTTGCTGACTTGAAAATGACCGCCAACGGCTGACCGCTGACCGCCGATTGTGACTTGTCTCCAGGCTGGCGCTCTGTGCTCGTCTGTTGGCGGTCAGGAAGGTTGGCTAGAAACCAACCAACTAACTAACCAACAGCCCAGTAGCTACAATTCCCTTGCTTTTGCGTGCTGACTTGTTAGAATCATATACAGAAATCACAAATCCTAACAAATTTTGTATGTTGCCTTCTGATCGCCGCCAACAAATTTTATTACTGCTCGACGAACGCGGATCGGTGACAATAACGTCGCTGAGTAACGTCTTTCAGGTTTCAGAGATGACAATTCGTCGTGATCTGGATGAGTTGGCGGCTGAAGGGCTGTTGCAAAAGGTGCGGGGTGGAGCAATGAGTCTGAAGGCGGAAACGGCCGTTTCGGACCGGTGCGTTATCTGCCAGAAGCGACCCTCGTACCGTACCCAGGTAATCTTGCAGTTAGCGCCCAACCGCCAATACTTTGCCTGTTGCCCTCACTGCGGGTTGATGTGCCTGTTGCAGAATGAGCGCCAAGTAGAGTCTATGCTGGTGACCGGCTTTATATACGGCCGTACCCTGGCTGGCCACACCGCCCATTACCTGACGCACCCAGATATTAGCATTTGTTGTGCTCCTACCATTCTTGCCTTTGAACAAGAGGAAGACGTAGCCCGCTTCCAGGTCGGTTTTGGCGGTCAGATCTGCACTTTGAACGGGGCGCTCGCTTTTTTGCGCGAGGCCATGTCCCTGAAGAAAATGAAGGACGGCGCGGGATGGCGAGTGTAGGTAAAAAGCTGTCCCGACCTGTCCCGCGCTACGACCTGCTGCGCGTGCCGCTTGTTGGGCGGTTGCTGCGTTGGCGCTGGGGGCGACTGGTGGGGCAGCTTTTGCTGCTGGCAGTAGCGCTGCTAGCGGTGTACGACGGCTTCACCGGCCCACAGTTGGCTCCGCTAAATCTGGCTGGGGTGTTGGTCTGGGTGCATTATCGCGGCCTGGTGATGTTTGCCCTGCTCTTCCTGGGCAATCTCTTTTGCATGAGCTGCCCCTTCACCCTGCCGCGCACGCTGGCGCGCCGCTTTGGCCAGGGCAAACGGCGCTGGCCGCGCAAATTGCGCAACAAGTGGACGGCCGTTGCCGTACTCTTTGTCTACTTTTGGCTGTACGAATGGTTTGACCTGTGGGCCAGCCCCTGGCTGACGGCGTGGCTGATTGTCGGCTACTTTGTCGCTGCCTTTGTCTTGGAGGCGCTGTTTGCGGAATCCCCCTTCTGTAAATACGTCTGCCCGCTGGGTACGTTCAACTTTGTCAGCAGCACCGTTTCGCCGCTGCAAATCAGCGTGCATAGCCAGGATGTTTGCCGCACCTGCGTGGGAAAGGAGTGCATCAATGGTAGCAAGGCCGTTTCCGGCTGTGGCACAGAGCTGTTCGTGCCGCAAATCAAAAGCAACATAGACTGTGTTTTCTGCCTGGACTGCGCCCGCGCCTGCCCACATGATAACGTTGCCCTGGCCTGGCGCAACCCCCTGGTCGAGGTGACGCGCCGCGACGCCTGGCCGCGCCGCTGGGATCTAAATCTATTGGTACTGATTTTTGCCTTCATTGGCGTGGGTAATGCCTTTGGCATGGTTCCGCCCATTTATCAGTTGCAGACATGGCTGGCAGATGCCCTGCGCATTGAGAACGAGGGGCTGGTGCTGCTGCTGATTTTTGCCGTGCTGCATCTGCTGCTGCCCGTCGGGTTGCCGCTGGCCGCCGCCTGGCTCAGCCGCCGTCTGGCACAGCGAGATGAGCCACTGCGCCACACGCTGGCGCGCTATACTCCGTCCTTTATGCCGCTCAGCTTTGCCATCTGGTTTGTGCATTATGCCGGCTTCCACTTTCTTACTGGCGCATTGACGATTGTACCTGTGACGCAAAATTTCTTGCTAGACCTGGGTATTGGCTGGTTTGGCCAGCCAAACTGGGCGCTGGGGGCTGTGCTGCCCGCTGCCTGGCTAGACCCCCTGGAGTTAGGCATATTGCTGCTTGGCGTGGCGCTGAGTCTATACGTGGTGGGGGAACGCGCACGGCCGTTGCGCGACGGGCTGCCGGCGCAATTACCCTGGATGCTCATCCTCATCGCCCTGGCCGCCGCTGCCATGATCATCATGTATCTGCCTATGGAAATGCGGGGAACGATGTTTGGGTAGGCTGTGAGTATGCAGGTGTGTGCAGTTTGCCGGTTTAGTCAATTACGGCCTACGGATCATGGATTACAGATTACCAATTACGGGTTACGCACCAACGACGACGGATAAAAGACCAATGAAACAACTCTTACCATTATTTGCCTTCTTACTTTTGCTGCTGGCAGCGTGCCAATCTGAACCAAAATATTACGGCACGTTGTGGCCCAATCCGCAAGAGGTAGCTGACTTTACCCTGACTGGCACTGCCGGCCCGGTGAGCCTGAGCGACTATGCGGGCAAAGTGGTGCTGCTTTACTTTGGCTACACCTTTTGCCCCGACGTTTGTCCCGGCACGCTGGCCGACCTGGGCTACGTTGTGCGCGAACTGGGGCGAGACGCGGACAAAGTGCAGGTGCTCATGATCACCGTGGACCCGGAGCGGGATACGCCGGAACAACTGGCGGAATATATGAGTCATTTTCACCCCTCATTTGTGGGGCTCAGCGGCACGGAAGCAGAAATTGCCGCCATAGCGGCTGAGTATGGCGTCTTTTACCAGCGACACGAAGGCACAGCCGCTACTGGCTACCTGGTTGACCATACCGCCCGCGTTTTTGTCATTGACCAGCAAGGTAAGTATTGGCTTTCCTTCCCCTTTGGCATGATGCGGGAGCAGATGAAGGCTGACCTGCAAAATGTATTGCGGAGGGGGTAGGGGGGTGAAGCGTGCGGTTGTGGTAAATAGGGTTCTTCACGCAGCAGGTCTTAAAAAGGAGAGTTCAGGGGCAACAGCCCTAAAACCGTAACGCAGGTTCCATTTTACAAGGTAGAGCGCAGACCGCAGACGGTGGCCAGTATCGGTGGCCTGCGGTGACCTCTCGGCGGCCAGCGCTCATTTTTGAAGGAGGAGCTGCCATGTTGAATATGCGCTTTTACCGACGCCTGATCTTGCTGTTTTTGCTGCTTTTAGGGGTTGTGGCAGGTTGTCGCCAGAGTAGTGAGCAGGGAACGGCCGTTCTCACCATCGAACTCATTGCCCCGCTCAACCCCTCGTTGGCCAATGATCGTGAAATGAGCCTGCGCGTCACGGATGAAGCAGGGCAGCCGGTTAATGACGCTATACTTGATATAAAAGGAGACATGACGCACGCCGGCATGGTTCCCGTGCTGGCCAACGCGCGGAATGGCGTGGGGGGCGTCTATACAACGCCATTTGTCTGGACCATGACCGGCGACTGGATTGTGACTGCGCGCGCGACGCTGCCAGACGGCCGTTGGGATGAGGCGGAGTTTCGGCTGCGCGTGGGGCAGTAGAGGGAGAAACCTGGAGAATAGAAACTGATGATTGGCGATTGGAAGCGTAAATCAGGATACGGAGTTCGTGAAGCAGAGACAGAAAGCTAAATGCAGTATGTAACCAATTTTCTGCGTTCGCGGTCTCTTCTTTGCGTTCCCTGTGTCATTATTTTCCATAGTATGTAAGGAGTAAATGTATGAGAGTAAGAAAGTTAATTTATTTGCTGTGGGCCACGGCCGTTTTCCTGGCGGCGTGCGGTGGGTCCGGCAAGATGGAAGTGACCAACGCCTGGGGGCGTACTTCCCCGGCGGCTGCCGCCAACGGCGCCTTTTACATGACCATCACCAACAACACTGGCCAGGACGACAAGCTGCTCAGCGCCAGCGCCGCTGCCTGCGCTACCGTCGAACTGCACGAGATGTACATGCGTGAAAACGACGTGATGGGCATGCGTCAGGTGCCCGACGGCTACATCCCGCTGCCCAAGGGGCAAACGGTGGAACTAAAAGTAGGTGGTTTGCACGTGATGTGTATTAACAAGCAGCAGGAATTTATGATTGGCGACACCATTCCCCTGACGCTGCAATTTGAGAAAGCAGGCACAATGGAAGTAACAGCCGAAATCCGCGACAGCGCCGAAATGCCCGCCAATATGCCCGGCATGCAGCACGGCGGCGGTTAACATAACGACCAGAGACTGGAGGTGGGAGATTTGCAAAATTGCCAATCTCCAATCTCCAGTCTCTAATCCCCCTCTTTTCCCCACTTTGCGTTACAATAACGCTCATGAAAATTGAGCGCATTGATCTTATCCACATCAGCATGCCCCTGGTGAGCGACTTCACTACCAGCTTTGGCTCCCAGCGGCAGCGCGACTGCATCATTGTGGCGCTGCACAGCGAAGGGTTAGTCGGCTGGGGTGAATGCGTGGCCACCAACGACCCCGGCTACAGCTACGAAACGGTGCACACCGCCTGGCACATCCTGCGCGACTTTCTCGTTCCGGCCATGCTGGCGCAGGATTTGCAAGAGCCGGAGCAGTTGGCTGCCTGGTTCAAGCCGGTACGTGGCCATCCCCTGGCGAAGGCAGGGCTGGAACAGGCAGCCTGGGACCTGACGGCGCAGCGCGATGGCCGTTCATTGGCGCAAAAGCTGGCCGCGCCTTATGCGGCTGGCCCGCGCTCGCGTGTGAAGGTGGGGGTCAGCATTGGTATTCAGCCGACTATCATGGAGACGCTGGGCGTGATTGAGGGGTACGTGGCGCAGGGATACGGCCGTATCAAACTCAAGATCAAGCCGGGTCACGACGTGGCCCTGGCCCGCGCTGCCCGCGCTGCCTTCCCCGACCTGCCCATCATGCTGGATGCCAACTCCGCCTATACCCTGGCCGACGCCGCCCTCTTCCAACAGCTTGACGACCTCAACTTGCTGATGCTGGAGCAGCCGCTGGGCTATGAAGACATCTATGACCATAGCCAGCTGCGCCCGCTCATCCAGACCCCCCTCTGCCTGGATGAGAGCATTCACTCCGCCGACCATGCGCGCACGGCCGTTGCCCTGGGCGCCTGCGACATCATCAACATCAAGCCTTCCCGCGTCGGCGGCTGGGCCGAGGCGCGCCGCATTCACGACCTGGGTGTGCAGGCGGGGCTGGGTCTGTGGGTGGGCGGCATGTTGGAAACGGGGATCGGCCGTGCGGCGCAGCTGGCTTTGGCCTCCCTGCCCGGCTTCAACCTGCCCGGCGACATCTCCGCCACCGACCGCTACTACGTGCCCGACATCACCCCACCCTTTTCCCTGAACTCCGAAGACAGCACTATCACCGTGCCCACCGGCCTTGGTTTGGGCGTGGCAGTAGACCTGAAGCAGCTAACGGCCGTTACTCTGCGCCGTGAGCAGTTGCGGGGGTGAGGGGGTAACGGGGTGACGGGTCATGTTTGTCCCGTAAATCCGAAATCCCAAACCCCAAATCCGAAATTTACTTTGGGGTTCCCCATGAGCGGGGCACACGACGATAAATGAAAATGTAACACAGGTTACCGAGCCCGTGCCTGCCAACCAGGTTTGGCAACCTGGATTACACTGGCCGACGGCGGACCGCCGACCGCCGTCGGCGCTCATTTTCCGAGGAGACTTTTTATGTTCGTAGACCAAACCATTGCCTTCATTGGCGCAGGCGTGATGGGCGAGGCCATGATTCGCGGCCTGCTCAGCCAAAACATCGTCACGCCAGCGCAAATCATTGCTTCTGACCCCTGGGCCGAGCGATTAACCTACATGAAAGAGCAGTATGCCATTCACGTCACCGCCAAAAACAGCGAAGCGGCCGAAGCCGGGCAGGTGGTGGTGCTCTCCATCAAGCCGCAGTCACTAGACAAAGTGCTGCCGGACATTCGCGGCCATTTGCGGCGACGGGATTTGTTGATTTCCATTCTTGCGGGCACGCCCATCACCAGACTGGCAAACGGCGCCGCGCACGCGGCTGTCGTGCGCGCCATGCCTAACACGCCGGCGCAGATTGGCCAGGGCATCACCGTGTGGACAGCCACGCCAGAGGTAGACGAAGCACACAAGCAGCAAGCGCAGGCCATTCTCGGCTCGCTTGGCGAAGAAATTTACATGGACGATGAGCGCTACCTGGATATGGCCACGGCGCTAAGCGGCACTGGCCCGGCCTACGTCTTTTTGGTGATGGAGGCGATGATTGATGCCGGGGTGCACCTGGGCTTTTCGCGCCACATTGCCACCAAACTGGTCTTTCAGACGATGCGGGGGTCGGTGGAGTATGCGGCGCAGTCGGGCAAGCACGTGGCAGAACTGCGCAATCAGGTCACGTCGCCGGGCGGCACGACTGCCTCGGCGCTGTACCACTTGGAGAAGGGTGGCCTGCGCACGGTGCTCTCGCGCGGCATTTGGGCCGCTTATGAGCGCTCGGTGGAGCTGGGGCGTGGCCAGAAAGAAGAGCACCTGGCGCAATGAGAAGGGTGAAAGATGAGGGGAAGGGCAGGCAAACGGGAAAGTGGACGGCGTTTGTCGAGGTGGTTGATCCTGCTGCTTCGCTTTTGTTTTTGCTCTTTGCGGCGCTTTATTTTGCCACGGCGTCGGGCATTACCAGCAGCAATGATGGCAGTCATTATGCGCTGACGCGAGCGCTGTTGAGCGAGCGTAGCTTTGCCCTGGGGCCGTTTGATGATTATGCCGAGGGAAATGATGTGGCGATTTATAACGGCCGTTTGTACAGTGATCGCCCACCAGGAACGGCCGTCACTGCCACGCCTTTTTATTTTCTCGGAGAGATTCTACCTCCTCCCCTGACGCCGCTGCCGTCGCGTCACGATGCCGACAACCCATTCCTGCTATACGTGCTGCTGCTGCCAGCGTGGGCGGGCGCGGGCACGCTAGCGCTACTCTATCTGATGCTGTGCCGCCAGGGCGTAGCTGCGCCGGCAGCCTGGCTAGCTTGCCTGATGCTGGGACTAGGCACGGCCCACTGGAAGTACAGCAGCGTGTTATTTTCTCATGCCCTCTCGTCCTTTCTGGTATTTTCAAGCGTTTACCTGACCCTGGGGTTGACACGCCAGCCAGCCCCCTCGTGGCGGCGCTACGGGCTGCTGGGATTGCTGCTTGGCTGGTCGGTGGTGGTGGAGTATGCCAATGTGCTGTTGGTGCTGCTGCTGGGGGGATATTTGCTGCTGTGGGGCATACGGCCGTTGCTGCGCACACAGCCCACTGCCCGCGCACGCCTGAATATGGCTGTTGCTACCCTGTTGCCCTTCACCCTGGCCGGGTTGCTGCCTGCCGCTTTTCTGGCCTACTACGACCAGACCAACTTTGGCAGCCCGTTTACCCTCTCTTACGCTTATGCACTTAACTATCCCTGGGCGGGCGATTTTGCCAGCACCTTTAGCACGCCCCTGTGGCCCGGACTGAAGGCAATGCTTTTCTTTGGCGAAAGCGGCGGCTGGTGCAGTGGCCCTTGCTATAACCAGGGGATATTTTTGCTTTCGCCGCTGCTGCTACTGGCGCTGCCCGGCTTTTATGGATATGCGCGGCGGTGCGGGCGAGAGATGGTGCTGACAACAGCCGTTTTCCTCACCTATCTACTCCTCTTCGCCACACACTACACGGCGCACGGATTCACCGCAGACGGCCGTTACCTGGTTCCCTTCTACTCGCTGCTGGCCATCCCCCTGGCCTATACGTTGGAGTGGGTGGGGCAACGGCCGTATCACATGGGCGCAGTGCTGCTACAAACGGCCGTGTTTGCTCTCTTTTTCCTGTCTGTGCGCAACATGCTGCTGCACATCGGCTTTTCCTATAACTACACCCTTGACCTGGCGCAGCTAAACCGCATGGTGGCCCACCCAGACAACTGGCGCACCTTCTGGCGCGTGTTGCTGCCCAACTGGGGCAATCTGCCTCTGCTCTTCCTCACCGAGGCGTTCACCTTGCTGCCGCTGTGGCTCATATGGCGCCACAGAAATCGATAAGAGAGATTGAAATGGGAGATTAGAAATGGTTAATCTTTTACCTCTGGTTGACAATTCCCATTCTTCCCTATTGACGACTCTTGTTTAAGCTCTCGTTAAGAATTTTGTCCCGAAAAACAGGGTTAGTTGGCGCCTTGTGGTGAGAAGCAAAAACTATGATAGAATTTTTGCCGGTTAAGGCGCAAACAAAATAGCGCTTTTTTGCAAGTAGGGTAACTGACAAACGGTTACCTGCGGCTGTAAAGCAGGGGTTAGCCATAATCTAAATTTCCCTGTGGAGGAAAAAAGCATGTTGTGGAAGAGAAACTTAGCCTTGTTTACAATGGGCTTGCTGATGACAGTTGCCCTCTTGTTTGGTGTGTTGCCTGCAGTGGCGCAGCAGGGGCCAAACTTGCTGGTCAACCCAGGCTTTGAGGAAGGACATTATAACCAGGGCGGCATTGCCGAGATTACCGTACCCAATGGCTGGCGTATGCACTGGGTAGATGGCGTTGCCTTTTCTGATGCCTACAACGGCCTGCCTGCCCGTCGCCCGGAGACGGTCGTGTGGAACGCCAGGGGGGGTATTCCCGTTGGCGAAGAGATTTTCTGGCGTGATGGTATCTACACCTTGAAGATATTCAAGAGCTGGACGCCGATGTATGCCGCGCTTTCACAAGACGTGACCGGCTTGGAGGTAGGGCGACGTTACCAGCTTGTAGCTCCTGTTTACACGGACATCTATGATTGGGACGGCCGTAAAGTGTACCCCACCGACCCCACGCATGGCCAGGTGCGCCTGGGAGCCAGTCCTGTGGGCGCCAGTTGGCGTGACGAGGCGGCCATTGCCTATTCAGGTTGGTTTGCCAGCAGTTATGGTCAATACGGCATTTTCGCCTATGAATTCACGGCAACCCAGGCCGATATGACTGTCTGGATTGAGGTGAAAGGCACTTATCCACATGGCAACAATGGCTTTTTCATTGACACGGTTGGCCTTTATGCCCTGAATGCTACTGCGCCGGTGGGCGGTGGCTCTGGCGGCGGCGCAAGCGCTGGTGGCGGTGTGGCCCCTGCCGCTGCGCCTGTGCTGCTGCCCCTGGCCACTCCCCGCGCCGACGGCTCGGTGGTGCATGTGGTGCAGTCTGGCGATTCGCTTTGGACGATTGCGATTCGCTATGCCGACATGATGAAGCTGCCTCCCGCAGAGGCGCTGGCAAAGGTGCAGGCTTTGAACAACAACCCGGCTTTCCTGACGATTGGACAGGAAATCCTGGTTGTTGAACCGGGTGTCATGCTGCCGACACCAGAACCCACGCCCGAACCTACGGAAGAAGCGGCCGCTGAAGCTGAAACAGCCGCAGAAACGGAAACGGCCGTTGCCCCCGCTCCCGCTCCGGCCACAACCCAGTCTGAAGGAGCCACCCTGTGCGTATCCGCATTTGTAGACGCCAACGGCAATGGGGTGTTCGAGCCGGGCACAGACAGCCTGCTGGCTGATGCGGCGCTTTCCATTTCACGCGCCAACCAGACAGTGGTAACGACGGTAACAGATGGTATGCAGGCCGAGCAATGCTTCACTGGCCTGGAGACGGACACGTACCAGGTGCGCTTCTACCCGCCAGCCAATTACCGTAGCTCAACGGCCGATCATTGGGCGGTGGCATTGGCAGGCGGCCTGCGCGTCTCTGTCAGTTTTGGCGCCCAGGAAGCTGCGCCCGTGCAGCAAGTTGCTGCGGTCAATGAAGCCGCCACTACAGGAGAAACAGTCGTTGTTGCCAACACAACCAACACCGTAGCTGCAACCTCCCCCGCAGCCGCATCGAACATTGCTCTCTTTATCATTGGCGGTGCTGTGCTGTTGGTGTTGCTGGCCGGCATTGGCGTTGTGATGCTGCGCCGCGCCTGATTCGTGGCCTGAAACGACAAGACCTGACAGGTTCTCGTAATCTGTCAGGTCTTTTTCGTTATGCCGTTCCCCTTTCGTCCCCATTCCGTCCCCTTTGCGCGTAGTTTGCTTGGCGTGAGATGGTTTATACTAATCAGAGAGGGTGAGTGACCGCTGACGGCTGACCGCAGACCGCTAATCATCTTGTTGAGGTTGTTATGAGCTATTTGCCATCTCCTGCACCTATGCCCGCCGCGTCGCGTCGTGGCTGCGGCTGTGGCGGCTGCCTGGGCCGCGCTTTTTTGCTGGGCCTGTTGCTGCTGGCCTTTCTCGTGTTTGGTGGCATTCTCATTGCCGGGACGCTGATCTATGCCGACTTTTCGCGCGAGATTGAGGCGGGCGTGGCGCGCCTGGAGACGGCGCGTGAGCGTGAAACCTTTGAGACCACCCTCATCACTGACCGCAACGGCGAAACGCTGTGGGAGATTTTTGGCGAAGGCAAGCGCACGGCCGTTCCCCTCAGCCAGATTCCGCCGCACCTCATTCAAGCGACGGTGGCTGTTGAGGACGATACCTTCTACGAAAACATAGGCCTAGATGCCCCCTCACTGGTGGCGGCCATCATTGCCAATTTGCGCAATCCGGATAGCCGCCCTGTGGGGGGCAGCACCATCACACAACAACTTGTGCGCCACATTGCCTTTGATTACGAAGAGCGCACGGCCGTTTCCTATAACCGCAAGCTCAAAGAGATTGTGCTGGCCTGGATCATGACGCGCAGCTACAGCAAAGAAGAAATTCTGGAAATGTACCTGAACGAAATCTACTACGGCAATCTTGCCTACGGCATCGAAGCAGCAGCGCAAGCCTACTTCAACAAGCCCGCGGCTGCGCTCACCCTGGCCGAAGCTACGTTTCTTGCCGGGCTGCCGCAAAGTCCCGTAGACCTGGACCCCTATGCCAATTTTGAGAAAGCCAAAGAGCGGCAGTGGGTGGTGCTGCACCTGATGGCCAGCGAGGGTTTTCTGGCGCAGGAGCAGATTTTGCCCACCTACCAACAGCCATTAGAATTTGCGCCGCAGTCGGTCAGCCTGACCGCGCCCCACTTTGCCGTTTATGCGCGCCAGCTGCTAGAGGCGCAGTTTGGCGCAGAAGTGGTAGCCAATGGTGGCCTACGTGTGACGACGACGCTTGACCTGAATTACCAACGTCTGGCAGAACAGCTGGCGCGGCAGCACGTCACTGCCGTTGGCCCTGAACACAACCTGACCAATGCCGCCCTCATTGCGCTGAAGCCAGGCACGGGCGAGATTCTGGCCATGCTGGGCAGCGTCAATTACCACGATGATGCCATTAACGGCCGTGTCAATGTCACTCTTTCGCCGCAGCAGCCTGGCAGCGCCATCAAGCCCCTGACCTACGCCGCCGCGCTGCTGCCCGCCGCAGACGGCGGCGCGCCTGCCTGGACGCTGGGCGACCTGTTGTGGGACGTGGAGGTAAAATATCCCCAATTTGATGGCACTGTGTACAGGCCGGTAAATTACGACGGCCGTTTTCATGGTCCCATGCGCCTGCGCGCCGCCCTGGCCAATAGCTACAACATCCCCGCCGTGCTGCTGCTGCAAGACATTGGTCTGCCGCGCTATCTCGAATTTGCGCAGCAGATGGGCGTTCGCAGCTGGCAAAATGACGCCACGCGCTATGGTCTCTCCCTGACCCTGGGGGGGGGTGAGTTGACGCCACTAGAATTGGCTTCTGTCTATGCCATCCTGGCTAACAACGGGCAGCGGGTTCCGCCTGTGGCTATTTTGCGCGTGCAAAAAAGCAACGGCGAACTGCTTTACGAATACCAACCCCCCGCAGGCGAACCGGTGTTAGACCCGCGCGTGGCCTTTCTCATCAGCGATATTTTGGATGATGACGCGGCGCGTGAGCCGGCGATGGGGCGTAACAACCCGCTGGCGTTGCCTTTCCCGGCGGCGGCCAAAACGGGCACCACGAACGATTACCGCGATAACTGGACGGTCGGTTACACGCCTGCACTGGTGGTGGCGGTGTGGGCGGGGAATACAGACAATAGCCCCATGCGCAACATCAGCGGCCTCACAGGTGCGGCTCCGCTTTGGCGTGATTATATGCTGGCGGTGTATGAGGATGCGGCGTTGCAAACGGCGTTGTGGCTGAATGGCGCGCCGCCCGCCGCGGAGTTTGTGCCACCGCTGGAGCTGGGCCTGGAAAAACGGCCGTTGTGCAGTCTGGCCTCTATCACCATTGGCGCAGTAGATTGCGCCCCCGGCGGCAGTGAATGGTTTCTCACGCAGCCAACGGCCGTACCGCAGCCCCCCACGCCCACCCCCTTGCCCGATACGGTAGTGTGGGAACAGTTGGAACCGGCCGTCTGGCGTATGACGGCCGTTGCGTTGCCACCCGTGCCGCTAGAAGTGGCACAGCCCACGTCAGATGAGAACGCCCTGCCGCCCCAACTGTTCTGCCATTTTCCCCAGGGAACGGCCGTTGGCTTACTGCCCCCCACCGCCCAGCCCCAGCTCTTTCTCACTCCCCCGCGCAACCCCCAGAGCCTCAAAGGCGCACATGAATGGGCGCAGGCCAACAACCTGGCCATTCTGCCCAGCCAGCCCTGCAACGAAGAACTATTGGCCCTGGCGCGCGACCCCAACACCCCCGCCATCTGGCGCATCGTCACCCCGCGCAGCGGCGACAAAGTCAGCGGTATCCTGCCCATCGTGGGTACGGCCGACTTTGATCCGGCCGTCGTCCAGTTCTACAAAATAGAGCTAGGCATTCCCGAAGGGGACAACATCAACTGGGTCACGCTAGGCGAAACCCACAACACGCCCGTCGTCAACGGTGTGCTAGAAATGCTGCACGCCGATGCCCTGCCTCCTGGCAACTACTATTTGCGCCTCATCGTCATCAAAGACAGCAACTACGTCGGTGAACCCCACACCATTACCATCATCATTCAGTAAACAGCTGACTGCCAACGGCCGACCGCCAACCCCCAGACTACAGACAAATCGCGGTCGGCTGAGCGCAGTTGACAGTCAAA
The DNA here is from genome assembly GCA_937943625.1 of uncultured Anaerolineae bacterium. Taxonomy (GTDB): domain Bacteria; phylum Chloroflexota; class Anaerolineae; order Promineifilales; family Promineifilaceae; genus JACSRF01. Next base: position 23,893 of record CALEAD010000029.1, on the reverse strand, counting down.
GAAAAAGCGGGACACTGGCGTTTTTGCCAGCTGCCAGTGTAGCGCGATTTGACAAATCGCGTTACGATGCCAGAGGTCAACGCAAATTTCGTCAGACCCCAGCAAAAAGTTCGGCAACCACCCTTGACAAACCACCAATCAACTTCACTTGCCACCAATAACCTTAACCGACCTTCAGAAAACTCCCTTCTTGCCGCCACAGGTTTGCTATACTCAATTCAAAATCCTACCCTCCCGGCAAACCTATGTTGATTAAAACCCGCAAATCCTACGACATCTCCTCAGCCGAAATAACACCAGAGCGCCTCTATCTGTCGCGCCGCCAATTCATCAAAGGCGCTGCGGCTCTCTCTGCAACTGCCCTGATTGCTGCCGCCTGTAGTCCTGTGGCAGACAACGCCCCGCGCGGTCGCGCTGCCACAACCGGCACGGAAGGCCAGACCCCCGGCGCAATTCTGGCCACAACCGATGAGCTAGGCGACCCCCTCACCGACTATCAGGCCATCGTCTCCTACAACAACTACTACGAGTTTTCCATTGAAAAAGAGGGCGTGGCCCCTCTGGCGCAAAACTTTGTCACCTCACCCTGGCAGGTGGAGGTGTATGGTCTGGTGCGTAACCCTGGCGTGTACGACATAGACGACCTGCGCACGCGCTTTGACCAGGAGGAGCGCGTATATCGCCTGCGCTGCGTCGAAGCATGGTCTATGGTCATTCCCTGGGTGGGCTTCCCGCTGCACAAGTTGTTGGATCAGGTAGAGCCATTAGCCGAGGCCACCCACGTGCGCTTTGAGACCCTATACGACCCGCAACAAATGCCCGGCCAGAGACGGCGCAGCTTTAACTGGCCCTACGTAGAAGGGCTGCGCCTGGATGAGGCGCGCCACGACCTGACTTTGCTGGCAACTGGCATTTATGGCAAACCCCTGCTGCCGCAAAATGGGGCGCCGGTGCGGCTGGTAGTTCCCTGGAAGTATGGTTTTAAGAGCATTAAATCCATCGTCAAAATCGAGCTGGTCAATTACCAGCCTGTCTCTTTGTGGATGGCAGCCGCGCCCAACGAGTATGGCTTTTACGCCAATGTGAACCCCTCTGTGCCGCACCCGCGTTGGTCGCAGGCCAGTGAACGGCGCATTGGCGAATGGGGACGGCGTGATACGCTGCTGTTCAACGGCTATGAGGCGCAGGTAGCGGCGCTGTACGCCGGCCAGGATTTGCGCCGCGACTTTTAGCTGGAAGGGGCAGGAAGAGAGCAGGTGGCGGTTTTTTTATTTTTGCCCCTCGCTTCTTGCCTTCCACCTTTTACTTCCTGCCTGTTTGTCTCTTGCCATCCATTCGCATGTTTTCCTCTTCTTCCTTCACCCGCCTGTTCGTGCATACGGGTGCGCTGCTGTCTCTGGCGCTGTTGCTCTGGCACGCCAGCAGCAGACAGCTTGGCGCTGACCCCATCCGGGAGGCGACGCTGCGTACTGGCAAGGCGGCGCTGGTGTTACTGTTGCTTTCCCTGTCCGTAACGCCGCTGCACCTGCTGAGTGGCTGGAAGCAGGTGATCCCTTTGCGCAAGACACTGGGGCTGTATGCTTTTGGCTATGCGGCGCTGCACCTGTTCATTTTTGTCTATGTGGATTATGGTCTGGTGTGGTTCCGCATTCGTGCAGCGTTGCTTGGCAACACGTATGTGCTGGTGGGGCTGGCGGCTTTTCTTATTTTGCTGCCGCTGGCACTCACCTCCAATCGTTGGGCCATGCGCCGTCTGGGTAAAAATTGGAAACGGCTGCACCGGTGGGTCTACCTGGCGGCGATATTGGCCATTGTGCATTACTTTTGGTTGGTAAAAAACGTGTATACACAGCCTGCTTTGTTTGCGGCGCTACTGGCGCTGCTGTTGATGTTACGGCTGCCGATGCTGCGCCCACTGCTGAGTCGTTTCCGGCAACGGTCGCGTCAGGTACGCAAAGCCCGATAAGGTGAATACCTGTCGGGCTTTTTTGTTGGCTGGTGAGCGGGAAAGCTGACAGGCTGACTGACTGAAATGCTGATAGGTGACGAGATAAATTTCTTGCTGTTTTTTCACAATTTCATGCTTAAAACTTTCACCTGGTGCTTCACATTGTGGGGGCTTTGGTGTATACTGGGGCAAATTGTGGTAAAAAGTGGGGTAAAGTGGGGCATAAGGGCACGATTTAGCGGTCAAAATCGGGTGAAAATGGGGTATATCAAAACATATGTTCTAATTTTTTCCAAAACTGGGTTCGGAAATTGACCCCGGCCCACAGGAAGTAGTGGCAATGTTTCTGGGCGAGTACACGCACACGCTAGACGAAAAAGGCAGGTTGACGATTCCGGCAAAGTTCCGCAATTTATTGGCGGCCGGGCTGGTGGTGACGCGTGGATTCGACCAGAACTTGATGATTTTCCCGATGGATGAGTGGCAAGGTCTGGCGCAGCGTGTGGCCGAACGGCCGTTGTCCGATGAAGGGGTGCGTGCTTTTCGTCGGCGCGTTTTTTCTGGCGCAGTAGACCTGCTGCCCGACCGTCAGGGGCGTATTTTGGTGCCGCCGTACCTGCGTGAATTTGCCGGCATTGACGGTGAAGTCGTCATTGCCGGCATGTTCAACTACATTGAACTGTGGAGCGCAGAAGCCTGGCAAACGGTGCGGCAGTCGGTTGAAAGCAACAGCGATGCCAGCCGTTGGCAAGACCTGGGAATTTAACGGCCGTTCACGGTGAGCCGTCATGGTGATTGAGGGTATCCGGTGGCTCACATTCCCGTTTTGTATGATGAAGTGCTGGCGCTGTTGCAACCGCCGGTAAACGGCCGTTTTCTCGACGGCACAGTTGGCGCGGGCGGGCACACAGCCGGTTTGCTCGAGCGTTCCGCTCCCAATGGGCGCGTTCTCGCTTTTGACCGCGATCCAGAGGCCATCGCCTATGCCAGAATCAGGCTGGCCGCTTATGGGGAACGGGTTATTTTTCTCAATGCCAGCTATGCGCAGATGGCAGAGCTGGCTCCTTTACATGGATTTACGGCGCTGGATGGCATCTTGCTCGACCTGGGGCTTTCCTCCCGCCAACTAGATGACGACAGGCGTGGCTTCTCCTTCCTGCGCGAGGGGCCGCTTGATATGCGCTTTGACCCTACCCAGGGGCCAACGGCGGCAGAGCTGGTTAACAATTTAAGCGAAGAAGAATTGGCGGACCTGTTTTGGCGCTATGGCGAAGAGCCGCACAGCCGGCGGATTGCGCAAATGGTGGTGCAGCAACGGCCGTTTCACACCACCACGCAGTTAGGCCAGGCCATTGCCCGGCTTAGCCGGCGACAGTGGCGCATTCACCCGGCCACGCAAGTCTTTCAGGCGCTGCGGATTGCCGTCAACCAGGAGTTAGAAGCGGTAAAAGTAGGCGTGGAAACGGCCGTGACCCTACTACGCCCCGGCGGGCGGTTGGCCGTCATCAGTTTTCATTCCCTGGAAGACCGCATTGTCAAGCAAACCTTCCGCCAGCTAAGCAGCCCATGCACCTGCCCACCTGCGCAGCCAGTTTGCACCTGTGCTGCGCGCGCCACCGTGCGCTTGGTCACACGCAAAGCAGTCAAGGCCACGGCAGCCGAAATTACCGCCAACCCGCGCAGCCGCAGTGCCCGGTTGCGCGTTGTAGAAAAACTGACAAACTGATTCATTTTTGGTGGACGTGAAACGTGAGGAGTAGTGCCGCCACGCCCAGTCATCCATCAGGCCAGAGATCATGGTTATGAAACGAGAAAACGTGGCCAATCAAAAAACCGCTTCGGCGACAAATTCAGCAACCGCCTCAGGGGCTGCAGTAGCGGCCGCGCCAGGAACCGCGTCGGCGCGCAAAGTCCGCGACCAATGGCGGCGCTTAAGCCGGCTGACCGAAGCGCAGGCTGCCCTCGGTTGGGGCATCATCCTCATTCTGGTGGCAGTTCTCGGTCTCATCTATCTCAGTCAGACCAGTCGCATTGCCATGGTTGGCCGCCGCGTGCAATTCTTACAAGAAGACCTGGACGTGCTACAGCGCAACAACGCTGCCCTGGAGCGTAAAATTGCCGAAGCGCAGTCCCTGGAGCGGTTACAGCGTGAAGCCGTGCGACTCGGTTTTGTGCCTGCTGATCCAGAGGCAATCGAATACATCATTGTCGAAAATTATCCCGTCATGCCGGCGGCAGAAAAGTCCGCAGAAACGGTGCTAAGAGCGCCCCCGGAGACCATGAGCCAGGCACTGTGGCTGCTGTTGCGCAGCAGTATGACCGACTTCATGCGTGGCGAGTCGCGTCAGTAAAAGAGGCGCAAAGGTTCTTGGATCGGCCATAGGCGTTATTGCTGCCATCAGCAACATCCTTGCCCAGGCAGGTATCAGCGTCAATGTCGTTTTTGCCTGTTATCACCAGCACTGCTTTGTTCCGTGGAACGCAAAGAACAGGCAATTGGAGATGCTTCAGCAGTTGAGCAAGGCACAACACCGGAGATAGGCAATGAACAAAAGCCAGCATAGACGATTATGGATTGTGTTAATTGGCCTGATGTTTGCGACCGTTATCATTGTTGGTCGCTTGTTTGCGTTTCAGATCTTACAGGGAAAGGCGTGGGCAGAGCGCACCAGCGACAAGTTGACCCTGATTGCCCGCCCGGAACGTGGTGTTATTTATGATCGCAACGGCGCGGTGTTGGCAGCTAACGGTGCTGATTATCAGATTAGCGTGGCCCCAAACCTGGTTTATAAACCGCAGGAACTTTCGGCGGCGCTCTCTTCTATTTTGCAGCGGCCCCAGCTAGAAATTCGCGCTTTGCTGGAGCAAAACACGCCGTACCAGTTGATTGAGGGACGTGTTTCGCCAGAAGTGGCAGAATTGGTGCGCGCTTTGCCTTATGAAGGAGTGCAGATCGATCCATTGCCCCGCCGCTTCTATCCACAAAATGAGCTGATGTGCCACATCTTGGGGTATGTGGATTTTGACGGCAATGGCGGTTCTGGCCTGGAGGGGTATTACCAGCAGGAATTGGCAGGGGAAGCGGCAAGTATTGTGCGCAACATCTCTCCGCTGACGATGCAGCAGAGCGTGATTGCGCGCGATGGCGCGGACCTGGTGCTGACGATTGATCGCACAGTGCAGTATGTGGTGGAGAAACATCTGAAGCAGGGGTTGGCGCAGTATGGTGCAGAAAGCGGCACCATTATTGTGATGAATCCGCGCACGGGCGCAATTCTGGCAATTGCCAATTACCCTTGTTACAACCCATATGATTTCTATCGCGCCGATAAGTCACTGCTGCTAGACCCGGCCATCAGCAAGCAATATGAGCCTGGGTCGGTGATGAAGCTGATTACAATGGCGGCGGCACTGGATTCGGGCACTGTGGGGCCACAAAGCACTTATTACGATGCGGGCGTGCTGGAAGTGGGCGGCCACCTGACATATAACTGGGACCGCAGCGCGCCGGGTACGGTGGATATGACGACGCTACTGGCGCGTTCGCTAAATGTGGGTGCGGCTACGCTGGCGGTTTGGATGGGGCCAGAGACGTTTTACCGCTATTATCAGCTTTTTGGCTTTGGTCGGCCGTCTGGCATTGACCTGAAAGCGGAAATTGGCGGTACGCTGCATTTACCCGGTAGTGATTTGTGGACGGATGCGTTGCTGGCGACCAACTCCTATGGCCAGGGTATGGCAACGACGCCGCTGCAGATGTTACTGGCTATCTCGGCGTTAGCGAATGAGGGGCGCCTGATGCAGCCTTACCTAGTGCAGGAACGGCGTTACCCCGACGGCCGTATCTTTGTACATGAACCGGTGGCGCTCAGTCATCCCATCAGCGCCGAAACGGCACGCATTGTGACGGCTATGGCGGTAACGGCCGTTGCCCGAGAAGTGTACGGCGCGCAGGTAGACGGGTACACCGTGGCTGGCAAGACTGGCACGGCACAAATTCCCGAACCATATGGCTACCACCCAACGGACACGATCGCTTCCTTTGTGGGCTGGCTGCCCGCCGACGATCCGGAGATTGCCATTCTCGTAAAGCTGGATCGCCCGCGCGTCTCTCCCTGGGGGTCTACCACTGCCGCGCCCCTTTTTGCCGACCTGGTGAAAGAGCTGGTTGTGCTGCTGGACATTCCCCCAGACCACATTCGCCTGCAATCGGAGATTGTTGCCGCACGCAACCACTAACCACTATTCACTTACCACTACCTATGATGTTAACTCTCGCCCATTTCCTGCAGACCTTTTCGCCCTACCGCGCTACCGGTCAGGAACCGGCGCTTACCTCGGTAGAGATAGACAGCCGCACCGTGCAGCCGGGCAGCCTGTTTGTCGCCTTTGCCGGGGAGCAGGTGGATGGGCATGCATATGTGGCGCAGGCGTTTGCGCGCGGGGCAGTGGCGGCCATTGTGGAACGGCCGTTGCCCAATCTGCCCACCCTGGACCTGCGCAGCGGCGAGCTGCCCCCCGTGATTGAGTTCAGCCAGCCCCTGTGCCTGCTGGTAGATAGCTCGCTGCGCGCCCTGCAACAGGCCGCCAAAGCGTGGCGCGCCCGATTCAGCCTGCGCGTGGTGGGCATCACTGGCAGCGTGGGTAAAACCACCAGCAAAGAACTCATTCACGCCGTCTTGTCACAGCGCTTCCACACGCTCAAATCGCCGGGCAACCGCAACAACGAGATTGGCCTACCCCTGACGCTGCTGGCGCTACGCGTGCAGCATGAGCGCGCCGTGCTGGAGATGGGCATGTACGCCACCGGCGAAATTTCCCTGCTGTGCGAATTGGCGCAGCCGACCATTGGCGTTGTCACCATGATTGGCCCCGTGCACCTGGAGCGTGTGGGCAGCATGGAGGGTATTGTGCGCGCCAAGCGCGAACTGGTGGAGGCGCTACCGGCCGATGGCGTAGCCGTGCTCAACCGCGACGACGAGCGCGTGATGAGCATGGCGGCGTACACCCAGGCGCGTATTTTCACTTATGGCCTGAACCCCACTGCGGACCTGTGGGCTTCTGACATTCGCTCGATGGGGCTGGAAGGGGTGCGCTTTACGTTGAATTATGGAAGTGAGTCGCTCTCGCTGCGGGTTCCGCTGATGGGGCAGCACAATGTGCACACGGCACTGCGCGCTGCGGCCGTTGGCCTGATAGAAGGGTTGGGGTGGGAAGAAATCATCACTGGCCTCTCCTCACTGCGCTCGCAGCTGCGCCTGGTGACGGTGCCGGGGCCGCAAGATTCGCTGATTATAGATGACACCTACAATTCCAGCCCCGATTCGGCGTTAGCGGCGCTGAACCTGCTGCAAGAATTAACCGGCCGTAAAGTGGCTGTCTTAGGCGACATGCTAGAATTGGGCTACATGGAAGAAACCGGTCATCGCCTGGTGGGGCGGCGTGCTGCCGACGTGGCCGACGTGCTGCTGACCGTGGGCCGGCGCGCGCGCTGGATTGCCGACGAAGCACTGACAGTGGGCATGTCCCCCCTGGCCGTGCATCAGGTAGAGGATGTGGAAACGGCCGTTGCCCTGCTGCAAGCGCTCATCCAGACACAGGACGCCATTCTGATCAAAGGCTCGTTAGGCATGCGCATGGCGCGCATTGTCGAAGCGATCCGGAGGGATACTCCATGGCCTTCTCTTTAACTGTGGGTGGCTTCACCTTCCTCATGGCCGTCATCTGGGGCAGCCCCCTGGTGGAACTCATGCGCCGTCTGAAGCTGGGGGCGCAAATTCGCATAGACGGCCCACAGACGCACATGACCAAAATGGGCACGCCGGCGATGGGGGGCATCCTCATTGTCGGCTGGACAATCGTCGTCAGCGTTGTGGTGAACATTGTCAATCTGGTGCAGAACCGCGAAATTGCCGAAAGCGTGCTCATTCCCCTGGCAACGATGCTAGCCTATGCCATTCTAGGTGGCATTGATGATTATCTCGGTTTCCGCCCGCGCCCACATGGGGAAAAAGGCATTCGCGCGCGCGTGAAAATCTGGTTTCAGCTAGGCATTGCCCTCGTGGCGGCCCTACTCATTTACTTCGGCGTTAATAATGGCCAGGGGCTAACGGCCGTTCCCACCGTGCCTGTCCTTGTCAACATCGGCATTTTGTATATTCCCATTGCTGTCATCATCATTGCCGGCATGGCCAACGCCGTGAACATCACCGATGGGCTGGATGGCCTGGCAGGCATCATTGCCGCCACCGCCTTTGCCGCTTACGGCATCATTGCCCGCATCCAGGGGCAGCAATTTTTGGTGACCTTTTCCTTTATCGTCGTCGGCGCCTGTTTTGCCTTTCTCTGGTTCAACGCCAAGCCCGCGCAAATGTTCATGGGTGACGTTGGCTCCCAGGCACTTGGCGGCGCGCTGGGTGTGGTGGCGCTGATGACGAATCAATGGCTAATTTTGCCCATCATTGCGGCCGTACCCATTGCCACCATGCTCTCCACCACGCTGCAAGTGCTGTACTTCAAGGCCAGCGGCGGCAAACGGCTCTTCAAAATGGCGCCGCTGCATCACCATTTTGAGCTGATTGGCTGGAGCGAAACGCAGGTGGTGCAGCGCTGGTGGCTCATTGCCATTTTGGTAGCAATGGTGGGCATTGCCCTGGCAATTATTTAGAGACTGGAGATTGGCTAACCACTCCCCACTCCCTACTAACCACGATGATGGACACGCTTCACGGCAAACGACTGGTAATTCTGGGGCTGGCGCGACAAGGCATGGCGCTAGCGCGCTTTGCCGTGGGCGTGGGGGCACAGGTGGTAGTGTCTGATTTGCGCCCGGCAGAAAAGCTGGTTGCGGCGTTGGCAGAACTGGCTGATTTGCCCCTGACCTATGTGCTTGGCGAACACCCCATGAGCCTGCTAGAGGGGGCGGATGTGCTGGCTATTAGTGGCGGCGTTCCCACAGATACGCCGCTGGTGCAGGCGGCGCGGCAGCAGGGCATTCTGCTGACCAATGATTCGCTGGAGTTTATGCGCCGCGTGCCTGCGCCCGTCATTGGCATTACCGGCTCCGCCGGCAAGACGACGACGACGGCACTGACAGGGCTGATTTGCCAGACGGCCGAACGGCGCACCTGGGTAGGGGGCAATATCGGCCGCCCGTTGATTGCCGACCTGGACAAGATAGAGGCCGATGACCTGGTGGTGCAAGAGCTTTCCAGCTTTCAGCTTGAGCTGTGGCCGCAGAGTCCACAAATAGCGGCCGTACTGAACATTACGCCCAACCATTTAGACCGGCACAAGACGATGGCGGCGTATACGGCTGCAAAAGCGAACATTTTGCGTTACCAGGGGGCTGGCGATACGGCCGTTCTCTCTGCCGACGACCCTGGTTCACTGGGGCTGGTGCTGCTGGTGCAAGGGCGGCTGCGCCTCTTCAGCGCGCGGCAGCCGGTGACCGATGGCGCTTTTGTGCACCAGGCGCAGGTGTGGCTGCGCGATGGGCAGCGCGAGCGGCCGGTGCTGCCCCTCTGCGAGATTCCCCTGCGCGGGGCGCACAATCTGCTGAATGTGCTGGCGGCCGTTGTCCTGGCGGATAGCGTGGGCATTGAGCCGTTGGCGATGGCGCAAGCCATCCGCACCTTCAAGGGCGTGGAGCATCGCCTGGAAGAAGTGGCAATAGTGCGCGGCGTGCGCTATATCAATGACTCCATCGCTACGGCGCCAGAGCGCGCCCTGGCAGCACTGGACTCCTTTACCGAACCACTGATCCTGCTGGCGGGCGGCCAGGATAAAGGCATGGTGTGGCAGGCGTGGGCACGGCAGGTCGCGGCGCGTGTCAAGCATGTAGTGCTGTTTGGCGCACTGGCACAAACGCTGGCCGACTATCTGGTGCAGGCCGGTTGTACCCAGTTTACCCAGGTGCAAACCCTGGCTGAGGCGGTTGCAGTGGCAGCGCAAACGGCCGTTGCCGGCGACATTGTGCTGCTTTCCCCTGGCGGCACCAGCTATGATGCGTTTCAGGATTTTGCCGAACGGGGTGAAACCTTTCGCGAGCTGGTGCGCGCCCTGTCGGGGTAAGGATTAGGGGCATGGTTCATTTTCTCTGGAAACGGTGCTTTATAAATTTCTGACCGCAGATGACCGACGACAGACCGCTCTTCACTGGCAAAATCGCGGTCGGCGGTCAAATTGTAAAGATTGCTTGAACCATGTCGGATTAGAAACCGGAGAGTGGAGATTGGTTTTATGACAACTGTCAACGTCATGCGCAAACGTAGCGACCGGGTGATGCCCAATATGCGCTTTCAGTTTGATTACTGGCTGTTACTGGCTATTGCCGGGCTGCTGGTGGTGGGGATGCTCATGGTATATAGCACCACTTTTGACTATGGCATCCTCTTCAAAGATGAGGCCACCTACTACATCAAGCGGCAGGCAGTGGCGATGCTGCTTGGTTTGGCCGCTATTGTGGTGATTATGCAGTTTGACTATCACCTGCTGCGCCGCTTTTCGGTGCCTTTTTTGGCGTTCACACTGGTCGCGCTTTTCTTTCTGCTGTTTTTTGGCGAGGCGATTTTTGGCGCGCGGCGTGGCCTGATGGAAGGCTCTTACCAGCCCTCAGAGGTGGCCAAGCTGACGACCATTTTGTACATCTCCCACTGGCTTTCTACTAAAGGAGAGCGCATCAAGAAGCTGACATATGGGCTTATTCCCTTTTCCATCATTACCGGCGTGGTATGTGCGCTGATTGTGCGCCAGCCTGACCTGAGTACGGCCGTTCTTATTGCCCTGGTTAGCTTTACCCTTTTTTTCGTTGCTGGGGCAGACTGGCGGCAATTTGGCCTGGCGGGGCTGTTGGGTGGCACTGCCTTCACCTTTCTCGTGCTCACCCTGCCCCATGCGCGCAACCGCGTAGATGACTTCACCGTTACCCTGCGCGACCCTGAGCAGGCAGGCTGGCATGTGCGCCAATCGCTCATTGCCCTGGGGCGCGGCGGCTGGACGGGTGTTGGCCTGGGTGAAAGTACGCAAAAATTCGGCCCGCTGCCTGCGGCGCACACCGACGGCGTATTTGCCGTGTTGGGTGAAGAGCTGGGCCTGCTAGGGGCGTTGTTTGTCATTGGGCTGCTGGCGCTGCTGGTGTGGCGCGGCGTGCGCGCAGCGCAGCAGGCGCGCGATAGCTATGGCTTCTTGCTGGCGCTGGGCATTACCTGCTGGTTGGCCTATCAGGCGTTGATTAACATTGCCGTGATTACGGCCGTCATCCCTTTTACCGGCATTCCCTTGCCCTTCCTCAGCTATGGCGGCTCATCACTGCTCTTTTCGTTGATTGGCGCAGGTATTTTGCTGAACATTTCCCGTGATGCGGCCATGTCGCGCCGCATCCAGCCACCCATGCCGCAACCGGTGAAGAAAGCATGAGCAAAATCAGGGGCTGAATGGTTTGTAGGCGGCATCAGGTGAAAAGGGAAGAGATAGATGTTATGTTTCATGGCATGGTTCCTGATACGCTGATGCGATGCTTTACAATTTTTTTTCGACCGCAGACAGCTGGCCGCCGACCGCAATACTGGAGAGGCATAGCGGCAGTGGTCGGTGGTGGCAGTCAAATTTGTAAAGATGCTTTGCACCATGCCTATTTCACGCTTTACATATTGATAAGGCTCACAGAGCCAGGATGATGAAAGCACTGATTTGCGCCGGAGGCACGGGCGGGGGCATTTACCCCGCATTGGCGGTGGCTACTGCCCTGCAAAACATGGGCGTGCCGCGCCAGGCGCTCTTATGGATAGGCGTTAAAGGCGAAATGGAAGAGAAGCTGGTTCCCAGAACCGGCATTTATCTGCAGACAATACGCGGCGGGCCAATTGTTAGCGTCTCGCCGCAGGTGAGGGTGATGAACGCAGTCAAGTTGACCTGGAGCATAGGGACGGTGTGGCAAACGATCGGCCGTTTTTGCCCTGATGTGGCGCTGTTGACGGGCGGCTACATGGCGGCACCGGTTGCCCTGGCTGCGTGGCTGCGCGGTGTACCGATTGCCATCTATCTACCTGATGTGGAGCCGGGTGCTGCGCTCAAAGCCATCATGCCCCTGGCGCAAAAAGTTGCCTGCACCTCGGCCAATTCGCGCGCTTACGTGCCAGAGGCGAAAATGGTTGTCACCGGCTACCCTGTGCGTCCTGAACTGCGCGCGGCGGCGGCACTCAGCCAGGCAGAGGCGCTGGCGCAGTTTGATTTAAGCCCTGGTCGGCGCACGCTCTTCGTTTTTGGCGGCAGTCGCGGCGCGCAGGCCATTAACCGCGCCCTGATGGCGGCGCTGCCGGTGCTGCTGGCGCAGATTCAGGTCATTCACATTAGCGGCGAGTTGACCTGGCCAGAGGTGGAGGCCAACGCGGCGCAATTAACTGAAGCAGAGCGGGCTTATTATCGGCCGTATCCTTACCTGCATGAGCGCATGGGTGCGGCCTTTCGCGCCGCAGACCTGGTGCTGGCGCGTGCTGGGGCTAGCATGATGGGTGAAGGGCCTGCTTTTGGCTTGCCTGCAGTGCTGGTGCCGCTGGCCTGGGCCTGGCGTTACCAAAAGGTGAATGCCGATTTTCTCACGCAGCAGGGTGCGGCTGTGCAGTTGACGGATGAAAGCCTGCCGGTACAGCTTGTGCCAACGGTGCTGGGGTTAATTCAGGACCCGGCGCGCCTGGCGCAAATGGGTACGGCGGCGCGCGCGCTGGACGCGCCAGATGCGGCCGCAAACGTGGCGCAACTACTTGCCGGGCTGGCAAAGGGGGTGGCGCATGATTAGCCTGGAAACGCTGTTTTGGCTGATGGTAGCCTTTTTTGCTTTGATTGGCGCGCTGCGTGGGTGGACGCGTGAGGTGATCGCCACCTCTGGCCTGGTGCTTTCGCTGTTTGCGCTGAATCAATTTGGCCCCTTTTTGATCTCTTTGCTAGGGGCAACGGTAGACCTGGCCATGCCCGACCCAGAGGCCCTGCGGCGACGGCAGTATTACATTTTGGTGGCGGTGCATTTATTTATTACCTTCTTTAGCTACCAGGGGCCGGCGTTAGCGGGTACGCGCCTGGCAGAGCGGCTGCGTGTGCGGGATCGCTTTCAGGATAAGGTGACGGGGGCAATCGTGGGTGCCGTGAATGGCTATTTGCTGGTGGGTACGCTTTGGGCGTTTCTGGAGTACCAGATTGGCCCGGCCGGCTATCAGGCGCTACCGGCGGGGGTGAATTACCCGTTTGACATGATGGTGCTGATGCGGCCTGGGCTGGGCATGGTTCCGCCGAGCAGTCTGGTGGATAATTTGCCGCTGCCTTTCCTGGCGCCTTATTTGCCAGTGTTGGTGGTGCTGGTGTTTTTGTTTGTGATTGTGGTGATGATTTAAGGTGATGATGGCAGTAATGTCTAACAGTCAACGACAGACATTTGCCTTGCGGCCGGGTATGCGGTTGCACCTGGTGGGCATTGGCGGCGCGGGGATTTCTGCGGTGGCGCGGGTGCTGTTGGGACGCGGCTTTGTCGTGTCGGGATCGGATATGCAGGAGAATGCGCTTACGGCCGCTTTGCGTGCAGAGGGCGCGACGGTGTTTATCGGCCATGCTGCGGCCCATATTGCCGGCGCAGAGGCATTGGTGATCTCTTCGGCCATACCAGAAAGTAACGCGGAGGTGGCGGCGGCGCGTGCGGCGGGCATTCCTGTATTGAAGCGAGCGGATTTGCTGGGCCATCTGATGGCGGATGAGATTGGCATTGCCATAGCCGGGTCGCATGGGAAGACGACGACGACGGGTATGATTGCCCAGATTTTGTTGGAAGGGGGCCTGGACCCAACGGTGATTGTGGGTGGGGTGCTGCCGGAGTGGGGAAGCAACGGCCGTGTTGGGCAGGGTGGTTTCTTTGTCATCGAGGCAGACGAGTACGACTATATGTTCCTGGGGCTGCGCCCAGAGGTTGCCGTGGTGACGAATATCGAGCACGACCACCCGGATATGTTTGCCACCGCAGAAGATTATCTGGCCGCCTTTGCCGATTTTGTGCAGCTGTTGCCAGAAAACGGCCGTCTGGTGGCCTGTATGGACGATGAGGGCGTGCGCCGCCTGTTGCAGCGCGTAGAGCTGCCAGGGGTAGAGGTGACCACTTTTAGCGTGTTGGCAAACGACCGGGCGCGCGCCTCTGAAGGGCGCACAACCGATGGGCGTGCTGCCGATTTTCAGGCACTCGATTTGCGCCCCAACCTGTTAGGAGGCATGGATTTCGTTGTCCAGCATAAGGGTCAGCTTGTGGGGTTGGCGCGCCTGCGCGTGCCCGGTGTGCACAATGTGGCCAATGCCCTGGCAGCAATTGTGGTTGGCCTGGATGCCGGGCTGGATTTCCATCAGATTCGCCAGGCGTTGGCCAATTTTGGCGGCGTGGGGCGGCGCTTTCAGGTGCAAGGAGAGGTAGGGCAGGTGACTGTGATTGATGACTATGCCCATCACCCTACGGAAATCCGCGCCACGCTGGCGGCGGCGCGACAGCGCTACTTGGGGCGACGCATCTGGGCTGTGTGGCAGCCGCACACCTTTAGCCGCACGAAACTCTATTTGCAAGCGTTTGCTGCTAGTTTTGATCTGGCAGACCGTGTGGTGGCGCTGGATATTTATCGCAGCCGCGAAACGGAGACGCTGGGCATGGATACGGCCGTTGTCCTGGATGCCATGCAGCACCCGGCGGCCGTTTATATTCCCAGCCGCGAAGAGGCGGCTGCCTACATTTTAGATCGCGTGCTGCCTGGTGACGTGATCTTAAACCTGGGCGCCGGAGATGGGCACCTGGTGGGCGAATGGATTTTGCAGGGCTTACGCCAAAGAATGGGTAAGCATGAGAGGGTTGAAAGTAGGGAGTAGCGTTATGAACGTAACCACATCACTGCGGGCAGTAGAGCGCTTTCGCGAGCTTTTTGGCGCCCAGTTGCAGGTTGGTGTTCCCCTTTCGCGCTACACGTCGGCGCGGGTGGGCGGTCCGGCGGAACTGTTTCTGGTGGTAAACAGTGCGGCGGAACTGGAAACGGCCGTGGAGACGGCTTATGCCCAGCGCATCCCCTACTTCATTCTTGGTGGCGGCTCGAATATTGTCGTTTCCGATGCGGGCATACGTGGGCTGGTGATTCTAAACAAAGCCAAAAACGTAACCTTTCGCCACACCGGCGCTGGCGTCATCTGCATCGCTGAATCGGGCGCCAATCTCTCAGCGCTGGCGCGCCAGTGCGTTTCCAAAGGGTTGGGCGGGCTGGAGTGGGCTGTGGGTGTGCCCGGCACAGTCGGCGGCGCGGTTGTGGGCAACGCGGGCGCGCACGGCGCTGACATGAACAGCAACCTGCGCGCCGCCGCCATTTGGGAGCCGGGGCGCGGAACGCGCATTTACAGCAACGAAGAGATGCAGTATGCCTATCGGGACAGCATCCTCAAGCGCGAACATGGCAAAGAAATCTGGCGGCGCGTAGTGCTTTCTGCCGAACTTTCGCTGACGTTGGCCGATCCACAGGCATTGGCGGCGCGCGCCGAAGCATTTACCACGCACCGCAAGCAGACGCAGCCCGGTGGCGCAAGCTGTGGTTCCATGTTTAAGAACCCGGAAAATTATTATGCCGGTTATCTCATCGAAACGGCCGGGTTGAAGGGGTATCGCGTGGGCGGCGCGCAGATTTCGCAAAAGCACGCTAACTTTTTTGTCAATGACGAGGATGCCACGGCTGAAAATATTCGCGCGCTGTTGGCCGAAGCATGGAACTCGGTGCGCGAGCAGTTTGGTGTGGAGATGGAGCTAGAGATCGAGCTGGTCGGAGATTGGCGGTTTGAGCAGTAGCAGGAGAGATAGATGAGTTCTGGGCAAAAAATCCGCGTGGGTGTCATCTTTGGCGGCCGTTCTGGGGAGCATGAGGTGTCTCTGCGGTCGGCGCGCTCGGTAATGGCGGCGCTAGACGCAACGCGGTATGAGGTCGTGCCGGTGGGCATTGATAAGAACGGCCGTTGGCTGGTGGGGGATGCCTTGGCGGCGCTGACGCAGGGCAACCCGGCAGCGCGCCCGGTGGCGCTGCTGCCAGACCCGCAGGTCGCGGCGCTGCTGCAGATAGAGCAGCGCGGCGAGCAGCCAGCTGCCCTGACCGAACTGGCGCACCTGGATGTCGTTTTCCCCGTGCTGCACGGGCCTTATGGGGAGGATGGCACGGTGCAGGGATTGTTGGAATTGGCGGGGCTGCCTTACGTGGGCGCGGGCGTGGTTGGCTCGGCTGTGGGTATGGACAAGGCGATCTTTAAGCAGGTGATGGCCGCCAACGGGCTGCCAATCTTGCCCTGGCTGCTGGTGAACCGGTCGGATTGGCGCAAACGGCCGTCTGCCGTCCTGGCGCAGATCGAAGCTGCCCTGTACTATCCCATCTTTACTAAGCCGGCCAATCTTGGCTCTAGTGTGGGCATTAGCAAATGCCGCAACCGCGCCGAATTGGAAAAGGGGCTGCACGAAGCGGCCGTTTACGACCGTCGCCTTGTTGTGGAGCAGGGCATTAACGCCCGCGAACTGGAAATATCGGTGCTGGGCAACGATGACCCCATTGCCAGTGTGGTGGGCGAAATTTGCCCGCGCCGCGAATTTTACGATTACGCCGCTAAATACCTGGCCGAGCCAGACTCCGACGAGTATACGGAGCTGATCATTCCCGCCGACATTCCCGCAGCCTTAGCCGACGCCTTGCGCGATCTGGCCATACGCGCCTATAAAGCAGTAGATTGCGCCGGCCTGGGGCGGGTGGATTTCCTGCTTGATAAAGAGAGTGGTCAGGTCTATATCAATGAAATCAACACAATCCCTGGCTTCACGCGCATTTCCATGTACCCCAAGCTGTGGGAAGCCAGCGGTTTGAGTTACCCTGCGCTGCTTGATCGCCTGATTGCCCTGGCGCTGGAGCGGCACGCAGAGAAACAGCCGGCGCCGCTCTCTGCCCAACCGGCGCCAGAAGATGAGTAGGTGAGTATGAGACGGAAGCTGCAACCCACCCCATTACGCACCCAAAATAGTGGGCAGCGCCTGCGCAAGCAGCCAAAAATGCGCCGCCTGCAGACAGCACACGTCATCAGCCCGGCACAACTGCAAGTGCCGCGCACGGCGCGCCAGCGCCGCTTGCGCAATCGCCAGCCGGTGCGCATTTCTACGCAGGCAGTGAAGCAGGCAATTTTTTCTTCCCGCTGGATTAGCCTCTCTTTGCTACTGCTGTCTATCTGGGCTTTGTACCTGGTGGGCATGGACGTGAACTTTTATCTGACCACAGTGCCGGTGCATGGCACAAGTGTCATTCCCGCCACGGAGATTGTGAATGCGAGTAGCCTGGGTGGCAGCCACGTCTTTGCTGTCAACCCGGCTGATGCGGCCGAACGGATCGGTGCTGTGCCCGGGGTTTTGTCAGCTACCGTCACTGTGCACTGGCCGAATGAGGTGTTGATTGAGGTGACGGAGGATAGCCCGATTGCTATCTGGCGCGAGGGCGGAGTGGATTATTGGGTGACGGCAAACGGCCGTGTTTATCCCGCGCGCAGCTTCGACGCGGGGCTGCTCACCATTATTTCTGAGCGGCCCAGACTGGTGCGCAGTGCAGAAACGGCCGTTGACCAGCCCACATCCCCCTTCATTCCCCCAGATGCCCTGGCCGGCGCGCTGCAACTGCGCCAGCTGCGCCCCAACATCGAGCAGCTTTACTTCAGCCCCGCCGAAGGATTAAGTTATCAAGACGGCCGTGGCTGGCGCGCCTACTTTGGCGTCGGCACAGACATGGCGCAAAAGCTCGTCGTCTACGAAACCATCATCCAGCACCTGCTGGCGCGTAGCCTTACGCCCATCTACGTCAGCGTCAGCAACCAGGAGAAACCATACTACCGCGCCCAATAAGCGCCAAAGAGCGCACGGCGAAAGGAACTGCATGGAAGAGATCATTTTTGCCCTGGACATTGGCACCACCAAAATTTGTGCCCTGGTTGGCGCCGTGCGCGAGCGCCAGTTGCAAATTATTGGGCTGGGCATCGTTCCCGCACGCGGCATGCGCAAAGGCATGATCATAGACGTAGGTGAAGCTTCCCTGGCCATTGCCAAAGCCGTCGAAGCCGCGGAACAGACCTCCGGGTATCACCTTTCCCAGGCATTTGTCAGCATGGCGGGTGAACACATAAGCTGCGTCAACAGCCGTGGCGCCGTTGCCATCGCCCGCAGCGATACCGGCGTTTCCGCTCAGGATATTGCCCGCGCCCTGGATGCGGCGCAGGCCGTTCCCGTGCCGCACAACCGCCAGATTGTTCACCTCATTCCGCGCAGTTACACCATTGACGAACAAGATAGTGTGCGCAGCCCCCTGGGTATGCACGGCTTTCGCCTGGAAGTAGAGGCGCACATCATCACCGCTGCTTCTTCCGCGTTGCAAAACCTGGCCACCTGCACCGATAACGTTGGTATTACCACCAATGAGTATGTGCTGAACGCGATCGCCTCGGCAGAAGCAGTACTGGAAGCAAATGAGAGAGAAATGGGCGTGATTGTCGCCGACATTGGTGGGGGTACCACTGACATTGCCCTATACATGCAGGGCAGTGTCTGGCATACCAAAGTGATTCCCGTAGGGGGGTACCACATTACCAATGACATTGCCATTGGCCTGCGTGCCCCCTATGAAGTGGCTGAGGACGTGAAAATCCGGTTTGGCGACTGCCGGCCAGACGAGATTGACCCGGACTATGTCTTTACGGTGGAGCCATTTGGTGGCGAAAAAATTCAGGTTGGGCGGCAAGACCTGGCGCGGGTTATCGAAGCGCGTGTGGACGAAATTTTCCAGCTCATTCTGCAAGAGATTCAGCGTTCTGGCTACGATGGTCTGCTGCCCGCTGGCATTGTGCTTACTGGTGGCTCAGCGCAACTGCGCGGCATTACCCAGGTGGCTGAGCGGGTGCTGAATGTGCCCGCGCGCGTGGCGCCGCCGCGCAACCTGGTAGGTTTGGTAGATGCGCTGCAAAGCCCCGCCTACGCCACAGGCGTGGGGCTGTTGCGCTGGGCCATGAGTGGGCAAGGGGCATATCGCCCCCGTCCGGCGCAGGCAGGGCGTCCCTGGTCGCGCCGTTTCGGCGGCCTGTTGCGCGCGCTGTTGCCGGATGCAAATTGATTGTGTGAGGTGGGGATGGATTGGGCAAGGTGCTGCTTGCTGGCAAACCATCTGATTAAAAACTGCAAGGACGATTGGTGTTTTGTGGCTTAATCGGGAATCGAAATGTGTAAAGAGCTTTCAGCACGTTTCACACTTTAGGTTTCACGCTGATCCGCCACCACAAGACCCTGAAAAGTCCAGACTGAGTAGAGGGGTGAAACAATGAACAATGTCAAATCAGTACAGCGTATGCCAGCAACCGAAGGCTCCGCGCTCATCCGCGTTGTGGGAGTGGGTGGGGCCGGCGGAAATGCCGTCAACCGCATGATTGAAGAAAACATCGTGGGGGTTGACTTCATTACCATTAATACAGATAGCCAGGCTTTGAAGGGAAGTCGCGCGCGCCAGCAGATTCAGATTGGCGAACGCACCACGCGCGGCTTAGGCTCTGGCGGAAACCCGGAGATAGGCGCGAAGGCGGCCGAAGAGTCGGTGGATATACTGCACGAGGCGCTGCACGGCTCGGATATGGTGTTTGTGACGGCCGGGATGGGCGGGGGCACAGGTACAGGCGCCGCACCCATTGTGGCCAAGGCAGCCCGTGAAGAGGGCGCATTGACTATTGGTGTGGTGACACGGCCGTTTACTTTTGAGGGGTCACAGCGCCTGCGTGCGGCGGAAGCGGGCATTGAAGCCCTGAAAGAGTATGTGGATACGCTCATCGTCATTCCCAATGATCGTCTGCTGGAAATGGCTGACAAGCGCATGTCGCTGCTGGATTCTTTTCGCCTGGCGGATGACGTATTGCGCCAGGGCATTCAGGGCATTAGCGAACTGATTACCGTTCCGGGGCTGATCAACCTGGACTTTGCCGACGTACAGGCAATCATGTCTATGGGTGGTGCGGCGCTGATGGCCGTTGGGCGTGGCTCTGGCGACGAGCGGGCGCGCCAGGCTGCCGAGCAGGCGCTCTCTAGTCGTTTGCTGGATGTGACCATTGACGGCGCGCGCGGCATCCTCTTCAACGTAACCGGCGGGCGCGATATGAGCCTGTACGAGATTAATCAGGCGGCTTCTATCATTCGTGAGACAGCGCATCCAGACGTCAACCTGATCTTTGGCGCGGTTATTGATGAGACGATGCAAGACGAAATTCGCATTACCGTGATTGCTACCGGTTTTGAACACACCGGACCGGTAGTGCGCCAGATGGCGCGTCCGACGGAACGGCGGCCAGTGACGCAGCGCCCGCCAGTATACACGCCCCCTGCACCCGCTTCTGTGCCCGCGTCTCGCCCGTCAACAACTGTACCTGCGCGCAGCGAAGAGCCCAGGTTCCCGCTTAACGACCTGGACATCCCCGCCTTTTTGCGCAAGCGCAGCAAATAACAGGTTGGTTAGTTGGTTGGCAATTGCAACCAACTAACCAACCAACCATCCATCCAACCAACCATCCATCCAACCATCCAACCAGAGCAAAAATCGCCCTCGCAACTTTTAAGGTTTTTTTGCGCAAATCTAACTTGCTCTGACCCTATCCCCGTGTTATAATGCCCTGCGTTACTGCCAGATGTGGGGGTATATTTATGAGCAAGCCCTATATCTGGCGTATTTCATCTAAATACCCGCTGTTTAGCCCAGAAATAGGCTTGCCGTTGACAAAGAGGATTTGCCGTGAAGTGCCCGTATTGCAATCATAAAAAAACCAGCGTCATAGATACCAGTCATGATGCGCGTGGCGGCACACGGCGGCGGCGGGTCTGTGATCAATGTGGCCGGCGCTTTAGTTCTTACGAACGGCCGATTCTTGCCACCCCCCTGCTCATCAAGCGGGATGGGACGCGCGAGGAATTTGACCGGGACAAGCTGATAGCAGGGTTGCGCGTTTCTTGTGCCAAGCGCCCGGTGGCCGCGTCCGAAATTGAGCGCATTGCCGGAGAAGTAGAAGCAGAATTGCAGCAGGTGGGGCGCGATGAAGTTTCTAGCCGGTTTGTGGGTGATCGCGTCATTAGCAAGCTCAAAGAAGTAGACGAAGTAGCCTATATTCGCTATGCCATCGTCTATTTACGTCTGGGTGACCTGGAATCTATTCGTCATGAAATTGACCGACTCTTAAGTGAATAAACTGCAAATGGCGGTTGTTTGCGGCCACATTCGCGACGGTTAGCCCGCAGCGATTGCGTGGCATTATTTTGCTCATTACGTGGTAAGGAGATAGGTTCATGTTGGCAGAAGAACAAACAAGTAAAATAAACAAAGCAGGGGCTAAGGGGGCAAACGGAAAAAACGGCCCTGCTGCCTTTGGCAAGGACAGTATTTACTTTAAGGTTTCTGTGCCGAAGCAGATCGTCAAGCGCGACGGCCGTATTGTTCCCTTTGACATTCAGCGCATTGAGAATGCCCTGCGCAAATGCTTTGCCAGCCTGGGCGTTGAGCCGCATACCTCTGTGGAAGAGCTGGCGCATCAGGTAGTCAACGTGGTGGCTGCCAAGTATGACCTGCCCACGGTGGAAAAAGTGCAAGACATTGTGGAAATGGCGCTGCAAGCGGCTGGCGAGTACGAAGCGGCCAAGCACTACATCCTTTACCGTGCCGAACACGCCAAGATGCGCACTCGTCGTCCTGTTCCAGAGTCAGTGCGCCAGGCCTTTGCCCAATCTGACCAATATTTTCCTACGCAGCTGCAAAAATTTCAGTTTTATGACAAATATTCCCGCTTTAACTATGAGCTGGGCCGGCGTGAAACCTGGATTGAAACAGTTGACCGCGCCGTAGACTTCCTGAAAGAGCTTTCTGAATATCGCCTGCCGCCAGAAACGTATGAGCGCGTGCGCCAGGGCATTTTACAAATGAAGGTCATGCCCTCCATGCGCTTGTTGGCCATGGCCGGCCCGGCGGCGCGGCGTAACAACATTGCCATTTATAACTGCTCATACCTGCCTGTAGATAGCATTGATTCCTTCGTGGAGGCGCTGATTATCTCCATGAGTGGCTGTGGCGTTGGCTTTTCCGTGGAAAGTCGTTATGTCGAGCAGTTCCCGCGTATTCACCGCCAAAAGGGAGGTAAGCCGCAGCTTTTTGTCATTCCAGACTCTTCCGAAGGATGGGCGCAAGCGGTGCGCATTGGCCTGGAAGCCTGGTTTCAAGGTGACGACGTGGTCTTTGATTATTCCCAGGTGCGGCCGGCAGGTGCGCCGCTGCGCGTGAAGGGCGGACGCGCTTCGGGGCCGGAGCCGCTGCGCAAGATGCTGGACTTTGCCCGCGCGCGCATCCTGGCGCGGCAGGGTGGCTTTTTGCGCCCGCTAGACGCGCATGACATCATGTGCGCCGTGGGGGATGCGGCCGTTTCTGGCGGCGTGCGCCGCACGGCAATGATTTCCCTGTTTGATTATGATGATCAGGAGATGCGTCACTGCAAAGACGGTGACTTCTGGCGCAATAACAGCCAGCGCTGGAATGCGAACAATTCGGCCGTGTGGCCAGAGCGCGCACTGGATCAGATTGAGGTGACGCGCTTTGTGCTAGATATGGTGGAGTCTGGGCGCGGGGAGCCGGGCATTTTTAACCGGCGCGCGGCTATTGCAGGACGGCCGTCACGCCGTAAACCGGCTGTATTTGGCACGAACCCCTGTGGCGAGATCATTCTCCGGCCGTATCAATTCTGCAACCTTACCAGCGTCGTCGCCCGCGCCGAGGATACGCGCGAAAGCCTGAGCGAAAAGGCAGAACTGGCAACCATCATTGGCACCATTCAATCCATGGCCACCCACTTTCCTGGCTTACGGCCGCAGTGGCAGCAAAACTGCATTGAAGAGCGGCTGCTGGGCGTAGACCTGAACGGCCAGATGGATAGCCCTGCCGCCCAAGACCCGGACATTCAAGCACATCTAAAAGCAGTGGTCATTGAGACAAACCGTCGCGTTGCCGCTCAGTTGGGCATTAACCAATCGGCCGCCACGACTTGTGTCAAGCCATCGGGCAACTCCTCGCAGTTGCTTAATTCCTCATCAGGGCTGCACGCGCGTTGGGCGCCTTACTACATTCGCAATGTGCGCGTGGGCGCGCACACACCCATCATGAAAGTGCTGCGCGATGCGGGTGCGCCTATGGACCCGGAAAATGGGCAGACGCGCGAAAATGCCAACACCTGGGTGGTTCATTTCCCCGTGAAGTCGCCAGAAACGGCCGTAACGCGTAACCAACGCACTGCCCTGCAACAGTGTGAATTCTGGCTGCAAAACAAAATCTACTACACCGAACATAACCCCAGCGTGACCATTACCTACCGCCCGGAAGAAGTGATAGACCTGATCAAGTGGATTTGGGAGCACCAGGACAAAATTGGCGGCATGGCCTTTCTGCCCGCATTCGACGCCCAGTACGATCAGATGCCCTATGTAGAGATTACGCGCGAAGTCTATGAGCAGCTCAATAAAGAGTTTCCAGAGATTGACTTCTCGAAAATCTACCGCTACGAGGAAGAGGACCTGACAACAGCCGCGCAGGAAATTGCCTGCCTGGCTGGCAGTTGTGACAACTAAACGCCCCCTTTCCCTTGTGGTGGAATTGTGCAACCAGACTCTTTTTTTATAAGGAGCCTGGCTTTTGCTTTTTCGATTCAGGGGGATGTCTTTCAAAATCTAACCTATACTTACTACTCCGTAAAATAAATTGGTGAACATTTTGACAAAATCAGCCAGGTGGTTGAAAATGGCAGAATGAAAAAACAACATGTACAACTCACACAAACCGACCGAGACTTTCTGGAAACCCTGATCAGCAAGGGCGA
>CALEAD010000028.1 GCA_937943625.1 uncultured Anaerolineae bacterium | reverse complement strand
TGTTTGTATGTGACTCATGGCGACCTCGTTGTGAAATGTCGCTATGAGCCTGCCACTATTGAGCAGGTTGTAAAGGTTCGACTTTTATTTTTGGCGATTTTTCATGAAATCGCTTCTGATTGTGCAAAACTTACGCTAATTAAGTTTGCCGTAAGTCTGGTTGGCTACAATACAGTTGCCTTGTAGGGGGGCAAAATGGGGTCTCTACCCACACTTTCTGCGGTAGAGACCCCATTTTTGGGGGTCTGGTGTAATAATTTTATTCGTTCTCCCAAGACCTGAAATGTGCTCGCGGAACCAACCTGTCACGTGCGAATGGTTGTGATACAATAGCACAAACCTGGTGGGTCGGCGGTCAGCCGTCATTTTCAAGAGAGCATCCTATGAATACTGTTTTTCTCACCGGATTCCCTGGATTCCTCGGTTCCGAGCTGGTTAAGCGGCTGCTGGCGCGCTATGCGCCTGACGTAACCATTACCTGCCTCATCCAGGCCAAATTTCGCCCCCAGGCCATGCAGTGCATCGCCGACATCGAGGCGGCGATGCCCGGTTGGGGCAGGCGCATTGTGCTGCTGGATGGCGACATCACCCAGGCCGACCTGGGGCTGAGCGCGGCGCAACGTCAGCAGTTGCAGCAAAGCAGCGTGGAGATTTTTCACCTGGCGGCGGTGTATGCCCTGGGGGTGACGCGGGAGCTGGCGATGCGCGTGAACGTAGATGGCACGCGCCACATGTTGCGCTTTGCCGCGCACTGCCCTCGTTTGCGCCGCTTTCACTACGTGAGCACCTGTTACGTCAGCGGGCGATATGACGGGGTGTTCACAGAGCGAGATTTGCGGAAAGGGCAGACGTTTAATAACTATTACGAAGAAACAAAGTATTGGGCTGAGCTAGAGGTGCAGCAGGCCATGAGAAGGGGCCTGCCGGCGACAATTTACCGCCCCTCCATTGTCGTAGGTGATAGTCAGACGGGTGAAACGCAAAAGTACGATGGCCCTTATTATGCGTTTCAGTGGATCATACGCCAGGGGAAAACGGCCGTACTGCCCGAATTTGGCGACGGCCACCGCTACGAGGTCAACCTGGTGCCGCGTGATTACGTCGTAGACGCCATTGCGTACCTTAGTGCCCAGGAAAACTCCCTAGGGCAGGTTTACCACATTAGCGACCCCCAACCGCTGACGGTGCAGGCGGTGGTGGAAGTGCTGAGCCAGGTAACAGGCAAGCGTATTGTGGGCGTGCCGTTGCCGGGGTGGCTGGTTAAGAACAGCCTGCGCCGCGTACCGGGGCTGTATCAGGTGGTGCGCATGGAGCCAGCCATGGTAGACTACTTTACCCACCCCACGCGCTACACCTGTGAACGCACGGTGCGCGACCTGGCGGGCAGCGGCATTGCCTGTCCCCCGCTGCCTGCCTATCTGGATACCCTCATTGCCTATATGCAGCAAAACCCGCACATCTCTCCAGATGCCATGATTTAATAGCCGTTAAGCATAAGGGGTTAGCTGTTAGCTGTTTGCGCTTCACGCTTCGCGCATAGGGGTACTTTAGTCCACTTTTACCCTCCGAAAGGCCTACGGAAAGAAATTTGCGTGTATGATGTAAGCATGGCTACCCAATATCATATCAACGGCATCTGCGAGGTTGAATACCCGCAAGGAAAGAAGGTTGAAGAGTTCTACGTTGATGATGTTGTCCGGGCAAATTCAGAGGTGCAGGCAATTACGGCCGTTGCGGCATTGTTGACAAAAAACAAGGAGTGTCACAACTTTGTGTGGACGCAACTGTACGTAAAGCCTCTTCCCTCATAAGACAACATTCCCACTATTTCGCAAAAGGGCATGATGTTCCCACCATCATGCCCTTTTTGCTGTTGGCGTTGGTTTGCCTCTGTCTTAAAATTGCCCTACACTCGTTAGTCGTCAATAATGCAGGTTACCACTCCGCGTGCCAGGTTTGGTAAACTGGGCTACACCAGTAGCGCGGCTTTGCAAACTGCGTATCGAACTGGAAGTTCGATTTCCGAGAGAAGGGCTGTCTATCCTGCTCCTGCTCCCCGCCCGTTTCTGGGTGACTGGGTGGCTGACGGGCTTTGTGCAGGCGCGCGTTAGCCGCTCAGGCACAGGCGCCCCTGCCCAAGACCGTAATTCCAATTATGGCAGGGGCGGGACAGCGCAGCCAGGTGTAGGCAGGGAAGCATGGCGTTTTCTGTGCACCACCTTGCCCAAACTGAAGCGAGATGTGGGGAATGAACGCAAAGGTTTTTTTGTCACCGCTGCTGTCTAATAAATCTCTGGCACAAAGGTCTGCTCCTGGATGGGTGGGCGGATGTACCCTTTGCTCCCCTCGCGCGGCGGCAGCTCTAGCTCCTCTGGCGACAAATCCTCATACGGAATCTGGCTGAGGATGTGCGTGATGCAGTTGAGCCGCGCGCGGTTTTTGTCGTCGGCGTTGACCACGTACCAGGGCGCCTGCTTGATGTCGGTGTAGGCAAACATGGTGTCTTTTGCTTTGGAGTATTCCACCCAACGACGGCGGGATTCCAGATCCATGGGGCTGAGCTTCCAGCGTTTGGTGGGGGTGTGGATGCGCGATTGAAAGCGCCGTTCCTGTTCCTCGTCGCTGACGGAAAACCAGTATTTGAGCAAGATGATGCCGGAGCGTACCAACATGCGCTCAAACTCGGGGCAGGAGCGCAGAAATTCGCGATACTCTTCTTCGGTGCAAAAGCCCATCACCGGCTCTACCAGGGCGCGGTTGTACCAGCTACGGTCGAACAGCACAATTTCGCCGGCGGCTGGCAGGTGTGCCACGTAGCGCTGGAACCACCACTGCGTTTTTTCGCGGTCGCTGGCGGTGCCCAGGGCTACCACACGCACAATGCGGGGGCTGGTCATCTCGGTGATGCGTTTGATGACGCCCCCCTTGCCGGCGGCGTCGCGCCCCTCAAAGAGGATGACGACGCGCAGCCCCTTTTCTTTGACCCAGTATTGCAGCTTGACCAGCTCTACTTGCAGGCGCGCCAGCTCTTTTTCGTAGTAGCTTTGCTTGAGTTTGCCTTCCTTGTTGTATTGGGGTGGGGCGCTGGGGCGTAGGTGGGAGGGGATGCTCTCCAGGGCGGGAATTGGGTGGCTTGCGCTGTCGGGCGCCAGGGGCTTGCTGTCGTTGCCGATGGTGATGATGGGGGTGAGGTGGGCAAAGGGGGAGGAACGGCCGTTGCCCGGTTGGGGCGGAAGTTGTGGTGCAGGCAAATCGGGCAGGTCTTCGGCCTCATCATCCCCTGGGAGGAGTACGGCCGTTTCTGCCACCACAGGCGCCGCTGCTAAATCTGGCTCTACTTCCTTTTTCTTCTTTTTCTTACGCATGGTTTCCTCCTGTAAAAATGACCGCAGGTAGCCAACCGCTGTAAATGTAGCCCAGGTCGCCAAACCTGGTGCGCGCGGGCTTGGTAACCTGCGTTGCGTTTTCACCTGGTGGGCGCCTGTCCGTTTGCATTATAGCATGACGTGGTGTGCAAATGCGCACGCCGATGCGTGTGGCAAGTCGACAAGTTGGCAGTTCACATTTCTCTGGTTGACAAGCACCCAACCATCCCTTATAGTGAGAAAAATCTGGAACTTTTGCCAACCGCATAGCTCTGCCCGGTACTCTACTATCCTCGCAACATCATGACGCCACGTCACCCAGTCCCAGATGCGTGATTGGGGGTGAGCCTCTTGGTAATCTGTTGTTGTCAGCCAGATTGCGCCACGCTGCACGCCACGCCTCCTGCGCACAGCCCACTCATGAGGAGAGTAGACATGAAAACTTCCCCACGCTTTTATTCCCCTGCGCTGCGCCGCTATTTGTTATACCTGCTGCTGCTGCCGATGTTGACTGTCGTGAGCTATGCTGTTGTTGACCGCGCGCCAGCCGGAGGCGCCGCTACCACCTTCCTGCCTTTTATCCTGCGCAGCGGCGCCCTGGAACCAACCACAGACCTGACCCTCCCCGGCGGCTCTTACCAGTTTACACACGTTCACATCCCCGCCGGGGTCACGGTTATGGTCACGGGGCCAATTACGCTGGTCGTGACGGGCGAAACGCTCATCGCCGGGCGCCTGCAAAGCGACTGCACGCTGATCAATTTGCAGGGCCAGGGAGACGTGACCGTGACCGGGGCCATTGACAACCGCTGCAGTGGTGCTAATAACGCCGCCGGTGACCTGATCCTGCATAACCACAACGAAAGGCTAACTCTGGGTACGGCCGTTTCCCCCGCCCAACTGCATACACACGGCAACCTGGACGTGAGCAACGCGCCGGACGTGCCGCTGTGGGAGTTTGACGTGCTGCCACACCAGCTCGCGGCGACACCCCTGCCGCCCGTGTGCAGCGCTGCCGCCAGCCTGGTAGCGGCGGCGGGCGGGGCTGGCTCTACCTGGGAGGTTGAGTTTTGGGGCGAGGGAGCCGACCCGGATGGTGGCCCGCTGACCTATGCCTGGGCGTTTGGCGATGGCGGAACGGCCGTTGGCCCCGATCCGGAACATATCTACACTGCGCCTGGCCTCTACACTGTCACCCTCGCCGTTACCGACGAGGAAGGCAACGGCTGCACGGCTACGCTGCAAATCAACCTGGAGCTGGCCGGCGCAACCCTTTCCGGCCAGCCTGGGGTTTGGGGCGCGCCGCTGGAGCTGGTGGCGCCGGTGGGTGAGCCGGTACAGTTTGCGGCAACGGCCGTTGCCCTGGGCGACCACGTGCTCACCTATGAGTGGACATTTGGCGATGGCATCAGCGCCAGCGGCGCGTCGCCGACGCACACCTATAGCACGCCGGGCGTGTACCCCATTGCCCTCAGCGTTGCCAGCCAGAACGGCGCTGCTGCCACTGCCGCCGCTTCTATTTACGTGTATGAACCGGCGGCATCACAAATGGCCATCACGCCTAACCAGACAAGCTGCCTGGGCGGCGGACCCGGCCTCTTTAACGTGGTCTACGATGGTGGCCAGGCGGCAGACGGCCGTCGCGGGCGCACGGCCACTTTCCGCGGGCGGGGGAACGTCTTCCTGGGGAGCAACACGAACATCAAGGCACAAGATGGGGGGAACGGCCGTGATATAACCGGTGCAGGCGTCGTGCGCGGCGGCCCCGGCAAACAGGGTGGCAGCCTGAACATATTGGTGCGCGGTTCGCTCACGCTGTGCGGCGGCGCGCAAATTAGCGCCGGGCATGGCGGGCGCGGTGGCGATGCGCTCTCCATTACCCCCGCACCCGGCACGGCCGAAGCTTATGGTGGCCAGGGTGGCAATGCCGCCCGCCGGCTACGCCTTAGCGCCACCCAAAGCCTGAGCTTCTCCTCGCCCACCGGCGCGCCGATTGGCCTGAATCCCGGCAATGGCGGGCGCGGGGGCAATGCCCTGGCGGTAGGGGGCGATGGCGTCGCGCGCTGTCCCGTGGGAGGAGATGGTGCCTGGGCCCTTGCCTATGGCGGTGGCGGAGGCCAGGCGTCTAAAACGGTCATCATCAGCGGCGTGATTGGCGGCGCGGCCAATGCCCAAACTCAAGGCGGGCAGGGCGGCAACGGCGGCGCAGGCGATGCGCACGGCGGCGCAGGAGGTGCGGCGACCTGCCCAACGACGGCTACTGGCGGCATCGCCGGCATTGCCGTAGGCGTTGGCGGCGCGGGAGGGAACGCGCACCTGAGCGGCCAGTTTGCGAACCTGGGGCTGGCAGCCAATGCGTTCAAGGGGGGCAATGGCGGTGCAGGTGCGGCAAACGGCCGTCAGGGTGGCGACGCCACGGCCACCCCCGCCACCCCCTGCGAAGCCACCACAGCCACTGGCGGGCCGGGTGGCATTGCCAATGCGTTCGGCGGCAATGGTGGCGAGGGGCGGCTGAATGGCAATGGCGTTAACGCCAACAGCCAGGGCGGGCGCGGCGGTCACGCCACAGCCACCGGGGGTGATTGCACTGCCTGTAACGCTGGCGGCGCGGCAACCGCCTTTGGCGGCGTAGGTGGTGGCGTAAGCGCGCAGCATGGCACTGGCGCAGCAAATGGCACAGCAACGGCCGTTGCTGGCAAAGGGGGCAACACCACAGCACAAGGCGGGCGCGGCGGCGACTGCAACATTTGCCCGGCTGGCGCTGGTGGTGCAGGGGGTGCAGCCAATGCCATAGGCGGCAGCGGTGGCGTGGCTACCAGCAGCGGCGCGCAAACCGGCGGCGACGGCGGCGACAGCAGCGCCACCGGTGGAGATGGCGGCAAAGGCGCAGACTGTTCCTGCGTCAAATTTGCCGAAGAGCCGGGCGGCCCCGGCGGTCCTGGCGGCGCGGCAACCTCCGTAGGCGGCTTTGACGGTTTTCCTGGCGGCAACCCCGGCAGTGATACGGGCCGAGGTGGCAATGGTGGCGATGGCGGACGCGGGTTTCCGCCTGGCCCCGGCGGCCCCGGTGGCCCCGGCAATGGCAGCCCCAACCCCATCCCCCCCGGTGATCCCGGCGACCCCGGCGCGGCCTGTCCGCCCATAGTCATCTGGTTTATCTATCACTCCATTTTGCCCAATGGCCCCATTCCCCCAGGCGCCATCTTCCCCCTGCCCACCTTCCCGGAGCCTGACCCGACGATGCCGCCAACGGGGGCAGTGCCGCTGCGCTTTATGGAGCTGACGGAACTCGGTTTTTTGCCGGAATACGTCAAAAGCGAGAATTTGCTCTTTGTTGTGGGCGGGTTGGATTATAACCTGCAGGAACTACCACCCACCTTCCCGGTGATTGGCCTGAATGCGACCCTGAATCACGCCTGCCCAATTGTGGGCTGCATTCAGATTCACGGATTTGCCGGAGGAGACCTGGTGGCAACGGCCGTAAATCAGGCCACTGGTCCCGGCCAGACAGAAACCATTGCCCTGCCGACGCCCCCGCCCGGCGTGCTTTATGACCGGGTCACCACCGTCAGCGCCAGCGTCTTTTCCTTCGACCACTGGGGCATCATCATTATAGACCCGTAGCAAGCAGTAACTTTTTGAAGACAGCCTATGGGTTTGTAGTAACTGGGTTGCCTCCATGACTGATTCACAGCAACCCCCTACCCCGTTCTCCCACAGGGGAAGGGGGTGGAGGGGTGGGGGCAATACCATTTGGTTTGGGCAAACGAAGATAAAAGTTTGCCAACAGTACACTGTTAACAAAATAATCTAAACTTTTCCATGTCATTCCGAGGGGTCTTCGACGAGGAACCTCTACCACTTGTAAAGGAGAGGGATTCCTCCCCATTCGACTTCGCTCAGGGCCGCAGGCTCCGTTCGGAATGACAGGTGAAGGATTAAGTTAACGTAACTATTGTGCAATCAGAGCCGAAATGGCTCAAAAATACGAAAAACAAATGCCTTTGAAAAACGGTAGGGGCAATTGAATCACCCCATTGCCAAAACGCAGGGAGCGGCCTGCGTAACAACTCTGC
>CALEAD010000027.1 GCA_937943625.1 uncultured Anaerolineae bacterium | reverse complement strand
GAGTTGCGGCTAGATGTCGCATTGTTATCAACCAGGTTCGAGGTATCGTTTGTGCCTGGAACCGTGCCACCCATCACTGTGCTTTAATCTGATCGGCGCGCAGCGTGCACCTTTTGGCTGACTCATCAGCATTGCGCCGCTGTTTTCCTGGTACTCGTTTTTTACATTTAGAATTGCTGGTGACACGAGTCACAAAAGATTCACGGCTTCACCCAAAAGTCCCTTTCACAAACCATGCGGCACATGTTATAATCCGCCCCGTAAATGGTTGTTGTGTCAACCATGCATCAAGATCGTAGCTATGCAGCTCCAAAAAACCTGCCAGATTTTGCCACCCATTGCGGCTCACAGCATCAGCAAAAGCCTGGTAGGTATGCATTGTTAACCAAGATCGGCAACGTAACTACCGGGAGTTGGTTGGTTTGATAGTTGGTTGGTCTGATAGTTGGTTGGCTGAAAACCAACCATCAAACGAACCAACCGACAAACCTTTCCAAAAAGCCCAGGTAATTGCTTAACAACATGTAAAAAGAGGTAACATCATGACTCCCCTTGACAGTAAACTCCCAGAGAAACTCAACCGCCTTAGCGAAATTGCCTACAATCTCTGGTGGAGTTGGACCCCAGAGGCGCGTGAACTGTTTCGCCGCCTGGATTATTCCCTCTGGCGCGACACGGAACACAATCCGGTACAAATGCTGCGCCTTATTCCCAGCGAAAACCTGCAGCAGGCAACCCATGATGCGTCGTTTGTGCGCCTTTACCAGAAAGTGCTGCTGAAGTATGACCGCGAAATCAACAACGGCCATAGCTGGTTTTTCACGCACTTCCCGGAACACCGGGGCAAAATCATTGCCTATTTTTCCTTTGAGTTTGGCCTGCACAATTCCTTGCCCATCTACTCTGGTGGGTTGGGTGTGTTATCGGGCGACCACGCCAAAGAAACGAGCGATTTAGGGTTACCCTTTGTGGGCGTTGGTTTCTTCTATCCCCAGGGTTATTTTCGCCAGCGCATTCCTTCACACGGCTGGCAAGAATCTATCTATCCGCAAATAGATATGAATCAGGCCCCCATTCGCGTGCTGCGCGATGAGCGGGGACAAGAAATTTTGGTAGACGTGCCGCTGAGCGGTCGGCACGTATTCGCTCGCGTCTGGTACGTGCAGGCGGGCCGCACCAATCTCTATTTGATGGATACAGACGTGGATGAAAACGCCCCCTGGGACCGGGAACTCTCGGCGCGGCTCTATTCTGGGGACAGCGAAATGCGCATCCGCCAGGAAATTATGCTAGGTATTGGCGGGGTGCGTCTGCTGCGCCGGCTAAATATCCAGCCGCACGTTTACCACATGAACGAGGGGCATTCTGCCTTTTTGCTTCTGGAACTGATTCGGGAGAAAGTGGTTTCTGGCATGTCATTCGAAGAAGCAGCAGCCCAGGTGAAGAAGCAATCCATCTTTACTACGCACACGCCGGTGCCGGCCGGCCACGATGCCTTCAGTTTTCACATGGTCGAGCAGTATTTTCACGACTACTGGCCCGAAATGGGCATTAGCCGGGAGCAGTTTCTACGGCTGGGCGGTCACCAGGAAGAGTGGGGCATCGCCTTTAATATGACGGTGCTGGCGCTACGGCTGTCTGGGCAGGCGAATGGGGTTAGCAAACTGCATGGAGAGGTTTCGCGTCAGATGTGGCAAGAGGTGTGGCCAGGTAAACGGGTGGAGGAGGTGCCGATCACGTCCGTGACAAATGGCATTCATGTGCCTTCATGGATTTCCAGTGAAATGAGCCAATTGTTTGCCAAATACCTGGGTCCAGATTGGCGCGAGCGCCATGATGAACCGGCAATCTGGGAACGAGTTGTGGATATTCCCGCTGAAGAGTTGTGGCATTTGCACGTCCACATGAAGCGGAAGATGATCTCTTATTTTCAGGAACATGTGCGGCGAAATTGGATCAACGGTCGTCACGATCCGACGCAAGTTCTCACCGGCGGCACTTTGCTAGAGCCAAATGCGCTCACTATCGGCTTTGCCCGCCGCTTTGCCACCTATAAGCGTGCTAACCTCATCTTTCAGGATATCGAACGGCTAAAGCGACTGATATTAGACACGCACCGACCAGTGCAAATTGTCTTTGCCGGCAAAGCTCATCCCGCCGACGACCCCGGCAAACAGCTCATCCAGTACGTCTACAACATGGCGAAAAACAACGAAATGGGGGGACGTATTGCCTTCATCGAGGATTACAACATGCACATGGCGCGTTACCTGGTGCAGGGCGTTGATGTGTGGCTGAACACACCGCGCCGTCCGCGCGAGGCCAGCGGCACTAGTGGCATGAAAGCGGCGCTCAATGGGGTACCCAATCTCAGCATTTTGGATGGTTGGTGGGCAGAAGGGTATAACGGCGCTAATGGCTGGGCAATTGGGGGGGGCGTCTCCTTTGATGATCCACGTGCGCAGGATTATCACGATGCCCAATCTTTGTACCAACTGCTGGAGGACGAAATTGTGCCGCTGTTTTATCAGCGGGATAAGGATGATATTCCGCGCGGTTGGGTAGAGGTGATGCGTGAGTCTATCCGCTCAAACGCGGCCCCGTTCAGTATGCGGCGCATGGTGAAGGAGTATACCACACGGCTCTACCTGAAGGTTTTGGAAGGTCAGGTTTAGATTCTGGCGGGCAAGCGCATTCTTCTTGCGCTCGCTCATTCGCATGATCCGATGAAACTTTGGTTGCGTTGCCTGCTTTATCTGTTTTTGCTGTTGCTCTGGCTGGCTTTCATGACGTTCCCTTTTTTGGCACTGGCATTGTCTAGCCGCGAGGAGGTGCGCCTGGGGGGCGAGGAACGCTCTGTGCGGATTTTTTTGGTGCGCAGTGGGAACGATCAGGGGGTAGGAGTGGCCTGGCAACGGCCGTTAACCAACCAGCCCGGCTGCGGTAAAACCAGCGTCATCTACTTCATGTGGCGCGGCGCCGGGCAAAACACCGTCTATTGCGCCTGCCGCAACAGCGGCACCGTTGCCTGCCCGCCATAAAAAACGATAAATGGTTCATCTTCTCTGGAAACGGGACGTTACCGTTTGACGGCCGACCGCCGACCGCCCACACGGTCAGCGGTCGGCCGTTACCACTCGCTAATCTCTTCTCCCCACCCCACACAAGTTGCCTTTTGTGATACAATGGCGGCAAAAATCTGTCTGGTAAATTCATGAGCCTGCAACCTTCAACTCCCCCCAACACCAAGCCCGCCTACGTCCCCACGCCAGAGCAGTTAGCGCGCGCCAACGCGCTCAATCGCTTCAACTGGATGTACCTGTATGTGCCGTTAGCGCTGCTGGGCCTGACCGTGCTGACTTTAACGATACTAATGCTCCATACGGTTTTTAGCCACAGCCCAGAAGACCCCAGCTACAGCTTCTTCTCTGGTCTGGCCGACCTGATTCTCATTTTTTACGTCATCTTGCCTTCAATGCTTTTGTGTGCCATTGGCCCGGCGGCGGCAGGCTTTCTCATCTACCGCGCCACCGAGCGCCGCAAGCTGCCCCCGGCCGAGCGACGCAGCAAGATACAGACGCTGCTCTGGCGGGTAGACTCACTCATCAAGCAGATTCAGGCACAGCTGCGCGATTCTTACCTGGATCAGGCGGCACGTCCGCTCATCAGGGCGCACGCCCTGACCGCAGCGCTGCAATCGCTGGCCCGGTTTATCCGCAACCTGCTGCGCCGTGAGCGGTAAAACGACAAAGCAGGGTAACTTTTAAGGTGTTGGTGGGGTCGATCGTTGGTTAGTTGGCCGGAAACCAACCAGCATACTAATCAACCAGCAAACTTTTCCAGAAAGCCATAAGTCACGAAAAAAAGGATTTTGTAATAACAATGGTCAACGAACCCGTAAACAATTGGAAAACCAGGTATCTCATTATTGGTGCAGTGACTGGGGCACTGCTGGGCACGCTGACGGCTTACTTGCTGGAACGGGCAGCCGATGAGAGCGGCGGAGACCCCCCCGCCATCAAAACGGCCGATGTCATTAAAGCCGGCATTGGCCTCATTGGCGTGATTCGCGGGATCGCCGCCCTGGGAGAAAAGAAATAGCGGCAAAGGCTCAATCTAATATGCCCAAAATTATTGTCGTAGATGACGATACAACTAACGTCATGCTAACGCAAATGTTACTGGAACTAGAGGGGTACAGCGTCGCTGCCTGTACCAATCTGGCGCAGGCGTATGCGTCCATAGCAGAGGGGGTGGATGCGTTTTTGGTAGATGTCAACTTGGCGCGGGGGGAAAGCGGATTGGACCTGCTCCAGGCGGTGCGGGCTGGAAAAGCGGCCGTTTCCCCAAATACGGCCGTGATCATTACCTCTGGCGATTTGCGTCGTCAACAAGAAGCCCTTTCCCTGGGCGCTACATCCTTCCTGCTAAAACCTTACCCGCCAGACTCCTTACCCACCATCCTCAAGCAAGCCATTGCCGGAGCACACCATGGCTAAGAAAAGCAGCCGCCCCAACACCCCATCCAGGCAACCAAGTGAACAGTGGCGTCGCATGGACCTGCACATCCACACTCCCGCCTCCAGCGACTACCAGGAACCTACCATCTCCTATCTGGACATTTTGCGCCAGGCCGAGCTGCGCGGGCTAGACATTATCGCCCTGACCGACCACAACACCGTAGCCGGTTTCGCCGCCTTAAAAAAGGAGTTGGAACAGCTCATCTGGCTGGCTGAGCGTAAGCGTATCGAGCCAGATGAGCAGCGGCATCTGGATGAATATCGGCGCCTGCTTGCTAAAATGCTCGTATTGCCCGGCTTTGAGTTCACGGCCACCTTTGGCTTTCACATTTTGGGCATTTTTGCCCCAGAAACCCCCGTCAGCTTTTTGGAACACCTGCTGCTGTTGCTTAAAGTGCCACCAGAAGCGCTGTACGAAGGCAGCGCCAACATTGGCTCCACCTCAGACGTGCTGACGGCCTACCATATCATCCACGAAGCGGGTGGCCTTGTCATTGCCGCGCACGCTAATTCTGGCAACGGCGTGATGCTGCGCGGGCTAGACTTTGGCGGGCAGACACGCATTGCCTATACGCAAGACCCCCATCTGCACGCCCTGGAAGTGACAGACCTGGAAAAACGTGGCCGTTACACCACACGCCGCTTTTTTGATGGCTCTAAGCCGGAGTACCCCCGCCCTATGCGCTGCATCCAGGGGTCAGACGCACACCGCCTGATGCGCAGTACAGAAAACCCCAAGTATCTGGGCATTGGCGACCGCGTGACGGAAATTTTGCTGCCAGAAATGAGCTTCGAGGCGCTCAGGGCAGTGCTGCAAGGGAGTGATTTGTCTCGCACACGGCCGTATCGCGGCCCGGCCAAACCAGTAGATTTTGTGCAGCTCGCGCGCGAAGAGGGCGAATCCATCGTCCAGGCCTTCTACCCCAACATGACACAACGCGGCGGCTTTCATGACCGGATTCTGCAAGACATCTGCGCCATGGCCAACGGCAACGGCGGCACCATTTACATCGGGCTTTCTCCCGACCCCAAGGAAAAGCCGGTGGGCGTGCGCGACCCCCAAAAAGCAATCGAGCGGCTAAAAGCCAGCATTGCCAACCGCTTCAGCCCAGAGCCAGAAATTCTCATAGACAGCCTCACTTCCCAAGAAAAGCAAATTGTGCGCATCATTGTGCCTGCCGGCAAAGAACCCCCCTATGCCATTGACCAGCACCGCTTCTACATCCGCGATGATTCGGGCACCAATCTGGCCGTGCGCGACGAGATTATGCAGTTGGTGAAGAAGGGGTTGGGTCAGGCGGCGGTAAACGAAGGAGTGTCGGTGACTGTGCCGACAACGGCCGTTGCTCCATCTGTGCCCCCCCCTCTGTCTCAGGCCCTGCCTGCACCCTCACAAAGCAACCTGGAGCCACCCCGCACCGGTGTAGAAATCGTCAGCAGCGAAAAGCGCCAGGGAACGGTTTACCACACCGTGCGCGACCTGCGCAACGGCAGCCTGATCAAAAACGTCACCAAATCCTCAGCGCGCAAGTTATGGCACTACGCCATTACCCAGGTAGAAAGCGGTGCCATCAAACCAGAAAAGCTGCGCTGGGTTGGCAACCGCGCCCTCATCGAACGCCGGAAAAAGGGAGATGACGTGTGGTACGACTTGGCCATGCGCGACGAAGAGCAAAACCTGCACTTCTACTTTGGCGTCACAGATAGCGGCCTCAGTGAAGCATGGCTACCCATCATTGGCAGCGAATAAACAGCAACCCATGGTAACAACCCATCATGACAAACCTAAAAATCGCCATTCTCACCATCAGCGACCGCGGCGCTGCCGGAACCAGTGAAGACCGCAGCGGCCCCTTACTGCGCCAGATTGTGCAGAACCAGATGCCAGCCTGGGAAGTGGCGCAACAAACCATTACCCCCGACGAATACGACCGCATTCGCCAAACCTTACTGCAATGGTGTGAAGCGGGCATCCACCTGATACTGACCACCGGCGGAACCGGCTTCGCCCCCCGCGACGTCACTCCAGAGGCGACTAAATCCGTCATCGAGCGCGAAACGCCCGGCATCACAGAGGCGCTGCGGGCAGAGAGCATGAAGATCACGCGCCACGCCATGCTTTCACGCGCCGTTGCCGGCATTCGCGGCCAAACACTGATCATCAACCTGCCTGGTAACCCCAAGGCGGTGCGCGAAAATATGGAACTGCTGTTACCCGTGCTGCCACACGCGCTGGCGCTGCTAAACGAGTTGCCAGACACCGAACAGCAGCACCGCACAGTTTGATATTTCAGGCATGGTTCAAGCATTCTTTTTGACCGCAGACGGCCGACAGTGATTTTGCCAGTGGCGGGTGGTCTGCCGTTGGCCGCCTGCGGTCAGAAATTTGTCAGGCCCCGTTTGCCGCGAAGATGCACCATGTCCTATTTTTTTTCACGAAAACGAACAAGAGCCAGGTTGATAGCCTGGCTCTTGTTCTTAGAGAAGAGGGTCCCTGCGAGAGGAGGAGAGAAGAGAAAGCTAAGTAATGATAATGCCTTGGCTTGTTATGCTGTTTCCAGCTCGATATGCCATTCTGGTTTTGACGCAACGGCCGTCACAGCCGATGCGCCGTTGACAGGTAGAGCATCTTCTTGCGCCCAGCCCCATTCACTCATCAGTGACAACGCGCTGTAAGCGGTCAGGTCAAGCTGTAAGGGGGTAATGGAAACGTAACCATTTGCCAGGGCGTCAACGTCTGTGCCTTTTTCCAATACGCCAGTTGGCGAGTCGCCGCCTATCCAGTAGTAATCATTGCCGCGCGGGTCTTGCCGCTTATCCAGGCGGTCGTGGTAAACGCGCAACCCCTGGCGCGTCAGGCGCACGCCGCGCAGCTCCTCCACCGGCAAGTAGGGTATATTCACGTTGAGCAGCACGCCTTTGGGTAACCCCATGTTGATGACGGTGCGCACGACAAAGCGGGCTACGCGCGCAGCTACGCTGTAATCTATGTCGCCCAGGTCGCTGTGGCCGGAATCTAGCGAGAAGGCGATGCTGGGAATTTGCCAGATAACGCCTTCCATCGCCGCCGTCACCGTGCCAGAGTAGGTAACGTCCTGACCGAGATTGGCCATGGGGTTGATGCCGGACACGATCAGGTTTATCTTGGGAATCAAGCCGAGCGCTCCCAAGGCAATGCAATCGGAGGGAGCGCCATCACTGGTCAGGGCAGCAGTGCCGTCCGCCAGCTTGACCTGACGCACGCGCAACGGCCGTTTCAGCGTCTTCACATGCCCACCGCCAGACCAGTCGTGGTCTGGGGCAATGACGCTCACTTCTCCGCATTGGCGCATCGTCTGCACGAGCGCGAGCAAACCGGGTGCGGTGACGCCATCATCATTTGTAACCAGAATGTGCATGTGTATTCCTGCCCTCTTGAAGTTAGCCTGATTATACTGCAGCACTGTTAACGCTTGTTTAAGCAGTTGTTACCGTCTTGCTAAGATTTCTCCGCCTTTGTAATGGCACGCTACGATTGTGCGCAGATTTTTCGGAGGATGGAACGAGAGGCATCATGTTTCATTGGATTGATGAACGTTGCTGTTTAGGAGGGTGCTTTGCGGGTGCAGCGCCAGCAGCCAGTCTGCCAGGGCGCGCACAGCGTGGTGGACGCCGATCGTTGGGCGCGGAAAGCCGACCTCGTGCAAGCCAATGACCACTTTTTCATCCTGGCGCAGGCAAACGGTGAGACCCACGCGCTGGCTCATGGGCTTCTCGTTGATGTACACGTCTATGAGCAGCCTGCCCTCATGTGGGGATTGGAAAAGCTCGATGAATTTGAGCGCGGCCGTTTCGGTGGTCACGCGCATGGGGGTGAAGCGGTTGGCAATTTCCCCCAGGGTGAGGGGGGTACGCAGCACAACATGGGGCATGGCAGCCTCCTGAGGAATGGGGAATGCGTCTGGCGCAGGATAGGCGTTTCGTTGCCACTTGAAGTAATGGCAGATGCTGCCCTGCGCCAGCCCGCGCAACTCGTACTTGGTGCGGGTGCGCGTTTCATCTTGGGTGAGAAACGGAACAGCAAGCTGGCTGGCAAAGTAGGGGCTCTGGCTGAGGGCATCGTGAATGACGGCCGCATATTCGGCATGGTCAGTCGCTATCTCCAACAGCGCGCCTGACTTCAGGCGCGTGGCAACCAGGTGCAAAAATTGTGGGTTGATCAGACGGCGATGATGATGCCCTGCCTTGGGCCAGGGATCGGGGAAGTTGATGTAGATGCCAGAGAGCAGCTCTGGCGGGCACAAGGCCCACAAAAATGCCTCCGCGCCACCCTGGAAGAGGCGCACGTTGGGCAAATTGGCTTTTTCCAGCTTGCGCGCCACCTTGCGCAGAGAAGGTAGGGAGATTTCCAGACCGATGAAGTCGTGCAACGGCCGTTGCGCAGCCATCTCGAGCAAAAATTGACCACCGCCAAAGCCGATCTCCAGGTACAAGGGGGCGGGGCGGCCAAACAGCGCCAGCCAATCTACCGGCCAGGACATGCGTGCGCAGGAATATAGTTGGGTGGGCATGGAAGGATTATACAAGAGAGTGCGTGCGTGGGGTACACCACCACACATGAAAACGTAACGCAGGTTGCCAAACCTGCGCCTACCAGGTTTGGCAATAACAGGTCTGGCAACCTGGGTTACACTGGTACACGGCGGTCTGCAGCCAGCGGTCACCCGTCGGCGGTCTGTGGTCATTTTTAAAGGAGTAGCAGGGAAATGAGCAACGGCCGTTTTTCTTTGCGCATCTGGAGAGAATCGGTGACAATTGGTTGGTGAAGTTAGTTAGTTGGTTAAGTTGGTTAGTTGGTTAAGTTGCCAACCAATCAACTAGCCAACAAACAAACCACCCAACCAGCCAACAAACAAACAAACCATGAAACGAACGATACGCATCATCGGCGCGCCGATGGACCTGGGGCAAAATCGGCGCGGGGTAGATATGGGACCAAGCGCCATTCGCTACGCCGGCCTGCAGGCGCGGCTAGAGCGACTGGGACATCAAGTCTTCGATGAAGGCAACGTTCCCGTGCCCAACCCGGAAGAAGAAGTGGTCGAAGGCACATCCAGGCGGCTAAATGCGGTAACGGCCGTTTGTCAAAGCATCTACCAGTTCGGCCGTGCCTGCGCACAAAAGGGGGACTTTGCCATCTTCCTCGGCGGCGACCACAGCATCAGCATGGGGTCTGTGGCCGCTATGGCGCAAGACAACAGCACCGGTCTGATCTGGATAGACGCGCACGGCGACTTCAACACTCCAGAAAGCACCCCCAGCGGCAACATTCACGGCATGCCCGTCGCCGTCCTCATTGGCCAAGGGACAGAAAAGCTGGTGAATGTGGGCTACCCTGGCGCCAAGCTCCAGCCCACGCACATTGTGCAAATTGGCGTGCGCGACCTGGACAAGCTGGAACGGGAACGGCTGATGGTCAGCGGCATCAGCGTCTTCACCATGCGCCACGTAGACGAGTTAGGCATTGCCGCCGTGGCGCGGCAGGCGCTCGACCGGCTGCGCCACCTGCACCGCATTCACATCAGCCTGGATATGGACAGCCTGGACCCCGACGAAGCCCCCGGCGTGGGTACGGCCGTTCCTGGCGGCCTGACCTACCGCGAAGCACATCTACTGATGGAAATTTTTGGCGACAGTGGCCGCGTACAGTCATTAGACATTGTCGAAATCAACCCTATCCTGGACGACCGCAACAAAACGGCCGAGCTCGCCGTCGAGCTGGCCGCCTCTTTACTTGGACAACGCATTCTATAAAGAAAGAAAGCAACGCATGGCAATCTTTACAATTTGGCCACCGACAGGAATTTCGCCAGTGATGGGCGATCTTGTTATCGGCGGCAATACTGGAGAGGTACGGCGGTCTGTGGTCAGTGGTCGGCAGTTGAATTTGTAAAGATACTTTGAACCATGCCCAATCAGGGATTAGCGACTGACAAGCAGTCCAGCACGAATCTCCCAATTCCCAATTTTGCCTATGGCCCCCATGATGCGCGGCCTTGACGCCGAGGCCTACGACCGTAGTTACAAAGACACCGACCTGGTGCGGCGTATCTTCACCTATTTTCGCCCGCACTGGCGCAAAATTAGCGTCGTCACCTTCACCATCGTCCTGCTGGCGCTGGCCGGCTCTTCCCTGCCCCTGGTTGTCACCAATGGCATCGGCCTCATCAGCAGTGGCGGCGACAGCAACTTGATGCCGCTCCTCATTACCATCGTCTTTATCATTGGCGTGGGCGTTTGGGCACTGAACTGGGTGCGCCGCCAGCTTACGGCCGAAATCATTGCCGATACCATTCTGGCGTTGCGTAACGATACCTTTGCAGCGGCCGCACGCCAGGACCTTTCCTTCTATGATGAGTACAGCACGGGGCGCATTGTCAGCCGCATCACCAGCGACACACAAGAGTTTGGCGAGGTGCTGGTCATCGCCACAGACCTGCTCAATCAGCTTGCCGTAGCGCTGATTCTCATGGTGGTACTATTTCGCATTGAGTGGAAGCTGACGCTGCTGGTGTTAAGCATGATGCCGCTGGTCGTAATTACGGCGCTGGCCTTTCGCAGCATTGCCCGGCGCGTTACGCGCCAGAGCGCGCGCGCCGTCGGCGAGGTAAACAAATCTATTCAGGGAACGATTACCGGCATTCGCGTGGCCAAGAATTTTCGCCAGGAACAGGCAATCTACAGCGAATTCATGGGGGTCAACCGCCAATCGTATGCCATCAATGCGCGTCGCGCCTTTGTCATCGCCAATATCTTCCCCACCCTGAACATACTCGCCGGATTGGCAACGGCCGTACTCGTCTACTTTGGTGGGCGCAGCGCCGCCGCCGGGACGATCAGCGTTGCTGCCTGGTACCTCTTCATCACCACACTAGACCGCTTCTGGTTCCCCGTGATGAACCTTTCCGCCTTTTGGAGCCAGTTCCAGGCCGGGCTTTCCGCCATCGAGCGCATCTTTGCTCTGATGGACGTGGAGCCGGCGGTAAAGCAAATTGCCCATGATCCCGTGCCGCCGCTGCGTGGCGAAATCGTCTTTGAGCAAGTCAGTTTCCGCTATGCGCGCAAAGAGCAGGTGCTGCAAGACTTCTCGCTGACCATTGCCCCAGGCGAAAACATTGCCCTGGTGGGGCACACCGGCGCGGGCAAATCGAGCATCATCAAGCTGGTGGCGCGTTTTTATGAGTTCCAGGAGGGTGAAATCCGCATAGATGGGCACGACATTCGCCGCTTTGACCTGGCCGCATACCGCCAACAGTTGGGCATCGTCTCGCAGGTTCCCTTTTTGTTTGCCGGTACAGTGGCGGAAAATATCCGCTACGGCCGTCCCACAGCCAGCGACGCCGAGATAGAAGCAGTGGCGCAGCGCATTGGCAATGGGGAGTGGCTGGAAACATTGCCTGACGGGCTGCACAATCAGGTGGGTGAGCGCGGTGGGCGGCTCTCGATGGGGCAGCGGCAGCTAGTGGCGCTGACGCGCGTGCTGCTGCAAGCGCCGCGCATCTTCATTCTGGATGAGGCTACCGCCAGCGTTGACC
This sequence comes from uncultured Anaerolineae bacterium, assembly GCA_937943625.1. Taxonomy (GTDB): domain Bacteria; phylum Chloroflexota; class Anaerolineae; order Promineifilales; family Promineifilaceae; genus JACSRF01. The sequence goes on along the minus strand of CALEAD010000027.1, from coordinate 67,226 downwards.
CCTTTACGGAAAGCCAGATTCAGCAAGCCCTGAAGCTGATCATGGCCAACAGCACGGCAATTATCATTGCCCACCGCCTTTCCACCGTGCGCGCGGCTGATCGGATATTGGTGCTGCAAAACGGCCGTATCATCGAACAAGGCAGCCACAAAACCCTGATGACCCAGGGTGGGCACTATGCGGAGCTATACAACGCTTACTTCCGCCATCAGTCGCTGGCGTACATTCACGAGGTAGGCACCAGGGTAGGCAGTCGGCGGTCAACGCTTGAACCACGCCCCAAACCCTGATTCCTAATCACGCTTCTGCAGCAGCGCGTACTCCAGCACCTCACTCATGCGATCCACCAGCACAAACTGCACGTCGCGGCGCAGCTCTTTGGGGATCGTTTCCAGGTCTTTCTCGTTGCGCCTGGGCAAAATAAAGGTTTTCACGCCGGCGCGGCGCGCTGCCAGCGCTTTTTCGCGCACGCCGCCAATGGGCAGCACGCGCCCGCGCAGCGTAATCTCGCCGGTCATGCTCACGTCGCGGCGAATGGGGCGGTTGGTGAAGGCTGAGATGAGCGCTGTCGCCAGCGTCACGCCCGCCGAAGGGCCATCCTTGGGCACGCTCCCCTCCGGCAGGTGAATGTGAATGTCTTTTTCCTCAAACCACTTTTCGTCTATACCCAGGGCCGCACACTGGCTGCGGGTGTAGGTCAGGGCGGCCTGCGCGCTCTCTTGCATCACTTCGCCCAACTGTCCCGTGAGAATAAGGTTGCCCTTGCCTGGCATCAGGTTGACCTCGATAAACATGATTTCGCCGCCAGACATTGTCCAGGCTGCGCCAGTAGCCACGCCCACTTCGTCGTATTCAGAAAGGGCATCCTGGCTAAAGCGGGGCGGACCGAGCAGTTCGGCCACTTTTTTGGCGGTGATGCGTTTGGGGGCAGGCTTCCCGGCAGCTACCAGGCGGGCAATTTTGCGGCAAATGTTGGCAATTTCGCGCTCCAGATTGCGCACGCCGGCTTCACGAGTGTACTTGCGCAACACGGCCGTTAGTGCTTCCTCTTCAAACTTAATGCCATACCCCTCTAACCCATGCTGTGCTAACTGACGCGGCAGCAAAAAACGGCGGCAAATTTGCAGCTTCTCCTCCTCCAGGTAACCAGAAAACTCAATCACCTCCATGCGGTCTTGTAGCGCCGGGGGGATGGGGTCGAGGTAGTTCGCCGTCGTCACAAACATCACCCGCGAAAGGTCAAAATCCACATCCAGGTAATGATCGGCAAAGCTATTGTTTTGCTCTGGGTCTAGCACCTCCAGCAGGGCGGCAGCCGGATCGCCATGAAAATCAAACGTCAGCTTATCTACCTCGTCGAGCATGAAAAGCGGGTTGCGCGTGCCTACGCGGCGCATGGCTTGAATAATGCGCCCCGGCATGGCGCCAATGTAGGTGCGGCGATGGCCGCGTATTTCTGCCTCGTCGCGCACGCCGCCCAGGCTGATACGCACAAATTCGCGCCCCAGGGCGGTGGCAATGGAACGGCCGATAGAGGTTTTGCCGGTTCCAGGAGGGCCAACAAAGCAAAGAATGGGGCTGCGCATTCCCGCGGGGGCGATACGGCGCACGGCGATATATTCCAAAATGCGCTCCTTTACTTTTTCCAGGCCGTAATGGTCTGCTTCCAGCACCTGCTCGGCGTGGGTCACGTCCAGGTTGTCTTCGCTTTCTTCCAGCCAGGGCAGGCTGAGCAGCCAATCAATGTAGGTGCGAATGATGCCGATTTCTGGCGACATCGGGGGCATGGCTTTCAGCCGCGCCACTTCTTTTTCCACTTTCAGGCGCACATCGTCGGGTAGGGCTTTTTGCGCAACGGCCGTTTCCAGCTCCTGCAAATCCTGGGCAAACACGTCCATTTCGCCCAGTTCGCCCTGAATCACGCGCATCTGCTCGCGCAGAAAATGCTCGCGATTCGTTTTTTCTACCTCCTGCTGCACCTGGTGCTGAATCTGGTCTTCCAGCTCCAGCACCTCCAGCTCTTTGGCCAGGGCAATGCTCACCTTTTGCAGACGGGCTGTTGGCTCAATGAGGGCCAAAATTTCCTGCCGCTCGCTGAGGGGGATATTAATCGTAGAGGCGACAAAATCGGCCAGCCAGCCCGGCTCGTCTATGTTCATGGCAAAGGTATAGGCGTCTTCTGGCAGGGCACGGTTGAGGCCAACGACGCGCTCGAAAAGCGTGAGCACGGCGCGCATCAGCGCCTCTGTCTTATCTTGCCACTCTTCTGGTTCATAAATGGGCAGGGCGCGCACGCGAATGTAGGGTTCCCACTGCGTAAATTCGACAATTTTCACCCGTCGCCGCCCCTGCGCCAGCACGCTGGTGCTGGTATCGGGCATGCGCAGCACGCGGCCAATGGTCACTTGTGTACCAATGGGGAAGATGTCTTGCGGCTGCGGGTCTAGCACCTCGCTGTCTATTTGCGAGGCGACAACCAGGGTCTCGTTATTGTTCACGGCCGCCTGCACCGCCGCCAGGGAGCGTTCACGGCCAATGAAGAGAGGCATGACCATTTGCGGAAAGAGGACAACGTCGCGCAGAGGCAGGAAAGGGCACTCAATGTACCCTTCGCTGTCTTCGCTTTCCGCTAGGTCTGGCTGGTCTTCGTCAAAGACGGAGATTAAATCGGGATATTGGGTCAATTCGTAATCTTCTGGTCGCATAGTTTTGGATTTGAGGCATGGGTCAAGCAATCTTTACAATTTGACTGCTGACCAACGACCGCCGACCGCGATTTTGCCAGTAGCGGGCGATCTATCGTTGGCCGTCGGCGGTCAGAAATTTGTCGAGCACCGTTTCTAGATAAGATGAACCATGCCAGATTGGGATTGCGGATTTGCTCACCACTAATCGCTTGTTAGGCACAAACGGGATTTTAGAGCGTCCCACTGATTTAGCAAGTCTCCTACAATAAAGATGGAGCCGGTAACGCAGATCAGGTCTTGGGGATTGGCAGCACACCAGGCATGGGCAACGGCCGTTTGCACATCGGGCGCCTGGCTAAAGGCAAACCCCTCCTGCGTCGCCTGGGCCACCAGCTCTGCCAGAGGCAGGGCGCGCGGGTGCGTAGAAACGGTAATGATCACCTCGTCGGCAATGGGGAAAAGCTCGGCGATCATGCCGTGTGCGTCTTTATCGGCGCTTATGGCGAAAATGAGAAAGAGACGGCCGTAGCGGTATTCGTGGGTCAGGGCGTGCGCCAGCTTGATGGCCGAGTCTACGTTGTGGGCGCAATCTACCAACAGCGTGGGCGTATCTGCGGCCTGATGGATGATTTCCAGGCGGCCACGCCAGGTTGCCTGCGCCATGCCCTGGGCAACGGCCGTATCTGTGAGCGTGGGAAAGTAGGGTTGCACAATATGCAGGGCGGCCAGCGCCACCGCGGCGTTAAGCTGCTGATGCTCCCCGGCCAGGGGCACGTGTACCTCATAGGTACGGCCGTCGGCGCGCTGCACGGTAATTTCGTTGCCCCAAGGGCCGTGCGCGTGGCAGATATAGGTGTAGTCGCGGCCAATTTGCGTGAGTGGGGCATGGCACCCGGCGGCAATTTCTTGCAGGCGCGTCAACGCTTCGGCGGGCTGTACGGCCGTCACAACCGGTACACCCGGCTTGATGATGCCCCCCTTCTCGTAAGCGATTTGCGTCAGGGTGTTGCCCAAAAAGTAGGTATGGTCCAGGCTGAGACTGGTGATAACAGAAACCAGCGGCGTCACGACGTTAGTGGCATCCAGTCGCCCGCCCAGCCCCACCTCCACCACTGCCACGTCTACCCGCTCAGCGGCAAAATGGTAAAAGGCAACGGCTGTGAGAATCTCAAACCAGGTCACGTCGGGGATTTGCGCCACCGCAGGGCGAATTTGCTGATTGACAATGTGCACAAAGGCGGCTTCGGGAATACGGCCGTCGGCGTCTTCAGGCGTGAGAATCCGTATGCGCTCGCGAAAATCCTGAATATGAGGCGAGGTGTACAGCCCCACCTTCAGCCCTGCCATACGCAAGGCGGCCGCGCACAGCGCCGCCACCGACCCCTTGCCCTTTGTGCCGGCAATGTGAATGGATGGGAACTGCTGCTGCGGCGACGCCATCAACGCCAGAAAACGGCCGATGCGCGTCGGGTCGAGCTTGCTAGCCTGGTAGCGGTCCAACCGCTTATGTTCCAGGTTAATAAAGCTATAGAGATAATCAATGGTGCGGTCAAATTCTTGCTTGATGTCTGGTTCCACTGTGTTGCTCAAGGAAAGTTGGTTGGTTGGTTAGTTAGTTAGTTGGTTGGTTGGTTGGTTAGTTGGTTGGTTGGTTGGTTTCTGGCCAATCAGCCAACTTATAAACCAACCAACATCCCAGTAATGAATCTGGTGCTTAAAAAGTTATCACACACCACGTTTTACGTTTTACGCCCGTGCGCAACGTGCGCAGACGTGAAAGGGGATTTTAGCCTATCGGAGGGAAAAGAAAAGCTGCACAAATTGACAACCCTCAGGGCGCTGGCTACACTCCAGGCATGAGCATCTTACAGATTATTCACACGCAGTTAGCCAACACGGTATGGCTATTTTTTCTCATTCTCGGTGTCTGGGGAGTCTTTCGCGCCGCGCGCGGGTTGGGCGTAGATGGTAACTACCTGGGGGCAACGGCCGTTGGGCAGCTTTTGTTCGTAGTACAAATTGTGCTGGGCGTCATCCTCTACCTGGGCGGCAGCCGCCCTGCCGACAGCTTCATGCACTGGCTGTATGGCGCCTTTTCGCTCGTGTTTGTGCCGTTTGTCTACCTGGTATGGATGCGCGGCGACGACAGCAACCAGTCGCAATGGGTGCTGGGTTTTACCACGCTCTTTATGTTTGGCATTGCCTTACGCTCCATCACCACGGGCGCAGGTTAAAGCAATCTTTCTAATTTGACTGCCGACTGCCGACTACCGATCGCAATTTTGGCCGTAATGGGCCGTCGGCGGTCATTTTCACAGGAGGCAAGTAACGTGTCTGACATATTCGACGCAATTATCATTGGCGGCGGCATCATGGGGTGCAGCACCGCGCTGGAGCTGGCGCGGCGCGGTCTCAAGGTAGCCATTCTAGAAAAGAACAGCATTGGCGCCGGGCCAACGGGCAAATCGTCAGCCATCATTCGCCAGCATTATTCCAACGAGCTGACGGCAAGTATGGCCCTGTACAGCCTGCGAGTCTTCCAGGAATTTCATGAGCGGTTTGGCGGCGAGTGTGGCTTTACACAAACAGGTTTTCTGGCCCTGGTGCGCGCCGCCGATCAGGCAGGGCTGGAAGCCAACATAGCACTCCAACAACAAGTCGGCATTCAAACTTCCCTGGTCGGGCCAGAAACATTGCGCGAACTGGTCCCTGGGCTGGTTACAACGGATCTCGTGGCCGCAGCCTACGAGCCAGAAAGTGGCTATGCAGACCCATACCTTACAGTGACCTCTTATGCCCAGGCGGCGCGGCAGGCTGGGGTGACCATTTTGCAGCACACGGCCGTTACCGGCATACAGTACGCCGGCAGCCGCGTAACAGGCGTCAGCACAGCCAACGAACGCTATCAGGCGCCCATTGTCATCAACGCTGCCGGCGCCTGGGGCGCCCAGGTTGGCCAGATGGGGGGCGTCACCCTACCCATTAACCCTTGCCGCGTCCAGGTAGCCTTTTTCCGTCGCCCGGTCGGCCGGGAAGCTACCCATCCTGTGGTAGCTGACTTCATCAACGCCACCTATTTCCGTTCCGAAACGGGCCAACTCACCCTGGTTGGCCTGATTGACCATGCCGAAGCCAAAGCCATTGTAGACCCCGATCATTACAAGGAAAGCGTGGACGATGCGTTCATTCTCGAAGCTGGCGAGCGGCTCATTGCGCGCTATCCGGCCATGGAGCAAAGCCAGAGCACCGGGGGCTACGCCTCGCTCTATGCCATCACCCCCGACTGGCACCCCATCATGGACGAGCTGCCGGCCGGCAGCGGTTTCTTTGTATGCAGCGGCTTCAGCGGCCATGGCTTCAAGCTGGGCCCAGCAGTGGGGCTGATGATGGCCGACCTGGTTACCCAGGCCAGCAATCCGCAATTTGATGCCAGCTTCTTCCGCGCCAGTCGCTATGCGGAAAATGCGCCGGTGCGCGGCCAGTATGAATACAGCATCGTTGGTTGACTGCAGGATGGATGAGGTGCGGAAGTAGACGTCAATTTTCGGGCGGTGGTTAGCGTATCTCCCACTCTATCTCAGACAGCTCAGGGTCGCGCACGGCCGTTACCGTAAAGCTCCAGGTATAGGTGTTGCCGTTGGTCGTCACGCTGGCGGTGTAGGTAGCGCCAACGACCAGCGGGCTGCGGGGCATGATGACGATGGCATCACGGCTGTTTAGCACACTGCGCCCCAGGTTCTGTAAACTCCCATTGCTGTTCACGTAATCCGTCTCGTCAAAGCGGCAATGCTCCAGCGGCTGCCCATCCCGCAAAAAGCTGCTGGCCATAACGCTGGGCGTGACGTTGCCGCTGCCCAACTGCAGCAGAATGGGTGGACCGCTGGGTGCGCTGTAGCCCGGGCAACTGGTTAGCGGGTCGGGCACTTCATTGCCATTATAGCGCGTCAGCCACATTTGCCCCCCATCCTTGGGAAAGAAAATAGGAAAAGTTGTTCCTGGGGGCAGCGCGCCCAATCCGCGTAGCACGTCCAGCGTGGCCCCCATGCGCCAGGAGCCAATCGCTTCGCGGTAGCTGCCAAAGCCGGTCTGGCTGAGCTGCGGGTCTATGATGCCAATGGCATGAAATGGGCCGGTCATCCACAAATCTATGGCAAAGCGGTCTGTGGTGTTGACAGAACTACTGATAGCGACGTTCCCGTTGCGCCCGGCAGCATCTCCCTCAGGGGTGTACCAGGGGTTGTTGGGGTCTTCAGCGTGGGTAATCGTATCGTTTTTCACCATGTAGCGGCTGTGCAGCACGCCGCCGGCCGACCAGGTGGGGTTTTCTGTCAGGTAAGGCAGGTTGGCGAGGGTGCGAAATCGGTTGACATAATCTAGCCATTCCGGCCCAGGTTGCGGCGTGGCAGTAGGCATAGGGGTGGGCGAAGGCGTAGGGGTGATAGTGGGCGTGGGGGTTGCGGGTGGTTTTTGCACGTAGGGCAGGTAATGACTGGCAACGGGAGTGTTGAGCGGGCCGGAAACGGCCGTTTCCCCCCACACCGGCCCCACTCCAACCAGACACACAATCAGCAACAATAACCAACGTTTCATGAAAAACCCTCCCTTGCAAATGACCGCTGTCTGTATGTAAGTGTAACTTTCAAAGAATGCTGCTGCGTAGCGGTTGGCGGCACCCTTGCAAGTGACCGCTGTCTGTATGTAAGTGTAACTCAGGTTGCCAAACCTGGTCGTTGCCAAACCTGATACGCGCAGGTTCGGAATTACGCCCTGCGATCTCTAGTGCCCAGTCTCGAACGCCCTACTCCGCAATGGGCAAGGAAAAATAAAAGGTGCTGCCCTGGCCCTCTTTGCTTTTGACCCAGATACGGCCGTTGTGCGCTTCTACCAGGTGGCGGGCAATGGCCAGACCCAACCCCGTGCCACTTTGGCCGCGCGTGCGCGCGCGGTCCGATTTGTAAAAGCGTTCAAAAATGCGCGGCACGTCGGCCGGCGCAATGCCAACGCCCGTATCCTGCACGGTGCAAACAACCATGCGTTGGTCTTCACTGAGAGCCGCAGTCAAGCGAATGTGCCCCTTCTCCGGCGTAAATTTGACGGCATTGTGCAGCAAATTGCTGATTACCTGTTCAATGCGGGGTGGGTCTGCCAGCACCAGTGGCAGGTCAGGGGGCAACTCTACCTCAATCGTAATCTCGTTGCGTTCTGCGTGTGCATGAATGCGCTCCAATGGATGGGCAATGAGATCGGCAACGGCCGTTGCCTGCAAGCGCAGCGGCGTTTGTCCCGACTCGATTCGCGAAAGCTCTAGCAGCTCCTCCACCATTTGCGTCATCGTGTCTACTTCGCGCACCGCCCGCCCCAGGAAACGATGCGCCAGTTCCGGGTCATCCACCGCGCCATCTTGCAGCGTCTCCATCACCGCGCGCATAGAGGCCAGCGGCGTGCGCAGTTCATGGGACAGATTGCTGATAAAGTCGCGCCGCACCGTCTCCAGACGACGCACATTGGTCAGGTCTTGCAAAATAACCAAAAAACCGCGCGTCCCCCGCTCCATAAACGGCGTAATCGCCCCTTGCCAGAAGCGCCCCTGCCCCAGCTCAAACGCCAGGGAATGGTACTCACCCGATTCACGACAGCGCTGATACAGCTCAATCAACTGATGGTGACGCACCACTTCGGCAAAAGAGCGCCCCAGGGCAAATGAATCAGACATGCCCAACAGGCGCATGGCGGCCGGATTCACCAACTGCACGTATCCTGCGCCGTCCACAATCAGCACGCCATCAGCCATGTAATGCAGCACCAGGGCCAACTGCCGCTGCCGCTCTTCCAGACTGTTAATCTGGCTGATGAGCTGATCGCGCATCTCGTTAAAGTCGTGCACCAGTTCGTTGAAATCGTCGGTATAATGGGGGAAAAGACGTGCCTGAATGTCGCCTGCGCGAATGCGGCGCATGAGGATTGCTAACTGGTATAGGGGGCGGCGCACCTGATAGATAATTAGGCCGCCAATCATGACACTCAGGATGCTGAGAAAAACGGCCGTTGCCATCACCGCCCGCCAGGTACAATCCGGGCTGGCCTGGCAGGCGGGTCTGTTCAAAAAGGAGGCAAGCACTGCCATACTTGCCAGCAAACACAGTAGGTAAAGAACAATAAGCCCCCACTGGCGTCGCAGACTCATGCGATTTAGCCATCAAAACGGTAGCCAATGCCACGCACGGTAACAATGCGCTGCGCGTTGGCCGGATCAGCTTCGATTTTTTCGCGCAGCCAGCGCACATGCACGTCTACCGTGCGGCTGTTGCCGTCGAAAGACCAGCCCCATACGCGCTCTAGAATGAGGTCGCGCGAAAGGGCAATGCCGTGATGGCGCACCAAAAAGAGCAGCAGCTCGAATTCCTTTGGCTTCAGGCGCACCGGCTTGCCAGCCAGCAAGACCTCGCGCCGGTTTTGGTCAATCACCAGGTCGCCAAAGGTAAGAAGAGCGGCTTTGTCAACGGCCGTTTTCCCTTCATCTGCCTGTTGTTCGACGGAGAGGTCTTCACGGATCAGGGCCACGCGGCGCAGCATAGCCTTCACCCGTGCCAGCAGTTCCCTCATGCTAAAGGGCTTGGTCAGGTAATCATCTGCGCCAACTTCCAGCCCCACAATTTTGTCAATTTCGTCCGCGCGCGCCGTCAGCATCAGAATCGGCACATTCATCTCCTGACGCAAGATGCGGCATACGTCAAAGCCGTCCATACCGGGCAACATGACATCCAGCACAATCAGGTCGGGGTGTTCCTCGCGCGCCAGTTTCAGGGCAGTACGGCCGTTGTCCGTCTTCTGCACCTCATACCCCTGCCGCAGCAGGTTATATTCCAACATTTCCAGCAGCGTTACGTCATCTTCGACCAGCAAAATCTTATTAGCCATAGCGCCTTTTCGCCTGCCTCACAGCCAGGAGCCTCAGGGTTTAGCAAACTCTAAGGCTCTTTTTCCCTCAAAATGTGCTGCACATTTTAGCGCAAGGCAAAGCTAAAGGGAAACAGCGCAACCGGAATCAGCTTGATATGCTGCCGCGCAAACGGTAAGCCAATAATCGTAATTGCCAACAGCAGCGCCCCGGTCAAGTGGGCCAGAGCAATTTCCCAGCCAAACAGCAAAATCCAGATTACGTTAAACACCATACGCAAAACGCCGGTACCATTTTCCTCTGGAACCACCTCTTTGCCAAAGGGCGTCAGCGTGGCCACGCCCAAACGAATAGATTGTAGGCCAAAAGGAATTCCCACTATTGTCAGGCAGAGCAACAGCCCGCCCAGGATATAGCCCAGACCGGCCAGCAACCCGCCAAAGATTAACCAGATTACATTGCCAAGAAAACTCATATCATACTCCCTTGAAAATAACCGGAGACCGCAGACGGGTGACCGCTGACAGCTCTCCCAGTCTCTCTGTCTCTCTGTCTGCCGCTTTTTCCCAATACGCACTCAGCCAGGCAACGTTGCACTGCCCTTTCGTCTACACCGCCGTGTCTGCCAGACGCCGAAACCAAAACCAGGCAGAGCGCCAGGGCGGACCATCGCCCACCTGGGTAATGCCACGCTCGACACGCTGCAAGACAAAACCCCGGCTAAAGGTATCTAGCAATAGCGCTTCATCTATCCAACGCCAGCTTTCATCTTCTTGCTCACCAGGGTTGCGCAAGTGGGCAAAGAGCAGATAGATGGCGTTTGGACGCAGCAGGCGGCACAGCTCAGCGTGGTAAGCGCGCACCTGGGCGGGATCAAAGTTATGCATACATCCCACGTCCAGGGCAAAGTCGTAAGGGCCGCGCAAATCCCGCAAATCGGTAACCGATGCATGATAGAAGTGAATATTTGTGGCAACGCCCATTTGCGCCGCGCGCCGTGCCGCCTCTTGCAGGGCAATGTCTATAAAGTCTACGGCGTCTACCTGCCAGCCGCGCTGTGCCAGGTAAATGGCAGCACGGCCATATCCACAGCCCAGGTCTAGCGCTCGCCCCGGCAGCCAGTTTGCCAATTCTGCCATCACTTCTGGCGGTGGCAGTTCATGATCCCAGGGAACCTGCCCTGTTTCATATCGTTCGCGCAGGCGTTGGTAGGTATTTGTTTCATTCTCCATTTCATGTTCCTTTTTCGCGCTACAATACCGCAACTCTCAATTCAGCGCATTCATTTGACCGCAGCCCACCGGCAGACCGCCGTGCTTCTCAGTGAGGCAGTAGCTTCTCAGCGGTCGGCGGTCAGCCATCAGCGGGCGACAAAGCCTTATGAACTATGCCCAAATTGTGAATTGCTGGCTACAATACCACACGATGCGGCGTTTGCACGGCCGCCTAGGGTAAAAGGCAATGAAGCAAACTGGACGGTACGACGGCACCTGGCGCTATTTGCATGCGCGCCTACCCATTTACGCGGCGCTATACGGGGGAGCTGTGTTGCTGCTGCCGGCCATGGGGCTGGCAGCCAGCCAGGGCTGGTGGGGGTTTGTGCCGCTGATGCTGGCGCTGCTGTTGGTGTTGCTTTATTTTGTGCTGGCCTCGCTGTGGGCGGCGCACCGAATTTATGATGCTAACGGCCGTCAGGCGCATCAGCTTCTCTTTGACATGGGCCAATTGCGGGAGACGGATCGCTTTGCCTTTGTGGAACTAGACGGCCGTTGGCAGGCCATTGAGCTGGGGCGCTGGTTAAGCACGGGACAGGTGATAGTGATAAACGTATACAACCCGCAGCTTGCCCCCAGCCGCGCCCTGGCGCGCAGCCGCGCCCACCAGCCCAGCCCCCTCGCGGGCGACCCGCGCTTTATCTGGCGCAACGGAAACATTGATCTGCTGCCTCTGCCTGACGAGAGCGTAACGGCCGTTGTCCTTTCTGAGACCCTGGCCCACTTCTGGCAAAAAGGTGACCAGGAAACACTTCTCCAGGAGGTGCGCCGCATTCTTATCCCCGGTGGCCGCGTGCTGCTGGCCGAACGCACGCGCACCCGTGCCAACTGGCTACACCTGGGGCCGGCTGCCCTTACCCTGTCTACCAGCCAGAGCTGGCGCGATCTGTTGCGTCAGAGCGGGTTTATTTTGCGCCACGAAGCGGACATCGGCGGTCTCATTCACTGCTTCCGCGCCGACAAACCCATCCCTATTGAGGCACAGCAGTTGCGCCTGGCACTATAAGCCAATCAAGCCTGGCCAGTGTGAGGGGCATCTGGCAAGCTGTGCTTTGCCAGAGCCAGCGCCTGGGCACGGCTGCTAATCTGGCCAGCGGCCTGCGCTTCTTCGATCAGGCGCAGCAAACGGCCGATTTCCGGGCCGGGAGGAAGTTGCAGCGCCTGCATGAGTTCACGGCCGTTCAACAGCGGCGGTGGGGCAATCAGTTCTTCATAGCGCGTGAAGTAGGCCTGGTAAAGCGCCGCCACCAACGCGATCAGCGCCTGCCACTGCGCGGGCGCGCCAGGACCATCATACGTGGCCAAATGGTCAGCCAGAGAAAGCAAACCAACGTCCAGGCCGGCGCTGCCTATATCGCGAAAGTAGCGGTAGGCAGCACGGCGCGTTGGCTGCGCACCTTGCGCTTCCAATAATAGCAGGGGGCGCATGTGCGCGCGCACGGCATCGGCCACGTGTGTAATTGCCTGGTTGCTCAACGTCAGACGGCGCAGCTCGCGCACGGCAATTTCCGCGCCCACCTTATCGTGCCCCACGAAGCGAATTCGGCCGCTTTCCGCCTCGATACTCTGCGTTTCGCGTTTACCCACATCGTGGAAGAGGGCAGCCAGACGCAGCAGCAAACGGCCGTTTACGCCGCCATCTACGGAGCGCGCCAGGTGCGCCGCCAATTGGGCGCGATAAGGGGTCAACGCCTGCCAAAGGGGGTGGCTGATTTCACTTTCTGGTGGGGAGGGGCTGAAAAGGACCGTTTCCACCAGCAACAGCCAGCGCAACACGCTCAGGGTGTGTGGCAGCACCGCTTCGTGGTGCGGCGCAGATTGCGCCACGCCGTCCAGGGCAGCAATAGAGGGCAGCGTTTGCGCCAGCAAGCCCAATTCATGCAGCATGGCCATTGCTTGATGGGGCACGGCCGTTTCCAGCAGCTTGAGCAGCTCATCGCGCACCCGCTCGATAGAAACCTGATTGAGCAAGGGGGCGGCGGCAGCAACGGTCGTTTTTGTTTCCGGCAACAGGGTAAACTCCAGACTCAGCGCCAGACGCACAGCGCGCAAAGCCCGCACCGGATCATGCCGCAGCGCTGCGGCGCTTGCCAGGCGCAGCTGACGCGCCTGCAAATCGGCCAGACCGCCACACGGATCAATCAGGCTGGCAGTTGTGCGCGCCGCAGCAGGCAGCGCCAGCGCATTCACGCTAAAATCGCGCGCGCGCAGATCCGTCTCCAGGTCCGCAGCGCGAAAGCGGGCAAAGTCTAGCGTCATCCCCTGCCGTGGCAGCACCACCCGCCCTGTCTCACGTTCCCTATCCAGCACGTAAGCCGGCGCCCCCAGCGCGTCGGCTACCTGAAAGGTCAGGCGCAGGGTGTGGCGCGGCGTGATAAAGTCCAGGTCTTTGCTGGGACGGCCCAGCAGCGCGTCGCGCACCGCTCCACCCACCAGGTAAACAGGAACATCTTGCTGCATCAGCAACGGCCGTAACTCATCTAGCAAAGGCGGCAACGCCAACGGCTCGCCACCCGGCGCTTCCACAAAGCGTAGCGTCAGGCGCTCCTTCGGGCGATTGCGCTGCCCCAGGCGCTGCGCCTCTTCCGGTGTCTGGCCCACGCCCGCCACCTGCTCTTGCGCCAACGCCACCCAGCGTCCCGCATATGGTGTCCAATCTGGCTGTTCCATAGGCATTTCTCCCGGTCGCACTAGCCGTCCTGGGCACACACAGGTACACGATACGTCAGGCCGTGCCACACACTGCAGTTCACGCATTCAGGTGCGCAAACAGTTCTGGCTTCAGCACGCCCACGTAAGGCAAGTTGCGGTACAGTTCGGCAAAGTCCAGTCCATATCCTACCACAAACTCATCGGGAATATCAAAGCCCACGTAATCTACCTGCACCTCTACGGCGCGGCGCGATGGTTTGTTCAATAGGGTAACAATGCGCAGCGACTTAGGCGAGCGCGCCAGCAAACTGCGGCGCATATAGTCCAGGGTACGACCGCTATCAATAATGTCCTCCACAATCAGCACGTTTCGCCCGGCAATTGGCTCCTTCAGGTCCATGACAATACGCACCTCCCCGCTGCTTTCCGTGCGCGCGCCATAGCTGGAAACACCCATAAAATCCAGTTCATGCGGCCGTTTTAGCGCCCGGCTCAAATCACCCAAAAAGACGTACCCCCCTTTCAACACACAGATCAGCAGCAAATCCGGCTCATCGGCATAATCGGCGGCAATCTCCTGCGCCATTGCTGCAATTCGCGCTTGCAACTGCGCCTCATTGATCATCACATATAGAATATCCGCTTCCAGATCACGCAACCGGCTCATGTTCACCTCCATTGCGCGCGGGCAACACGGCATGACATTGGCGGCAGCGCGCCTCATACACTTCAGCCGCACCAACCAACACCACCGGGTCATCAAAAGCGGCCGGATGGCCATCAATTAATCGCTGTGTGCGGCTGGCCTCTTCGCCACACACCACACAAATGGCGTGCAGTTTGTCAATCATCTCCGCGCGCGCCAGCAAATCAGGGATAGGGCCAAACGGCACGCCACGAAAATCCATATCCAGGCCCGCGCAAATCACGCGCTTGCCCTGCTCTGCCAGCTTCTCACACGCCAAGACCACATCGAGGTCAAAAAATTGTACCTCGTCAATCGCCACGACGGTTGTTTCTGGGGCAATCGCTGCCATCATCTCTGCCGCCGAAGCAACAGGCACAGCCTCAAAGTTCAATCCTGTGTGGGAAGTGACGCGCTCCTCGTGATATCGCGTATCAATGGCGGGCTTAAAGACCTGCACCTGCTGCCGTGCAATGATGGCACGACGCAGCCGGCGAATGAGTTCTTCTGTTTTGCCGCTGAACATGCTGCCGCAAATGAGTTCAATGCGTCCACGTGTGTGTTTGCTCATACCCGTTCCTTGCAGCCCAGTTTGCAAACCTGGGTTATGGCTTTTTTTTGCGTGAGTGCACCCCTCGCAAAAATAATAAAACATGAAAGTGAGTAAACGGCTGAACACTGGCGTTTTTGCTGGCTGCCAGTGTCTAGTAATCAACCTGACCTGTCACTAAAAAGGTTAAACAAGAAAGGGCAGATACGTTGCCGCATCTGCCCTTTTCTTTTCCTACTCCCTGACGTTTTAGGCGATCAGGCCTTCGGCACGCAGGAAACGCTTAATGTCAATCAATGCTTTTTGGCCAACGCCGGGCAGGGCTAACAACGCTTCTTCGCCTTGCTCATACAGGGCCAACACGTCGCCGACGGTCTGCAAATTGGCTTCTTTGAGGGCATTTGTTGAGCGTTGGCCCAGGGACATCTCCTCGACAGAGAGCTTGAGGGGGGAGCGTTTTTCAATGGCCTGCTCTTGCTGCTGCTGCATTTCGGCGCGACGCTGTAGACGGCGCATGAAGCGGTCAACCTGGCCTTCTGTATCGAGCAGGCGCTGCGTACCGGTATAGAAGGGGTGTGTGCCGGACCAGATTTCCACGTTGATTTCCGGCACAGTTGCGCCAACAGTCATGACTACTTCTCCTTCAACGATGACTTTGGCGTTGGGATACCATTTGGGATGGATGTCTTTCTTCATGGGTGCACCCTTTAGCCTTCTGCAGCGTAGACGCTGACGTATTTGCGTCCTTGCCGGATTTCGAATTTCACCCGCCCCTCAATGAGGGAATAGATGGTGTAATCTCTGCCTAAGCCAACGTTTTCACCTGGGCGAATCTTGGTGCCTTTCTGGCGGATGATGATGTTGCCAGGGATGACCACTTCGCCACCATACCGTTTGACGCCCAGGCGTTTGGAATTGCTATCACGGCCGTTTCTTGAGGAACCGCCACCTTTCTTATGTGCCATGATCTCTTCTCCTTAACCCTCTACCACAATCTCGTCTACACGCAGACGGGTGTAGGATTGACGATGCCCCTTGCGGTTGCGATACCGCTTCTTGGGTTTATACTTCCAGACGAAAATTTTCTCGCCACGATACTGCTCGACTACGGTAGCCTTGACCACAGCGCCGGGAACGGTCGGCTGTCCAATTTTTACATCGCCATCGTTAGCGAGCAGCAGGACGTTTGCCAGTTCAATTTGTTCCCCGACTTCATAGGGCAGCTTTTCCGTAGAGAAGCTGTGCCCTTCTTCGGCGCGGAATTGCCGGCCACCACTTTCAATAATTGCGTACACGGTATACCTCCAAAAATAACCGGCATACAGGATGCCGGTTGTCAGGTTTATAAGCGCGCAGGCAGTGGTTGGTTAACCTGCACAGCGAAGGGGAATTATAGCTTTGCTGGCGGGGGATGTCAAAAAGTGGCGCAGGAAGCTGATGGGCTGTTAAGAAGTTGACTTTTACAGTGTCGTTATTTTCCTTTATACTGCAAAAGTACATTTATACTGCAAAAGTATATTATGCTCAAGTTTTGGATGGTGTGTTTTTTGCCGGGTAGTTGGGCTACCCGCCCGGCGCTCTAACAAAGGAGGATTCATGGAAAGTAAAATGGCAGATAATAGTACTCGTAGGTTGGCCGTTCTAGGGTGGCTGCTGTTGACACTGCTGGCATTGACACCGCTGGTATGGCACACAGCCGTTCAAGCCGCTGACCCACAACAACCCCCCCCTGCGCCGGAACGACAGGTTCGCACAAGTGGCACGGTCACCACGATCCCTCCACGCGCAATAACGGCCGTTGCGCCAGACTGGCTCGCCGTCGGTAATCAGGATGGCGCAAACTTTGGCATGGCTGTTGATATTGTGGGGGATTACAATGGCGATAATTATGACGACCTGGTTATCGGCGCCCCTTTGTTTGATCTGTCGTTTCAAGATCAAGGCCTGATAGAGCTTTACCTGGGGAATCCAGGCATGTCAGGGCCATCTCTTTTCCAGGGCATCACGCTTAGTGAAGAAGGAGCTAATTACGGCCATGCGGTGTCTGCGGCAGGAGACGTCAATGGCGATGGGTTTACCGATTTTCTCTCTAGTGCACCCGGCGCGAACAACGGTGAGGGAATCGTCTTTATAGATTATGGCACAGCCATTACTGGCACATATCAGGCCATTTATGCGCCCGCACCAGAGCCAGACGCTTTATTTGGCTTCGCCCTGGCTGCCGGAGACGTCAACGGAGACGGCTATGATGACGTCCTAATTGGCGCGCCTGGCTTTCCCCTGCAATCTGGTGGCAATAGGAGACCAGGGGCCGATGGCGTGGAACAAGTCGTTCTGGCCGGCGCGGCCTTTCTCTACTATGGTGGGCCAACCGGCATCTCCACGACGCCCGGCTGGATACTTTACTCCGACCTGGCAGACGCTCACCTGGGCTACGCTGTGGCAATTGGCGACTTCAATGACGATGGATTTGGCGATGTGGCGGTTGGCGCACCCAACTATAGCCTTGACTATCAGGAAGAAGGGGCCGTCTTTGTCTTTTATGGTTCTAGTGGGGGGGCGTTGAGTGGCCCGATTGCCGAACCAGTTGATTCACAATGGTTCTTTGGTGGCGAAGGCGATTTTCACCTGTTTGGTGCAGCCCTGGACGCGGGCGGCAGCGTGAATGGCGATGGCATAGATGACCTACTCGTTGGCGCGCCCGGTTACAGCGATGCCAATGGCATTGATATATGGGGTGCTGTGTACGGCTTCTTGGGTGACACTCAGGGACTTGACTGGTATGCGTGGTTCAGCAGCAGTTATCAGACATATAGTGAATATGGTACGGCCGTTGCCATCCTCGCCGACACCAATGGCGACGGCATAGACGACATCCTGATTGGCGCCCCGGAGGGGTATCCTGCCCCCTGGCCTGATGGCACAATGAATGCGCCCGGCATGGCTTATCTCTTTCTGGGCAACCAGGTTAATTTGCCCTACTTCCCGGCGCTTGTCCTCAGCAGCAACCAAGCTAACTCACGCTTTGGCCAATCCGTAGCCGGGGGTGGGGATGTAAACGATGACGGTTATGGGGACTTCTTCATTGGCGCACCAGGGTACACCAGCGGCAACACTACCCCAGGGGCCGTTTTTGGCTACTTCGGCAGTGGACCCATAGCGGGGCTGGTGGCAAGTAACAGCAGCCCAACACCGCTGGGCAGCCTGACCTTTTTCTCTGCCTCAGTGGAAACGGGCACGATGGTAGATTTCGTCTGGTCATTTGGCGATGGGGATTTTGGTGTTGGCGCTGTTGTCTCCCACACCTATGAGCTGCCAGGGCTGTATACGGCCGTTGTCACCGCCTCCAACCCCATCAACAGCCTCACAGCCACCACACCCGTCATCATCAAAGTTGGCAGCACCGTTGACCCCATAAACGGCGGCACACTCAACTACATCTCACCCAGCGGCTGGGGTATCAACGTCAACGTGCCAGCCGGGGCGGTCACAGAAACCGTTGGACTGGCCTTCACCCCCCTGAATCCAACCCAGCTCACACAGCCATTGCCGCCGAATCCATCTACCTACTTCTTTGACCTCGATCCCGTCATCATACCCCCATACGCACTGTTCTTCCCATTCATTGCCAAAGCCAACACCACCCTGGAACAGGGCAGCAGCCTGGGCGCCTTGCTCACACACGCCACGGCGCAAGTAGTCACCGATGACGCGGAACACTTCTACTTCCTGGTTCCCATCACCATTGGCGTCACTTACACAGACGCACAAATCCCGTCACTTAACGAAGATGACCTTATCCTCACCTACTGGGATGGCAGCGCCTGGGTAGATGCCGCAACCACCTGCCCGGACCCTGAACCCTACATCCGCGATCCACAGAACAACTTCTTCAGCCTCCAGGTGTGTCATCTCAGCCGCTTCGGCATGTCGGGACGGTAAGCAGATTAGCACAAAGAAGAAGGTCAACTTTTGCCTGAAAGTTGACCTTCTTCGGCATGGTTCAGTCATTGTGATGCAGATGAGATTGTGCGCGGCTGATAGCGCTGTAGAGTTGTTGATGCAGGGGTCCTTCTTGCAAAAAGGATTGGCGCATGGCCTCATCGCTGATGCGCGCAGCCTGTTCCTGTACCATGTGCAACGCAGTTTGCAGCATTTCCATAGATTCCTGGCGCAGGTTGGCCGCCGCTAATACCTCAGCCAATGTCAGATAGAGGTGCAAAGGATGCTCCATCCCCTCTGTGCCGCTGTGCGCCAGCCACTCCTGCGCCACGCGCGCGTGGATCAGCGCCTTTTGCACATTGCCCTGGTATAAAGCAATGCGCGCCAGTCCGGCAATATCATCCATGGCGTAAGATTGCTGACCAATTTGCTGGCGAATCTGTTTTGCCTCTTCATACGCTTTGGCCGCTTTATCCCACTGCTGTAACCCTTCCAACGCCAATGCCAGCGTGGTCAAGCTGTATCCCTGCCCCACTTTGTCACCAATGGCATGATCGATCTCCACGGCCTGCCGGGCGAAGCGGTGCGCTTCCTCATATGCGCCCAAATCATGCAACACCAGAGAGAGGTTATTAGCCGCCAGCGATTCGCCGAGGCGGTTGTCTAATGTCTGGTAAAGCGAAAGCGCTTGCTGATGCTCTGCGCGCGCCGTCTCTAAGCGGCCCAGGGAATGGTGAATGGCGGCCAGATTGTTTAGCACCGTTGCTTCTTCTCGCCGATTGCCGATGGTTTGGGCAATGGATAGTGCCTCGCGCGCGGCTTGTTCACTGCGGGCAAAGTCGCCCAGGGCATGATAGACCCCTACCAGGTTGGTCAGGCTAGAGGCCTGCGCCGGTAAATCTTCCAGCTCGCGGCGCAGGCGCAGCGCTTCTTCCAGGTAGTGCTGCGCCTGGGGCAAATCGCCAAAGTAGTAGGAAACCGTGCCTAGGTGGTGCAGGCTGGTTGCTTCGCCAGCTTTGTCTGGTAAGTCGTGCGCCAACGCCAGCGCCGCCTGCAATGGTTGGCGCGAGGCTTCCAGGTCGCCACGCCGCCAGAGCGCCAGCCCGCAATCAATCAGGCCATCCAGCTTGAGCTTAGGTTGGTTGGCCTGCTCGGCCCAGGCAACAGCCTGGCGGGCGCTAAGTTCAGCGGCGCCGTAATCGCTCATGGCTTCGTAGTAGCCGGCAAAGCGTAAGGCAACAGTGGCCTGCACTTCGGGTGTGCCCAGGCTAGTGGCCAGGGTTTGCAAGGCAACCAGGTCTTGGGCCTGTTCTTCACGCATGCCGGCCAGGTCGTACACGGCCGTTCTACGCAAATATAGCTCGTATCGCTCCCATTCTTCTTCTGGCGGCGTCAGCTCCAGGGCGCGCGTAAAGTAAGTGATCGCTTCTTCATTGGCAAAGCGCGCTGCCGCCTGTTCCCCTGCCAGGCGCGCATACAGCCGTTCCTTTTGCGGCGCTTCTGCCTGGCGCCAGTGGTAGGCCAGCAGCGGGTAATAAGGCGCCAGGGAAGAGTTTGACGTTAGTCTGCCATCGCCATACGTTTGCTCGTACCACTCGGCAATGACGTGATGCAGGGCGCGCCGCTGCGCAAACAGCAGCGTCTGATACGCCACGTCTTGGGTGGTGTTTTGTTTGAACATGTAAGTCAGTTGTGGCGCGGGAATTTCCAGACGCACAAAGTCGCGCTTTTCCGCTCGGCTAATTTGCTCTTGCAGCACCAGCGGGGTAGGCTGGGCCGGGTGAGCATGGCGTAGTAGCGTCACGCCAAAACTGCGACCAATCACGCTGGCCACTTTGAGCGTCAGCTTTGTCTCCTCTTCCAGGCGATCCAGGCGAGAAAGTACCAACCCATGAATGGAATCAGGAATGCCCAGGTCGGTCACGGAGAGTGAGACGTTGGGCGCCAGGACCCATTCACCGCCCTCTCTGGCGAGCGCGTTGGCCTGCCGGAGTGCTTTGAACATGGGGTCAGCCAGTCGCCAGGTGCGGTCGGTTTCATTCAGGTAAAGGTGGCCGGCTTCGCGCAATGCGGTCGCCAGTTCTTCGGCAAAGTAGGGGTTGCCCTGTGCCTGTGCCTGAATTAAAGCCAGGGTGAGCGGCGTCAGACGGCCGTGTAGCCGCCGTTCAACCAGGGCAGCAATGGCGCTATTTTCTAACTCGCTCAGGTCAATGGTCTGGTAATAGGGCAGGTTTTCCAGCTCCGGCAGCGTGACGTGATCGGGCTGAGCCGGAGGGCGCTGCACCAACAGCAGCAGCAAGGGCACATCGGCAATGGCGCGCCCCACGCTGACGATCAGGTCGCGCGAGGATTCATCGAGCCAATGGCTGTCCTCGAACAGTAGCAGCAACGGCCGTTCTTCGGCCAGGCGCACCAGTAAATCTACCAGCAAGGTAAAGAGCGCTTCCTGCCGCAGACGGGGGTCGAAAGCGGCCGTTACGCTGTTATCGGGAATGGGTAATCCCAGCACATCACCCAAAAGCGGCAAACGCAGCCGCCAATCGGGGTTAAGCTGATTCAGGCGTGCCTCCAGAGAGGCAATTTGCTGCTGCACATGGCTGGCGTGATCCGCAACGGCCGTTGCTTCCGCCAACCCCAGCAGCGTGCGCCCAAGCTGTCGCCAGGGGTAGTAGGGCGTGTGTTGCGTGGTGCTCTGGCAGGTGCCTAGTGCCATCTGGAATCCTTGCTGCCGTATCTGTTGGGCAAAGGTTGTGGCCAGATGGCTCTTGCCAATACCGGCCACGCCTTGCAAAAGGATGATTTGCCCATGCCCGGTTTGCACGCTCTGGGCAGCTGTTTCTAGCTGGCACAACTCCGCTTCACGCCCAAAGAGGGGTTGGGTAAAAATGGCGGACGGCCGTTCCTGGATCACCCGTCGCCCCATCAGCGTACATACTGCCAGCGGCGTCTGTTTGCCCTTCAGCTTCATACTGCCCAGGCTCTGGCACTCATAGTGGCGCGCCACCTGCTCAGCCAGATGACTGCTGAGCAAAATTTGCCCCGGCTGCGCCACCCCCATCAGCCGGGCCGCGACGTTTACTTCGTCCCCCAACACGCCATAGGTCTGGCGCGCGTTGCCGCCATAGGCGCCGGTGCGCATACGCCCCTGGCTGATGCCAATTTGTGGTGGGGTGATAAAGCTCAGCTCTGGCGGCGGGTCACGCAGCTCCAGCGCTGCCGCCGCGGCGCGCAAAGAGTCATCATCGTGGGCAATGGGCGCGCCAAATACGGCATAGAAATAGCTACCCTTATCGCCAACCGTCAATTGCAGCAGGTAGCCATCGTAGCGCGCCAGCACACGCTGCGCCCAGCTAATGTAGCGGTCTAATTTCTCACCGGCGGCGTCATCACCATCATAATCCAGACCAGAAAAGCGCAGAAATAGCGTCACCGCCGGGCGCAGTTCCGCTAAAAACTGGCGCTGGCCTGCGGCCAATGCCGCCTGATGCGCCATCAGCCGCTCATAGACGGGGGGCAGCAGCCAGGGACGAAGCTGTGCCGCGGTGAAGCTGTTGGCAGGCAATTCTGGCCAGGGGGCAGACAGCACCACTGGCACGCGCAGCCCGTCTATCACGGCGTAACGCTGCCCGGCTTCGTCTGTGCGCCAGTCGGCAATGGATACCTTCTTCTCCATGTGCGCCAGCATGGCGGGCCCCATAACTACCTCGCCCCGCTCGGCCTGCTTTTCTGCCGCTGCCATGTGGTCGAGTGTAGCCCCGGCCAGCACGTCCATGCATTGAATCTGCTTGTCGCCAATGACAAAGCGGCGCACAGGGCCTGTGGTGAGAGCAATCTTGATGGCCAGGGAAACGGCCGTTCCCCCCGGCGTTTTGATTTCGGCAAACTGGCTCATCACCTGCTGCATCATCAGGGCACAGGCGGTGGAGCGAATGCCATCATCCCCATTAAACCAGCAGGTGATAGCGTCGCCGCTGAAGCTGATCACGCTGCCGCCATACTGGTGCACTTTTTCCACCAGCGCCGTATAGACGGTGTTGAGCTGTTGTGTCAATTCCTCCGCGCCACGCAAACGACCGAGTTCCTGCAGCAACGCTTCGGTCAGGGGCGTAAAGCCAGAAATGTCGGCAAACAGGGCAGCCCCGTGCGTGCGGTCAGGCAGC
This sequence comes from uncultured Anaerolineae bacterium, assembly GCA_937943625.1. Taxonomy (GTDB): domain Bacteria; phylum Chloroflexota; class Anaerolineae; order Promineifilales; family Promineifilaceae; genus JACSRF01. Next base: position 44,378 of record CALEAD010000027.1, on the reverse strand, counting down.
GAGCGGCCGTGCGCCAGCGCCTGACGGCGATCCATCGGTAGATAGACGAGGAGAGGTTGCAAGTTTGCGCTCATAAAGTTCTATTTGCTTGGTGCTAGCCAGCAGGTATCATACGCAATAATGCTGAATTTTGCTATTAACAGGCGGCTGTTTTGGCGCTGATAGAGCATGAAGCGTGACATAAACTATCGAGGAGCAACAAATGATCACCCATCGAATGGAGCCGGGAAAACCGATTAAGCTGACAGAGCTGCCAACCGGCAGTAAGGAATTCTACCAGGGAGAACGGGAAACGGCCGTTGCCGAATTTGAAGCTCTACGCGAGGAGTTCATTGAACTACAAGTCCGCCTGTATGCCGAGGGGAGACAAAAGCTGCTCATCATCTTTCAGGCAATTGATGCTGGCGGCAAAGACGGTGCCATTCGCCACGTTTTCAAAGGGGTCAACCCCCAGGGTGTTTCCGTCCACGCCTTCAAAGTGCCCAGCAAGCTAGAACTGGCCCACGATTACCTCTGGCGCGTGCATCAAGTTGTGCCCCCGGCCAGCATGATCGGCGTCTTTAACCGCTCTCACTACGAAGACGTGCTGGTGGTGCGCGTGGACAACCTGGTACCCGAAGCGGTCTGGCGGCTGCGATACCACCACATTAACGAATTCGAGCGGCTCCTGCACGAAACAGGCACAACCATCCTCAAATTTTTCCTGCATATTTCCGCTGCCGAGCAGGCCAAGCGCTTCCGCGAGCGGCTGGCCGATCCCAGCAAGTATTGGAAATTTGCCCTGGAAGACTTGGAGAAGCGCAAGCAGTGGCCGGCATATATGGACGCTTTTGAAGACATGCTCAATCATTGCACGACTCCCTGGGCGCCCTGGTACGTTATTCCCGCAGACCAGAAATGGTATCGCAATCTGGCTGTCATGCGCGTCATTGTGCAAACGCTACGGCAGATGAACCCGCAGTACCCCCTCTCACAAGAAGATTTGAGTGGGGTTGTTGTGGTCTAAGTAGAGACAAACTGGATGAAAGGGAGAGTGGGAAAACGCGGTCTGCCGTCTGCCGTCTGCCATTGGCGATCAGCGGTCAGCAGTCCAATTGTAAAGATCGCTTGAACCATACCCAAAATCCAAAATTCCCGCAGGGGGTCTTATGGCAGAGTTATTTACCATGCAGAATTTGATGGCTTTTCTAACGCTAACTGCACTGGAGATTGTGCTGGGCATAGATAACGTAATCTTTGTGGCGATCTTGTCCGGCAAACTGCCGGTACATCAGCAGGCCATGGGGCGGCAGTTGGGCATTGGCCTGGCAGTGGTTAGCCGCATTGCGCTGCTATTGGCCATTACCTGGATTATGCGCCTGACGCAGCCACTGTTGACGCTGCTGGGGAATGAGCTGAGCGGACGCGACCTGATTCTGCTGATAGGAGGCCTGTTTTTAATCGGCAAAAGCACGTTTGAAATTCACGAAAAGCTAGAAGCGGCGGAAAAGCCGCACGCTATCGCCAAAAAGGCGGTCACACTTGGCTCGGTTGTGGCGCAGGTGATAGTCATTGATATTGTGTTTTCGCTCGATTCGGTGATTACGGCCGTTGGCATTTCTGGCGTGCTGGCGGTCATGGTCCCGGCGGTGATCATTGCCGCGAGCCTGATGCTGTTTGCCTCTGGCGCCATCAGCCACTTTGTGGAAAAGCACCCCACGATGAAAATGCTGGCGCTTTCCTTTCTGATTTTGATCGGTTCGTTGCTGGTGATTGAAGGATGGAACGCCGAAGCTGCGCATGAAATGCACTTGAAGAACTATGGCTATTTTGCCATGGCCTTTAGCTTTGCTGTAGAGATGTTGAACATGCGTGTGCGCGAAAAGGCGGAGCATCCGGTGCAGCTGCTCAATCGCCCCACGCTGCCGGAGGAGAGCAGCAGTCAATAAGCGGCGCTGATAGGTTACTGCTTACTGACCACTCTCTTCGGCATCAGCCAGGGGCGCTGGCTCTGCGGCGTCAGCAGCAAGCGGATCAGGGGCAACGGCCGTTGCCAGGTAAACGGCCGTTGCCGAGGCCGGTGAATCAGCTTTGTACGGGTCTATGTGTTGATTGCCGCAGTAGGGGCACAAATTCCAGTTTAGCTCCATCAGCGAGTTACAGTCCGGGCACACCTTTTTCAGGCGCGTGTGGCAGTAGGGACACACCAGCCAGTTGGCCTGCACCGTACGCGAGCAGCCGGGGCAGGTCGAGCGCTCTTCAATGGCTTGCAACAGCGCCTCCTCTTCTAGCGCGCGCTCATACAGTTCGGCCAGGGTTTGCGGCGGGCGCAAAATCAGATAGATGAACACGCCAAAAATGGGCAGCACCGCCACCAGCAGCGCCGCCAGCAGTTGCGCAAACGGGTCACGCGAGCGCAGGCGCATGTCGCGCAAAGCCCAAATGATCAGGCTGAGCCACAGGGCAGCCAGCAGCGCCCCCAGCGCCGCCGCCACAATGGTCAGGTAAGACAGGATTGTTTCTAGAGAAGGTAGGCTCATGCATTTGTCCTGACAGTTAAAGTGATGGGTGGTGGTTGGTGGAGTAGTTAGTTAGTTGGTTGGTTAAGCGGCGCAGTAACCAGCTAAATCCTTGTTTTTACAAACTGGATAGTGGCGTTTTTGCTGGCTGTCAGTGTAGCATTTGCCAAATTGCGTTACGACGCCACAGGTCAGCGCAAATTTTGCCAGACTCCAGTTACAAATTGTGTTGGAAAAAGTCGCACACGGCCGTTGCCACTTCCGCTTCTCGCTCCAGCGTCAGCATGTGGCCAGTTTGCGCCAGCAGCAGCAGCTTTGCGCCAGGGATGTGCTCTGCCAGATATTGGCTGAACCTGGGCGGGGTCATCTTATCTTCCTCTGCGCCAATCACCAGTGTGGGCACGCCAATTTCTGCCAAACGACCGCGCACGTCGAACTGATTGCAGGCAACAAAGTCGCCATGCAGCACCTGAGGAGAAGTCTGGCGCAGGCGCAGTAGCGCCGCCTGCCGCGCGGCCTCTGGCGCGTGCGCGGCCCAGGCGTACCGGGTGATAAATTCGGTCGAGGCGGCAAAATTGCTGATACTCTGCGCCAAAATTGTCTCGGCGACGGGCAGGCGCGCGCCTGTGGCCAAAAGTGCCAGACCAACAACCTGCGGCAGCTGGCGCAGCGCCAGCTTCAGGGCAATGGCCCCACCCATAGAGTGTCCCACCAGCGCCACCCGCGGCAACGCCAGGGCGGTGATGAATTCGCCAATTATGTCCGCATAGGCGCCGATGCTGTCTCGCCCAGGTGCGGGCGAACGGCCGTGTCCGGGCAAATCTGGCGCATAAACGGCCGTATCCGACAACCCCGCCAGGCGTCGCAACCCGGCCGGCCAATCTAAATGCGAGCCGCCTGCGCCATGCAGCAACAACGCCGTCAGAGAACGGCCGTTGCCGTGCCGGGCGTAAAAAAGAGGCGTATCGGTCAATTGCACCGTCGGCATAGGCGCAAGTGTAACTCGTTAGGGCGTTGCTTTCCACAATCAGTTGCGCCCCGTTTGCCAAACCTGCCCTGTATTGGCACAATAAGCGGGGTGAAGGCTATCATCCTCTACCTTTCAATGTTGACCCCTCAACTTTCCGGGAGCTAACCCATGAACAAATTCATCATCGAAGGAGGGTATCCCCTCAACGGCACCATTACCGCCAGCGGCAACAAAAACGCGGCGCTAAAGCTGCTGCCTGCCTGCCTGCTGACAGACGAGCCGGTCGTTTTACATAACATTCCGGCCATCCGCGACGTACAAAGTACGCTGCTCATTCTGCAAGACCTGGGCGCGGAAGTGACAGAGCTGGGCAACGGAAGCTGGCGCATTCATGCCCAGGAAGTACGCAAAACAGAGCTAGACGCGCAGCTGGCAGCGCGCATCCGCGCCTCGTTTGTCTTTTCTGGCCCGATGCTGGCACGCCTGGGCGAAGTAACGCTGCCGCTACCAGGGGGTGACGTAATCGGCGGACGGCCGTTAGACACACATATTCGCGGCCTGGAAGCGCTGGGCACAGTTGTGTCTATGACCCAGCGCGGCATTTTCCGCATGGTGGCGCGCCCCCTGCGCGGCGCAGGTTACCTGCTGCAACCCGAAGCTAGCGTCACCGCCACGGAAAACACCATCATGGCGGCCGTGCTGGCCCCCGGTGAAACAGTGCTCGACAACGCCGCCTGTGAACCGCACGTGCGCGATCTGTGCCACCTCCTCAATCAGATGGGGGCAAAAATAGAGGGAATCGGCTCCAATCGCCTCACCATTCAGGGCGTGGAGCGGCTGCACGGCACAGAGTTCCGCATTGGCGCAGACTTTATGGAGGTGGGCAGCTTTATTGGCGCCGCTGCCGTGACCGGTGGCGCCATTCGCATTTGTCGCGCCGATCCGCACTACCTGGGGATGATTCACCTGGTGTACGGCAAGCTAGGCGTCAACTTTACCATAGACGGGGACGACGTGATCGTGCCTGCCAACCAGCCGCTGGAAATTCAATCCGCTCTCAGTGGGCGCGTGCTGGAAATCAAGCCAATGCCCTGGCCTGGTTTTCCGCCTGACCTGATGAGCATTCTGGTGGTCATGGCAACGCAGGCGCATGGCTCTGTGCTGCTACATGATTGGATGTATGAAAGCCGCTTTTTCTTCGTAGACCATCTCAACTTTATGGGCGCGCGTACGGTGCTGTGCGACCCACATCGGCTGCTGGTGCAGGGGCCATCGCCGCTGTATGCCAGCCCGCACGGAGTGCCTAGCCCCGACATTCGTGCCGGCATGGCCATGGTGTTGGCGGCGCTGGCAGCAAAAGGACGCAGCACCATTCACAATATCCAGCAAATTGACCGGGGCTATGAGCGCATTGAGGGGAAGCTGCGCGCGCTAGGGGCACATATTCAGCGCGTTCAGGGAGAGAGCGTATGAGAGGTACGGCCGTTTCTCGTATCTGGCCGGCGCTGGTGGCGGACGGCCTGGGGCTGCTACTGCTATTCTGGCTGCGCGAACCGCTGCGCGCGCTGCTGGCGCAGCCATCTGGCCAAAACAGCCTGCTGTTGATTGGCGTCTACCTGCTCTTTTTGGGCAGCATCTTCTGGCTGCGCCGCCTGGAAGAAGTGGGCCAAACGGGTTTTGCGCTGGTGCTGGGACAGCGCAGCCGCACGGTGCTGGCGGTGCTATTTGCGCTGGTGATGATGACAGCCATTTCCTACCAGTTTGGCTATTTTGATAGCTTTATGCGGGTTGGCCCGGCAGAACTGGACGAGGGCGCTTCTTCTTCGCTCTTTGTCTATGCCCCCTCGGCATGGCTGTTTCTTTCGCTGTGCTACGTGTTTGCCCTGGCCTTTCCCATTGCGCCGCGCGTGGCTGCCGGCAGCAGGGCGCATGACGTGACGGCGCTGCTGGTGCTGTTGGGGTGCAATGCGCTGTTTTTGCTGGCGCTGGCGCAACTGCGCGCTTTGGCCGACCTCTTTGCCGTAACAGGCGCGTTGCGCCTGGTGCTCACCTGGCTGCTGCTGGCGCTGCTCTTTGCGCCGCCGCGACTGATCTACGCGCAAAAGCGCGGCGGCTGGCCAGCATTGGCGAGCTTTTTGGCGCTCTTCGTGGCTATTTGACGGGGTGACAGGGTGCTGAGGTGAAAACAGGAAGCAAAACTCCCCATCCACCATTCACAATTCATCATTCACAATTTACCATTCCCTACTCTCTGCTCCAAAACGGCATATCCCCATTGGCAATGGGCAGATATGGGCTGCCGTCTGCGGGGATGACGACAATCTGGTTACGGCCGTCTAGCCGCATGGGCAATACCAGGGCACGGCTGTCGGGCGACCAGACGCGGTGGCTATGGGTGTACTGGTCGAAATAGGGTACAAATTGGGAGAGGAAGACGAATGTGGGCACATACTCTGTGAGCAGGCGCGTTTGGCCGCTGCCAATTTCCACCAGTTGCAGCTGAAAGCGGTGCGGGTCTTGTTGCTGGGTCGGGGTGAAGGAAACGGCCGTCGTCTTGGCCGCGCTCCCCTGGCCTCCTGCCTGCACATCCTCCGTTGGGCGCTTCAGGCTGATGTAGGCCAGGTAACGGCCGTCTGGCGACCAGAAAAAGGCCAGCACCATATCTCGCGTCAGCAACGTCTCCGTCCCAGCCTGAAAGTCAAACAGGCGCAGCGGGCCATAAAAATCATTTGCATCAGGCCGCCCACTAATTACCGCCAATTGATCGGCCGTGGGACTCCATCCCATGGCCACAAGACCGGCGTGACGACGGCGCTCAATGGCATCCGTCTGCCGGTCCCACACCGCCAGCCAGCTATTGCCCCCCTGCTGCTCCTCAGCATAGGCCCAGAAACGGCCGTTGGCCGAAATGGCCGGAGCCTGAAAAAAGCCGGGGGCGGCAATGTTCTCATCCAGGCCACCTCCGTTCACGTCCAATAAGGCCAGGCGTGCGTTTTCGCCCACGCCGCCAGAGTGAATCAATATCTGCTCGCTGCTGCTAAACCAGTGCCAGTAAAAGGGGCTGCCCGTGCTGAGCACGCGCGGATTGGGAGACCCTTCAGCCTGTGCCAGGTAAAGCGCCAGCCCGCCATCCGTGTGATTGGCAATAAAGCTGAGGTAACGGCCGTCTGGCGACCAGTACAGGTAAATGGGGGAAAGAAAGCGGCTAAAGTAGCGTTCGTTAACGGCCGTTTCCCCTGCCACATCCTCCACCACATAAACGCCAGCCCCCTCCCGGCTGACGCCAATCGCGGCAATGCGCGCTCCCTCTGGCGACCAGGCGGGGAACTGGAAACGCTGGCCACTCTGCGTGAGCGTGCGCAGCCCTTCGCCGTTGGGGGAAACAGTAGCGACACCGCCGCTATTGTTAACGAAAGCAATACGGTCATAGGGAAGGGAAACAACAGGGACCAGGGAGGTAGAAACGGTCGGAGCTACATCGTCCACCTGTGGGACAATGGCAGAAGACGGGGCCGCAGAATCAGGCGTGGCCGCAGCCAGACGGCCGGTTTGCCGCTGCGCCCAAAGCCAGTGCAGCCCCTGAAAGCCAGAAAACAACAACCCCACCAGAATGAGCAACGAGATGAAGACAAAAAAGAGCCGCTTGCGCCAGGACCAGGAAGAACGGCCGTTGTCCGGCAGCGCAGCGGCAAGCGACGATTCAGACCAATCCGACATCTCTTCCTGCGCCTGCCAACGAATCAGATCATCTTCTCGCCGTTCAGCTTCCGAATCCCAGTCCATCTTTCGCTCCAGATAAACAGAGTTTAGCTCTTGTACCAGAAAACATTTTAGCACCCACAAAAACGAGAGCCGGGACCCTCTACCGGTTTACTCAGCTTTTGTCGCCGCCAGCATTCACGCGCTGACTTTCCAACCTGGCCACTTGTGCTAAAATTCACCCCCATGAACAACATCAATAACCAACCCGATGCGCCTGCGCGCGTTAATCCTATTCCCGGCCTTATTCGCGCCGCCGGCGCAATTCTGGCCGTCTCCTATCCTGTTCTGGCGCTCTCAACCGGCGTGCGCGCCATCTATCAGATCATCGAGGGCGATCCCACAAACTCCCCCTGGCTGACGCTGCTAGGCGCCATCTTTTACACCATTGCCACCATTGGCTTTGCCAAACAGCCTCGCCCTCAGCCCAAAAAGCCGTCTAACAAGCTGCCCAGTCAGTTTCTTCTTGCGCGCTGGTGGCGCAATCTATCTCTCACCAATGCCTGGCGCATCTCCATAGGCGTCCTGGTAATCGAAACGATCTTTACCCTGGTAGTGGGCACGCTGAGTATCACCGCGCCAGACCTAATCGGCCGAAACGTCTGGCACACCTTTGGCCGCGACTATGGCTACTTCCCCCTGGTGCAGCCCCTGTTAGGCGTAGCCTGGCTGCTGCACCCAGAAACCCTGCGCACTTATCGCATCCGTTCCTGAGAGCCGCCCATTATGCGCGTCAAAAATACTCAAGCCCTGGCGCGAATGCGCATAGCCGGTCACATGGTAGCCGACTGCTTTGCCCTGCTGCGCGAAAACATTCGCCCCGGTGTCAGCATCAAAACCCTGGACCAAATGGTCGAAGCATACATCCAGAAGCACGGCGCGGAACCACTGTATAAGGGATACAAGGGCAGCTCGGCTGAGCACCCCCCCTTCCCTGGGGTAATCTGCGCTTCCGTAAACCACGAAATTTGCCACGGGTTGCCCAACGAACGTTTGCTGAAAGAGGGAGACATCATTGGTATTGACATTGGTCTGCGATATAAAGGATTTTGTGGAGATGCGTGCGTGACTTTTGGCGTGGGGCAAATTTCCCCGGCAGCGCAGCGGCTGCTAGAGATCGGGAAAGAGTCGCTCTACGTCGGCGTGCGCGCGGCGCAGGTAAATCATTACCTGAATGAGATTGGCAATGCCATTCACGCTTATGCGGACCAGCACGGGGTTTCAGTGGTCAGAGAATGGGGCGGGCATGGAATCGGCCGTATGCTGCACGAATCCCCCTCTGTTTCCCACGTGCGCCAGTCTGAGCGTGGTCCCAAGCTGCGCCCCGGTATGACCTTTACGATTGAGCCGATGATCAACGCGGGTGGACACGAGTGGATTTTGTTACCCGATGGCTGGACCGTAATAACAAAGGACGGACAGCTCTCTGTCCAGTTTGAGCACACCATCGCCATTACCCACAACGGGCCAGAAATTCTGACCCCCTGGGATGTGTAATGATACTGGCATGGAAAGAGTTCCCCACGAGCGGGGCACACCATGATAAATGAAAAGGGAACGCAGGTTGCCGACCCTGCACCGATCAGGTTAGGCAACCTGGGCTATAGCTGCAACCGTCAGCCCTCTGCGTTCAGCCGTCGGCCGTCGGCGGTCATTTACAAAGGAGAAAAATGAACCAGACAGAAACAATTACCTTAGGTGGCGGCTGCTTTTGGTGCCTGGAAGCGGTGTATGACCGGATGCGCGGCGTGGTGGATGTTGTATCGGGCTATGCTGGCGGACACGTGCCCAACCCTACGTACAAGGAAGTTTGCCGCGGCGCAACCGGCCACGCGGAGGTGGTACAGGTGACATTTGATCCGGAACAGGTGAGCCTACGCGACATCCTGGCTGTCTTTTTCACCATTCATGACCCTACCACCCTGAATCGCCAGGGAAATGACGTGGGCACGCAGTATCGCTCAGCCATTTTTTACCACAACGAAGCGCAAAAAGAGGTCGCGGAAGCATTTGTGCGCGAGCTGGAAGCGGAAAAGGTGTGGGAGAATCCCATCGTAACAGAGATCACTCCCCTGGATACCTTTTACGAAGCAGAGGATTACCACCAGGAATATTATGAGAATAATCCGTACCAGCCTTACTGCGTGTACGTAGTAGCGCCAAAGGTGCAAAAGTTTCGCGAGAAATTTGCTGAAAAAGTGCGGCGGAATTTGGAATAAATTAGCAATTGGGGCATGGTTCATCTCCCTTGAAAATGACCGCAGACGGCTGACCACAGACTGTCTGTTCTCCTTGCTGTGCGGTCGGCGGTCCGCTGTCGGCGGTCAAATATCGTAAATCACCTTTTCAGCGCATTGTGAACTACACCGCAGCTAATCGCTAATCGCTTCTTTTACGGTTGCGCCCCTAGCTGAAAGGGGTGGTAGGCATAAACAGCGTGGCGGTTGAGGACAACGAGGGGAACTTTGCGCGTGGGTGCTTTGCGTAAGGCGCGCAGGGGATAAATGGCGGCGTCGGTGATGGCGAAGAAATCTTTTGTTTCGTCGAATACGTCATCGTCGCGCGCATCTGCGTTGACGTGCAGATCTCCCTGGATGGCAAACCAGTCGGTGTAGGCGACAAACGGCCGTTTCGCGGCCAGCATCATCACATTTCCTACGCGCTCCTGTTCCAGTAAAGCTATGGCGGTAATGTGCTCCTTGGCCACCGCCATCATCCCCTGTTTCATCCCCTTTACCTGCGCATCTGGCATAATGGGAAACATTTCCACGTCATCCAACCGGGTAACGTCATAGCGCCGGTCATTCAGGTAAATGAGCAGGTCTCCTTTGGGCTGGAACATGGCACGCAGCATAAGGCCGGCCGTTACAACTTCAACGCGAAATGTGGGAAGTTCTATTTTGCCTTTGCCAAACATGATGTAGTCTCCTATGAAAATGACCGCCGACCGCCAATTGCGGTCCACCTTGCAAATGGAACCTGCGTTACATTTTCATTCGTGGTGGTGCGCCCACGCATGAAGTCTGTTCCGATAATAGCCATTTTCATTTGTCGTGGTGCAGCTTTGCTGCATGATGAACTCCTGTGAAAATAACTGCCGACGGCCGACGGCTGTCTGCAAGTGTAACCCAGGTTGCCAGACCTGGTGCACGCAGCACAAGTCTGCGGGTAACTGCTTACTAGAAACTGGCATTTTTGCTGACTGCCGCCGTAGCGCGATTTGGCCAAATTGCGCTACGGCGCCAAAGATCGGCGTAAATTTCGCCAGACTCCAATGCTTATTATCGGTTATGTCTATCCATTGCCCAGGCGCAGGTTGAGCCTTTTTGGCAAACCAGGGCCAACCGCCACTTGCCTGCGCAAAAAATTCGGTGCGACGATTTTCAGGCCACTGAACCCCCGCGCCGGTTATCGCCGGCGGCCAGCAAACGGCCGTCTGCCAGTCGCTGCACAGAGTGTGCGCCGCCAAAGTAAATGCTGCGCCGGCTCCAGCGGTTGACGCGATATCCCCACGATTCCAGCGCATCCGCCGCCGCGGGATCGTAACCGGCTTCCAGTTGCAGCACGCCATTTTCCAGGTGCACACGCGGGTGGTTCACCGCCTCATCCAGGGTCAGGCCATAATCTAGCACGTTGTTAAGCACCTGCAAAATGGCACTGCGAATACGCTCGCTGCCACCGCTGCCGGAAACCAGGCGCGTCTGTGCCTGGTGCAACACAATCAGCGGCGTCATCATCGTGGGAATACGCTGCCCGGCCGGGCGCATGTGGAAGCCAGCCGGGTGCAAATCGGCCTCGCCGCAAATATTGTTGGGAATGTAGCCCGTGCCGGGCACAACGTACCCGGCCGACTCACCGGCAGTAGTCGTCAGGCCGATAGCCAGGCCATCGCCATCTATGACGCTGAGGTGGCTGGTGTTGCCGGGGCCGTGCGGTTCTGGCGCCGGGGCCAACGGCCGTTTTGTCAGCACCACCTCTTGCACCTGCCTTATGTACTCATTGACATAAGACGGAGCCAGAAAGCGCTCTACGGCCTCTGGCGCGGGCAGCGCATCCAGCCAGGCATCCCAGTCGCGCCGCGCGCGCGTCGTGGCCGCCAGCACCGCATACAAAAGCTGCAAATGCGCGGCCGAACCGTGCGCAAACTGGGTGGGGTCAAACGCGGCCAGCAGCTTGAGGGTAAAAGCAGTCAGCACGCCGCCGGTTGAGCTGGGTGGGGGCAGCAAAATTTCATAGTCGCGGTAAGGCAGGCGAATGGGCTCCAGACAATAAACCCGGTAGGAGAGTAAATCTTGCGCCGTCAACAGCCCACCATTTGCTTCCTGGTCGGCGAGAATGGCCTGCGCCAGACGGCCGTTGCGCGCCAGCGCCGCCCCTTCTTGCGCCAATGCCTCTAGCGTCTCCGCCAGGTGGGGGATGAAGAGGCGCTCGTGCGGTTGAATGATACGGCCGTGCGGCGCGAAAATCTCCCGCATGCCCGCTGTGTGCGTGTACAGCGGCGACAGTAAGGCGCAGGTATCTGCCTGGAAAGGATGCAGGGCCACACCTTGCCGCGCCAGCGTAATGGCCGGCTCCAGCAGCTTTGCCAGCGGCAGGCGACCAAAATCGGCCGCCATCTGGCACAGCCCTTCGATGTTGCCAGCCACAGCGACGGCCGCGCGCCCCAGGTGAAAGCTCTGCGTGGTGGCGCCAAAGTCAATCATCACCTCGGCAAAATCTAGCGCCGCCGGCATTTGCGCCCGCCCCAGCCCCGGCATGTTGCTGAAAAAGTCGTACACCACCGCACGGCCGTTGCGCGGGTCATAAATCTGGGCAATGCCACTGCCCCCCAGGTGCACCACACCTGTTTCGGCAATGAAGGAGGCAAACGCGGCGGCTACGGCCGCATCTACGGCGTTTCCGCCCTGCTGCAACATAACCGCCCCGGCAGCGGCCGTTTCTGGCCCACCGGCGGCAATCACTCCAGACATAGGTCACCTTCCTACAAGCATTTCAGGCACGGTTCATAACGCCCTGGCGAGAATATAACGCAGGTTATCAAACCTGCGTGCACCAGGTTGGGCAACCTGGGCTACACTACATTTACAGGGGCAGCACTCTGTCACCCGCAGTCAAACGTATCAGGATGCTTTGAATCACGCCACACCTTAAATTGTAAATTGTGGATTGCGGATTGTCTACTCACCATGCCCCTTCTCCTTTCCCAGGCTATAATTAAGCTCCATGGAAGCATACACATTCCGCGTCAGCGGCATGGATTGCGCAAGCTGTGCCGCCAACATCCAAAAAGGGGTCGCGCGGCTAGATGGCGTGACTGCGTGCGAACTGAGCTTTAGCACAGAACTCCTGCGCGTGCAGGGCAGCACCCCGCCGGAGCGTATTGTGGCACGCGTGCGCGAACTGGGCTATGATGCCGCCCCCGCCAGTGAACCCACCACAAACGACCGTCAGCAGCAAACGGCTGTTGCCGTTGCCACTCCCCATTTTCTCGCCTACCTGTGGCAGCGCCACGAAACCCGCCTGGCGCTGCTGGGCGCGCTGCTCATTTTGCCAGGCCTGCTCTTCAACGAACTCCTGCCCATCTGGCAACACCCCATCCTGGACGTAACCTCAGTAGCCGCCATGATCGCCGCCGGTTATCCCATTGCCCGCAGCGCCCTGCGCACCCTGCGCGTCAACCGCGAAATCAACATCAACCTGCTCATGACCATTGCCGCCATTGGCGCCGTGGTCATTGGCGCATACAGCGAAGCAGGGCTGGTGATGGTGCTGTTTGCCCTGGGTGAGGCACTAGAAGGTTTCACCGCCGCGCGCGCACGCGATACCATTCGCCAGCTAATGACGCTGGCCCCCTCCGAAGCCGCAGTTTTGCGCCCCTGCATAGATTGCGCCGCGCACCTGGGACAAAATGGCTACACCGGTGGCCCCTGCCCCATTTGCGGCCTGGAAGAGCAGCGCGTACCGGTCACCGATTTGCGCGTTGGCGAGACAATTGTTGTCAAACCGGGGGAGCGCGTGCCCATGGACGGCCGTATCCTCAGCGGCTACTCCAGCGTCAACCAGGCTACCATCACTGGCGAAAGCCGCCTGATAGAAAAAGCGCCCGGCGACACCCTCTTTGCCAGCAGCATCAACGGCGCGGGTACGCTAGAGGTCGAAGTGACCCACCTGGCCAGCGATAACACCATCGCCCGCCTGATCCAGATGGTAGAGCAGGCGCAAGAACGGCGCGCCCCGGCGCAGCGTTTTGTAGACCAGTTTGCCCGCGTCTATACGCCACTGGTGGTGGGTGTGGCGGCGCTGGTGGCCATTGTGCCCCCTCTCTTCTGGGATGCCCCCTTTTGGGGCACGCAGGGCTGGCTCTACCGTGCCCTGGCACTGCTGGTAGTGGCCTGCCCCTGCGCTCTGGTCATCAGCACGCCCGTCAGCCTGATCAGCGCCATTAGTAACGGAGCGAGGCAAGGGGTGCTTTTTAAGGGAGGCGCTTATCTGGAAATGCTCAGCCGCGTCCGCGCCATTGCCTTTGACAAGACGGGCACGCTCACCACAGGTCAACCCGCGGTGGTGACGGCACGCGCGCTGGCGTGCGTGCCTGACCTGCCACGCTGCGCCGCCTGTGACGACCTGTTGGCGCTGGCGGTGGCAGTGGAACAGCGCAGCGAACATCCCCTGGCACAGGCCATTGTAAGCGAGGCCGCCGGGCGCGGCGTGCTGACCACTTATCCCGCTGCGGCCAATGTGACGGCGCTGATGGGACAAGGAGTGACGGGACAGGTCAACGGCCGTACTATTACCATTGGCAGCCACACCTTCTTTGCCGATCATCAGGCACACGCCGATCACTGTACGGCGCTGGTGGGGGCGCAGCAGGCCGGGCAAACGACTATGCTCGTCAGCGCCGATGGGGAGTATTGCGGTTTTATTGCTACCGCTGACACAGTCCGCCACAGCAGCGCAACGGCCGTTGCTGAACTGCGCACCCTGGGCATTGAACATCTGGTAATGATTACCGGTGACCACGCCGACACGGCAGCGCAAATTGCCGCCGCTGTAGGGATTGACCGGGTGCGCGCCCACTGCCTGCCAGAGGATAAGGTAACGGCCGTTGCCGAACTGGGGCGTCAGCACGGCACCGTAGCAATGGTTGGCGACGGCATCAACGACACCCCCGCCCTGGCAACTGCCAGCGTGGGCATTGCCATTGGCAGCAGCGCCCAGGCCATGGAAACGGCCGACATTGTGCTGATGAGCGACGATTTGCGCCGCCTGCCCTTCGCCATCCGCCTGGCGCGGGCCACGATGCGCACCATTTACGCCAACGTCGCCCTCAGCATTGGCATCAAGCTCGCTTTCTTTGTGCTGGTGCTGCTAGGCATGGGCAGCATGTGGCTGGCCGTCTTCGCCGACATGGGCGCCTCTTTGCTGGTGACGCTCAACGGGATGCGCCTGCGCTACCGGCCCACCTTTCAGCCAGCGTTAGAGCCAGAGGCAGCGCAAGAAGAAGAGGAAAAAGGAGCGCGCGCATTAAGGCGTTTAATTTCTTTAGCAGACTTTATCAACGGTGGCACACCACCATGAATGAAAAGCGCGGGCAACGAAAGCGGCAAATAAACGACTGAGTTAGCCGTTGGCGGTCATTTTCAAAGGAAACGTTGAACGTTTGCCGCACTAATACCAAAATCTAACATTTCTACTGGTGTTTTTTATGGGCTTTTTGCGCAAACTATTTTCCGCCAGACCGCAGCCGGTCATCACCGTCGTTTCTGGCTTGCCGCGCTCCGGTACGTCAATGATGATGAAAGTGCTGGACGCGGGCGGCATTCCACCAGTGCAAGATGGCATTCGCGCCGCCGACGAAGACAACCCCCAGGGGTATTATGAGTTTGAGCGCGTCAAGCGGCTGGACAAAGGGGATACGGCCTGGCTGGCAGAGGCGCAAGGCAAAGCGGTCAAGGTCATTTCTGCACTGCTAAAACATTTGCCCCCTACCTATACTTATCGCGTGATTTTTGTGCGGCGCAACATGGCCGAGGTGTTGGCCTCGCAGCGCAAAATGCTGATTCATCGCGGCAAAGACCCAGGGCAGGTGGATGATGCGCAGATGAGCCACCTGTTTGCCAGGCACCTGGCAGAGGTGGAAGCATGGCTGGCACAGCAGCACAACATACGTGTGCTGTACGTGCAATACGCTGAAGCCCTGGCCAACCCGCAGGGGTGCGCGGCGCAGATCAACGCCTTTTGCGGCGGCGGCCTAAATGAGCGCGCCATGGCGCTGGCAATTGACCCGCAACTTTATCGCAACCGGGCGTGAGACGCAAAGCGTAAAGGGCGTCACGTTAATTTGGCGGTCAATTAGCTACCGCCTCACAATAAGTCAGGGTATGGAAACAGACGAACGAATGGTGCTTCTGCTGCTGCGCGTATGTCCCGACCTGCTGGACGACGCGGCGCTGCATGATGGAACCGGCCTGCGCGTGCGGCTGGCAAAGCTATTGGCCCAGGTGCGCGCGGCCGGCCTGCCGGTGATTTACGCGCCATACCAGGGCGAGGCCATAGATGTGGCGCTGGCCGCACAAAGCGGGGATTTGATCTTGCCCTGGGAGGGCGCGCATCCATTTCAACAAACGGAACTGGCGCTGGAGCTGGCCGCGCGGGGCGCGCGGCATGTGCTGCTGGCGGGGTTACACACAGAATGGGAAGTGGATGGCTGCGCGCGTGCGGCAGCGGTGTTGGGCTATGCGGTCACACTGGTGGCAGACGGGCACAGCACGCGGGATGGCGTGCTGCCGGCAGCGCAAATTGTGGCGCACCATAACCATGTGCTGAAACAGGTGGCGCGCGTGCTGCCGCTGGACGCTCTGGTGCTGATGCCGCCAGACTCCCAGCCTGACCTGGAACTGCTAGAGCCGTTTGCGCCAGCAGATTTGGCGGCGCTGCGGCAAGGGCTGGCGGAACTGGCACACGGCCGTATTCCCTACACGCACCCCATCAATGCCCTGAACGTGTTGCGCCACACCTGGGACCCCACCTTTATCCCGCCGATGTATCGCCTGGCCCCGGCCGCATGGCAGGTGGGCACAAGTCAGACGCTGGCCGAGGCAGTGCGGCAGCCGGGTGGGGTGTGGCAAAAGCTGGTTGGCACAGAGGCAACGGCCGTTGCGCAACAGGCGCTCAAATCTATTTTACAGACCCCAGACGGGCAAACCCGCCCCATCAGCAGCACCTTGCCTCTGTTCTGCTACCAGGCCACGCACTTTCGCCTGATCTATCACCAGGATGAGGCGCAAAAGCGGCTGACGCTGCTGGCGGTGGCGGCAAATGCGGTGCTGCCGCGCGAAAACCCGATGGATCAGTTCCGCACGCGGTTTGGCCTGGCTTGAGAGGGGGATGGGTAACGGCCGTTTGCCTGTAACGAGGGATAATGAACGAGGGCTAATGAGTGAACCTGTCACCAAACGCATGGCCGAATTAGTACGCCAATGGCAACAGCACAGCGACGACCGGGCAATTTTTCTCCGCTGTTACCAGATGATGACGGAGAATATGATTGCCGGGGTGGCTAACGGCCGTTTCCACAACGGCCCCTGGGTCACCCACCTGCTCGAACATTTTGCCAATTATTACTTCAATGCACTGGATGCCTACGAACATGGCCAGCCATGTGCCCAGGTATGGAGGATAGCCCATAATGTGGCCATCAACCGCCGCGCCCACGTACTGCAAAACCTCTTTCTCGGCGTTAATGCCCACATCAACTACGACCTGGCCCTCGTCATTTATGACCTGCTTCATGCAGAATGGGGCAACCTATCCTCCGCGCAACGCCAGGCCCACTATGAGGATTACTGCCTGGTAAACGACATCATTGCCGAAACGCTTGACGCTGTGCAGGACCAGGTCGTAGAACGCCACTCGCCGCTAATGGCCCTCGTAGACTGGCTGGGAGGGCGGATGGATGAATTTATCGTCACCCAGTTGATCACCCATTGGCGCGAAGAGGTGTGGCACACAGCGCGGCAATTAGTCGAAGCTGCCGACGACAAGGCGTGGGAACAGGTGCGGCAAAAGCTGGAGAAAACGGCCCTACAACGCAGCCGGGTCATCCTCTGGGGGCGTGACAACACACACAATCAGGATGCCTAACGGCGCTAGGCCTGCTCTTGACAAAATCTGGCAAAACCCGCAAAGTAATGGCTGGCGGAAGAAGTATGTCGGTCTCTCACTGGCAGAGAAGGTGTTCATGCACATCCCCGCGTTAGAAACGGAAAGGCTAAAGATACGGCCGTTTACCAGTCACGATCTCGATGCGGCCCACCAGCTTTTTGTCAGCGTCGGCTGGGCCAATCCCACTGATTCTCTCAAAGAACAGTTCCAGCTACGCCAGGATTACCTGGAGTGGAGCGCCCTGAATCACTTAATGCTGGCGCGTCTGATACAGCCCCCATATGGTGACCGCGCCGTGGTGTGGAAAGAAAACGGCCGTCTTGTGGGCATAGTCGGCGTGGTGCCGGCCTGGGGGCCGTTCGAGCAGCTCCCCTGCTTTGGCGGCATTCCTAATGGCCTCAACTCCCCGGAAATAGGGCTGATGTGGGCCACAGACCCCGCGCATCAGCAGCGTGGCATTGCCACCGAAGCCGCCCAGGCGCTCATCCATTTCCTTTTTCAAGAGCTGCGCGTCAGGCGGCTGGTAGCGCTCACCGGCCACGACAACCTGGCTTCTCAAGCCGTTATGCGCAAGCTGGGCATGACGCTGGAGCGCAACCCTTACACGGAGCCATCCTGGTTCCAGGTCGTCGGCATCTGCGAGAATCCTGCTATCGTGGCCAGATAGCGTCTCACCACTTTTGCCAGCCTGGCAGCAAAGCAACTGAAGACAAATACCATGAACGCCGACCTCAAATCCCCCACCATTACCGTCCAATCGGTGCAAAAGCGTTTTGGCGCAACACTGGCCGTAGCCGACGTCTCCTTGGACGTTTACCCCGGCGAGATATTCGGTGTGCTCGGACCCAATGGCACCGGCAAGACAACGACCATCCGCATGATGCTCGACATCTTCAAGCCCGACAGCAGCCGCTGCGCTCTTTTTGGCAGCCCAATGACGGAAGCAACCAGGCGCCGCATTGGCTACATGCCAGAAGAGCGCGGCCTGTACAAAGACCTGAAGCTAGCAGCCTGTCTGAGGACTCAGAAATGAGCAGCTAGCAATTGGCAATTAGTAATTGGCTGGTTCAATTGGCTGGTTCGCAGGCGCCAATGATACCACCAGCGGGCAGAAACTGGGTTTCTGCGACAAAAAATTTCGAGATTAGAGATTGACCAGCACGAATCGCCAATCGCCAATCTCTTGTAAATGGCACTTCGTCAACCCGCTAACGCTCGCGGTTATCGTCGGCGTAATTGCTGCCAGGCGGCATAAACAGCAACGGGTCAATCTGGCCAATCCCTGGGGTATAGCCAAAATAATAGGTCAGGCTATACTGGCGCACCGGCTCAATCAGCAACCGTGCCTGCTGCGCAATGCCGCCAAAATCTCCCCCTCCCAGAAACCAGATAGCTGCCCCTTTCACCTGCGGGTACGCCGCATAAAGCCAGGACACCCAGGCAATGTCGGCCATCGCTTGCTCTGGCGCAGGCACACGGTCTGCCTCCCAACCCCATTCTGTGATCAAAACCGTCGGGCGGGGAATGTTGTGCGCATCGCAAACGGCAAACAAATCCTGAAAACGACCGATCAGGTGCGGATACCAAAGGCCAATGTTCGTCACGTCTAGGCTATACTCATGCAGGGCAATGGCAATTTGATCGGGATGCGCCCCTGCCAGCCGCAAAAACGCCAGCATAGAGGGCGTCTGCCAATGCGCTCGCTCAGGCTCCCCAGAAGCAAAGCCAAATGCCGCCCAGCGAAAGCCATCGGCAATGGCCAGACGTGCCGTTTCCAGGGCAAATTCACCCAACCACTCCGCGCGCTGCTTGTCCACCTCATTGACCGTCTCTACCCAAATCAGGCTGGGGTCTAGCTCTGGGGGAAAGCCGTCCATGTGTAACTGCCAATGCAGCGCAGCCGCTTCTTGGGGCGGACGGCCGTAATCGGGCACGTTGTAATCTCCGCCAGGGCCGCTGGCGCGGCGGAACACCAGCGTATGCGGGACACCACTATTTTGCATCAATTGCTGAGCAATGAAGATGGGCTGCGCATTGTCGGCGCTTTTCAAAAAGATGGGCACACCCGCCGCGTCCAGGTCGGTGAGCATTTGCACAAATTCAGGGTCGTCGCCAGCTATGCCACCCATACCATGATGAAAACCAATTTTATTGAACGCCAGCACTAGCCCTTCCTCAGCCAATACGTCTGCCACGGCGGTAAAATCAATTGGCGCCGTGTCACTGAAAATGAGCGGGGGCGGTAACGGCGGCGGCAAAGGGGGCGGAGGCAAGAGCACAGCCGGCAGGTAGAGGGAGAGGGGATGGGTATGCGTGAGGGGAGGCGCAGTAGAGGAAACGGCCGTCTCTATCCCACCTTCCCGCGCCGCCGCAAAAGCCGACAGGTGCAGCACACCCACCAACAAAGCCATCCCCCAGAGCAAAAGCCCGCAAAGGGGCAAAGCTTGTCTCAGACCCCGCCCTGAAATAGATTTTTGCCGCGTGGCGCTAGCTAATCTCACGAATATCAATCAATTCCTCGATATAGGGCGCTATCTTTTCCTGCACATCTGTCAGGCTCATGCCCTTTACCTTAAAAGTGACCGTGCGGTTCTGCGGGCCTTCACCGGCAAATTGACCAAAGGCAACAAAACTACCTCCTGCCTCTGCGATGGCATGGGTCAGCACATCCAGTTCGCCTGGTCTATCAGGAACAAGCGCCGTCACGCGCACGCCACTCTCATTTGCCCCCATCAATTCCAAAAACATCTTGAACAGGTCCGTTTCCGTGATCAGGCCAACTACTGCCCCATCGCGCATCACCGGCATGCCACCAATTTTCCGCTGCGCCATGATAGAGGCCGCTTCCTCGATGGGCGTATCTTCACGCACGGTCAGCACCTCTTTGGTCATCACATCTTTCACCTTCACCTGCGCCAGCAAATAGTTCATCTCCCAAACGCTCAGCGTCGTTGCGTCAGAGGGGGCTGCGTTGAGCAAATCTTTATCGGAAACGATGCCCAACAAACGTCCTTTACTATCCATGACCGGCATGCGACGAATTTTTTTGTCGCGCATCATCTTTAACGCTTCCATAATCGGCGTATTGGGATCAACAGAAATAACGGGTGAGGACATTCTTTCCTTGATAAGCATGGGAAATCGCTCCTTTGTCTGATGTGAGATTTTAGATGAGATCAGCTCATTGGTTGGTTTGCTAGCGGGCCTGTTCGTTAGCAACCAACCAGCAGGCTTATGCAAAAAAGGTTAGTAATCGTAACCAGTAACCGCACAGGGTGCAAAGAACACAACGCTGTCTGGTTTCCTCTGCGAGCTCTGTAATTGAGTTCCAGAGAGGCTTAGTAGTTACCAGTAATCACAAATTATAGCAGAAGTTACCCGCTTTCTCACGCCACTGTCTTGTGCTAATCACACAGTGATGCTTGCCACGTCTATCACCCGCTTATACAATCCACCTGCTATGCTACTGGCAATTGATATTGGCAACACGAACATTACCCTGGGTGTTTGGGATGGGGCGGTGTGGCGGCAGCAGTGGCGCTTGGCCACAGCACCGGCGAACACGGCCGATGAGTATGGCCTGGCTCTACGGGCATTGCTGCGGGAGTTTGATCTGGTACAACAGCTAAATGGCGTCATTTTTTGCAGCGTTGTGCCGGCGCTGAACAGCACTTTTGCCGCAGCGTGCGCGCGCTACCTGGGCCTGACACCCGTACAGGCAGGTCTGCACCTGGATTTGGGTATCCGTGTGGCAACGGAAACGCCAACGGCCGTCGGCGCAGACCGGGTGGTGAATGCTGTGGCCGTGCACGCGCTTTACCCTGGCGCTGCCATCACCGTAGACATGGGCACAGCCACCAAGCTCGACGTGGTGACAGCCAAAGGAGAGCTGGTGGGCGGCGTGATTGCGCCGGGGCTGCGCCTGGCTGCGGATGCGCTGGCCACGCGCGCTGCCAAGTTGAGCCACGTGGCGCTGGAAGCGCCGCCAAATGTGCTGGGGCGCAACACCATGCACGCCATGCAGTCTGGCCTCATTTTTGGCTACGTCAGTCTCATTGAGGGGTTGGTGCAGCGGTTGCGGCTGGCGCACCCGAACGCGCCAGAGATTGCCCGCGTTATTGGCACAGGTGGGTTAATTGAGCTGATTGCTCCGCACACGCAAGCGATTGATGTGGTAGACACAACGCTGACGCTAGAAGGGCTGCGCCTGATTTATGAGCGCATTGGAGCAGGCGCGCTATGAAAGATAGACTGACAGGTCTGCTGTTGGGGCTGCTTTTGTTGCTGGGAGTAGGGTGCCAGGGCGACTTGTTGATGCCCCCGCGTGTGCTCACACCAGTGGCACAAACGGCCGTTTCCCCTACGCCCCCTCCGCCGCTCATCATCCCCGCGCCCACCCCCACGCCCGGCGGCATCCCCACCGCCGAGCCAGAAGGATTCGAGGCCGTCTTACCACCCACACTGCGCGTTTGGGTGAACGAAAATTCTCCAGCCCATGCGATCACGCTGCGTCAGATTGCCGCCTCCTTTCAGGAGGAAACAGGGGTACTGGTTGAACTGCGCCTGATTGCACCAGACCTGCTACCCAGGCTGGTGGAAACGGCCGTACTCTCCCCTGCGCTCTCCCTGCCCGACATCATCATTCACCCACTTGATTACGCCATTCATTGGGCGACACAGGGTGTCCTTAGCCCGGCGGCGGCCGCCGCCGCCCTCAACACCCTCGACCCCGCGACCTTCAACACCAATGCTCTGGCGTTGGTGCAGGTCAACGGGCGCCCGGCCACCCTGCCCAGCGATGGCGCGCCGCAAATCATCCTCTATCGTCAGGATTGGTTCGAGGCGCGTGGCCTACAACCACCTGCCACCTACCAGGCCATGCTGCGCGCCGCGGAAACGCTATACAACCGCGAAGCGTTTGTGGCGGGCTTTGTCGTGCCCACCGAGTCGAACCTGGTAAGCACACACCGCATCTTTGAGCATCTGGCGCTGGCCAATGGGTGTGAACTGATTGACACAGACGGCCGTGTGCGGCTGCTAGACCCCGCCTGCCGCCAGGCGCTGGACTTTTATTACACGATTATTCACAACTATAGCCCCATTGGCGTG
This sequence comes from uncultured Anaerolineae bacterium, assembly GCA_937943625.1. GTDB lineage: Bacteria > Chloroflexota > Anaerolineae > Promineifilales > Promineifilaceae > JACSRF01. Next base: position 21,878 of record CALEAD010000027.1, on the reverse strand, counting down.
CAAACCAACACCAGCACGCGCAATGCCTACCTGGCCGGGCGCACGGGGTTGGTGATGAGCAGCCCAGAGCTGCTGCTGCAAATTGCTGGCCTGGACCCCAGCAATCCGCCTACCTGTAACGAGTGCGCCGCCACGCCCGACTTTCTGCGGCAAAACAGCGCCATTCTCACCAGCGTGCGCGGCAGCAGTGCGCAGGCGGCTTCTGTCAGCTTCGCCACCATGACGGCGCTCGGCATCACCACCGCCGCAGACCAGGAAACGGCCGTTGCCTTTGCTGAATATTGGTTTAATAACGCCTACCCGCTCTGGCTCAGCGTAGAACCAGAAAGCAAAATCCCCCTGCGCTGGGGCGACCGCACAGACCCAAACCGCTACATTGCGGCGTGGGGAACCACACCACTCATTCCCAGCGGCCCCAGCCTGCAAGACCTATACGGCCGCGAAACCGTCAACGCCCTGCAAGAAGCACTCATCAACGCCCAGCGCTGGGGCTTTAGCCAAAATCAGGGTGACCTCGTCGGCCAACTGTACAAAAGCCTTACCTTCTCTGTGGTGCTGCAAGAAATGCTCAGCGGCTATTTCAACACCGAAAAAACCCTTGCCGAAGCCTACAGGCGAGTAGTAGACTTAATACCAGGCTACCTTTCTACAGAAGAACCCTCCAACCAATGAGTACGGCTGGTCAGCCAGTCAACTTGCCCGCAACCGGCTGGCCGGCTAATGGCGACAAAAAACCTATGCCTTCCTCACTTCCCTACACTGAAGAAGAATTCGGCATCCTGACCGACGACGAACTGTACCTGGATGCCATTCTGGTAAAACCGGCAAAGGCCAGTGACCCGGATATCAAAGTGCTGCGCGTGTGGGTGCCCAAATTTCCCCTCACCAAAAGCAGCGTCCTGACCTGTGCCAGACAAGAGGTCAAATCCTATGGCCCGGAAGGCAAAATTGCCAACCTGGTCTTTGACCTGCGCGGCAGCGGCGAGAGTGACGGAATTCCCGGCGACTACAGCTTTCATCTGGACCTGGCAGCTATTAAAGCATGGGCCGAGGAACGGTTTGGCAAAGGGCTGAACTTTGGTTTCTTCGGTTTTCCGCAATCAAAAGTAGGGCGGGTTTACGTCTGGCCACTGCGCAGCGGCACGATCATGGAAAGTTATCATTACCCGGCCTCCAGCCCATTGCCCACCCCGCCCACGCTGATTTATCTCTCCCGCTATGGCAATTTTAGCCGTAAGGATGATGCGCTTTGCATTGCCCTGGCCGAAACTGGCTATAATGTGTATGGCGTAGACCCCTTTCGTTATTTACTACACGCCAGCGCGCACGGCCCCCTGACGCCAGAGGAGCTAACCGAAGACATTACGCTGCTGACGCAGATGCTGCCGAACAGTCCGCTGGTCATTGGTCAGCCCATGGGGGCAGGGCTGGCGCTACTGTGGGCAGCGCAAAACCCGGCTATTCGTGGCGTGCTGGCCATTGGTCGTGCAATGGCGGGCTTTGCCCCAACGCATGTTTTCCAAAACCAAAGTCCGCACACCTACTTTTTACCCCGTTATGTGGGCAATATCGCCCCGCGACCGGTTGTCTTGCTTCAGCTTGCCGGCTCGATGGGCGGGAATACGCAGCGAATGCAGGCGCTGTACGACAGCCTGGGCGAGCCACGCCGCTGGGAAAAAGCGGGTGAGCTAACGGCCGATCTGCTGCTAGAGCTGGTGGAATGGTTGGAGCAACCTGGTTAGGGCGTAGACGTGTGTAGGGCGCGGTATACGGTTGTTAAGTCCACCGGTCGTGGGTAGCTAATCATCTCATTCACCTGCGCCAGGGGATGCCACTCCAGGCGATACACATTGTGCGGGCCGCTTTCGGCCAGCTCTGGCCCACCCAGGGTCGGCATGCCAGCAAACTCCGTAATCAGAAAAGCAAATTCATGCAGGCGGTACTCTGGCTCTACCTGCAACTCGCGCTCCCACAACAGCGGCCCCAGGCGGAAACACAGCCCCGTCTCCTCATATCCTTCGCGCAGCGCCGCCTGGGCAGGGGTTTCCCCCGGCTCAATGCCGCCGCCAGGCAAAATATAATAGCTCCGGCCTGCGCGAAAGCGGTAGAAGAGCAATATCCGGTCATCCTGGATAAAAAGCAGGGTTACTCGTTGACGCATTGTGTGTACCTTGAAGGCGGTAGGGACAGTTACAGGTTGCAGGGGGCAGGTTATTTTTTTTCTGTTGCTCCCGTGCCCCCATGCGTTTTGTCCTTATCTTCCTTTGCGCAAAAATCGGAGTAAGAGGTCGGGGTAATCGCTCATCAACCCATCTACGCCCATGTGCAAGAGGCGGCACATTTGCGGAATGTCGTTGACCGTCCAGACGTGTACGGCCGTACCGCGGCAATGGGCCGCACGCACAAAAGCTGGGGTAATGACGCGCAAACGGCCGTTTACCTCAGGAAGCTGCATGGCAACGGCTGTAGCGGGGCACATCCTGGCAAGGCCCACCTGGCTCAGCGCCCAAAAACAGCGCACCTCTGGCAGCGTAGCGGCCATTGCTGCCTCTGGGCACAGGCGACGAAACTGCTGCACAGTTGGCGCGTCAAAAGAGCCAACACACACACGCGCCCATACCATAAGCGCGAATCAGGTTGACAAACGGCCGTACAATCGGCGGTTCCTGCTGCTTGATATCAATGTTAATCCACATGTGCGGAAAAGCGGCAAACACCTCTGCCAGCGTGGGAATCGTAACACCCTGCCCACGAAACGGGTAGCTGCGCCCGCCATCTTGCGTCCACCAATAGCCTGCGTCCAGGCGGCGCAGCTCTGCCAGGGTAAAGCTGTGCACCGCACCACGGCCGTTTGTCACCCGGTCCACCACCGCATCATGAATAACCACCAACTCGCCATCGGCCGTGCTGTGAATGTCCAACTCCAGCCCATCTACCCCCAATTCAGGCCAGTATAAACAAAACGGCCGTTTTCGACGAAATTGCCACCTGCGCCAGCCTGTCTGAGCGCCTGCTAACCCCTTATTGCCCTGCCTTACTCATACAGTATAATTCACAACGAGTAAGAGCACAGCAATTCCCAATTTGGGCACGGTTCATCAGGCTGTGTTGACCGCCAACGAGCGACCGCAAACAACCGACCGCGGACAGGCGGCCACGATTTTGTCGGTGATGAGTGGTTGGCCGTTGGCCGTCTGCAGTCAAATCATTTCGCATTCCGCAATTTGCATGCCACAATTCTAAGGAACACCTTCATGGCCCGTCGAGTCGCCTTCCCCTTTACCGCCATTGTCGGCCAGGAACGCATGAAGCGCGCGCTGATTCTTAACGCCGTCAACCCCCAAATCGGCGGCGTGCTCATTCGCGGTGAGCGCGGCACGGCTAAATCAACCGCCGCGCGCGCCCTGGCAGCCCTGTTGCCAGATATTGAAGTAGTGGCCGACTGCCGCTTTGGTTGTGACCCGCATCGCCCCGAAGCGTGGTGCGACGATTGCCGCACGCGCCATGCCGATGGGAATCCACCGGTCATTATGCGCCGCACCCCCTTTGTGGATTTGCCCGTTAGCGCCACCGAGGACCGCGTAGTGGGCACATTGGATATTGAAAAGGCAATCCAAAAAGGAGAAAAGCAGTTCGAATCTGGCATTCTCGCCTCTGCCAATCGCGGGCTGCTGTACGTGGATGAGGTGAACCTGTTGGACGATCACGTCGTAGACCTGCTGCTCGACTCGGCGGCAATGGGCATTAACGTCGTCGAACGCGAAGGCATCAGCTTTGTTCATCCCGCCAAGTTCATTCTAGTTGGCACAATGAACCCAGAAGAAGGCGACTTGCGGCCACAGCTTCTCGACCGCTTTGCCTTTTCTGTCAATATCTCCGGCATCAGCGATACGCGCCAGCGCGTCGAAATTATGGAGCGACGCATTGCCTTTGAGATAGACCCCGAAGGGTTTCGTCAACGGTGGGCAACGCAGGAAAAGGCGCTCTCTGACCAGATTTCGCGCGCGCGTGACCTGGTGAACCGCGTGACCTATACGCGCCGTGACCTGATTTTAATTGCCAGCCTTACAGCTTCGCTGAAAGTAGACGGCCATCGCGCTGACCTGGTGATTTTGCGCGGGGCACAGGCATATGCGGCGCTGCAAGGGCGTGAGCGCATTAATGATGAGGACATCATCCTGGCAGCCGAACTAGCCCTGCCACACCGCATTAAAGGACGGCCGTTTCAGGATACCCAGATCACCCGCGGCGACCTGGAAGAACGGCTGGCTGATGCGCGCCAGGATGTGGACGCCGCGCCGACCGAAAGCGACGAGCTGACCACGCAAGAAAACAACGTAAAAAAAAAAGCCCTGGACTCTGAGGAACTAAACGAAAACGCTCCCGAAGTTGCCCCGACCGAAGCCAGCGCCCAACCCATCCCGCAAACGCCACAAGAAGGGCACTGGTGGGAAGGTGGGCAAAAGGTCAAAAGCGGCCAGGAATTTACCCCCCGCCGGCTAGATACCCAGCTAGACCGCCTGACACGCAAACAGGCTGGCCGCCGCTCGCGCACGCGCACAGAACGCAAACGCGGCCGTTACATTCAGGCGCGCCTCCCTCACCACAAAAAAGTCACCGACCTGGCATTCGACGCTACGCTGCGCGCCGCCGCCCCCTATCAGATTCACCGCGACCGCTCCAGGCTGGCCCTGGCGCTGCAAAAGCAAGATCTGCGCGAAAAAGTGCGCGTGCGCCGCACCGCCAACCTCATCCTCTTTGTCGTAGACGCCAGTTGGAGCATGGCTGTGGCCGAGCGCATGGAAGCGACCAAAACTGCCATCATGTCTTTACTGACCGACGCTTACCAGCGACGCGACCGTGTGGGGCTGATTGTGTTCAACAAAAATGAGGCGCACCTGGTGCTGCCGCCTACCAATTCGCCGCAGCTTGCCAGGAAAAAGCTGGCCGACATTGCCGTAGGCGGCAAAACCCCGCTTTCGGCGGGGCTGATGCTGGCCTATGAGGTGTTCCGCCAGGAAGCGTACATGCACCCAGACGTAGAACAAATGATGATTTTGCTGACGGATGGCGCGGGCAACGTGAGCCTGGGTAACCTGCCCCCTCAGGAAGAGGCTCACCGCATTGCCAATTTAATTCGCGAAACGGCCGTGCGCTCAGTAGTCATCAACATGGAACACCCTGCCTTTGACCAGGGGCTGGCGCGCTTGCTGGCGAAACAACTGGACGCCCCCTGCCACACCCTGGAAGAGATTCGCGCCGACGCGCTGTACCGCACCGTGCTGGAAGAGTTAGAGTAGTCAGTCAGGTTCAGCGGCCAAAGTGCATGGGCATGATGATGTGGATAAAGTCGTTGTCACCTACCGGCTTGATCACGCCTGGTTCCATTGCACTGGTCGTTTCCAGTGCCACTTGCGGCGTATCAATCACGTTTAGCACGTCGGTCATGTACTTGACGTTGAACGCTATCTCAATCGGTGCCCCCTCCACGCTGGCGTCAATCTGCGCCACATTGTCCCCTGTTTCGCTGCTGGTGGCGGCAATGGTAGCATAAGCCGGCGATAGCTCATTCCCCGGCTCAATGGAAACGCGCGCCGTGTGGCTGGATTCGCGGGCAAAGATGTCGGCCGTTTTGCACGCTTTGCGGAATTCGGCCGTGCTGACCACGGTGCGGGTGCTGCGCCGCTTGGGAATAATGGGCCTGTAGTCTGGGAAGTTGCCATCAATAAGCTGTGAAACCAACACCACACTGTCCAGATCAAAGACAATCTGGTTACGGCCGTTGGGCAGGGAAATAAAAACCGCTTCGGCGTCATCGCTGATAACACGCGCCACTTCCATAAGCGCGCGCGCGGGAATGATAACCGAAAAAGGCTCCTCCACCAGGCTGGGAATGTGCGCCGAGCGCACGGAAAGGCGGAAGCCATCGGTGGCAGCCATTGTCAGGTAGCTGTCCTGAAAGGTTGCGGAAACACCGGTGAGGGTGGGGCGAGCGTCATCTACCGCTGCAGCAAAAGCCACCTGATTGATCATCTGCTTGAAAACATCGGCCTCCACGCGGATGCGGTTTTGATTGTCTGGCTGTGGCACCAGGGGAAACTCTTGCGCGTCTATGCCTTTGATGTTGGCTTTGGTGCGCAGGCAGGAGACGTGCAGGGTTTGCGTAATCTCGTTCAGCGTTAGCTCGACGCGGTCCTGGGGCAAGGCACTTACCAGGTCATTCAGGGTACGTGCCGGCACGGTGATAGCGCCCTCATTTTCTACCTTAGCGCCCACCCAACAGGTGATGACAATTTCTAGATTGGTGGCGGAGAGCTTGAGACGGCCGTTTTCCGTCGCCAGCAGCACATTCCCCAGCACCGGCAGCGTAGAGCGCGGGTTCACGGCGCGACTAACAATGCCCAACCCCTTTGCCAGATTCTCTTGTAAGCATGATACCTTCATTGCCTTTCTCCCTTGAAAATGATCGCCGACGGCCGACTGCTGACCGCCGACCATGCTACAGGGCTATTCCTGGCCATCCGCGGTCTGCGGTCAAATTTGTAAAAATGCTCTAAACCATGCCCAGATTTTAGATTAAAGTTTTGTTGTAATTTCCCGCATATGACGTTCGAAAGTATAACAAAGAATGAAAAAAAAGCGAAGGGTGAAAAGTGGCAATGAATAGTGGAAAGTGGATGGCTGCCCCTTCGTTAAACCACTACCCATTTTTATGCAAAATGTGGTACAGCACAATGCTTAGCGCCACGTGCACGTTGAGCGATACCCCCTTGCCATACATGGGCAGAAAAACGGCCGCATCACAGGCCGCCAGCACCGCCTTCGTCACGCCGTGATCTTCATGGCCCACCACCAGGCAGGTCTTTTGGGGGTATGGGTAGAGGTGGTAGGGAACGGCCGTGTCTGCCAGCTCTATTGCCACCACGCGATACCCCTGCTGCTTCAGCGCGGCAACGGCCGTGAGCGGGTCCGCTTCATAGCGCCAGGGCACGCGCAAACTCTTGTAGCGCCCTACCTTTTCGATGGTTGGATGTGGCGGCGTGGGCGTAATCCCCGTCAGCACCAGTTCCGCCACGCCTGCGCCATCCGCCGCACGGAAGATAGACCCCACGTTAGCCGGGTACTCCACGCTTTGCAGCAGCGCCGCCAGCATCACATCTGGCCTATTTTCCCGTTTGTAGTCGCGCAAAAAGCGCTTCAGCTCTGTACCGATCAATGGCTTCATGCCGCAATTATACCTGACCCGGTGACAAGATGCCGGACTGCACAGGTGACAAAAAGTGAGTTTGTGTCGGTTGAACGTGCGAAAAAAGTACTCAAGCGCTTGCATCTAACCCCCAACAATGCGAAAATGGTAAGTGAAATTCTTCGCCAAGGCCCCATTGCCCAATAGCCGACTCGCTTTTGGTCATGTGGCTGCTTTATCAAGTAATGGCAAACGCAATTCCAGACAGTTGCCCTTTTGGATCAACTTCCCTGCATCTCCTTATGCAGGGAAAAGGAGCGTGTATGGTAGTTATGTAACGTGTCCTCGCAAACAGTTGTCTGTACGGCCGTTGCCTACTCTTCCCTTCATCATCAATCTCAACAACAGTCGTCAACAGCCATCTTCACCATTTACCTTGCTGAAGTCTGGCGAATTTTGCGCTGATCTCTGGAGCCGTAACGCAATTTGACAAGCGTTACACTGGCAGCCGGCAAAAACGCCAATGTCCAATACCTTAAGGAAAAGGAAAACCCAACAAGTTAAGGAAAATTCCTATGAAAACGTGGAAATTAATCGGCGCAGTTCTCATCATTGGCCTGTTGACCCTGGTCATTACCCGCGCCCAAACAATGGCAGCCTCCTCGGCCAACGAAACGGCCGCGGAAAACAAGGCCAGCAGTGTGGAGGTGGAGCCTGAACTATTGGCTCGCTTCAACGAAGCCAATGAATCTGATTATCTGATCTATTTTGATGCCAAAGCAGACCTTTCTGCCGCTTATGGCATGGACTGGGAAGCGCGCGGCTGGTACGTTATGGAAACGCTCAAAGCCACCGCAGACGCATCCCAGGCCAACGTGCGCAGCTATCTGGATGCGCAGGGCGTCTCCTACCAGAGCTTTTGGATTGACAACATCATTGCCGTCGAAGGCTCTACCCGCAGCACGCTCGAAGGGCTGCTGGCTTTTGACGAAATTGAAATCATTCGCGCCCCGCGCGTGATGCAGGTGATCGAGCCGGTGCAGGCCAGACCGTCCACGCCCGATTCGCCAGAGGCGGTAGAGCCCAACATCACCCACGTGCAGGCAACGGCCGTTTGGGCAATGGGCTACCGGGGCCAGGGCTCTGTCGTAGCCAACATTGATACCGGCGTGCGTTTCACGCATCAGGCGCTCATCAACCAATATCGCGGCAACCTGGGCAGCAACACGTTCGATCACAATTACAACTGGTGGGACCCCTACAACCAGTTCAACCTGCCCACCGACCAAAACGGGCATGGCTCGCACACCATGGGCACCATAGTCGGTGACGATGGCGGCACCAACCAGATTGGCATGGCCCCCGAAGCAGAGTGGATTGCCTGTCGCGGCTGCGCTACCTCCTCCTGTGGCAGCACCCAGTTGCTATCCTGCGCTCAATTCATGGCTGCCCCCTGGGACCTGACCGGCGCTAACCCCGACCCCAGCAAGCGCCCCTTTGTGGTGAACAACTCCTGGGGCGACTGCGGCCAGAGTTATGATCCCTGGTATCAGGGCGTGGTCAACGGCTGGCACGCCGCGGGTGTATATCCCGTCTTCTCCAACGGCAATTCCAGCAACTGCGGCTATCCTTCCCCTCCAGGATTGAACACCGTAGGCAATCCGGCGCGCTACGGCAATGTGAGCGGTGTTGGCTCCACGGGCCGGAACAATGGCCTGTATGCCACACATTCCAACTGGGGACCAACCGATAACCTGGATACGGTCAACCCGCAGCCAGGCTGGGAAAATCTAAAACCGCAGTTTCTGGCCCCTGGCGTCTCCATCCGCTCAAGCGTGAATACCGGGGATGCGGCTTATTCCTCCTTCACCGGCACTTCGATGTCCTCACCACACGTGTCTGGCCTGATTGCGCTGATGTGGCAGGCGGCCCCCTGCCTGGTTGGCAACTACGCCGCCACTGAGACGATCATCGAAATGACGGCCACGCCGATTTACTACAACGACCTGGGCTCCGGAGCGCGCTGGCCAAACTTTGCCGCTGGCTGGGGTGAAATTAACGCCCTGGCGGCGGTCACAGCAGCAATGAATGCTTGCGGCCCATTCCGCCTGGAAGCGACGCCGGCCAGCCAGGATGTCTGTGTGCCTGCGAACGCACTCTACACAGTTGACGTGCTGCAAAATGAACCCAGTTTTACCCAACCGGTCACCCTCAGCACAGTTGGCGTGCCCAGCGGTTATACCCCCTCCTTTGCCCCCAACCCGGTGACGCCTCCCGGCAGCTCGGTGCTGACGCTGAGCGGCAGCATGGCGGCTACCTTTGGCAGCTACAACATTGACATCGTGGGCACGGCCATTACGGAGACGTTTACAACCACGGTCGGGCTGAATCTGTTCACGGCCGTTCCTGGGAGCATTACCCTTCTCAGCCCGGCCAATGGCGCTACCAACATAGACTTGGGGCCCACCTTTAGCTGGACGGCCGCTACCCAGGCCAGCAGCTACTTGCTGGAAGTGGCCACTGATAATGGGTTCAACAACATCGTCTATGCCGCCACCGTCGCCGGCACCAACCACCAGGCGCCGGCCGTACTGACCCCCATCACCACCTACTACTGGCGCGTGACGGGCAACAATGCTTGCGGCGCAGGGGCAACATCGGCCGTCTTCAGCTTTACCACTCGCGACATCCCGCCCATTTTGCTGGTGGACGACGACGACAACAGTCCGAATGTGCGCAGCTATTACACCACCATCCTGGACAACCTGGGCCTCTTCTACGACATCTGGGACACCAACAACAGCGACAACGAACCCTCCGCCGCAGAACTGGCTCCCTACAGCATGGTTATCTGGTTCACCGGTGATGAGTGGGGCGGCGCGGCCGGCCCCGGCCCAGCGGGCGAGGCAGCCCTGGGAAGCTGGCTGGATAATGGCAACTGCCTCTTCCTCAGCAGCCAGGATTACCACTACGATCGTGGCCTGACGCCCTTTATGACCAACTACCTGGGCGTAGCCACCATTACCAACGACAATGGGGATTACACCTCCGTGACAGGGCAAGGCACCGTCTTTGCCGGTCTGGGGCCATACCCACTCACCTACCCCTTCACCGATTTTTCTGATCGGGTAAACCCGAACACCACGGCTGAGTTGGCCTTCCTAGGCAATAATGGCAACAATGCCGCCATCAATAAAGACAGCGGCGTTTACCGCACCACCTTCTGGGGCTTCCCCTTTGAAGCGATGTCTGTAGCCGCACGCGAAGAGACGCTGCAGGTCATCGTGGATTGGTGCGGCACCGGCGCAGCTACGGGTACCCTGGCGGGCAATGTCTCCAGCGCCGTGACCAGTATGGGTATCCAGGGCGCAAACGTAACCGCCACCGACGGCAGCTACTCCCGCACCGTCTCCACCAATACGGCTGGCGACTACACCATGACTGTGCCCGTCGGTACCTACACCCTGGCGGCCGTTGCGCCGAATTACCAGCCTGTCACCGTCACCAACGTCGTAGTGCTGAGCGACACTACCACCATCACCGACTTTGTTCTCAACGGCTCGGTGCTCACTTACAGCCCCGCTTCTATCACCGAGAACATGGAAATTGGCGACGTGGTAACGAATACGGTCACCGTGACCAACACTGGCCCGCTGCCAATTGATTGGAGTGTGACCATTGGCAACTACGTTGGGCCAAACTCGGCTGTGCGCGTTGTGCCGCTGACGGTGACACCGCTGGCTGGGGAAACGGCCGTTGCCCCCAACCCCGCCTTCAGCAGCGCCGGACAGGCAGCCGTGGTTGCTTCCCAGCCCTTTGCCCCCTATGCCGACGTCAACCTGGTGCTTGATGATGGCACGCGCGAAAACGCCATCGGTCTAACCGCCGGTGGGCAGTTCATCTGGCTCAACCGCTTCACCCCGGCCCCTGGCGACTTCCCCTTCACCCTGACAGAAGTGCAAGTCCTCTTCGGGCAGGCAGTAGGCGTTAACGTCGGTGAACTGGTAGACATCTATGTGTACGAAGACACCGATGGCGACGGCAACCCAGGCACCGGTGCGAACTTCCTGGGCAGCATCCTCAATGCCCCCGTGCAGGCCACCAATGACATCACCTGGTCCATCTACCCGGTAACCACGCCCATTGTGCTCAATGGCCCTGGCGATGTTTTGATTGCCGTAGTAAACCGCACCGCCGGTACCGATCCAGGTGAGTATCCGGCTGCCATAGACCAGACCCCCCCATCTGCAGGGCGCTCTTGGGTAGGGGCTTATACCGGCAATCCGGGCAATCCCCCCACACTACCGGCAGATAGCTTGTGGGGCACCATAGACTCATTTGGATTGCCAGGCAACTGGATGGTGCGCGGGTACGGCAACTTTGGCGCGGGCGGCGCCTGGGCATCGGCCAATCCTAGCAGCGGCACTATCCCGGCAAACAGCGTGGCCACCTTCCAGGTGATCTTTGACGCCACTTCAATGTACCAGACCGGACAGTACACGGCCGACTTGAGCTTCAGCGGTACCTTTGTCAACAACCCGCCCATCATGCCGCTGACCATGAACCTGGGCTGTGCCACCTGCGGCTTCCTGCAGGGCAACATCACCGACGCGCGCACGGGTAACCCGCTTAGCGCCAGCATCAACGTCACCGGCCCCGGCGGCTTTGACGTGACACTCAGCGGCAGCAGCTACGGCCCACTGGCCGTGCAACCCGGCACCTACACTGTAGCTGCCAGCGCCAGCGGCTACTTCAGCAACAGCACCTCGGCAACCGTGACGCAAGCAGTAACCACCACGGCTAACCTGGCGCTTACGCCACAGTATGGCGAGCTGATCTACAGCCCGGCAGCCATTGAAGAGTTTATGTCGGTCGGTGAAGTGCGCAGTAATACTGTAACTGTCACCAATACTGGTACCATTACCTTCAACTTCACGGTAAACATCAGCAACTATAATGGACCGACATTACAACTGCGTCCGATAGAGATTTCCATTCCGCCCTTTACCGGCACGCTGCCGCCAGACACAACACCACCAACAACTGCGCGTGCACCGCAAGCGCCAGATAAAGCAGCGAATGGTGAATCTTATCCGCTTGCGCCACTGGGTGAAGCAGCCTATGCGCTCGACGTCTACCCGGGCAACAACCTGGTCATGTTCCCAGACGCGGATGTGCCAGGAAGCTGGTCTATCATCGCCCCTGTGCCACAGTTCCATCCCGCTGCCGACTTCCTGAACGGCGACTTCTCTACCCTGTATGCTCTCGATTACGACACAAATCAATTCGTGGCTATAAACACCACAACGGGAGCACGCACGGTCATAGGGACGGCCATCGGCACAGGTAGCTGGACGGGTATGACTGGGGCAGTAGATGGCACCCTCTACGTCGTCTCATCTCAATGTGGTACCAGTTCCACCCTCTACACCATTAACCCGGCAACAGCTCAATTGATTCTGGTCGGGCAGATTGGTGCGGGCACCTGCATCATAGACATTGCCATCAATGCCCAGGGTCAAATGTATGGCGTAGACATTGTCAGCGATAACCTCTACCAGATCGATCCGACCACTGGCGCAGGCACAATCGTTGGCCCGCTAGGCGTTAACGCCAACTACGCCCAGGGCATGGACTTTGAGGAACTCTCTGGCATTCTCTACTGGGCTGCCTACACCACCAGCGGCCAAATGCGCATTATTGACACCAACACGGGTGCCAGCGCCCTGGTTGGCGCTTTCCCCGGTGGCGCAGAGATAGACGGCCTGGCTTTTGCCACTTTTGGCGGCGGAGGCGGCTGGGCTTCCGCTGATCCAAACAGCGGCACGGTTCCCGCTGGCGGCAGCGTCACCTTTGAGGTCATCTTCGACGCCACCAGCCTGCTGCAAGTAGGCACCTACACCGCCGACCTCAGCTTCTCTGGCGACTTCGAGAACAACCCGCCCACTATGCCGCTGACTATGCACCTGGATTGCCCCACCTGCGGCTTCCTGCAGGGCAACATCACCGACGCCCTGACTGGCAACCCGTTGGTGGCCGACATCCGCGTCGTTGGTGACGGGGGCGTGGACGTGACCGTCTCCGGTGACAGCTACTATCTCTCTCTGCCAGCCGATAACTACGAGCTGACCGTGAGCGCCAGCGGCTACTTCAGCGAAACCGCCTCGGTGACGCTAAGTGCGGGCATAACCATCACCACCGACTTTGCCCTCACGCCCATCTTCAGCGAGCTGGTCTACGCGCCGGAAAGTTTTGAGGTGACGATTGGCCTGGGCACGATGCTGATGCAGACGCTCTCGCTGAGCAACACCGGTACCATATCCTTCGACTTCACCCTCTTCGATCTGCAAACGGGCGCTCCCACGACGCTGCGCAGCCCGGCCATCACCTGTCCGCCTGATGCCTTTGGCTACACCTGTACCGACTCCAACGAGCCGGATGGCCTGGTTAGCTACGACTTTGAGGACATCTCTGCCACCGGCACGCCAGTATTCCTGGGTGATGACCAGGTTAGCAGTCCCATCCCCACCGGTTTTGCCTTCAACTACTACGGCACAGACTACAGCAGCATCTACATCAGCTCTAACGGCTTCCTCACGGTGCTGCCTGGCCAGCCTAACGGCTGCTGCACCGGCGGCATCCTGCCATCGCCAACTGCGCCCAACGGCGTGATCGCTGGCTGGTGGGAAGACCTGAACCCCGGCGCCGGAGGCACCATCCATTACCAGACGTTGGGCAGCGCGCCGCGCCGCTACATGGTGGTGCAGTTCACCAATGTGCCGCACTTCCCCAGTGGCAACCTGGTCACAATGCAATTCAAGCTGTTTGAGGGTAGCAATAACATCGAGGTGCATTACCAGGCTGCGCCTTCGGATGGCGGCACGCACTCCGCCGGCATCGAGAACGAAACGGGCAGCATCGGGCTGCAATACTACCGCGGTACGGCCGCTCTGCCTACACCGCTGGCAGTTTGCTACCTCTACCCAGGACAGGTAAGATGCGGCAGCGGCGGCGAAGATGCCATCTGGCTCTCGCAGTCCCCCGATGCGGGCACGGTGAACCCCGGCGAAACCTTCCCCGTCAGCGTACTCTTTGACGCTACCGTGATTACGCAAACGGGCACGTACACGGCCGAAATCTACTTCAGCGGCTCCTTCGACAACAACGTGATGCCGATGACGGCCGTTATGCACGTGGAAGAACCAATGGCGGCGATTGAGCTGGACGTGACCGTGAGCCTGCAAAACGAGTGCGGCACGGCCGATTCGCTGACAGTGGCGCAAGGCGCGACCGTCTACTATTGCTACACCGTCAGCAACACCGGCAACGTGATGCTGCCCAACCACACCATCACCGATACTGTCTTTGGGCACATTGCCACCTTCCTCTATGACCTGCTGCCCGGCGAAACGGAGTCGGTGATCTACGCGCAGACCATCACCACAGACACGGTTTCCACGGCAAGCTGGACCGCCTCGCACGCCAACCTGGGCATGTCGGCCACGGCCACGGATGAAGTGAGCATCACGCTGCTGCCTTCGGCCTGGTTGCGTGTGGCGCACCTGGCGCCCTTTGCCCTGGATCCGGGTACGGCCGTTACCATCACCCTCAATGGCACACCGGCGCTGACCGACTTTGCTTACGGCGACTCCACCACCTACCTGGAACTGCCGCCCGGCACCTACCTGGTGGAAATCTTCCCTGGCAGCAGCAGCACGCCAGCCATCACCGCCACACTGACACTCAACCCAGACACCTACTACACGGCCGTTGCCAGTGGTGATGGCGCGAACCAGGACCTGGCCTTGCTGGCCCTGGTAGACGACAACACCGCCCCGGCCGCTGGCTTCTTCCACCTGCGTCTGGGCCATCTGGCGCCATTTGCTGCCGGGCCGGCGCTGGCAGACATCCGCCTGCAGGATGGCACGCCGGTGTTGACAAACGTGGCATATGGGGATGTATCGGGCTACATTCCGTTGCCGGCCGGGACGTATGATCTGAAGATCACCACCCCTGGTGGCGCGCTCACGCTGATTGACCTGGAACCCGTCACCTTTGCTGGAGGCGAAATTGTCACGGCGTTTGCCACCGGCGAAGGCAGCAACCAGGACCTGGGCGTCTTTGCCTGGCCAGTAGACGTGGTAGGCTTCTTCCTGCCGCTCACACCGCCGGTCATCGAATACATCCTTTACCTGCCCTTCATCGCCAAGCCATAATGGGTAGGCAAACAGGTTAACCGCGTTGTGGTTAACCTAAACGTAAAAAAGCCTGGGGCACAGTATGTGCCCCAGGCTTTTTTTGCAGCAACTCTAATTAAAATTGCTGTTTTTTTTCATCCGCCATTTACAAAAACGACAAATTGTTTTATACTGTTTATCAGTCTCTTAATTATCCCTTCATGAAACACATTGGCTAAAAGGCTCTCCCCCGGAGCTTGTTAGAATATATCTCAGGTAAACTGTTCAAGTATGTTTGCCAACCACATCTGCCAAACAAGTTCACAAGCCGCGGCTATCTTCCCATTTCTGTTTTCGCTAATAACCCACCTCGTTTTTATTGGGGGCTCTTTATCTGCCCCTTTTAACCTTTCAGTAAGGAGAGTATCATGAGGAAAAGATCGTTGATTTTTATTTTGTTACTGGTGAGCGCGTTGTTAAGCCTCACCCTTTTCTCCCTGGCTCTGGCCAGTACGCCAACGGAGGCGAGCGCGCCAGACAAGGAGAGCACTGAGGCAGAGCCGGCCGAGACAGTCGAGATTCCTGCACCCCTTGCAGGCGGCAAAACATTGGCCGCTGGCCCAACCTTGCTGACCCCAGAATCTATCCCCTTCTTCTACGAGAGCGAACCCAACGGCACGCCGGCCACGGCCAACGCCCTGCCCAACACACAGATAGTGGTCCAGGGCAACATCTGGCCTGTCGGCGATCTGGATTACTTCTCTTTCACCGGTAACGCCGGTGACCGGGTCTATGCCGCCACAATGACCTCGTTTGCCGCCGGCTCTACGGACACCACGTTGACCCTGTTCGACACGGACGGTACCACGATTATTGAGGTTGACGTGAACGATGGCTCTTTTGCCGCATCCTCATCCAGCATTGCTGGCGCCACGCTGCCCGCTGCCGGCACTTACTACCTGCAAGTCAGGGCCACAACTGCGACTACCTCCATGCGCCCCTATCATCTATACCTCATGGTGCGGAGCGGCCTCCCCACACCCGAAACGGAGCCAAACGATTTGGCCTTAGGTGGCCAGCTCATGCCCGGATCAGGCTGGGTTAGCGGTGTCATTGACCCGGCGGGAGACAATGATGTCTTTACCTTTAACCTGCTCGCTGGTGATACGGTGTTCCTCAGCCTAGACCTGGATCCGGAACGGGATGCGACCACGTGGAACGGCCGTGTGGGCTTAGGGGCTTTTGGCAATCCACCACTGATCCTGCTGGTCAATGACCCCAATACTACCTCGCCCAACTCCGAAGCTTTCTTCTTCACGGTCAAAGAAAGCGGCCTGTACTACGCCTACGTGGATCATTCCACCGGCCTCGGCGCCCCCACACAGACCTACCACCTGTCGGCCGTGCGCTTCCCTCACCTCCCGGCAACAGCAAACTGTACCACCTACACCAGCACCGACGTGCCCAAAGTGATCCCCACTGCGGCTACCGGCCCCATCCTGGTCACCTCTACCCTCACCATCCCGGGCAACCCCCGCATTGCCGACCTGGACGTAACCTTTGTCCTCACCCACACCAACATGCCTGACCTGGACGTGGCGTTACTGGCCCCCGGCGGCAACCAGGTGGTGCTGTTCAATGATAACGGCACCGCCACCCAGCAAGACATGAATCTGACCCTGGATGATGAGGCGGCAATACCGATAACTAGCTACACCGTCATGAGTGGCATGGTTTACCAGCCGTCCAACGCCCGACGCCTGGACTGGTTCGACCACCAGGACGCTGGCGGCGTGTGGACGCTGCAACTGTATGACGACATCGCCGCAACCGGCGCTGGCGTGCTGCAAAGCTGGTCTATGACCATCTGCGAACCGCCGCCGCCGCCGCTCTGCCCTCCAGGCACCACCCAGGTGACCGTCTTCAGCACCGACTTCGAAGCCAACGACGGCGGCTTTACCAGCTCCGGCCCGCAGAATGAGTGGCAATGGGGCACACCCGCCTTTGCGCCCATCACCACCTGCAACAGCGGCGCCAACTGCTGGGTCACCGACCTTACCGGCACTTACAATCTTAACAGCAATCAAGATCTGCTTTCTCCTGGCATCAACCTGAGCGGCTACGTTGGGCCAATCCGCTTCTCCTGGGCGCAAAAGTACCAGATCGAGAACGCCAACTGGGACAACGCCTTCATAGACGTGCAGCTTGTCGGCGGCGGTAGCCCGCAGCGGGTGTGGGAGTGGCTTGGCCCCACCATGTCCAACTTCGGTGTGGGCAGCCCAAACGTAATCGTTCCGCAGAGCGCCGGTTGGGGCACGCACACGGCCGATATCAGCGGCTTTGCCGGGCAAAATATCGAGCTGCGCTTCAACCTGAGTAGCGACAGCTCGGTGAATTACGCTGGTCTGGCCATTGATGACGTCACCATCACCGCTTGCCAGCCGCTGGTCAACCCGGGCATCACCCTCAACAAGACCGTAGGCACAAACCCCTCCGTCTGCGCCACCACAGATGTAATCACCGTAACCGCAGGCACCGAAGTCACCTACTGCTACGTAGTCACCAACACTGGCAACGTCCCGTTGACTGTGCACGATCTGGACGATAGCGAGCTGGGCACCATCTTAAGCAACTTCTCCTATTCCCTGGCTCCCAGCACTAGCGCTTTCCTGACCCAGACGGCCATCATCAACGCTACCACGGTCAACACCGCCACCTGGACAGCTTACAACCCCGGCCCCACAGACGTGGTCACGGCCACCGACACGGCCACTGTTAACGTGACCGGCCCCAGCCTCTTCTGCAACGCCACGCCCATCAGCATCCCCAGCAGCGGCGCAGCCACGCCTTACCCCTCAGACGTGCTTGTCTCCGGCCTGCCCACCACTATCACCGACGTCAATGTCTATCTCTATGACATGAACCACACCTGGCCAGATGACATTGACATCTTACTGGTAGGGCCGCAAGGGCAAAACCTGATCATCATGTCCGATGTGGGCGGCAGCATAGACCTGGTAAACGTAGACCTGATTCTCGACGATGCGGCTGCCAGCCCGATGCCGGATGACAGTCCAATTGTCTCCGGCACCTACCAGCCGACCAATGTCGGCGCGGGCGACACCTTCCCGGCGCCGGCGCCAGCGCCCTCAACGGCCACCCAGCTTGCTGTGTTCAACGGCACCGACCCCAACGGCACGTGGAGCCTCTACGTGGTAGACGACACAAGTGGCGACTTGGGCAACATCAACGGCGGCTGGTGCGTGGGCATTGACGCAACAACGCCGCTGCTGCCACCAAACATTGACGTGAATCCGCTGAGCCTGAGCGCTACGCAGGAAACGAACACCACCACGCAACAAACCCTGACCATTGGCAACACAGGTGAGGAAAACCTGGACTGGAGCATTCTTGAAGAACCGGCAGTCAACCTGCGCGCCATCCCAGAAAGCTTCAGCGAAGGCTTCGACGACATCACCGCCCTGCCGGGCCTGGGCTGGTTCTTCCAAAATAACAGCAGTCCCATTGGCACGACTAACTGGTTCCAGGGGAATGGTACTCTCTTCCCGGCTCATTCCGGCGCAGCCAACTCCTACATTGCCGCTAACTTCAACAATGGCGCGAGCGTAGCCACCATCAGCAACTGGATGTTAACGCCGGAAGTTAGCCTGGCCGACGGCGACACCTTGAGCTTCTGGACCCGTTCAGTCACTGGCAGCACTTTCCCAGACAGATTGGAAGTGCGCCTGAGTCTAAATGGCCCCAGCACCAACGTAGGCACGGGACCCACAGATGTAGGCGACTTTACCACCCTGCTGCTGGAGATCAACCCAACCCTGGCTGTTGGTGGTTATCCACAAGTGTGGACGCAGTACACGGTGACACTAACCGGCATCCCTGGCGGCGCCAGCGGGCGCTTTGCCTTCCGCTACTTTGTCACCAACGGCGGCCCCAGTGGATCTAACTCGGACTACATTGGCATTGATACGGTGGAATTCACCGGCGCCGGGCCCAGCAGTCCCTGCGACAATCCGGCAGATGTGCCCTGGCTGAGCGTCAGCCCCACGAACGGCACGACAACTGGCGGCGACACCACACCGGTAACGGTTACCTTTGATTCGACCAGTCTGGCTACGGGCACCTACAATGCCAACCTGTGCGTCGTCAGCAATGACCCCGATACCGGCCCTGGCAATGGCACCAATCTGGTGATTGTGCCAGTAGAGCTGGAAGTGATCCCCGGCCTGAATCCGTCTATTAACCTGACGAAGACGGTCGGCACGACGCCAGCCGTTTGCGCCACCACAGATAACATTACCGTTAGCGCTGGCACAACGGTTTACTACTGCTATGTAGTGGAAAACACAGGCGACGTCACCTTTAACTTCCATGACCTGGTGGACAGTGAGCTGGGCACGATTCTCAATGACTTCGCCTATGCCCTGGCTCCGGGCGACCTCTCGCCGGAAGTGATTGTGCCGCAGACGGTCTTTGCTACGGTGACGAATACGGCGACCTGGACGGCCGTTACTGCCCTGGGTGACTATATTGCCGACGACACCATTCCCTTCAACTGGCAAGACATCTCCGGCACGGGGACAGCGGTGACGCTGAGCGATGACCAGGTTAGCGGCGCCATTGGCATAGGCTTTGGCTTTGAATTCTATGGTACCGTCTACAGCGACATCTACATCAGCTCCAACGGCTTCATCACCGTGCTGCCCGGCCAGCCCAACGGCTGCTGCACCGGCGGCGTTCTGCCCAGTCCTACCACGCCCAATGGCGTGATTGCCGGCTGGTGGGAAGACCTGAACCCCGGCGCAGGCGGGACTATCCACTACCAGACCCTGGGCACGGCGCCCAACCGCGTCTTCATCGTGCAGTTCACCAACGTGCCACACTTTGGCGGCGGCAACCAGGTCTCCAAACAGTACAAGCTGTTTGAAGGCAGCAACGATATCGAAGTGCACTACCTGGCGGCGCCTTCGGATGGTGGCACGCATTCGGCGGGCATCGAGAACCAGACTGGCACGCAGGGCATCCAGTACTACCGCGGCACTGCTTCTCTGCCCACGCCGCTGGCCGTGCGCTACTCGCTGGCCACGATAGCCTCCGCCTCTGCCACCGACACGGCCACCGTCAACGTCCTGGTGCAAAACATTGACGTCAGCCCACTGGCGCTAACCAGTACGCAGCCAGCCAACATTACCACTAACCAGACGCTGACCATCACCAACACCGGCAACGGTACCTTAACCTGGAACATTGCCGAAGAACCGACAAGGAAACCCGGTATCACCGCCGGTGGCAATGAGGCTGTCGCGCGCGAAGAGGCTGCAGTGACGGCCACAGGCAGCCGGCCAGCAACCGCAGCCGCACCAGAATTGAGCAACTGGCGCTATCCCGAAGCCGTGCTCTATGACAATGGGCCCCTGGTCACCCATCCTGGCGCTGGCGCAGGCGGCGCCGATGTCAGCGCCCTGCAAACGGCCCTGGGCATGAGCACCTTTGGCTTTGGCAACCAGGCCAGCGCCGGCAATCGCGTGGCCGATGACTTCACCGTCACCGGCAGCGGCTGGTTCATTGACACCATCACCTTCTTTGGCTACCAGACCGGTTCCGGCACCACCTCCACCTTCACGGCGGTGAACCTGCGCATCTGGGACGGGCCGCCGAATCTGCCCACCAGCAACATCGTCTTCGGTGATACCACCACCAACCGTCTGGCTTCTACCACCTGGTCCAATATCTACCGCACGCTGGACACCAGCCTGGGCGATACTAACCGGCCGATCATGACGCTGGTGGCAACGGTGAACACCTTCCTGCCGGCAGGCACCTACTGGGTAGACTGGCAGGCAAACGGTACGTTGGCCTCCGGGCCGTGGGCGCCGCCCATCTCCATCCTGGGGCAGACCACTACCGGCAATGCGCAGCAGTTCACCACCACTGGCGGTTGGGCAAACCTGATTGATACAGGCAGCAATACCCCACAAGGGCTGCCCTTCATCATTGAAGGTTCGTCTGACTGCGCCAACCTGACCGACGTGCCCTGGCTGAGCGTCGCGCCGACCAGCGGCAGCAACGCGGGCGGCACCAGCACGCCAGTCACGGTTAGCTTCAACTCCACCAGCCTCTCTGCCGGCACCTATACTGCTAATCTGTGCGTGTTCAGCAACGATCCTGACAACGGCCCCGGTAACGGCACGAACCTGGTTATTGTGCCCGTGACCCTGGAAGTGACAGCAGGTCCTGCACCTGCCATCAGCCTGGTCAAGACCGTCGGCACGACGCCAGGCGTTTGCGCCACCACCGATGAGATTACGGTCCTGGAAGGCACGACGGTGTACTACTGCTACGAGGTGACCAACACTGGCGACGTGACGCTGAACCTGCATGACCTGGTGGACAGCGAGTTGGGCGCGATCTTCACCGGCTTCAACTATGCGCTGACGCCAGGCAGCAGCGTGGACACGGTGGCGGCTGGCCTCACCATTACCGCCACGATTAACGTG
>CALEAD010000026.1 GCA_937943625.1 uncultured Anaerolineae bacterium | reverse complement strand
CGTTCACTGAGCAGAGTTGTTACGCAGGCCGCTCCCTGCGTTTTGGCAATGGGGTGATTCAATTGCCCCTACCGTTTTTCAAAGGCATTTGTTTTTCGTATTTTTGAGCCATTTCGGCTCTGATTGCACAATAGTTACGTCGATGTAGTCAACTTTTCTGTAAAAATGGTCCCCTTGTTTACAGTACATTTACGATCCTGCAAATTACCCGCTTGCGTCAAGCACCTGGGTGCGCGGAATGCGTGATCTGATGCGTGGCCGGCGCACGGCCGTTTGCCGTATTCTGCCAGCATCAGACAGGCCAATTTGCCTGCAAAGCCGGGAATGGCACATGCGCGCTACAAAATCGGTGTGCCATCCTTCCAAACAAGGAAAAGGAAACGGACCCTGCAAATGATCAAACAACAATTGCGCGCTCCTCTGGTAACGGCCGTTGCCCTGCTGTTGGGCTGGGCGGTAGACTGGCTCTTTTACGCAAAGCTACCCGGTATCTCGCTGACCGTTTTTGTTTTGCTGCTGGTTGCTGCCCTGTTTGGCCTGGGGTACTGGCATAAGAGACTGCCCGAACCGCACAACCTGTGGTTGCTGCTACCGCTGTTTTTCTTTGCTGTGATGACAGCCGTGCGCGAAAACCCTTTCCTGACCGCCATGAACACTCTCGCCGTGCTGCTGCTGCTTAGTTATCTGGCCTTTTTCTATGCCCAGGGGCGCGTCAGCGAGCTAGACGTGCCGGGTAGCCTGTTTGTGCCGCTGCGTGTGGGTCTGCACAGCAGCGTGCTGGCTGTGCCACTGCTGGTCAGCAGTCTGGAGGGCGTTCACCTCCACCCAACCCGGCAGCGTCTCTTGCCCGTGCTGCGCGGCGGGTTGCTGGCGCTGCCGGTGTTGTTTGTCTTCACGTTCTTGCTGGCCTCTGCGGACCTGGTGTTTGCACATCAGCTTGAGCGGCTGCTGACGCTGAAATTTCTTGCAGAGTTGGACGAATTGATTGGCCGGGCATTCATGATTGGGGTGGCTGCGTGGGTGCTGGGCGGCGGGCTGGTTTATGCGCTGGCGTGGCGGCAAACGGCCGTTACTATGCAAAGCCCCGTGGAAAGCTGGCTGCAAAGCCTGCCGCGCAAATATGGCCTGGGATTTGGCGAATCCATCACTATTGTCAGCCTGGTCAATTTGCTCTTTCTGGCTTTTGTGGCGCTGCAATTCACCTACCTGTTTGGTGGCGAGCGCCACCTGGTGCTGGAAAGCATCACTTATGCGGCGTATGCGCGGCGTGGCTTTTTTGAGTTGGTTGCAGTAGCTGTGCTCTCGCTGGCGTTGGTGCTGACACTTAATTGGGCCACGCGGCGTGCTACCAAGCGGCAAATTCACCTTTTTAATGCCCTGTGCAGTGGCCTGGTGGCGCTGGTGCTGGTGATGCTCCTCTCGGCCTGGCGGCGCATGAGCCTGTATGAGGCGGCTTTTGGCTTTACGGAGCTGCGGCTGTATGTGTTTGTGTTTATGGTCTGGCTAACGGCCGTGCTTGCCTGGTTCCTGTTGACTCTCTGGCGGGCGCCCCATCGCTTTGCCATTGGCCTGATTTTGGCGGCGATGGGCTACCTGGTCACGCTCAACGCCCTGAACCCCGACGCCTTCATTGTGCAGCAAAATCTGGCACGCTACGCCCAGACGGGAGAGCTGGATGCCGCCTATCTTACCACCCTCTCTGCCGATGCCGTGCCTGCTTTGCGCCTGGCGCTGGCACAGGTACAGGGAGATACCCAGCTTGTGCCCACGCCGGCTTGTAGCGGCTATGCCTACCGCTCTGACGGCGCGTTTTATGCAGAGTCTTGCCAGGCAACGCTGGCAGAGGTGATAGGGGCTAATTTATACGGCCGTTATCAGGCCATGCGGCACAACCGTTCCCTGACCGGCTGGCAAAGTTTTCACTTCTCCCGCCTGCGCGCCTATTGGCAGCTTCGCCAGCTTTTTCACCAATCACCCTAGTCTGCAATCACCCCTCATCCCCACAGAAGGAGTCTTCCATGACCACGCAACCATCTTACAAATCACACATACTCATGCTGCTCTTGCTCATCTTTGCCTCCTGTTTTGCCGTGGTGTTGGTGTTGGCGCGCGCGCTGGTGACGGGCGTGCCCTGGTTCTTCTTCCTCATCTGGAACCTGCTGCTGGCCTGGCTGCCATTTTTGTTGGCTGAACTGGCATTCCATGGGCCAAAACGGCCGCTGTTCCTGCTGCCGACCGCTTTTCTCTGGCTTATCTTTTTACCCAACGCCTTTTACATCGTTACAGATTTGATTCATTTACGGCCGTTTCCCGGTGTTCCGCTCTGGTACGATGCCTTCTTGCTCTTTGCCTTCGCCCTGGCAGGGGTGCTGCTGGGTTCGCTGTCGTTGCAGCGCATGCAGGCGCTGGTGACGGCGCGCTTTGGCGCGCACCTGGGCTGGTTGTTTGCCATTGGCGTGCTGGCGCTCAGCAGCTTTGGCATCTATATCGGCCGTTTCCTGCGCTGGAACAGTTGGGACATTTTCACCAGCCCCAGGTTGCTGCTGCTAGACATTGGCCAACACCTGCTGACGCCGCAATTGGGCTTCAAAACGGCCGTTGTCTCTGGCTTGCTCTATGCGATAACGTTGCTGGTATATGTGGTGTTGGTGTTGAACGGCCGTCAGCCGGCCAGGATGAAAGCTGACGGGTGAAGGATGAAGGGCAATGGGGTGACGCGCTATAATACCCCCATTCAGCATTCCGAAATCCGAAACCCTGGAGGTAAAGCATGAAAATAGCCATCGGTTCTGACGAGCGCACCCACCTGACAGACGTTGTGGTTGAACAGGTACGCCAGCGCGGCCACGAGGTCATTCTCTTCGGCCCCCTGACCGGCCAGGCAGCTTACTGGCCAGCCGTCGCGCAGCAGGTGGCCGAGTGCGTCGTGCGCGGCGAGGCGGACGAGGCCATTTTGTTTTGCTGGACCGGAACCGGCATCAGCCTGGCGGCCAACAAAGTGCCCGGCATCCGCGCCGCCCTGTGCGACGATGCAGAGACGGCGCGCGGCGCGCGGCTGTGGAACCGTGCCAACGTGCTATGCCTCTCCTTGCGCCGTACCTCTGAGGTCATAGCCAAAGAGATACTCGACAAATGGTTCGAGACCGCCTACCAACCCAATGAGGTAGACGATACCTGTCTGGCCCAGGTTGCTGCAATTGAAGCAAAATACGGCCGTTAGTTGTTAGTAGTGCCGACCGTTAGTAGTGCCGGCTTTAGTCGGCTGGCCCGTTAGTAGTGCCGACTTTAGTCGGCTGCCCGCTAAAGCGATCACTACGAACCACTACGAACTTCTTCGTGCCGTCCCATCTGCCCACATTGTTGCAAATTGAAAGTTGCGGTGGTTCACCTCCTTCCATTGCCGAGAGCGAACAATTGTTCTATAATAGGTGGCATGGATTCCTTAAATAAGCTGCAAATTTTAGCTGAACATATGGGTTTGGAACCGGCTGAGGAAGTGCCGTCGCAGCCAGCGCTGGCGGAAAAACAGGTTGCGCCATGTGGCCAGGTCATCAACCCGCGCTCCCAGAAGCAAAATGATCTCGGCATATTCCATGCCAAAATGCCCGGCGGCAAGACCATTCCCTTGCTGAAAACGCTGCTCACCTCTGCCTGCGAGCGCAACTGTGTCTACTGCCCGTTCCGTGTCGGGCGCAATTATCGTCGCGTGACCTTCAAGCCAGAGGAAATGGCGCAAACCTTTATGGATATGTATCGCGCCGGCCTGGTGAAGGGGCTGTTTCTCAGTTCTGGCATCATTGGCAGTGGCGTGAAGACGCAAGACCGGTTGCTGGATACGGTGACCATTTTGCGCCAGAAACATCACTTTCGGGGCTATATTCACCTGAAGATCATGCCGGGGGCGGAGCGGGCGCAGGTGGAAACGGCCGTTACCCTGGCCGACCGCCTCTCCATCAACCTGGAAGCGCCCAATCCACAGCGGCTGGTCATTGTGGCGCCACAGAAGCAATTTGGCGCAGAGCTGTTAGCGCCCTTGCGCTGGGTGGAGGAGATTCGCCAGACGCAGCCGGCGCATGTGGGTTGGAACGGCCGTATGCCCAGCACCGTCACCCAATTCGTAGTGGGCGGCGCGGGTGAAACTGACCTGGAGTTGCTGAGCACGGCCGCATTTTTGCACCAACAACTTCATCTGGCACGCGTCTATTACTCCACCTTTAGCCCCGTGCCCAACACTCCTCTAGAAAACCAGCCAGCGGCCAATCCCCTGCGCACGCACCGCCTGTACCAGGCTTCTTTCCTCTTCCGCGACTACAGCTTTGACCTGGAAGAGATGCCCTTTGATGAGACAGGTAACCTGCCGCTAGACAGAGACCCCAAACTGGCGTGGGCATATGCCAATTTGCGTGAGAACCTGGTAGAGATAAACCGCGCCAGTCGAGAAGAGCTGCTGCGCGTGCCGGGCATCGGCCCCAAAGGGGCAGAGGTCATTCTGCGGGCGCGGCAACGCGGCACGCTACGCGAGGTGGCACATTTGCAGCAGCTTGGCGTGCACACCAGCCGTCTGAAGCCGTTTGTGTTACTTGATGGCAAACGGCCGTCTTACCAACTGCCGCTATTTAAGGGAATTGACAATGGTTCATGACGCCCAATTTTTGACCGCCGCCAGTTGACCCCAGACCGCCATCTCTTGAGAAGCGCGGTGTCTGTTGGCGGTCTGCGGTCAGGTTTGTAAGGATGCTCTGAGCCATGTCCCAGGCAGCCACCCACCATTGACTATTTCTTCAGCAGCCCCAGCCCTTTTTGCAACAAATCAGTTGCCTGGCCAACCGTTTTTTCGTTTTCCAGGGCCGCGTCTACCTGACCGGCAAGCGCAGCGGGCAATTTTGTCTTCAAAAAGGCGATGGCCGCTTCGGCCGCTTTTTTCGCCTGCGCTTCGGGGATACCTGCCTGTTCGGAAATTGCCTTTACCAACTCATCCATTTTATACTCCCTTGAAAATGATCGCCGACGGCTGACTGCCGACGGTTAACTGTCCAGGTTGCCAAACCTGGTTGGTATGCGCAGGTTTGGTAACCTGCGTTACATTTTCACTTCTCTACTCCCTACCTTTAGCCGATTGTGCTCATTTTCCCCCGCCAATGCCAGCGGTAACGGCCGTGTTCATTTGCCGCCACGCCTCACGCCGGTCGGCGGGTGGGGCGGGCTGGCGCAAACCCGCCAGCACATCCTCCACGTAGGCTTTCTGGCGCATGCCCACCAGCACCGACGTCACGCCCTGGGTGCTACGCAGGGCGCGCACGGCCGTCTGGCTCAGCGTCTCCGCCTGCCATTCTGGGTCAGCAGAAACAGCCTTCTCTTTCACTTTGCGTGCATAGTGGTGCCCTTCTCCCTGGTAAAATGCCGTCACAGCGGCCAATGTCGTGTTTAGGGTATTTACATACCCCTCTAGCCAGGAATCAAGGCCAGGGGGCGAATTTTCCAGGTTTGCGAGGAAATTAACGCCGCTGCGCGCGCGGGGTAGAATAAAACGGCCGCGCACGTCGCGCCAGTTGTGATAGGTGCCAAAAGCGCGCCACTGTCCCTGCAAAAGAATACCCACCGCCAGATATTCCAACAACTGCTGCCTGGTTGCGTCATCCAGGGGGAGGGCAGGCAAAATGTCGCTTTGCAGTGCGCGCTCAATGCGTACCGACATGTCAACCGCGGTTGACACTTCAAATTTGCTGGCGGGATAGCTGGGTTCAGGCACATCGGCCAGGCGCGAAAGTGCATTGCCGCGAATGGCATTGAGCGGACGGTTGATCAGCACGCCCAGCCCCGCTTCTTGCGCCAGTTCCAGCACGCTTTTTTCGCCAGGCTGGTTGGCGTAAATGGCGGCCCCCGGCTCAAATAAGTTCATCGGCAATTGGATGACGCGCAGGTTGTGGCATCCACCATTTTCCTGGGCGATGCGGTGGGCAATGTCCAGAATCTTGCTGAGAGAGGTGAATTGGGGGTCACTGGTGGGCGCGGGAAAGGTGTTGGAACTGATGCCGTAGCACTGAATACGGCCGTCTTGCACCTCTTGCTCCAGGTGGCGCAGCGCCAGCTCTAGCCGCCGGTAATACTCCGACTCGGCCACTGCCTCTGGCATGCCCTGGCGGTGTGCCCAGCCCAGGTAATACTCCGGGTTGTGCAGCAAGTACACATCGAGCGTTTGCAGATTCAGCTGTTCCAGTGAGCGCGTCAACTGGTCGGCAATGAATTCGGGGTGGATGCAGTGCTCTAGTTGGTCAGCATACGTCACCAGGTCGGGAAAGGGACGGCCGTTTGCCTTGCGCTGCTGGCTCAGTTCATAGTTTTGCCCTTGCAGGTAGCCCACCTTGCTCACCACCACCACCTGCGCGCGCGTCACTGTCCCCTCGTCTATCAGGCTGGCCAGCACCTGGCCAATCATTACCTCCGAGCCACCGTCAGCATAGTTGCTGCTGGTGTCAACCAGGTTGATGCCGCTGCGCAGGGCGTGGATGAGCGCTTCGCGGTGCGGCTCACTTTCAGGATCAATGCGGTAGCCGCCAAAGCCCGCTTCGCTGACCTGCCAACCGTTGAGTGAGCGGTAGCCCAACTGCGGAAATTGTGCGGCATACGCCTGTGTGGCGCTAACTGTAGCCTGATCGGTAACTGGCATGTGGTTTCTCCCTTGAAAATGACCGCCGACGGCTGACTGCCGACGGCCGCCTGTAAGTGTAGCCCAGGTTGCCAAACCTGGTTGGCAGGTGCAGGTTTGGTAACCTGCGTTACGTTTTCATGTGTGGTGGTGTGCCCCACTCATGAAGTCTCCTTCTTCAACACCTGCACGCGCGCGTCATCCCACTGCACAAAATCGCCGCTCCATTCGCGTGGGGCAAAGAGCGCCAGCGCCGCCAGAGCCCGCGCGGGCAGTTCGGGGGGCAGCAGCCTGCCTTCGTGGTGCATGGCAACGAAACGGCCGTATTCTGCTTCTGGCATTCCTTCTCGCCCGGCAACACGAATGACCGCTTGCATTGCCGTGTCTACCACGCCTGGGCGAAATGTCAGGCTGACAATCTCTGGTTCTTCAACAGCCAACACGCGGCTAAAGTGGTTGAGCGCCGCCTTACTGGCACAGTAAGCCCCCCAGCCGGCAATGGGCGCAACCGCCGCGCCGCTGGAAACGTGAATGACGCGCCCACGGCTGGCGCGCAAGTGGGGCAGTGCCAGGCGCGTGAGCTGCACTGGGCCAATCAGATTCACGCGCATAAGCGCTTCCCAGTCACTGGCCTTTGCCGCCGCAATTGGGGCAATGGGTTGAATGATGCCTGCATTGTTGACCAGGGTATCCAGCCGCCCAGTAGCAGCAATGGTGGCCGCTATCATGCGTTCACAGTGAGCCAGATTGCCCACATCCCCCACAACGGCCGTTGCCTGACCCCCTTCCTGCACAATCGCCGCGGCCACAGCTTCCAGCTCTGCCGCGGAGCGCGCGCTGAGCACGACGTGCGCCCCTAGCCGCGCGGCAGCGCGCGCCGTTGCCGCCCCCAGCCCGCGCGAAGCGCCAGTAATGAGAATGGTTGGTTGGGTCATGGACGACTCCTTTTCCGTCGAGTGTGAAACGAGAAGATCTTTTATCCGGTTTCCCGCTTTCCACTTCCCGCTTCCCGGTCTTCGAGTGCGGCAAGCAACGATGCCACCTCTTGCCCGATAACGCGCAGCAGGCGTACCATCTCAGCGCGCTCTCCTTTGGACAGCCCCTGGCGCGAAACGCGCGCCAGGTGGCCGCGCGCCCAAATCAGTCGTTGCACACTAGAGACACGCTTGCCGGCAGTTGCTTGCTGAGAAGTAGCGGGATCGGCGGAATCAGCAACGGCCGTTAAATCCGCCACATCCTCATCAAAGTCGCCCTCATCCTCAAACAAGGCCTCATCGGCGAAAGAGCTGGCAGATGATGGCTCAGGTATGACCCTGGGCGGCGGCAGCGGCTTTTCCAGAATGCGCAGTGCCTCGTGCACCGTCAAATCAGGCGCCTCGTCTCTGAGAAAACGCGCCACCTGGCGGTATTGCTGCTGATCCACATTTCCTGCTTCAAGGGCGCGGCACAGCGCCCGCTGTTGTGACGGGCGCAAACCGCGCAAAATGCGCGTGTCGCGCTCACTCAGCGTGCCCGCGCGCACGGCATCCTTCACCTCTTCCGGCAAGTCCAGCAGTTGAATTAACTGGCTGGCGCGTTGGCGCGTAAAGCCCAACCGCTCGCTCACCTTGGCCCAGCTTACGCTGCGCGCGTGCGGTTTGCCCGCCACCAATCCCTCAGCGATCTGGGCGTCTAACTCCGCCTGCATCAAATCGCGCAACCGCACCATGCCATAGGCGCGGTCCACGTCGTTCAGGTCTTCACGCTGGATATTTTCCACCAACTGCCGCACAAAGCGCGTCGTCTCGTCATAATTGCGACGGCGCACTACCGCGGGGATGACCTCCAGCCCGGCCATGCGTGCCGCCTGCCAGCGCCGCTCCCCATGCACAATCATGTACTGGTGGGGGCGAATCTCCGTCACCTCAATTGGCTGAATGACGCCATCTTGGCGAATACTTTCAGCCAGCTCTTCTAGCGACTCCTGAGAAAAGGTTTTGCGCGGCTGATTGGGGTCTGGCTGGATGGCGTCTAGCTTCAGCGCAAGCAGGAGCAGGCCAGACGATTGCTCCACGTCGTTGGTGGCGCTGAACAGCTTTTCCAGGTCACCAGATTGGGCTGGGATGGGCGTGCCAAGATTGATCCGGGGCTTTTTCTTGCTCATAAGGCAATCAACGGATGCGGCGTAGCAACTCGTGTGCCACTTGCCGGTAGGCGTCGGCGCCCTGGCTTTTGCTGTCATAAGCGAGGATGCTTTGGCCGGCAGCGGCGCTTTCGGCAAAGCGAATGGAGCGTCTCACCAGCGTCTCGAAGATGTAGATGCTGTTGCCGTATTGGGCGGTAACCGCCTCGCGCACTTCCTGGGCCAGCAGCGTGCGCGTGTCGGCCATAGTCAACAAAATGCCAGCAATGCTCAAGTCTGGGTTCAGCTTCTTGCGTCGCACGGTCTCGATGCTGGAGAGGATCATCAAAGCGCCACGCGCGGCCAGGTATTCTGCCTGAATGGGGATGATGACGCTATTGGCGGCGGTGAGGGCGTTCACGACCAATAGCCCAAGTGAAGGGTTGCAGTCAATCAAAATGTAATCGTAGCGGCCGGCAATTGGCTCCAGCACTGTCCACAGCACGCGCTCGCGGCTGAGGGTGTTGATCAGTGCCAGTTCGGTCATGCTGAGTTCGGGCTGGGAGGGGAGCAGGTGGAAGGATTCGGCCGTTGGGTAAATGCTGGCCGCCACGCGGTTTTCATACCCCTCTATTTCTGCTTTCATGGCGTCGTAAATGGTTGGGGAGACGCGGTCCGGATCAAAGCCGCAGTGCTGCGTCAGGTTCCCCTGTGGGTCCAGGTCTACTGCCAGAACCCGTTTACCCATTTCTGTCAGGGCAGCCGCCAGATTGACGGTAGTGGTGGTCTTACCCACGCCCCCTTTTTGCATGGCTACGGCTATGATTTGTGTCATCGTTCCTCCATCCGTAATCCGTAACTCGCAGTTCGTCATCGCGCTCCGCTTTTATTAGCAAAGCGTTTGAGAGAATTGTACCTCATCCCTCAGATTTTGCCTTCGAGTATTGGCGCAAAACGGTAATTCTATATTTGCAACAATGTGGGTGGGGGCACGGAAAAGTTTGTAGTGATCGCTTTAACAAGCAGCCAACTGAAGTCGGCACTACAAGCAAGCGGGAAAACCCGTGCACCATTGCGGGCAATTGTCAACCACGGTTGACAATTTGGCCAAACTCGCTGCGCATTTGGCCATTTTTGGTGTAGAATGTGTCATAACGCACTGTGTTATAAATTGTGTGGGCAGGTGGGTTCTCTCCCGAAAGTTACCTGCCACACCCCTCCAAAAAGGCGGCGACAAATGAACGATGAGGTTTTTGATTACGTGGTGATCGGCTCTGGTTTTGGCGGTAGCGTTTCTGCCATGCGCCTGGCGGAGAAAGGGTATAGCGTGCTGGTGCTGGAGCAGGGCAAGCGGTACAAAGCGCCGGATTTCCCCAAGACGAATTGGAACATTGGCAAATATCTGTGGATGCCGGCGCTGCGTTGTTTTGGCATTATGGGGCTGAATTTTCTCGATGACATCTGGATTTTGAATGGCAGTGGCGTGGGTGGAGGGAGCCTGGTGTACGCCAGTACCCACATCAAGCCTGGGCGCGCTTTTTTCGAGGCGCCGGAATGGCGCAATCTGGCAGATTGGCAAGCGGAGCTGGAGCCTCATTATGCCACCGCCAATCGCATGTTGGGCGTGACGGAAAATCCGTTGTACTGGCCCGCCGATCATGTGTTGCAGGAGATTGCCACGGAGCTGGGCAAGGAAAGTACGTTTAAGCCAACACCAGTGGCGATTTTCTTTGGCGAGCCGGGAAAGGTCGTGCCGGACCCGTTTTTTGGCGGTAAAGGGCCGCAGCGGGCGGGCTGCGTCCACTGTGGTGGGTGTATGGTGGGCTGCCGCTATCAGGCCAAAAATACGCTGGACAAAAATTATCTCTATTTTGCGCAAAAGTGGGGGGCGCAGGTGCGGGCCGAGTCGCGTGTGACGGATATTCGGCCGTTATACGGGGCGCAAACGGATGAGGCGCGCTATGAGGTGGTGTATGAACGAGTCACAGACTGGCTGCGCAAACGGCCGTATCGCGTGCGTGCGCGTCATGTGGTTGTGGCTGCGGGCGTGCTAGGCAGCGTCAATTTGCTGCTGAAGTGCCGCGACGAGACGCAGTCGTTGCCAAAGTTGTCGCGGCGGCTGGGGCAGCGCGTGCGCAGCAATAGCGAGGCGCTGGTCGGCGTGACGGCGCGGCAAGTGCCACCCAAGCCACAGCCAGACTTCTCGCAGGGTGTGGCCATTACCTCCCACTTTTGGGTGGATGAGGTGACGAGTGTGGAGCCGGTGCGCTTTCCCCCAGGTTCATCATTTATGCGCAATTTGATGCTGCCTCTGGAAAGCTTGCAGGGAGAATCTATTTGGGCGCACGTGGGCCATGCGCTGTGGCAAGGGGTGAAACGGCCGTATGACTTCCTCACTGTGCGCCTGCTGCCCAAGTGGGCGGAAAAGAACACCGTGCTGTTGATTATGCAAACGTTGGACAACCGCATGAGCCTGCGCCGCGGCCGCAGCGTCTGGACACTTTGGCGCAAGGGATTGGTCAGCGCGCGCGACCCCAATCAGCCCATTCCCACGGTGATAGAGACCGGCCGCACGGTGCTCAATCGCTTTGCGCAAAAGGTGAATGGCGTGCCCTGGGTGGGCATGAATGAGCTACTGAACAAGCCCAACACGGCGCACATTTTGGGCGGCTGCGGCATTGGCGCCAACGAGGCGGAGGGGGTGGTGGATATTTATCACCGCGTATTCAACTACCCTGGGCTATATGTGGCCGATGCCTCCGTCATTCCCGTGAACCTGGGGGTAAATCCCAGCCTGACAATTACGGCAATGACAGAGCGAGCCATGGCGGCCGTTCCGCGCAAAGCGGAGGCCCCACCCATTGCCCCACTGGAAGAGCCGGCCGGATTGTCGCTGATTCGTCAGACAAACGGCCGTACACCCGTCCGCTTTTTGCCATTTCTGCTGGCGCTCATTCCCCTGGCGCTGCTGCTCATTACCAGAGGCAAGAAGCGTGAAGGGTAAAACAAGTAAGCTGATATCGGTTGGTTAGTTTGGTTGTTGGCTGATCACATAGCCAACCTGACCAACCCAACCAACGCAGCTAATTGGAGAAGATGACCATGGAAATGCTACCATTCATCAACCCCGCAACAGGGGAGCAATTTGGACAAATACCGGTTTCCACACCGGAAGATATTCAGCGTGCGATGAAGGAGATGCGCCAGGCGTTTATGGTCTGGCGCCGCCGGCCCCTGCGGGAGCGCATCAAGGCGCTGCGCAAACTTCAGGAGCTGATCATAGATTCGTTGGATGAGATTACGGCCGTGCTCAACAAAGACACCGGCAAAAGCCGCCAGGATGGCCTGATCGAAGTGATGATGACCGTTGACCGGCTGCATCAATACTACAACCACGCCCCCAAATGGCTGGCGCGGCGGCGCGTACCTCCTGGGCTCTACGTTTTTAAGCGGTACTACACCGAGCCACATCCCTACGGCGTGGTGGCTGTTATTGGCCCCTGGAATTACCCCTTTGACCTGACCATGCCCATCGTTTGCTCTGCCTTGCTGGCGGGCAACACTGTCATCCTCAAACCCTCTGAGGTAACGGCTGCCACCGGAGCGCTGGTGGAAAGCCTGTTCCAGCGCGTGCCGGAGCTTTCGCCGTTTGTGCGTGTGCTGCATGGCGGCCCGGCCGTTGGCGCGGCGCTAGTACGTAGCAAGCCTGACCTCATCTTCCTTACTGGCTCTACGACCACCGGGCGCAAAATCGCCCAGGCTGCCGCCGAAACCATGACCCCCTTTATTGCTGAACTGGGGGGCAAAGACCCGATGATTGTGCTGGAAGATACCAACTTGCAGGCGGCCGCCAAATGGGGCGCGTGGGGCGCATTCTATAACACCGGCCAGACCTGTATGGGCATTGAGCGTGTCTATGTCGTGGAATCGGTTTACGATGAATTTGTGCGGCTGGTGTTAGAAGAGGCAAAGCGTATCAAAATGGGATACACCCCGGATATAGACAATCCCTATAACATGGGGCCGCTTACCTTTGAGCGCCAGGTGAACATCGCCCGCGATCACCTGGAAGATGCGCTGGCCAAGGGCGCGCGCCTGCTCTATGGGGGTAAATTTGCTGGTATGTTTATGGAGCCAACGATTCTGGTAGACGTCACACACGAGATGAAGGTGATGCGTGAGGAGACGTTTGGCCCAATTATGCCGATTATGAAGGTGAAGGATGAGGTAGAGGCGCTGTGGCTGGCCAATGACTCTGACTATGGCCTGAGCGCGTCTGTGTGGAGCAACAACATGCGCCAGGCCAAGCGCGTGGCGCACCGCCTGGATGTGGGGTCGGTGAACGTCAATGACGCCATCTCTCATTATCCTGTCTCGTTGCTGCCTTTTGGCGGGGTAAAGCAGTCTGGCAATGCGCGCACGCACGGCCCAGAGGAGGTGTTACAGTTCACGCAACTGCGCTCTTATGCCATTGGCCGTCCGCCGCTAACGTTTGACCTGGCGACGCAAATGCGCGCACCAAATCATTATTACCTGGGCGCGGCCATCATGCGCCTGGCCTTTGGCGTGACGCCGCGCCAGCGCTTGCAGCCGATAGCAGATTGGGTACGGCGTCAGACGAATGACAGACGGGGGCGTGATACGGCCGTTTCCTCGGACACCCCTGCGCCACAAAAAAGCAACTACCTGGGTGCGGCGGCAGTGGCCGGGGCAACGGCCGTTGTCGGCGCAATTGCCCTGGGCGTCTTTCGCCAGCGCAAGTAGAGAAAGGGGATTGGCGATTAAAGATTGGCGATTGACAGAGATGGGGTATGTTTATTTCTTATGAGTAGCTCACAAGAAATTTTGCCTGTCCAGACAGGTAAAGGGAAATTTTGCGCTAGTTGACATAGTAAGCATGGTTCATCTTCTCTGGAAATGGTGCCTTACAAATCTGACCGCCGACTACGGACTGCCGACCGCGATTTTGCCAGTGATGGGCGGTTGGTAGTCGGCGGTCAGAAAAAATATCATGATGTTTCATGCTTCATCCTTTTTCATTCTTCTTGCGCACGCGCCGCCCACCACGCTTGCAAATCTTTCATGCCCTGGGCGCTTAGCTTGTGACCGGTGTCATACGCATGGTAGGCCAGATTGGCGCCTGCCTGACGCAGCGTTTGCGCGCTCTGCTGCGCGCGCTGGTAGGGAATGAGTGGGTCTTTTCTGCCCACGGCCATGAAAATGGGCAAATTGTCCAGCGATTGGAACTGCACGGCCGTATCGCACGCTTCTGGTACAAAGCCAACCAGTCCAGCAATGCCACGTACAAGCCTGGGGTATTTCAGCGCCAGGGCATAAGCAACGGCCGCTCCCTGGCTGAATCCCATCAGATAGATACGCCTCGGATCAGCGTTGTACTGGCGGGATAAGGCGTGAATGAAATGGGTAACGGCCGTTACGGAGTGGTCTAGCTCATACAAACAGGGCCACTCATCTGGCAGGCGCGGATGCCAGGAGTACCCCTCTCTATCTTCGTGTAGTCCACGTGGGGCGAGAATCAGCCAGTTAGCGGGCACCGTTGGCGCAAACAACCACATTACGTCCTCGTTTCCGAAACGGCCGTGTAGCATCACAACAGTTGTGTAAGGTCCGGTCATGTCTGGCTGCTGCACGCGATGAACTAATCCAGTTGTGCCAAAAGCAGGCCCATCGCTAACCAGTTTGGGTTTAACGTGCGTTTTCATACTGCGTAGTCGTCGTTGTGGCAAAAAAAATGAGGTGTCCGTTAAGCGGGCGCTTAACGGTACACCTCTGGGGGGGGGAGCCAAGAAAAATATAGCACAATGTCTAAAGCGCGTCAATAGGGAATTTTTTGTGATAAAAATCACAAAAACCTTTGCGCAAAATGAATGCTACAGCACGTAGCATTGACGCTACACCCATGTCGTTTACAATACAGATACCCCCCCCAGGGGGGTAGGGACTTAAGCAGATGGATGAGAGCACAAAAACGGCCGTTATCCGCCGACTCGCCAGCGCCGCCGGGCACATCAAAGGCATCGAGCGCATGGTGCAGGATGACGTCTACTGCATAGACATCATCAAACAGATTCAGGCTGTGCAGGCTGCCCTCAACAAAGTCAGCACAATCATGCTCGACAATCATTTGCGCACCTGCGTCACCACCGCCATCCAGGGCAGTAACCCGGCAGAGCGCGAGCGAATGCTGGAGGAGGTTGTCAGCGTCTTTGCCATGGTGGAAAAGCGGTAAGAGCGATGCAAACTTGAAACGTGAGGCGTGAAACGTGAAGAGATGGCTGTGCACGATTCACATTTCACGCCTTTTTTGAGAGACCGCAGGCGGCCAGGAATATCCTACAAAAGGGTCGGCGGTCATCTTCAAGGGAGAATCGATGGAAACGAAAACCTTTATTGTACCCAACATTAGCTGCGGCCACTGCACGCGCACCATTGAGAACGAACTGGCGGAACTAGCTGGCATAGCCAGTGTGAAGGCAGAAGTGGAGACGAAAAAAGTCACCGTCTCCTGGGATGCGCCCGCCAACTGGGATGCCATTAACGCCTTACTGCACGAAATTAATTACCCGCCGGCGCAGCTTATTCAGTTAAGTTAGTGTGGTTTGACAGGTTGGGTTGGTTTGTTCGTGAATCCAACCAACCCAACCAACCAACTAACCAACCAACCCAACCAACTCCCTCCTTTCACCCATGTCTGAAAAACAGCTCACCTTACCCGTTCTGGGCATGACGTGCGCCAACTGTGTCGCGACTGTTGAACGGAACAGCAAAAAAGCGACGGGCGTCACGGCCGTTTCTGTCAATTATGCCGGTGAGAAGGTGACTATTACCTATGACCCCGCGCTGGTGAAGCCGCAGCAGGTAACGGCCGATGTGATTGCACACATCGAGCGTGCCGGCTACCATGTCCCTACGGCTGAATTAGACCTGTCCCTGCTCGGCATGACCTGCGCCAACTGTGCCCTGAACATTGAGCGGGTGCTAAACAAGGTGGAGGGCGTGCTGGCCGCCAATGTCAACTACGCCAGCGAAAAAGCAACGGTGCGTTACGCACCCGGCGCTGTCACCCGCGCCGATCTGGTAACGGCCGTGCGCAAAGCGGGGTATGATGTGGTGGAAACGGCCGTTGACGCTGATTTGGAAGCTGCCGAAGATGCCGAAGCCGTCGCGCGCGCCGCCGAAATTCGCCATCAGTGGACGCGCCTGATTGTCGGCGTTCTCTTTTCCCTGCCCCTCTTTGTCTTTAGCATGAGCCGCGATTTTGGCCTGCTGGGGGAATGGGCACACGCCGACTGGGTCAACTGGCTCTTTTGGGCATTGGCAACCCCCGTGCAGTTTTACGTGGGGTGGGATTACTACGTGGGCGGCTACAAGAGCCTGCGCAACGGCAGCGCCAACATGGATGTGCTGGTGGCCATGGGCTCCTCTGTGGCCTACTTTTACAGCATGGCCGTGCTGATTGCCCTGACCTTTGACAATCACAGCCTGGGCCATCACGTTTACTTTGAGACCTCGGCCGTGATCATTACCCTGATCGTGCTGGGTAAGCTGCTGGAGGTGCGCGCCAAGGGGCGCACCAGCGAGGCGATCAAAAAGCTGATTGGCTTGCAGGCAAAAACGGCGCGCATCATCCGCAATGGCGTCGAGCTAGATGTGCCCATTGCCCAGGTAGCGCGCGGAGATGTTGTGCTGGTGCGCCCCGGCGAGAAGATTCCTGTGGATGGGCTGGTGGTAGACGGTCGTTCGACAGTAGACGAGAGCATGATCACCGGCGAAAGCCTGCCCGTTGCCAAACAGGTTGGCGATGCCGTCATTGGCGCAACGCTGAACCGACAAGGGCTACTGAAAATTGAGGCCACCAAAGTGGGCAAAGAGTCTGCCCTGGCGCAAATTATTCGCCTGGTGGAGCAGGCGCAGGGCAGCAAAGCCCCCATTCAGCGTGCCGTAGACCGTGTGGCCGCTTATTTTGTGCCCGCAGTCATTCTGTTTGCCGTGTTCACCTTCCTCATCTGGCTGCTTAGCGGTGCCGGCTTTGTGCCCGCGCTCATTCGCCTGACGGCCATCCTGGTCATTGCCTGCCCCTGCGCCATGGGGCTGGCCACGCCAACTTCCATCATGGTGGGGATGGGCAAGGGGGCTGAGCAAGGTATTCTCTTTAAGAACAGCGCCGCGCTGGAACAGGCACACAGGATTACAGTTGTTGTCCTGGACAAAACTGGCACGATCACCAAAGGGGAACCGGCTGTAACTGACGTTATAATTTCAGATTCCGCGCTCCGCACTCCGCACTCCGAAATCTTGCGCCTGGCCGCAAGCGCCGAACGAGGCTCTGAACATCCGCTCGGTGAAGCGATTGTGCGCGCCGCGCAAGCGCAGGGGCTGCCGCTGAGCGAACCCACTGCCTTTGAGAGCATTGCCGGCCATGGCATCCGTGCCCAGGTAGATGGGCACGACGTGCTGTTAGGCAATTTGCGTCTGATGCAGCGCGAACATGTGCATCTTAACGGCCTGGAAGCCAGAGCGCAGGTGCTGCAAGCACAGGCGCGCACCGCCATGTGGCTGGCCGTAGACGGGCAGGCCAGCGCCCTCATTGGCGTTGCCGACACCATCAAGGAAGGCTCTAAAGAGGCGATAAAGCAGCTGCACGACCTGGGGCTGACAGTGGTAATGCTCACCGGCGATAACGAAGCAACAGCGCGTGCCATTGCCCAGGAAGTGGGCATAGACCGCGTTTTTGCCGAGGTGTTGCCCGGCGACAAGGCCAGCTACGTCAGGCAGTTGCAAGACGAAGGGCACGTGGTGGCAATGGTCGGTGACGGCATCAACGATGCCCCGGC
Organism: uncultured Anaerolineae bacterium; assembly: GCA_937943625.1. Taxonomy (GTDB): domain Bacteria; phylum Chloroflexota; class Anaerolineae; order Promineifilales; family Promineifilaceae; genus JACSRF01. The sequence goes on along the minus strand of CALEAD010000026.1, from coordinate 40,417 downwards.
GCTGGCGCAGGCACATGTAGGCATTGCCATTGGCACAGGCACAGACGTGGCCATGGAAACGGCCGATGTCACCCTGATGCGTGGCGATTTGCGTAGTGTGCCGCAGGCATTGCGCCTCTCTAAGGCCACCATGCGCAACATTAAAGAAAACCTGGTGTGGGCGTTTGGCTACAACACGCTGCTCATTCCCATTGCTGCGGGCGTGCTCTATCCCTTCTCCTGGGCGCCTGCCATGCTGCGCGAGCTGCACCCCATTCTGGCGGCCGGCGCCATGGCCTTTAGCAGCATTAGTGTTGTCAGCAATGCGTTGCGCCTGCGCCGCCTGAAGCTGTAAACCGGATAAAAACGTAACGCAGAGGTTCCATTTACAAGACCACAGACTACAGACCGCCCATCACTGTTAAAACTGCGGTCGGCGGTCTGCGGTTATTTTCAAAGGAGCGAGGCACAAAAAACATGAGACGAAGTATTAAGAAACCGAAAAAAGCGGAAGAAACGCCGATGAAGAAGAACAAGTGGGTCATCGTGGGCGGCGTGATGTTGGGTATGGTGGCGCTGTTTGGCCTGCTGGCGCTCAGTTTTCAGGATACGGCCGCCATTCACGGCTTGCAGCATTATCTGGGGCTGGAACGCAACCACGATGAAAACGTGGTCTACGACATTAGCAATGGGTTGCCGCCAGCGGGGGGCATTCACAGCGCGCGCTGGCAAAATTGCGGCATCTATAATCAGCCGGTGGAAATGAAGCACGCCGTACATTCGCTGGAGCATGGTGCTGTGTGGCTGACGTATCACCCGGATTTGCCGCAAGCGCAGGTGGAAAAACTGCGCCGCCTGGCACGGGGGCAGGCATTTGTGTTGATGAGTCCTTTCCCGGATCAGGCTTCGCCGATTGTGCTGACGGCGTGGGGCTTGCAACTTCAGGTAGAAAATGCCGATGACCGCCGCATTCCCAACTTCATCCAGATGTATCAGCTTGGCCCGCAAACGCCGGAACGGGGCGCAACCTGCCGCAGTGGGGTAGGGGAGCCGATAGGATAGTGGGAGTGCGGAATTAATCGCCCCACCTCTTACTGACTCCCATGAGAGCAGATGGAACCCGTCGTGGATGGGTTGGCGCAAGAATTTGCCGCGCGGGTGACGGTCTGGCGCGTGAATGCTGACACGGAGGAGTGCACAGCCTGGCAAAACGCGCTGGAAGTGCGTGGCCACCCCACCGTTATGTTGCTTGACGAAAACGGCCGTGTTTGGGAGCACTTCTACGGAGTACAGCCAGCAGACGTTTTTGCGCCAGGGGCTGCAAGCACTGCTAGTCGCTCAAGGGCAGTCGTAAGAGATGGCTCCGCCAGTATAGGCGCACTGGAACACCATCTCTCCGCTGTTTGTGAACAGCGGAGCCACATCCCCATCGTTGTTCCAAATGGCAAACCCAAAAGCCCAATAAAGGTTTGCCTCGTCATCTTGGCCAGCCCCGGTCCACATCTGCACAATGGCCCCAGGGGCCAGGGTAAAGTGGGGGAAGATATAGACGTGAGGCGTACGGGCGTCGTCTTGCAGCGTCCAACCGCTCATGTTCACCGCCGTGGCGCCGTTGTTGATAATGCGTACGAATTCTCCCACGGAATCATCTCCGGGTGGGTTATAGGTGATGTGGCTGATGCGCACGGAGAGGTTGTCTACGGGTGCAGCCGGGGTTTCGGGGCGTGAGAACGAGATGGGATTCTCATCTTCATACGGCAATCGTCCGGTAAGCAGTTGATACAGCAGGCCGCCCAGGGCATAGATGTCGGCGCGATGGATGATGCCCTTTTCGTGGGCGGCGTGCAGCGCTTCGGCTACCTGCGGAAGCGTTCGACGAAGCCATCAATGTCTGTGTGAAAGGGGTGCAGGATTTTGATGGCGAGAGGACGCCCCAACTCTGGATGGGTGGGTTTGTACACCTCCGCCTGGTCGTGATGAATGCCGACGGCAGAGGCAAAACCGTCCTGCCGCTGAACCTGACCGGCCTGGGATTGGGCACGGCCGATGCCAGGGATGCCAAACCGATTGCGCCGCGCACCGGCTGGTTGTCCCCGCCTGACCAGTTCACCGATGTGGCTGCCGACGACCCGGCGCAGTGGAACGTGCCCAATGCGCTGCCGGAATATGCCTTCAGCCAGCGCGGCCTGGGGGACATTGCCACGTCGGTCATTCATAACCCCAACGTCTACGCCAATCCTTCGCTGTTGACCCCCTTCACCAACAATTCGCCGCCCCCCGGCAGCGTGGCATGGGCCGAGTTGTGGCTCGACACCAACCAGTTTACCGGCGCTTTTTGTTACCCGCCCGCCTATCCTCAACCCTGTGATGATTTCCGCCAGGATAACGAGCTGCGGGCGGTGTTGTGGGACACCGTGCCGGTTACGCCGGCAGGCGCATTTACGATGACGGTGCCTGCGGACGTGATGGGGTTCATTGTGTTGCGAGATGAAAACGGCCGTTTAGTGCGCGACTGGAACCGGGGATATGCCAGCATTGCCCAGGGCAGTTCCTGGTCTCGTCCTGGCGAGGCTGTTACCTGCACCGGCTGCCATATGGGCCATGTCAGCGGCTCCCTGGATGACGTCTTGGAACTGGCGCAGGAAGGCTGGCAAAACGTTGCTCCTTATGCGGTGGCCAGCGCCAGCTCTTACCATCAGACGGCGTATGAAACCTTTGTGCCCGGCCAAATCAACGACCGGCGAGGCTGGATTCCGGCTCCGGCCCATGGCCCGGATCGGGCACCCCGGCTGACTGAACCGTACCAAACTGGCTACCAGGACGCAACCACGGGATGGAAATCAGAAAATGGCTAATCCAGTGGCGAATGGGTGGCGTTGCCCTGGCCGGCCAATCAGCGGGTGCGGCAAATCCGGCTGGTTGGGCCGCCTTCCTACAGCAGCAACTGCGCCAGCGGCAGCTACTGCGGTAGCGGTGATTGGGGCGGGTTTGGCTCACCAGAGCAGTATGGCCCCTATTTTGTGGAGTCAGCGACGCTGGAGCTTTATCGCGATGGCGCCCTGGTGCACACTGTGTCCGTGGGGCGCATCAACCCGCGGAGTGATGGGGGAACGCTCATCGAGCTGGCCACGTCCCTGGTGATTGACCGGCTGCGGCTGACGATAAACAACACCAGCGGTCGCTGGTATTGGAGCCAGGTGGCCGCTTTGAACGAGATCGAGGTGATTGGTCAGGCAGCGGAGCCATGGCCGTTGCGGCAAATCTGGCAGGCATGGCTGCCGTTAGTTAGACAATAAAATTACCCCAAAGTGCCAGGCACGGGGCAAAGATGAGTATAGACGAGAGATGCTCATTTGCTGTAAACTAAGCGGCATGACACTCCAAATTGAACCCTCCCTATTTCCCTTTTTCAAACCGCAAGGAGTCGCCATCATTGGCGTTTCGCAAAACCCTACTAAGCTAGGCTTTGGCCTGGCGCGCAATCTGTTGCAGAGCGGCTATAGTGGCGCTATTCACTTTGTCAACCCCAACGGGGGTGTGCTGTTTGAGCGGCCTGTTTATCCTGGTATCGTACATGTGCCCGACCCCGTAGACCTGGCCGTTGTTCTCGTCCCTGCGCCGCAGGTTCCTGGGGTGCTGGCCGAATGCGGCGAGCGCGGCATTCTCTCGGTCATCATTGCCTCTGGTGGCTTTCGCGAAACAGGACCGGCAGGTGCAGCGCTGGAGGATGCGTGTTTGCATGTGGCGGGGCATTACGGCATGCGTCTGATTGGCCCTAACTGTATTGGCCTGTTAGACACCCATTTGCCGCTGGATACGACTTTTTTGCCACCACCTGGCCCGCCTCCTGGCGACGTGGCCTTTATCTCCCACTCTGGGGCGATTTGTGCCGCGGTAATTGACTGGGCGCGCGGGCAGGGATTTGGCCTTTCGCGCCTGGTCAGCCTGGGCAATCAGCTAGATGTGCGTGAAACGGACGTGCTGGTTTCGGTGGCGGCCGACCCGCATACGCGGGTGATTACGCTTTACCTGGAAGGGGTGAGCGATGGGCGGCGTTTTGTGCGCGCGGCAACGGCCGTTGCCCGTGAAAAGCCGGTGCTGGCGTTAAAGGTAGGGCGCTTCGCCAGCGGGCAAAGGGCTGTCGCCTCGCACACGGGCGCGCTCGCCGGGTCAGAGTCTGCCTTTGGCGCTGCCTTTCGCCGCGCTGGCGTTGTGCGCGCCGAAACCAGCGAAGAGTTGTTTGACTGGGCGCGCACCCTGGCCTGGTGTCCCCTGCCCAAAGGTCCCAATGTGGCGATTTTGACCAACGCTGGCGGCCCGGCCGTAACGGCCGCTGACGCGCTGGAGTCGCACGGCCTGAAGCTGGCAGAGCTGCAACCGCAAACCATTGCCAGACTGGCAGAATTTTTGCCTGCGGCCGCCGCCGTCAACAATCCGGTAGACATGCTGGCGGGCGCTTCGCCGCAAGAGTTTAACCGCGCCCTGCGCCTGCTGCTGGATGATGAGCAGGTGGATAGCGTGATCGTCATTTTTCCGCCGCCACCGCTCTATACCGCTGGCGGTGTGGCGCGTGCCATTATTCCCACCATTTATGCGGCCAGGAAGCCGGTGCTGGCGGCCGTCTTGGGCGAGCGCATGATCCAGGAGGCGGTGGAATATTTTCGCGCCGCGCGCGTGGTAGAGTACCGCTTTCCCGAACGGGCGGCGGCGGCGCTGGCGGTGTTGTGGCAGCGGGCGCAATACCTGGCAGCCATCCCAGAAAAACCGCAGCGTCCGGTGAATGTGCACCCCAGTACAGCGCAAGCCACGCTGTTGCGCGTGCGTGGCCTGGCGCCGGGCTTCTTACCCTCAGAGGTGGTGAATGAGCTGTTAGCGGCGTATGGCATTCCCACACCACCCATTGCCCTGGCGCAAACGGCCGTTGCCGCGGCTGAACTGGCAGATGGCATGGGCTACCCCGTGGCGCTCAAGGTTGCCTCGGCCGATATTCCGCACAAAAGCGATGTGGGTGGCGTGCGCCTGAACCTGTTCAACGGCGCGCAGGTGCAGCAGGCGTTTGTGGCGATAATGACCCAGATGGAAACAGCCGTCCCCCAGGCGCGCATCGAAGGCATTTACGTACAGCGCATGATCCCTCAGGGGCAAGAGGTGATCATTGGCGCAGTGCAAGACCCGCAATTTGGTCCCCTGGTGATGTTTGGTTCTGGCGGCGTGGAGGTCGAAGGGCTGAAGGATGTGGACTTTTGCCTGGCCCCGCTTGCCCGCGCCGAGGCGGAAGAGATGCTGGCGCGCACCTGGGCCGGGCGCAAACTGAAAGGGTTCCGCAACATTCCTGCGGCAGACCGCGAAGCGGTAATAGAGGCGATTTTGCGCCTGGGACAACTGGCGGCCGATTTCCCGCAGCTTCAGGAGATTGAGATTAACCCTCTGCGCGTGCTCGAACAGGGGCAGGGAGCCTTTGCCGTAGATGCACGCGCGCGGGTGGGATAAGGTTTTGTGGCATGGTGCAAGCGATCTTTACAATTTGACCGCCGACTACCAACTGCCGACTGCAATTTTGTCAGTGATAGGCGGTCGGCCGTTGGTGGTCATTTTCGAAGGAGAGCAGAGATTATCAGCCTCCATTCTCCAATTTCTATCAAGCGGGTAGGGAGGTGGTAAACGGCCGTTTCTCTGCCGCGCAAATAAGCTGAACGGCGTTGCGCCCGGACATGGCCACCACCGGTACGCTGCCCCCCGGCTCCACCCACTGCCCGCACAGGTACAAATTCGCCAGGCCGGGTAGCTGTTTTTCCATACCCTGGATCATCTTTATCATTGTCTGCGGCGTCAGCAGCCAGCCGCAGGTAGACCCCATCCAGTTGCCGGTGTACCGCTCGTAGCTAAGGGGTGTGGCCACGTCTTTGACCTCTATTTGCTGCTTCAGGCCGGGGTAGATGCCTTCCAGGAATTCAAGCAAAATGTCGGCGACCTGTAACTGCTCGGTGTCGTAGAGCCGACGGCCGTAAATGCGCTGCCAGTATGGTTGATTACTTTCCAGCATCACAATCAGGCAGGATTTGCCGGCCGGGGCCAGCGTGGGGTCAAAGTTGTAATGCTTCACCCACAGGTGATCGCGCTCTTCGCCAGCAATAAGTAAGGGTTTGTCTAGCAGGTAGGTCACAGAATGGGGCGTGCCGCTGAGGTCGCGGTTGACACCCAGGCTAACCTGTACCTGGGAATGGATGCGATAACGGCCGTCGTACATGCGCCTCAGCTCGTTGTTGACAAACTGGCCGCCCAGCAGGTGAAAAATCGTGCCATACCCGTCGGCTGCGGAAATGATGTAATCAGCGGCGTGAATCTCGTCATTGTACAGGCGCACGGCCGTTGCCCGGTTGCTTTCTACCAGAATCTTTTCCACCTGGGCTTTGTAATGAATCTGGCCGCCAAGCTGTAAATAGCGTTGCGCAATGGCGCGCGCAAACGCCAGCGACCCGCCCACGGGAAAACCGGCGTTTTGCCTGTGCATGTAGGCCAGCAGCGACATGCCTACCATCAGGGGAATATCGTGCCAGCCAAAAATTTTGCCAAAAGCGCGGCGCAGCAGCGGGTCGCTAAACCGGGCGCCAAACTCGGCGGCTGTCAGTCGTCCCCAGCGCGCCAGGGGCATGGCAAAGGGCATCACCTTCAGGCCGAACTGTCCCCATTCACTGGGCGTGAGCAGGCTGCGCGGTTTCTCTTGCAGCATCGCCATGTCAAACTGCATAAACTGACGAATGCCATCGCAAAAGGCGCGGCTCAAGCTGGCATCGGCCGGAGAAAGCGCCAGCAGGTGTTCTTCCAGCTCGTCGGGGTTGGCGTAGGCAATGAAGGTGCGTTCCCTGTCGCTGACACGCATAAATTCTGGATGGTTGACAAACGGCCGTTGCTGCACTGCCCCCAATTCCTGCCATACCTGATTAAACGGTTGTCCCGCGCCAGAACCAAAGAGGTAATGGAGGCAGCCGTCGAAGGTGTACCCCTTGCGTTCCCAGGCTGTGCATAACCCGCCGGGCAGGTCGTGCAGCTCGAAAATTTCGCTGTCGAAACCGTTCATCTGCGCATAGCAGCCGGCCGCCAGGCCCGCCACCCCCGCGCCAATAATAATGAGTTTTTTATTGGTCATTTGTTTATCCTTGCAAAGCGAGAGCAAGAGTTACAGGTAGAGTTGTATGCGCCTCGTCTCGTTCTGGCTTTGGCCCATTCTTTGCCGATTGTGCCAGAAGCAAAACGGCCGTTGCCAGTGACAAATGTCAGGCAAAGGGCAACAGTTGCTCACATGTTGCCTTCTCCATGACAGTTGTCACCCGATTAACGGCCGTTACTCAGTTGCCATTGTGCCCTGGCAGGCGTAAACTACGGTTGTGCTTTTTTGCACGTGCTGTCTCAGCAGGGCAGACAAAAGCTGCCATTTCATTCACCCAATCTATGACCCACTTAACAACAAGGAGTGACCTATGCAAAACTTTGGTCCATACATCAGCAAGTATGGCGTTGAAAATCACGGCATCAAAAACCCCAACACCGTCTACTGGAACCTCAGCACCCCCATGCTCTACGAGCAGATCATCCGCCGCCGTGAAGGCGCCATTGTCCACCTTGGCCCTATTTGCGTCAGCACCGGTGACCATACCGGCCGTTCCCCCAACGACAAATTTACCGTTAAAGAGCCAACCAGCGAACAAGACATCTGGTGGGGGAAGGTCAACCGCCCGATTGCGCAAGACAAATTCGATAGCCTGATGCGCCGCCTGATTGCGTACACGCAAAACCGCGACATCTTCGTCTTTGATGGCTACGTAGGCACAGACGAGCGCTACCGCATGCCCGTGCGCATCATTACCGAGTATGCCTGGCACAGCATGTTTGCGCGCAACATGTTCGTGCGTGAGCGCGATCCCTACAAGCTGGCGCATCACGTGCCAGAATTTACCGTCATTGATATGCCCCGCTTTCACGCCGAACCTGCCTTCGACGGCACGAACAGCCAGACCTTTATCCTGGTAGATTTCAGCAAGCGGCTGGTGTTGATTGGCGGCAGCGAGTATGCCGGCGAAATTAAGAAGAGCATCTTCACCGCCATGAACTATTACCTGCCCAAGCGGGGCGTGATGAGTATGCACTGTAGCGCCAACTATGGTAAAGACAAGGATGACGTGGCGCTCTTCTTTGGCCTTAGCGGCACAGGCAAGACTACCCTGAGCAATGACCCCAACCGCACGCTAATTGGCGACGACGAGCACGGTTGGAGCGATGACGGCGTGTTCAATTTTGAGGGGGGCTGCTATGCCAAGGTGATTCGTCTGGACCCACAAGGTGAGCCAGAGATTTACGCAACGACGCGGCGCTTTGGTACGATTCTGGAAAACGTGATCTATGACAGCGAAACGCGCTACATTGACCTCAATGACGACTCGCGCACGCAAAACACACGCGCCAGCTATCCCATTACGCACATCGCCAACGCCGATCCGACTGGCATTGGCGGGCATCCTAAGAATGTGCTGTTCCTAACGGCCGATGCCTTTGGCGTGCTGCCTCCCATCAGCAAGCTAACCAATGCGCAGGCCATGTATCATTTCCTCAGCGGCTATACGGCCAAGGTGGCGGGCACAGAGCGCGGCGTGAATGAGCCGCAGCCGAACTTTAGCACCTGCTTTGGCGCCCCCTTTATGCCGTTGCATCCTGGCGTCTATGCTAAACTGCTGGGTGAGAAGATTGAGCAGCACAAGGTAAATGTGTGGTTGGTAAACACCGGTTGGACGGGCGGCCCCTATGGCGTGGGCAGCCGCATGAAGTTGGCCTACACGCGCCAGATGGTAACAGCCGTACTCAATGGCAGTCTGCAAGATGCACCAATGGTCACAGAACCCTTCTTTGGTCTGCAAATTCCCATCCACGTGGAAGGCGTGCCCGACGAAGTGCTGAACCCGCGTGACACCTGGGCAGACAAAGAGGCCTACGACGCACAGGCGCGCAAGCTGGTGGGCATGTTCATCGCTAACTTTAAGCAGTTCGAGGCTGGTGTAACGCCAGAAATCATCGCCGCCGGGCCAAAGCTGGCTTAGAAATTGTCTCCCTGATAGAGGATGACGGAAGATAACAGATGAGAGATTAGAGATCGTGCGGTTTCTAATCTCTTATTTTTTGCCTTCTAACTTCCGGGTTCGCAGGGGAGTGAAGTATAATAAGCGATATAGAGGCATTGCAAAGAAACCGCACAAATAATGCACAAGGTTTAACTGCTATGGCTGACTCATTTGAACTCCCCCTGTTTCCGCTGAATACGGTGCTCTTCCCCGGCATGTATCTGCCGCTGCACATTTTTGAAGAGCGGTACAAGGAGATGATTGGCCTGTGCCTGCGCGAGCAACGGCCGTTTGGCGTCGTGATGCTGCGTGAAGGTGGTGTCGGGCGAGAGCCACAGCTAGAACCCGTTGGCTGCACGGCGCGCATCTTGCAAATGCAGCCGCTTGAAGGGGGGCGCATGAACATCATGACCATTGGCGAAGAGCGCTTCCGCATCCTTTCCCTGCGCCATCACCGCGCCTACCTGGTGGGCATTGTGCAAAGCGCCCCCCTGCGCCAGCCGCAAGAGGCCACAATGCGCGCCGCCGCCAACCGGCTTTATCCCCAACTGGTAGATTACCTGAAAAACCTGGCGCGCCTGGGCAAAGTAGAGTTCGACCTGGCGCAACTGCCCGATGATCCCCTGACCCTGCTCTACCTCAGCGCCGCTATTATCCAACTGCCGATGGAGGTCAAACAATCGTTCTTGCTCATTGACGAAGCGACGGCGCTGTTTAATGCCTTACAGCAGGGTTTTCAGGAGGAAAACCGGCTACTGCGCCTGCTGCCTGCCGAAGAGCAAGGGCTGTTTTCGCTCAATTAGCCGGTCAGCCTATTAGCCGGATGAGCTGACTGGCTTGAAATGTTAAAGCTGGTACAGTTCGCCGTACTTGGCGCGCAGGTACTGGATATAAGGGGCAATTGTCAACGGCCCTCCCGTCACCCGTTCCACCAACTCATTAGCCGTAAACTTGCTGCCGTGCTGGTAAATGTTCTCCCGCAGCCAGCCATGCAACGTGCCAAACTCCCCGGCGCCAATTTCTGCCGGAATGGTGGGATGTGCCTGGAGCGCCTGCGCATAAAATAGCGCGCTCATGATGTTCCCCAGCGTATACCCCTGGAAGACGCCCCCCACTTGCCCACTATACCAATGCACATCTTGTAGCACCCCATCCCGGTCATCTGGGGCACGCAGCCCCAGATCAGACTCATAGCGCGCGTGCCAGGCCGCCGGCAAATCCTTCACCGCCAGCTTACCTTCCAGCAGCGCCAGTTCCAGGTCAAAGCGAATCATCACGTGCAGGTTATACGTCACCTCGTCTGCGTCTGTGCGGATCAGGCTGCGCTGCACCTTGTTTATAGCGCGGTAGAACGTCTCTAGCGGCACGTGGTACAGCTGTTCGGGAAAGGTGGCCTGCAATTTGGGGTAATAATGCTCCCAAAAGGTGCGGCTGCGCCCCACCAAATTTTCCCACAGGCGCGACTGGCTTTCATGCACGCCCGCAGAGGTGCCGCCATTGAGCGGCGTGCCTTCGTATGCGGGGTTAATGCCCTGCTCATAGAGGGCATGGCCTGCCTCGTGCAGCGTGCTGAAGAGCGCCTCGCTCAGGTCATGCTCTTTTACGCGCGTGGTAATCCGTACATCACCGATGGAAAACTTTGTCATGAAGGGATGATGCGTTTTATCCTGGCGCCCGCGCTGAAAGTCGTAGCCATATGCCTTGATGATTTCCTGGCCGAAGGCTAATTGTTGCGCTTCTGGAAAGTGCTGTTTCAGGCAGCTATCATCGGCAGGTTCCTGCGAGGTAATGGCATTGGCAATGGGGACGAGCGCGGCGCGCAGTTCGGTAAACAGGGCGCGCACCGATTCCGCTTTCATGCCCAGGTCGGCAAAATCAATCAGAGGGTCGGCAATGTGATCGTAGCCGGGGAAGCAGTCGGCAATCTGGCGACTGTAATCTATTGTTTTTTCCAGCGCCGGAGCAATTGAGGCAAAGTCATTGGCTGGTCGAGCGACTGTCCATTGCTGATAGGTGGCGGCTCCATGGGCGTAGATGGTAGCCAATAGCGCTGCTGGTACTTTGGTAGCGCGCTCGTAATTGCGCCGCGTGACGCGAATGAGGGCAGCGTCATCGTGGTCATACGGGAGCGACTCGGCGTAGGGTTGCAGATCGTCTAGCAGCCGGCCAACGGCCGTATCCGTAAACTTTTCGTGCGCAATGCGTCCCAGCACAGCCATCTGCTGCCCGCGCGCTGCCGCGCCGCCAGGAGGCATATAGGTGGATTGGTCCCAACCCAGGACGGCCGTTGCCCCATTGATGGTGCTGATCTCTTGCAACCGTTGCTTTAGCTCTTGTAATTGTTTCTCCACAGGGAATCTCCTTCAAAAATGGTAGTTAGCAGCGAAGATAGGGGTCAATGGAGAGCTGACAGATTTTGCCGAAACCTGTTGGCTCTGTACGTTTGCGTAAGCTAAATGCTACCCAAAATGGGAGAGAAGTCAAAAGTGTGCCGACTACGTCTCACGCTTCACGCTTCCTGTTCCGTTGCCGACCTGCCCGTGCCCCGTCGTTTGCAGAAAAAAGCGCACCGCATCTGGCAGCCGCCGTGCCCAAGACGATTCGCTGTGGCTGGCCCACTTCTCTTCAATATGCATCAGGTCGTGTACCGGCCGGTATCCCTTTTGCACCAGCAGCCGCTTCATGCGCCGCACGCTGGCATAGTACCGCCGTGACAGGGCGCGCTGCATCTGCATGTCTTGAGGCGAATCGCCTAACTCCCGCGTGCCCACATCCATGTAAATTTTGCCTGGGTTAAAAGGCGCAGCCTCTGCGTACTTAAAAATTGCCCCCCTGGAGACCCAAAAAGAGGGACTCATTGCCCCGGCAAAGCCAAAAAAGTCCGGATAGCGGAAGAACGCATACAGGCTGATCAGCCCCCCCATGGAGGACCCCATGATGCCTGTGTAACGCTTGCCGGGCAGCGTGCGAAAATCGCGGTCAATGATTGGTTTGAGTGTGTTCACCAGGAACGCCAGATATTGATTGCCCAACCCGCCGCCATGTTCGGCGTCCCGAAAAGGGCTATACTCTTCCAGGCGCATCTCACCTGTGTTGGGGATGCCCACGACGATGGCTTCCAGCCCCTCTTGCTGGCTGAGTTTTTCCATAGTTTCGTCCACGCCCCATTCGCCAGCGTAGCTGGTGACGTGGTCGAACAGGTTTTGCCCGTCGTGCATGTAGAGGACAGGGTACCGTTTGCGGCCGTTGTGGTATGACGGGGGCAGATAAACAAGGATGTTGCGCCGGTTATGCAGCTCTGGGCTGCGCACATGCCGCGCCACGCGCACAATGCCTACCACAGAAGCATGGTGATGGCGGTAGACCTCGTGGTAAGGTTGCCAGGTAATGGTCTGCAATGGTTATCTCCTATGAGCATAGCGACAGCGAGAACCAGAGCCGGAGTTGTTTTCCCTCTGGCCCTGGCTCTCGCTCTGGCTTTTGTCCTGATTCCCCTAATTTTCTTCATTTTTGTGTCCCTGTCCAATTGCCGGCACTGGCGTACCACGCCTTTTCTAGAAATGGAGCTTGATGAATTTATGACCGCAGACGGCCGACCACAGACGGTCCGGGCAGACTGGAGATAAATCGCAGTCGGCGGTCGGCAGTCAAATTGCAAAGAGAACGCCAGAGGTCAGCGCAAATTTCGCCAGACTCCAGTGCATAGGTTAGAGCCAGGGAAAGGATTGTCGTTGCAGGTTGTCAGCGGCAGGTCAGACAGGTATAAATTGAAGTGTGAAACGTGAGGCGTGGAGTGAAAATCGGTTGCAACGGATAACGTGGACTGGCTGGTTGTTCCTTTTGCCATATGTGCTGCTGCTGCCTGCTTGCAGCCTGATGGCCGGGCCACAGCGTCCCATCTTGCCGACACCGATTCCCACGGCGCCCCCGCTGGCGCAAACGCTTTCGCTCACGGGTGGCATGGTGGTGGACCCGGTGAGTGACGTGGTGCCGACCGTTGACCCCGCTATTGTGCGGCTGGTCGAGGCGGTATCGCAGCAGCAATTAATCGCTTACGTGCAAACGCTGGAAAGTTTTGGCACGCGCAACTCGTTTAGCCAGACGGATTCGGAGACACGTGGGATTGGCGCAGCGCGGCGCTGGATTTTTGCCGAGTTTGAGCGGGTGGGCAACGGCCGTTTGCGTGTGACCTACGATGATTTCAACCTGAGCTTTGCCGGTTTTTTTGCCCCACAAAGTAACGTTGTAGCCACATTGCCCGGCACACACCCTGAGGCAGGCGTGATCATCGTCATGGCTCATTATGACAACCGCTCCGCAGAAGTGGCTGATGGCTTTACGCGCGCACCTGGGGCAAATGACAACGCCAGTGGGGTGGCCTTGCTGCTAGAATCAGCGCGTATCCTCAGCGCCGGCACCTGGAATCAAACCATTATCTTTTTGGCCGTTGCCGCCGAAGAGCAGGGCACCTTTGGCTCGCGTCACTTTGCCCAGAACGCCTATCTTAGCAACATGCCCGTTTGGGCGGCGCTAAACTATGATGGGGTGGGTGGGCGTGCCGGCATTCCCCAGTATTTGCGCCTGTTTGCCCCTGACTTATACGGCTCCCCCTCTGGTGAACTGGCGCGCTACTACGAATACGTGGCGGGACTGTATGTGCCTACTTTTCCTGTTGTGGTTTTTAACGCTCTTGACCGTGAGGGGCGCTGGGGCGATCAGCGCGAGTTTGTGAACGTAGGTATGCCCGCCGTGCGCCTGATTGAGTCTGAGGAAGACCCGGCTTTGCTCAATTCGGCGCTGGATACCTGGACGCGCATTGATTATGGTTACCTGCAAAAAGTGGTGCAGCTCAACGTAGCCGTTGTGGCCAGCATGGCGGGCGCACCAGTGAGACCACCCCGGCCGGTTATTTCTGACATGTCAGAGCCAGGCGCCTATCTGCTGAGCTGGCCTGTAGACATTAATGCCGCTGGTTATGCCGTTTCGTTTCGCCCTTTGAATGAGGGAAGTTACCCGCCGTTCCGTTTTGTGAAGGGGCTGATGGCGGGCAATGTCGCGTTTACGAATCTGGACCCCAACATGGGGTATGCGGTTAGCCTGGCAGCGCTGGATAGCAACGGCCGTATGAGCGCCTTCTCGCGTGAGGTCATCATCGGGCCGGGGCAATCGGCCAGCCTGCCCTGATGTACCACTTACCTTCCCCTCATTTCCGTTATTCTCTCTTCATCCACATACCCTAACGTTTGCTTAGTGTAGCTGCCTGCATGGTTGACAGCGTGCCCCTTTCATTTTATATTACTTTCAAAATAATTTGAACGCAATGAAAGTTTGTCGGACGGCCAAGCGAAAAGCTGACAATCTGACAAGCTAATTGGAGCAAAACATGGCACCCGTGTTTGTATCAGACAATGAGCTGTGGTTGACGGAGGCACAGGGTGAATCAGACGAAATGGAAGAAAATCCTCTCTACACAATACCTTTGTTTGATGTAGAGGATGTGCCTGTGAATGATTTTTTAGAGCTGTATCGCCAGGAGATTACGCACAAAGAGCTGCTTTCGGCCGAAGAAGAGGTGCTGCTGGCGCAAGAAATTGAAGCAGGGCGCCAGGCAGAAGCGCGTTTGCAAGAGGGCGAGCTGGACGAGGCAGAGTATCACAGGTTGGTGCGGCTGCGCGAAAACGGCCGTAAAGCGCGCGAAAGCCTGGCTCATGCCAACACCCGCCTTGTCATCAGCATTGCCAAGCGATATCGTGGGCAGGGGCTGGACTTCCTTGATCTGATTCAGGAGGGCAACGCTGGCCTGCTTACCGCCATAGACAAATTTGATTACCGCCTGGGCAACCGCTTTAGCACTTATGCCACCTGGTGGATACGGCAAAACATCACGCGCGCCCTGGCTAACCAGGGGCGCGCCATCCGGCTGCCGGCGCACCTGAATCAAGACGTGCGCCGCCTTTACCTGGCTACGCAGGCGCTAGAGCAAGAGTTGGGGCGCGAGGCTACGATCGAGGAGCTGGCGACCCGTCTGGAGATGTCACCGCGCCAGGTTCGCAAACTGCAAGAAATGACGCGCTCACCTCTTTACCTGGAGCAGCCCGCGGGCGAAGCAACGGAAGCGACGCTAGAGGATTTCATTGAGGATGTAGATGCGCTACAACCTAATGAAGAGGTGGCGCACATGATGCTGGCGGAACAGGTGCGCCACCTGTTGCAAAACCTTTCGCCGCGCGAGGCGCTTATCGTGCGCATGCGCTATGGCCTGCAAGGGCATGAGCCACACACGCTAAAAGAGATTGGCGAAAAGCTGCACTTGTCGCGCGAGCGCATCCGTCAGCTAGAGAAGGAAATTTTGCACAAGCTGCGTCAGCCCCGCTTTGCCGACTCGCTGCGGTCGTATGTGCAGTAGTGAGGAGAGGGTGGCGAGTGGCGATTAGCAATTGGGGCACGGTTCAGATGCTCTTTGCAAATTTGACCGCCGACCGTGCAGAGCCAACGACGATTTGTTGCCAGTGTGGCGTTCACGAAAGGGTAAAGCGCCATTTCCAGAAAGCGTGAACCACGCCGCAATGGGCCATTGTCCACTCTCCACGCTCTATTTCCTTTCTCCCCACCACACCTCCAGGCGCGGTCGCCCGGCCAGGTTCCAGTCCCCCGTATCGGAAGAGACAAAGTATTTGCCGCTGTGATAGGCGGAATCTGCCTCGTACAAAATCAGACGCAGGGGTTCGCCGTGCGCATAGGCGCGTGCCACGGCGTAGGAAACATCCCAGGTGCGGGGCACGCCAGGCCACCCCGGCCAGTCGCTAATGACGTCCACCCAACTGCCGCCCACATTTTCGTAGGCCAGTGGGGCATTGTTCCAGGTAATGCTGGTTTCTTGCCAATCATCGCTGGCAATCAGCACCTGAATCAAGGATGATTGCGCCTGGCCGGGACCACCAGCATTGCCAAACTGGTGCAGGGTCAGCGTGGCAGAGATGATCTCTTTGCCAGGCGGGATGCCGTCCAGGGGGAAGGTGATGTAGTATTTGGCAAAGCAGGGCCAGTCGGCCACGTCGGACTGGTTTTGGATGTTGAAGTCGGGAGTACGGCCGTAATTTCGGTTGCCCCACTCATTCCAGATGTGCGCTTCGTCTCCCGGACATTGGTTGCTGGTACTGCCGCCTACGTCGGCGTCTGGCACCAGCGGGCTATTTTGCGTGGGGCGGCGGATAAGTAGAGAGCCAGTAGGGGTGGCGCTGGATTGATAGGTGGGCAGGCCGAAATTGAGGAAGCCCCAGCAGCTGGGCGCCTCCGCTGTGGCAGGTGGAGGCCAGCCCTGGTCACCGATGGGAGGGCCAGCCTGCGTGTCACGGTCGTGCAGGATAACGGCCATGCGCCAGGTTGTGCCGATTGGGGGCGCCGCATCCAGTCCCAGGCTGCTAAAGGGAATGGTAAAGCCCATCGCCCAGCCGCGATCGCTTTCGCTGTTGTTGTTGAGCGCATTGCCGCGCCAGCCGGGCAAAGCCTGGAAGGGAACAGTGGCGCTCTGCCAGCCGTTGGCGCCGCCACGATAGACAGCGCGGCGCGCGGCGCTCGGTTCGCCGTATAGCTGCGCCACAAACTTCCAGGACGTAGGGGAGAGGGAATGGCCGCTACCGGTATCCAGCAGCAGGGTTACGGCATTCCACTGTGTCAGAGTAGCCGGGGAGGGATTGACATCATACCACAGGTGGCGGTCGAAGATGGCCAGATAGACGTACAGGTCGGTAGCATTGTAGCCAACGCGGATGTCGGCGTAGTTTTGCGTGGGCGACACCTGGCCGAACCAGGCGATGGCGGTTTGCGCAAAGCGAATGTTGCCGCTGAAGCCGGGGGCATTGATGCGCGGCAGCGCCTCCGCGGTGCAGCTTTCCTGAAGGAGCAGAGGCAGGTACACGGCCGTTGTGTCACCCGTCTCTTTCCCCGTAACGCGAATCTCGTCCGGCGCAGTCAGGTAAATGGCCGGGTCTCCCTGGTACCACGCCACTGTGCCCGTCACGGCCACCTGCTGGCCAGGCCGGTACAACTGCTCTGGCGGTGCGGCAAAGCGCGGCCAATCCTCCTGGCGAATGATTGCCTTAAAGCTGCCCTGGTGCGGGTTAGCAAAGCCCAGTAGTACCTGTTTGCCGTTGTTGAAAATGTAGCGCAGGGTGCCGGTGACGGTGACGGTACGGCCGTTCCAGGCGTGCGCTTCGTTGTAGGGGATGGTTGCAACTGGGGCGGCGTCGGCAATGGGGTGGGGGAGGGGAGTGGCGACGGCCGTTTCCGCCACGTTCGTGGGGCTGCCGCTCGTCAGCGCCACAATTGCGCCATCGGTACTGCGGAAGTACACATTGTCATTGCTTACCACCCAGGTGGCATACTCGCTCCAATACTGGTCATACACCGCCCCCTGGTTGTAATAAATATAGAAGCCAAAATCGTAGTAGCGCGTGTTTTCCAGGCCACTGGCACAGTAATGCGAGGCGCTGAAGGGGCACGCGCCCGTATCCTGCGAAGTAACAATGGTTGCCAGCCGCTGTGAGGTAATTTTGTTGCTAAAGCTACCGCGCGCATCAGAACGATCCAAAATTTGCAAGGCAAAGCCTGCTTCCCAATGGCCGCCAAACAGGTAATCACCAGCCATGGCCACGTTTGGCTGCTCGTCGGTCAGCAAGAAGGGGTTCTCATCCCCTGGCGGGTAATCAAAAGCAATAAAGCGCACGTCTCCCCCTTGCAGACCGCTTACGGTGCTGTTGTCTAGCATCATCTCGCCAAAATGGGAGTCCCAGCGCGCATCGTACACGTGCGTGGCGCGGATGATGGTGTAGACCACCTCTTTCCCATTGGCCAGGTGCTTCACCACCGGCTGCGGCCCCATGGGCAAATAGCCGCTATCGCCATATCCCCCGTTGCCCACGTTGGCAATGAAGGGGATGCTGCCATCGTCTAAATCCAGCACAAACAATGCCTGCTCGCCAGGATTCTTGCTTAGCAGCTGCCGCATGGCGCTGTTGGTTTGCGGCCAGTCGCGCCAGATGGTTTGCCAGTCCAGCCGTACCTTGATCAGCACATAGCCAGCACTCTCGGCAATGACCGGCCAGCCGTTGCGGAATTCGGTGGGGTCGGTGAAGTTGCGGCTGGGATCAACGGGGCGCACGCGCCATTTTTGCCTGCCGTCTGTGTTATGGATGGCGTGTACATACAGGTCTGGCTCGGTGGCGACGATGACGGCGTTGCGCGAAGGGGAGTAGGCGGGTGGCGTGGCGACGGTGGCGCCGGCCTGGTAAACCCAGATGGGCTGCATCGTTTGTTTGTCAATGGCGTAAACGCGGTTGCCCATTGCAAAGAAGACACGGCCGTTTATCACTGCCGGAGGCAGGGGGAGATTGCTGCTCTGGTCGCTGTTGAACTGATTGAGAATTTCGCCGTCGGTGGCGCGCAGTTGATAGAGACGGCCGTTGGCCGAAACCACAAACACGCTACCCGTTTCGTGGTCATAGGCCACTGTAGAGCGCACGTCACCGATGCCGCTGCGTTGCCAGAGCTGTTGGCCGTTGTTTTCGCCCAGGGCAAAAACGCCATCTGTGCCAGCGGCCACGTACACTCGCCCGCCGCCAGTAACTGGTTGCACGTTGCGCGGCAGCGAGCCGTTACTGGTTACTTTGCCAATGCCTCCGCTGCCATTGGGCCCATTCCAGACCCAGCGCCAGCGCCAGGGTGGGGAGACGGCTTGCGGGTTATAGCTGGTGTGCTGCGCGTTGTAAGCATGTTGGCTCCACTCCTGCGCAGGGGTGGGGGAGCCGGCGCGCAGGACAAGCGGCAGGTAGTTAGATGTTGCGGACTGCGCATCCAGGTAGCGCGCACAGCCAGCTACACCGAGAGCTATTCCCACCGTGATGAGCAACATAAAGACAGAAGTTAAGGCTCTACCTTTCATCACGCCTCCTGTGAAAGTGACTGCCGACGGAGCCGACCGCTGACCGCCGACCGAGGAACACGGAGCATACACGGAGTTGCAGGGCGAAAAAAGCTCGCTCTCTGCCAAAATCCCCGTGCCTCCTCCGTGTTCTCCGTGTTCATTCTGGAAATTTGCCAGGGAGGGTTTGGCCTGATTGATTCATGCCGGACTTCGGGTTTCGGCGTTACATCCAACTTCCAGTTTCCTCACAACTTGACGGCGATATTTTTGATTTGCGTATAGTGATGAAGAGCTACTAACCCTTTGGAACGGCCGAAACCACTCTGCTTATACCCGCCAAAAGGCATCTCTTCATCTTCCGTGTAGTATTGATTGATGAAAACCTGCCCGGCCTGTAGCCGGGATGCCATGCGCAGCGCGCGGCTGATGTTTTGCGTAAACACGCCGGCGATCAGGCCATAGGGGATATTGTTGGCAATGTTTAGCGCCTCTTCCTCGTCGTTAAACGTGGTCAGCGCCAGCACCGGCCCGAATACCTCCTGTTGGGCAATGTGCATATCCGGCAGCACGCGGTCAAAGAGGGTGGGGAGGATGAAGTAGCCGCGTGGCAGGTGTGGCGGTCGTTCGCCGCCATAGATGATCTCTGCCCCCTCACTTTGGGCGATTTCGATGTGGTTGCTCACGCGCTCGAACTGCAGCTCAGAAACGAGCGGCCCCATCTCCACATCCTCAACGCCAGGACCAATGCGCAGGCGCCTGAGCTGCGCCAGCAGCAGCGCCACAAAGGGTTGACGGATACTGGCTTCGACCAGCAGACGAGAGCCAGCAGAGCACATCTGGCCACAGTTGATGGTAATGCCGCGCATCGCTTCGGCAACGGCCGTCTCCAGGTCAGCATCGGCAAAAATGATGAGCGGGGATTTGCCGCCCAGCTCCAGCAACACCGGTTTAATGTGTTCTGCCGCCGCCTTCATCACCTCGCGCCCGGTGGGCACAGAGCCGGTAAAGGTCAGGTGGTCAATGGCGGTATGGCCGGCCAGCGCCGCACCTGCCTCTTCGCCAAAGCCGTTGACCACGTTTAGGACGCCAGGGGGACAGTCCAATCGGGCAAAAATTTGCGCCAGCTTCAGTGCCGTTAGCGGGGTTTGTTCCGAGGGTTTGACAACGGCCGTATTCCCCGCTGCCAGCGCTGGCGCCAGGCTGCGTGCGAGAATGTTCAGCGGTTTGTTCCAGGGCACAATATGCGCCGTTACCCCCATCGGCTCGCGTAGGGTGAAGTCTAGCCTTTCCCTACCCAGCGGTATCTGCTCCCCGTGAATTTTGTCGGCGGCGCCCGCGTAATACTCAAAATAGCGCGCTGTGCCCTCTACCTCCCGTCGCGCCAGCGTGAGCGGCTTGCCGCTATCCAGCGTTTCCAGCAGCGCCAGCTCCTCGCGCTGCGCCAGAATTTCCTGGCTGACGGCATAGAGAAAACGGCCGCGCTCTTTTGGCAGCATTTGACCCCATGCCCCGCTCAACGCCCGTCGCGCCGCGGAAACTGCCTGTTCCACGTCGGCCACGCCACCGTGCGCTGCCTCAGCCAACGGCTGCTCCGTGGCCGGATCATAGGTAAGAAACGTCTGCCCTGAAGCCGCGTCTACCCACTCACCATTAATAAAGTGTTTGGCCGGGGGCAGGTTCAGGTTGTTCATTGTTGTCTCCTTTGAAAATGACCGCCGACAGCTCACGGCTGACCACTGTTTGCGCTCAGCGGTCCACCTTGTAAATAGAACCCACGTTACGTTCTAATTTGTGGTGGTGCGCCCCACGCATGAACTCTCCTTGCAAATTGCAGAGGGGTGTTAGAGGGATTGGAGATTGGTTATTTCCTTGTAACGGCTTTCGACCTGCTGATATTGTATTCTGTAAATGCAAAGCTGGCAGCAAAGTTGGCTGTTTTCTTGTTGCAAAGATTTGCAATAAGGCGATAATTGAGATATGGACGACTATCAAGAACTGGCGCGCCGCGTGCGTGCTCAGGGGGGGCGCATGACGCCCCAGCGCCAGATTGTGCTGGAGGCAATTAGCGCGCTTGATGGGCACGCTTCGGCCAATGAAATCTACGAATGGGTGGCGGCGCGCGCGCCGGCAGTGAACCGCGCCACCGTGTATCGCGTGCTGCGCTTTTTATGTGAGGCAAATCTGGTAGCTCCCTTTGCCACCGATGGCGTGATGCTCTATGAGCTGGTGGGCGCCCGCCCGCACCACCACCTGGTCTGTCGCGGCTGTGGCCACGTGGAACCGATTCCCGCGCAGGCGCTAGATGTGCTGGTGACGGCGCTGTGCCGTGAGCATGGGTTTCAGGCGGAGCTGCGCCACCTGGCGATTACCGGTTTGTGCCGAGAATGCAGGCAGTAGGCCGCAGATGGCAGGCGGCGGACCTGTAGACAGTAGATTGCAGACCGCATCACAGAGAGGCACTACGGTCGGCTGTCTGTGGTCTGCGGTCAAGAGAAGCTGCGGTTGGCTATCAACGGGCGACCGTCAGCGGTCGGCAGTCAAATCTGATCAATTTGGTTACCTTGAGGAGGAACGACGATGTATTGGGTGACGTTTTTTGCTTCTGTGCCTTTGCTGCACGTGCCAGATGGCTTTTTGAGCCTGCCTATTTCCCTGGTGGCCTGGGTGGTTGCGCTGGTGACGCTTTATTTTGCCCTGCGCAATGCGCAAATAGTGCTAGATGAGCGGCTGGTGCCGTTGGCGGGTATTATGGCGGCGTTTGTGTTTGCCGCGCAGATGCTTAATTTTCCGGTGGCGGGGGGGACTTCGGGCCATTTTATTGGCGCGACGCTGGTAGCGATTGTGCTGGGGCCATGGTTGGGGATGTTGACGATGACGGCCGTTATCGTTCTGCAAGCGCTGCTTTTTCAAGATGGAGGGCTGCTGGCGATGGGGGCAAATATCGTTATCATGGGCATTGTGCCCGTGTTTGTGGGGTATGGCGCTTACCAGATGATTCGCAAACAGGGGCGGGGTGTACGGTTGGCGGGTACGGCCGTTGCTGCCTGGCTTTCGGTGATGATGGCGGCGCTGATGACGGCGCTGCTCATTAGCTTCAGCGGCACTTCTACCCTGACAGTGGCTGTGCCGATGATGCTGAGCGTGCATGCCCTGATTGGCCTTGGTGAGGCGCTGATTACGGTGGCGGCGCTGAGCTTTATTGAGCGCACACAGCCGGTGCTATTGACCGGTGCGGAAATAACCGGTACGGCCGTTGGCAGCGGCCGGTGGGTGGTGGCGGGCCTGGTGATCGCACTGGCCGTGACCCTGTTTTCGCCGCTGGCTTCGGAATTTCCCGATGGGCTGGAATGGGTGGCGGAGCAGGTGGGTTTCATCGAGACGGCGCAGGATGCCCCGTATGAGTTGCTGCCTGACTACACGATTCCTTTTCTGGGGGAAACGGCCGTTTCGACCATTCTCTCTGGCATCGTCGGTGCACTGCTGGTAGCGGCCATCACCTATGCCCTGGGCCGGCTGCTGCAGCGCAGCGCCGTGCCTGAGTAAAGCCAGGATTTTTTTCGCGCCGGACCTGTCTCACCAACCATGCGCGTCAACACGTTTGATCGCTACGAAGAGCGCGCCAGCCCCATTCACCGTCTGGACCCCCGGGTTAAGGTAGTGGTGACGGTGCTCTTCATTGTCTCTAACGTGCTGCTGCCAGATGGGGCGTGGTGGGCCTTTTTGCTGGCCTACGGGCTGCTGCTGTTGCTCAACCGCCTGGCGCAATTCCGCTTCAGCTACCTGTTCAAGCGATCCTTCATTGCTCTGCCATTTGCCCTGGCAGCAGTGACCGTGTTGTTTACCCTGCCGGGAAATGCAGTGGCCATTTGCTCCCTGGGATCTCTCAACCTGACCGTCAGCGACGTAGGACTGGTGCGCTTTGCCAGCATTCTCTTGCGCAGCTGGCTGTCAGTGCAGGCCGCGATTTTGCTCACAGCCGTTACCCAATTCCCTGACCTCATGCACGCCCTGCACCATCTGCGTGTGCCTGCGCTGCTGGTGGCGATCATCAGCTTCATGTACCGCTATCTCTTTGTGCTGGCTGACGAGGCCATTCGCCTGCTGCGCGCGCGCGAATCGCGCAGTGCGCGCCCCGCGGCAGGGGGACGGCTAGGGGGCACGGTCTGGTGGCGTGCCAGGGTGACGGGTAACATGGTGGGGCAGCTGTTTGTGCGCAGTTACGAGCGCAGCGAGCGCGTGTACAGCGCCATGTTGGCGCGTGGCTATCGCGGCCAATTGCTGGTGATGCACCCGCACCGCATTGCGCGTACCGATTGGGGGGCAACGGCCGTTTTTCTGCTGGCGCTGTTATTCATTCAAGTGGTTGGTTGGTTGGGGTAGCGGAGAAGGGGATGATGGAGGGAGTACGGCCGTTTGCAATTCCGCCAACGCCTGAATCCCCCCAGCCGCCAGCTCCAGCAGTGTCTCTAGCTGCGCGCGCGCGAAAGGGGCTTTCTCTGCAGTCCCCTGTACTTCGATCAGCGCCCCGGTGGCGGTCATGACCACGTTGAAGTCTACCTCGGCAGCCACATCTTCACTATAGTCCAGGTCTAGCAGCGGCACGCCGTCTACAATGCCCACGCTAATTGCCGCAATCTGGTGTGTCAGCACCTCTGGGGGCAGTTCCCCGGCCACGATTAGGGGACGCAGGGCTAACTGCACCGCCAGCCAGCCGCCGCAAATGGCCGCTGTGCGCGTGCCGCCGTCTGCTTGCAACACGTCGCAGTCCACAATCGCCTGCCGCTCCCCCAACAGCTCCAGGTTGACGCCCATGCGCAGGCTGCGGCCAATGAGCCGGGCGATTTCCTGCGTGCGCCCCTTGGGCCAGCGCTGTTCGCGCGGCGTGCGCTGCTGCGTGCTGCGCGGCAGCATGGCGTATTCGGCTGTCAGCCAGCCCTGCTTTTTGCCGCTGTTGCGCAGCCAGGGGGGCAGGCTGTTTTCCAACGTGACGTTGCACAGCACGTGCGTGTTGCCAAACTGCGCCAGCACAGAGCCTTCGGCCCATTGGCTGTAGCCAACCTGGAAGGTGATGGGGCGTAATTGGTGGGGGAAACGGCCGTTTGCTCTGGTCATGATTTCTCCAAATGGACAATGTAGCAGGGACACAGAGCGCACGGAAAAAACACGGAGGACACAAAGGCACAACAACGGTATTGTTTTTCTATGTTCTCCATATTCTTTTTTATGACGCTCTGTAGCATGAATTGTAACAGATGGGGAACAGAAGTTCACCCCTGGCTGTGGTCAGCGATTCTCAATTTGGTGCATTGATTTGACCGCCGACGGCCGACCGCCCATCAAACACACTGCTGCCTGAACGTCCCCACAAGGCCAGGTCATACATCGCCGACACCTCTGCCGGTAGGGCGACAAACGTGCCACTGTGCGTGACCCGCGCCATGTAGCTAAAGGTGCGCGTTCCCCGGCTAAAATCGGTGATGAAGAAGATCACGCGGTCGCCACGCACTTCTTTGTAGTTGTAGCCATACTCTCGCCAGTAATAGGTGGGTTCTTGCCAGTCGTAGGCTGTTGCCACGTGGCTGGTGTTGTTTAACTGCTCGTTCAGCGCTTCCAGGCCGCCCGGCAAATGGTCTTCGACCATGATGTAGCTGCCGTCCAGCGGCATTTGCACCGTTACCTCAACGCGCACAAGTTGGCCCGGCTGCAGTTCGGCCAGAGGCGTGCCGTCCACGGGCGTATAGCTGCGCTGCACCACCACTTCTCCGGCGGCGGCAATTTCTGCCTGCTCCAGGTAAAAACGGCTATTGATGGCGTAATACAGCTGCCCCGCGCCGCTTTGCGTGATGCGCAGGCTGTTGCTGCCTGGCCGTAGTTGCGCAGCAGAAATCTCCAGCCTGACGGCCGGTTCGCTGCGCCCCAGGCTGCCGCTGGCAATGGTCTGGCCGTTGAGGATGACGGCATACTGGGTGGGTGTGGCGCTTTCGCTGAAGCTGGTGATCAGCAGGTGATCGGTGAGGCCGATGATGGCGTAGGCGGTTTCGTTGGTCGTGCCCCAGCCTTGCTGCTTGCGCTGGCTCATCAGATAGCGCACCATACCGGCTTCTAGCTCCGTGCCGGGGCGGATTTGGGCAAAGGCGCTGAGCGCCAGGGCGGTGCTGCGCGTGCTGGAGGCCATCATCTGGCGGTCATAGTGGTCGTCGTACTCTCCTGGCCAGTTGACCAGGCCACTGTTGCTGGTAACGGCCGTTGCCGCCAGCACATCCAGCACCTGCAAAGCAGACGGCCGTTCCCCCAGGACATGCAGGGCCAGCGCCAACCCCGCCTGGCTGAAGGTATTTAGCTCTGTCACCTGTGCCAGCAGCGCCAGCGTTTCTTCGGCATTGGGCTGACCGGCGACGGCCATGCTGTACAGGGCGTAAGCGCGCGTGCGCACGTCCATGCTGCTCAGGTTCCGATTCAGCCAGTCCACGCCCCGGTCAATGACGCTCTGATCCACCTCATAGCCCGCTTCGCGCATGGTTGCCAGGCCAAAGATCACCCATGCTGTCTGATAATCGTGGCTGGCGTCGTCGTACCACCAGCCCCAGCCGCCATCATTGTGCTGGAAGCCATACAGCCGCTGCACGCTGGCGTTAATTTTGGCCGCCAGGTCTGCTTGCAGGGTGGGATTGCCCACGCCCAGCCGGTTAAAGGCGCGGCTAACAACGGCGTTGGGCAGGGCGCGGCTCATGGTTTGCTCCACACAGCCGTAGGGGAAGCCGGTGAGGTATTCCAGCCCTTCCAGTAGGGTTCCGGCAATCGAGCGCGCCAGCTCGATGCGCACGTTGCTCATGGGCAGCGCCCCGGCGGGCATGTCAACCGTGGTTGCCAGTTCGCCGCGGAATTGGCCAAGTTGCGTGCTGACCTCGGGCACGGCCAACGGCCGTATTGCCAGCGGCAGCAAAATGGCATCGGCGACCACGTCCCCCAGGCGGGCGGTAATGGTGATGGGGGCAGTGCCGGCGGCAACGGCCGTGACCGGCCAGCCCACGGCGCGCACCCCCCCGGCGGGAATGGTGAGAGAGGTCGAATGCGAATTGTGGATGGTCAATTGTGCCTGGGGCACGCGCAGTTCGACGGCAATGGTTTGCGTGCGGTTGCTGTAATTGTGCACCAGGGCCGTTAATTGCACCTCGTCGCCGGCAGTGAGCACGCGCGGCAGCATGGGGCGCACCACCACGTCTTGGCGCACGGTGACGTTGCGGACGGTTTCGCCCACCTGCGTATCGGCCGTTGCGCCTTTGGCCGTCAGCCGCCAGCTCGTCAGACTGTCCGGCAGCGTCACGGTGACGGTTGCCTCGCCGTTGAAGTCCGTTTGCAGCACGGGGAACCAGACGGCCGTATCGGGGAAATCAGCGCGCGGGTTACCGCCCAGACCGCCATCTCCACCACCACCGCCCATACCGCCGCCCAGGTAGCGCTGCGGCGCCAGGGCGCTGTAGGTGCGCACCTGGTTGCCCCGCTCAAAGTAGAAGGCATTGAAAATAGGGCCAGACCTGTCGTTGCTCAGGCTAAAGATCGCCTCGTCCACCATCGCCAGGGAAACCTCGGCTGCTACAGGCACGCCGGCCTGATTGGTCACCTTTACGGTGAAGGTTGCCTCTTCGCGCGGGGCATACACCTCTTTGTCCGGCGTAATGGTGATCAGCAGCGTCTTGTCCGTTACCGGCACGGAGAGATTAACGCTGGCGATGCGCAGGCTGCTGTCGGGTATGCTGCTGTAAGTGTTCTCGTCAATGCCTCCCTGCTGCGGCTCCCAGGCGTTTACGGTGACGTAGATGTTGGGGCGGTCGTCAGGCAGAATGGCGACCTCCAGCACGGTGGCGGGCGCGGTTAGCTGCACTAGCTCCTGGCGGCGCGTGCTGCCGCGCTCAACGGTGAGCAGCGCCGGACCGCTGAAGCTAGATTCCACCAACAGCCGCGCCGTGTCGCCAGGGGCGTAGCTTTGGCGGTCGGCGCTGACAAGCAAACTGCCGCTGCTGCCGTACCAGCTTTGCGCCAGGTAGCTGAAGGCGTAAACGTAAGTGGTAAACTCCACGGAGTTGCCCAGGCGATCTTTTGTGAGGGCGCGTATCTGGTAAAAACCAGGTTGGTCAATGGTGAAAGGCAGACGGGCTTTGCCGTTTGCGCCGGTGGTGAGTACGCGGGTCTGCATGACGGTGTCGTAGCCATAGCTGCTTTCTGACCAGCGGCGCAGGGTGAGGGTGATGGTACGGTCGTTTACCGGCTGCCCTTCGATGGTGTTGACGATGGCCTCAATGGGAAAGCTGCTGCCGGGCGCGTGCAGATAGCCGCCTGTGTCCAGGGTGACAATTTCCGCGGCGTTGTAAACCCGCACCATTTTGACGCCGCTCACCGTCTGGCGGCTGCCGTCGTCGGTGGTGGCCTCAATGGCCCACAGGCTTTCGCGCACGTTGCTGCGCCAGTCCAGGCTGCTGCCCTCGTACAATCCCTCGTTAGCGCGCAGGGTGAAGGTGAGACGGCCGTTGCCATCCGTCGTTCCCGTTTGCGGGGATTGGTAATCCTGATACCAGATGTATGGGGAAGCGCTTTCGCTCCAGCCATAAGCGTAATTGTCCATCAGGTAAAAGCGGGTCAGCTCCGTGCGCGCATTGGCGACCGGTTCGCCAAAAAAGTAGGCAGCCTCGACGCTCACGTTGATCGTTTCGCCGGCAACGTACACTGCTTTATCGGTGTTCACGGTCACGGCGTAATCCGGTTTGCGGTAATCCTGCACCTGAAAGCTGTGGCGGTGCGCTTCGCCATCTACGATCATTTCAATGGCGTAGTCGCCCAGCATGGCTCCTTCGGCCACCAGGAACTGGCCATTGACCGTGCCATAGCTGTTGCTGCGCAGCGCAATGGTTTGTACAACGTTGTTGCGCGCGTCGCGCAGGCGTGCGGTTACGGCCGTTCCCTCCGGCAGCACGCTCAGCAGGGCATCGTCATCCTGGCGCACAATCGCCTTGAAGAAAACGGTCTGGCCGGGGCGGTAAATGGGGCGGTCAGTGTAAACGTAGGCAGCAAACCGCTTTGCCGCTGGCATAGGCTGCCACCAGCCCCACCAGTTCCCTCTGCTCCCATAGCTTCGCCATGCATCGCTCAGGCCGCTGGCGCTGATGTCGCTGCCGCTGCGGGCCATGACGATCCACGGCTGCGCGTCGCTGCCGAGGGGGGCGCGGAAAAGGCCCTGGGCATCGCTAACGCCGCTGGCAAGCAGACGGCCGTTGCGCGCATACACCCCTACTTCCACATTGGCCACTGGCGCGCCGGCAAAATCGGTCACCCAGGCCAGCAGTTGTCCTTCGTCTTGCTTCACCATCAGCGTGTGCGCCGTGAGAATAAGGAGCAGCTGATCGTTGAGGTGCCCCTTGACCAGGTTAAGCACGTAGAGGCCGGGCGGCACGTCGGTGGGAACAAACGCTTCCTGCACGGAGATATACTCGACGGGGGATTTGCCAATGGTTTCTTCCCAGGTGCGCACCAGGGTTGTGCCCTCTGTGTTGAAGGACGGCATCTGTCTCTCCCAGTCTACGTTGCCAAAGCCGGTGCTGGAGTGGTCGAGGAACTGGTTCAGGGTCATCTGGTACAGTTCAAAGGTCACGCTTTGCCCTTCATGGCCAAAGGCTGCGTACTGGATGGCGCGACGGCCGTTGGCGTCTAGCACCTGCACATTAGGGCCGTAGCCAAAATTGGCCACATTGGGAATGGCGTCGGTGCGAAAGCTAAAGCGATACGCTTCGCGCAAAATCGCTTCCCCCGCGGCGCCGCGCGCGCTGGGTTCAATCGTCACGGTGTAACTGGTGAACGGCGCAAAGTACCCCTCATCGGGCGTGAAGATGAGCGTGGTTTCCTGCCAGGAAATCTGGCCGGGGATTTCCGGCGTGATGACGAGGGCGGCCGCGGTGGCCGCTTCATCCATAGGGCGGTCAAAGCGCACGCTGATGGGATCGAGCGGATTGACGGAGCTGCCGCGCGGCCGCGCAACCAGAATGGGCGGCGGTGTGGTGAAGGTCAGCGGCGCGAAAAGAGGCAGCGGGTCGCCGTCTGCTTCTCGAACAGGCGCGGACAGGAGGATGGTGTAGCGCGTGCTGGCCATCAGCCAGGCTTCTGGGGTAAAGGTGCAGTGGGTAAGCGCCTCATTGCAGCTCAGGCTACCGCGCAGCGGCGTGCCTGCTTCGTCCTGGATGATCAACGCCTGGACGATGCTGGCGGGGTCTATCTGGTAGTTGAAGCGCAGGGTGATGACGTTGTTGGGGTTACTGCTCGAAGGGGTGACCGTGCTGTTCAGCAGCGGTGGCAGGCGGTAAATCCAGGTGGCGGGCTGGAGTGGGTTTCCGATTAGGTCAACGGCCGTTTCCCCCAGGCGGAACCGGTACGTCTCACCTGGCTCCAGGGGCTGCTGCGGCGTTAGCGTGACGCTGTTCTCTTCCCAGGCGGCGCTAAAGGCTACAGGTGGCTCCACGTGCAGGGCGGCCAGCACGCTCTCACGGTCCATTGCGTGGTTGAAGGTGAGCTGAATAACCGGACGGCGGTCGTTCAGGCTCTCGCTCCTGGGCGTGCGACTTTCCAGGCGGGGGGCGGTGAGGGTGACAATGTGCCACTGCGTGGGGGCGGCAAGCGGTTGGCCGGAAACGGCCGTCAGCCCTTCTGGCAGGGTGAGTGTGTATTCGCGGCCGGCGCGCAGGCTATTCAGCGGCGTAAAGGTGAGGGTCGTGCGGTCGCTGCTCCAGGTGAAACGGCCGTTTACCGCGGGTTCCACGAGCAGGGGAATGGTCACACTGTTCACGTCCACCGGCTGGTTAAAGCGAATCTCAATGGGCGCGCGCGGCGGATAGCCCCCCAGCGCCGGGTCTTGCTGCAACGCAGCGGTCAGCGGAACGGCCGTATGGGTTGGTGTGATTATGGGGCTGGCCTCTGCGGATGCAGGGGTGGGCGTGGCGTCGGGTAGCTCAGCGTCCTGGCAGGCCGCCAGGAGCAGCAGGAAAAGGGTCAAGAGAAGGCAAAACGGCCGTTGCATGGCAGCACCTCCGAATTGTGAAGCATCGCTCGTTAACCGGAAGCCTGGTTTTGGGGACGACGGGTGATGGGCAGTGGTTAACGCACAGCAGGGCAAACTATACTCAGTATAATGCCACAAAGAGACAACTGCTGCACGGAAGGGCAATGCCTGGGGTACGGCAGGGCAACGGTGGGGGTGAGGAGGCAGCGGTCAGCCGCCAGCGGCCTGCCGTCACCACCTACTGCCATACTGGCATCACTTGTTTGAACTCACAAAAACAGTTTGCTATAATGGATATAAGTCCACTATAGTGGACTACACTATCTACTGGATAGCGTCATCATTTCCCAAACACCACGCCATAATAGCTATGGACTACGCAAAGCAAGTGCCGGCAGCGGAACGAACCCTGAGCATTTTAGAAGCCCTGAGCAACGCACCGGGTGGGCTCAGCGCCACAGAGCTGCTAGAACAGCTGCAAGATGTCTCTCGCAGCGGATTATTTGCTCTGCTGAACACGCTTAAAGGGCGTAGCTACATTGTGCAAAGTGACAGCCGGGGCAAATACCAGCTTGGCCCAGCGCTGTGGGCGCTGTTGCCGGCTCAATCGCCAGGGCTTGAGCCACTTGTGTCTGCCTTTGAAAGGGAAATGGCGCATGTGAGCCTGGCAGAAACGGCCGTGCTGCTCTGGCTGGATCGTCACGAGACGGTGTTGTTGGCGCAGCGGGAAGGCAGTAACCACGTGCGCGCCGTTTATCGGCTGGGGCAACGAGATAACGCAGAAACTAGTGCCGGTGGGCGTCTGTTGTTGGCGGGCTTGCCCTACACAGTCGTGCAGCAAACGACCGCGTTCCACCAGTTTCGCCGCGAAGGCGCAGTCACACAGTTAACTGCGGAAACTCTGGACATTGCCTGCCCTATTTGTGCTGACGGCGTGCAGCCAATAGCTGCCTTGCAGGTGAGTGTGCCGAGTTTTCGCAGCCAGTCGGAAAGTGTGCGCCACCTGAAAAAGCAGGTGCAACAGCTTGCTTTACGCATCTCTTTTCGCCTGGGGGCAGTGGTTTACCAGCCGTATGGCTGGGCTGGGGGCGAACCCGTTGGCCCTAGCCGCCCCCTGAGCCGGGTTGCGATTGAGCAATTTTTGTATGAGCCGTGGAGCGCGCGGTTAGCCTGCGTGCGCGCTGACGGTACGCCACACGTGGTGCCGTTGTGGTATGAGTGGGACGGCCGTTCTTTTTGGGTTGCCGCTTCACCAGGAGCGCAGTGGAAGCAGGTGGTGGCAGAAACGGGGCGGGTTTCTCTCACCATTGACGAGCCCTGGCCGCCGCTGCGTCGCGTCTTTGTCGTTGGCCACGCCACGATTGGCCCTAAACCAGAATTGCCTGGAGGCTTGACAGGACTGCGTCAGCGCCTGGCCGTGCGCTATTTAGGACAAGGGGCTGACCAACAACCGGAACTGAGCGAAGTTGACGGTTGGACGGCGATACAAATTACCCCGCAACGAATTAGCGGGCAGCAAGGATTGGGCCCTTCTTGAAAGCACTCGACATTCGCGTAGATGCGCTTAGCCATTTTTACGGCCGTTTTCCTGCCTTGCAGAACGTCCATCTTCACATCAACTGTGGCGAGTTTGTCAGTTTGGTGGGGGTTAGTGGCTGTGGTAAATCAACACTGATGCGGCTGATTGTTGGGCTACAACCGCCCACGCAAGGCAGCATCTGGCTTAACGGGCAGCCGCCAGCCGTTGCACGTGCCGCCAAGCAGATTGGTTGGATGGCGCAGCAGGCCGCCCTGTTGCCCTGGCGCACCGTGTTGGAACAGGTGCAGTTGGCCCAAAAAATCAATCCGCAGAATAACAGCACGGCCGTTGCCCACCCACAAGATTTACTCAAAATAGTTGGTCTCAACGACTTTGCCCAGGCCTATCCGCTGACCCTTTCTGGTGGTATGCAGCAGCGAGTGGCCCTGGCGCGCACATTGGCCATCGGCGCGGCCGTCTGGTTAATGGATGAGCCGTTTGCCGCTTTGGATGAGCTGACACGCGAGGCATTGGCGGCGGAGGTGCTGCAATTGTGGCAGCAATTTCAGCCTACGGTGCTATGGATTACCCATAATTTGCACGAAGCAATTCGCCTGTCTGATCGCGTTATCGTGCTGACGCCACGCCCAGGCACCGTTGCTGGGGAAGTTGGCGTGCCTTTGTCCCACCCGCGCGATGACACCAGCGGTGAGTTCCAGGTAATTCTACGGCAGGTGCGCGCCTTGCTGCGCTGGGAGAAGAACGATGGTGCGTGAAAAAATAGCGCCCATGCGCATTTGGGCGCAATTGTGCACCATTTGCCGCCCCGCACAAAATTGGTCTGGGGCAGGGCTGGTGGCCGCTGTTTTGGCACTCTGGGAGATAGCTGCGCGTCTTGCTGACATCCCTTCCTATCTCTTTCCCACCCCAATGGTCGTTTTTCGCTACCTCTTTGCCCATCTGGGTGATTTGCTGCTGGCAGGCGGGGTAACGTTGCTCGAAGCGGTTGCAGGACTACTGCTGGGTACGGCTGCGGGCGTGACATTAGCTATTCTCATCCTCTTTTGGCAACAAGCGGAGCAGGGGGTCATGTCTCTGGCGATTCTGATTAAGTCTACCCCTGTTATCGCTATTGCGCCTATCCTGACCATCTGGCTGGGCTTTGGGCCTGGCCCCAAGGTCATTGTCACGGCGCTGCTCACCTTTTTTCCCGTGCTGATTAACGCGCTCACCGGCTTTCGCACGGTGGAAGATGCGCTGTTGGATTGGCTGCGTTCGCTTAATGCTACGCCGCGCGAGATTTTTTTGCATGCACGCTGGCCGGGCGCACGGCCGTTTCTCTTCGCTGCGCTGCGAACTGTGGGGCCATTAGCGCTGATTGGTGCAGTGGTCGCAGAGTGGATGGGCGCGTCCAGCGGGTTGGGGCGTGTTATGTGGCTGGCTTACACTAGCCTGAACATGCCTGCCCTGTTTGCGGCAGTGTTTATTTTGACGGCATTGAGTACGGCCGTTTACCAAACTATTGTCTGGCTAGAAAAACGGGCTCTGTTTTGGGTGTATCCTTCAAATTAAATGAGGGGACCAGGGTTACATTTACAACCGTCTGCGGTTGGCGGTCAGCCATCGGTGATCATTTACAAGGGGACTTCATGAGTGGAGCACACCACCACGAATGAAAATGTATGCAGGTTATCAAACCTGCGCCTGCCAACCAGGTTTGGCAACCTGGGCTACACTTACAGGCGGCCGTCTGCGCTCGGCGATCATTTTCAAAGGAGAAAATATGTTATACCGAAAAACTATTGGCTTGTTGTTGATTCTTCTTCTAACTGCTGCTTGCCAGGCGACACAACCACAGACTCTGCGCACCATGACATTTATGGCCGGGTTCCGTCCCCAGGCTAATTTACCCTTTGTTGGCGTATATGTGGCCCAAGAAAAGGGGTATTTTGCTGCCGAAGGAGTGGCTGTGCAAATTCAGCACTCCGCAGGAGGCGGCGAGCATCTGCAACTATTGGCCGCCGGCCAGGTGCAGGTAACCACCCAGGATGCCGCAGTTTTGTTGCAGCGTCGCGCCGATCCGGGATTACCACTCGTCTCTATTGGGTTGATTGGTCAGCGTGGGCAACAAGCATTTGTCGCACTGGCAGAGAGTGGTTTTCAAACGCCCGCAGATTGGGCCGGGCACGTGGTGGGGTTTAAGGGGACACCCCCACCTGACCTGTTTGCTATCCTGGCCGCCAATGGGCTGACCGAAAAAGACGTTAAACTGGTTAACGTTGGCTTCGATCCGCGCACGTTGACAGAAGGATTGGTAGATGTCTACCCGGTTTTTAAATCCAACGAGCCATACCTGATACGCAGTTTGGGCTTTGAGGTGACCCAATGGGAGGCAGCCGACTATGGAGTGCCAACATTGGGGTTGGCATATGTCACTACTGAAGAGCTGATACAAACTGATCCAGACCTGTTACAGCGTTTCATGAGGGCAGCTTTGCGCGGCATTGCCTATGCCCAAGAGAACCCAGAGGAGGCGGTGCAGATTGTGCTGCAATACACTGGCACAGGCGCTGATGCCGCACATATGCGCTTTATGCTAGATACCGAACTGGCAGATGCTGTCTCACCCAATGGCTTTGGTTGGCAAAGTGAGGCGCAGTGGCGAGCATTGGCTGATATGTTGCAAAGCTATGGGGCGCTGCCTGCAAATATTGACGTGACGGCCGCTTTTACCACGCAGTTTTTGCCTTAGCCCAATAAACCCCTTCTCTGCACGGCTGGCAAAAGGGCGCCGCATATCTTTGCGCCGTATATCGTCAGTGGGCTGTGTGGGCTGGCTCACAGTTTCCACTGCGGCGGCGGCGACACCGCTCGCTGCAATAGATGACGCGCTCCCACTCCCGCGCCCACTTTTTGCGCCAGGTAAACGGCCGTGCGCACACGGGACACACCTTGGTGGGAAGTTGTTGTTTGCTGCGCATGTGGTAGAAGATAGCGACACACGCGGGAAAAAGCAGTCAGGTCTCAGCGATTATTCAGGCAGGCAACGGCCGTTCGCCACCAATGGTAAAGCCTGCCAGGTTCTCCAGCGCCTTCACCAGGGCGTGATTGCCTTCGCCGCCCAGCCCTTGCTGCTGCAGGGTGCGATAAAACTGAAAAACCAGCGCCGTAGCAGGCAGGGGCACGCCAAGCTGATCGGCCGCTTCCAGCACCAGGCGCAAATCTTTCTGCTGCAAGTCAATGGTGAAGCCAGGCCGCCAGTCGCGAGCAATGACCTGCGGGCCGCGATTGCTCAGCATCCAGCTACCTGCCGCGCCCCCGGCAACGGCCGTAAGTGTCTTTTCCAGCGCCAGCCCCCCTGCCTGGGCAAAGAGCAGCGCCTCGCCCACCGCCTGCATCGTCACCACCACCAAAATCTGGTTCACCAGCTTGGCCATTTGCCCTGCCCCGTGTCCCCCCACGTGCGTGATTGTTTTGCCCATCGCCTGCATCATGGGCATGGCACGCGCGAACTGCGCCGCCTCGCCGCCCACCATGATGCTTAGCGTGCCTTTGGCCGCCCCTTCACTGCCGCCGCTAACGGGCGCGTCCAGCATGTGGATGCCCTTTTCTGCCAGGGCTGCGGCCATCTCCTGCGTGGCGGCGGGGCTGATGGTGCTGTGGTCAACCACCAGGGCGCCAGGCTGCGCGCCGTGCACAATCCCCTGCTCGCCCAGCACCACCGCCTGCACGTCTGGCGTGTCGCTGACGCAGATGAAGATGACGTCGCTGTGCGCGGCCACGTCGGCGGGGCTGCTGCCGGCAGTGCCCCCCAGTTCCAGCAGCGGGGTCATGCGGCTGACGGTGCGGTTCCACACGCGTACGGCATAGCCCGCGCGCAGCAAATTGGCAGCCATGCCACGCCCCATGATGCCGAGGCCGATAAAGCCAATTTTTTCAGTCATAATGTTCTCCTTTGAGAATGACCGCCGACGGCCGTCTGTAAGTGTAGCCCAGGTTGCCAAACCTGGTACCTGCTCCTGTGAACACGACGGCCGACGGCCGACGGCAGACCGCCCATCACTGGCAAAATCGCGGTCGGCGGTCGGCAGTCGGCGGTCAGCGGTCAAATTGTCAAGATCGCTTGAGCCGTACCCAAATGTTCCTCAAAGTAGCTGCAAACCCGTTCTTCCAGGTAAATGCGATCTTCCAGGCGACGGGGCATATGCCGTTCATCAGGAAAAATCAGCAGGTCATAGGGGATGTGGGCGCGGTTCAGGGCGTTGATGAGCCGGGCAGTGTGGCGAAAATGCACGTTTTCGTCAATCAGGCCGTGCACCAGCAGCAGCTTGCCGCGTATTTGGGCGGCGTGGTGCATGACGCTGCTCACTTCGTAGCCCTGGGGATTGTTTTGCGGCAGACCCATGTACCGCTCGGTGTAGTGGGTGTCGTAGCCATCCCAATGGGTAACGGGCGCGCCGGCCACAGCCACGCGAAATGTGTCGGCGGCGCGGGCCAGGCAGATGGCGGCCATGTAGCCGCCGTAGCTCCAGCCGTAGATGCCTACGCGCGCAGGGTTGGTTAAACCCTGGCTTACCAGCCAGCGCACGCCATCTACCTGGTCTTGGACTTCCACGTCGCCCAGGTTGTGGCGGATGGCACCCTCAAATTGCAGACCGCGCCGGGCGCTGCCGCGATTGTCTAGCTTGAAGACGAGGAAGCCACGTTGGGCCAGATATTGGGCGCGCAGGTCTACGGTGAGCAGCCAGCTTTCTTGGACGCGCTGGGCTTGAGGGCCGCCATAGACGCTGACGATGGTGGGGTGGGGGCCAGGGCCAAAGGATTGGGGTGGGTGGTAAATGGCTGCATGTAGCAGCACGCCATCGCGTGTGGGCAGGGTAACAAGTTCGGGCGCAGGCAGGTTGAGCTGGGCCACGCGGGGGTCGGGGGTGTTGTAGATGGTGGTGAGCAAACGGCCGTCCGCCAGATCGCGCAGGGTGATGGTGGGAGGATTGTGCCGGTTATGCTGCACGTCTATAAAACGCTGTTGTGCCGGATCCACCATCACGTCATGCAGACCTGGAGCAGTGGTAAGCTGGC
This sequence comes from uncultured Anaerolineae bacterium, assembly GCA_937943625.1. Lineage (GTDB taxonomy): Bacteria > Chloroflexota > Anaerolineae > Promineifilales > Promineifilaceae > JACSRF01. Next base: position 3,767 of record CALEAD010000026.1, on the reverse strand, counting down.
GCGGTTCGCCACCGTCTAGGGAGACGGCGTACAGGTGGCGTTCCAGCGGGCTGCGGCGCGTGCCCGTGAAGTAGATGGTCTCGCCTTTTTCGTCCACAGCGACAATTTCTTCTACCAGCCACTCGCCGCTGGTCAACGGCCGTACCAATTCCCCGTTGCTTTCGTACAAATAAAGGTGTTGAAAGCCGCTGCGCTCAGACCCCCACAGGAAACGGCCGTTTGCCAGCGGCTTGAACAAATTGTGCAGGTTAAGCCATACCTGGCTGGTTTCGGTGAGCAGGGTGGTGGCGGCACCGGTTTGCGGCTCAAAGACCAGCAGGTCCAGGCGGGACTGTTCCCGGTTTTGGATTTGGGCGGTAAGACGGCCGTTGGGCAGCCAGGCCACCCGCGCCAGGTAAATGTCTTCGTTCGTGCCCAAATCCATCCATACCGGTTCGCCGCCATTAACTGGGACGATACCCAGCTTCACGCGCGCATTCGCCTGCCCGGCAAAGGGATAGGGGTGGTCCTCCTGCGCGCCTTCGCCTACGGTGTCTTTGCCCAGGTGCATAATGCGAAAAGCAGGAATGTGCGTTTCATCTACCTGGGTAAAGGCAATAAACTGGCTGTCTGGCGACCACCAGTAGCCGTGATGGCGGCCCATCTCCTCTTGCGCCACATATTCGGCCAGGCCATGTGTGCGCCCCGTGCCGCGCGCGCCGCTGGTAAGCTGGCGCGGCTGCCCGCCGGCGGTGGAAATCACATATAGCTCGGCGTCTTGCACGTAGGCCACGTGCCGGCCGTCTGGGGAGAAGCGGGCGTCCAGAATGGGCGCGCCGTCCCCTGCCAGCAGCAGGCGCAGCGGCGCGTCGGGGCTATCCTGCGTGTACAGGTTGCCGTTGAGGGGGATGAGCAGGCTGCCCTGGCTGCTCCAGGCGTACTGTGTGACCCCGGTTTCGCGCTGGCGCAGTCGTTCGCGGCGCAGCGCCTCGGCCAGGGGCACACTTTCGTCGCTACTGTCGTTGCCTGGGGGGTGAACGATCTGGCGTACAACGGCCGTTGCCAGCTCCAGGGCGTAAAGCTGGCGCATCAGAGTTCCTTCCGCGCTGAAGAGATAGGCGATTAAACGGCCGTCGGGGGAAAAGGTGAGGCTGCCGGGAACGGCCGTGCCGGGCAGCGGATAAGTGGCAACAGTTTCCAGGGTAAGTTGGGCATGCGGCATAGAGGCTCCTGGGGAAGGGTAAAGGAGAAAGGGTACAGTCACATTAGAATTTTACGAAAGAAAGCGGTTCAAACCACCGCATCGCTTATTATCGCTGTTACTCAACGTCTGTCAAAATAATAGTAGATTAGCCGGTCAGTGGGAAAACTGACGGGCGGAAAACTTACATGTAGGAGGAGTTGTGTCCAAAATCGTCGAAAATATCCCCGCGCCAGATTTTACCCTGGCAGATTTTCAGGGTAATCCCGTTACCCTTTCGCACTACCGGGGGCAAAAGCACGTGGTGCTTGTGTTCAACCGCGGCTTTTTCTGACCGTACTGCCGCCGGCATCTGGCGCAGTTGCGCCAGGAGTATGATCTGTTCGCCGCGCAAGACGCGGTCATTCTCGTCATTGGCCCGGATGATGCCAACGCCTACGCCCGCCAGTGGCAGCAGCAACAGTTTCCATTTGTAGGGCTGCCAGACCCGACGCACCAGGTCGCCAATCGCTATGGACAAGAGGTAAAATTGCTGAAGTTCGGCCGTTTGCCGGCGCTGATGGTGGTAGACAAAGATGGCTTTGTGCGCTATGTGCACTATGGTAGCTCTATGCAAGATATTCCGTCGAATGCCGAGGTGTTGGCGATATTGGCGCAGTTGAATGAAGCATAAGGCAGTGCCAGGCGCGGGGCGAATGCCCCAGGCTTATTCACTGTAGTTTTGCCCCGTGCCTGACACTTGAAAAGGAACTCAGACATGAAAAAAGTGCGTTGGGGCTTGCTATCCACAGCTAATATCAACCGGCGGCTGATTCCCGCCATTCGCATGTCGCAGTGGGGTGAGCTAACGGCCGTTGCCAGCCGCACCCAATCCAGTGCCGATGCCTACGCCGCCAAATGGGAAATTTCCCTCGCCTTTGGCAGTTACGAAGCAATGCTGCAATCGGACGCCATTGACGCCGTGTACGTCAGCCTGCCTAATCACCTGCACGCCGAATGGAGCATCTACGCCCTGCGGCACGGCAAGCACGTGCTGTGCGAAAAGCCCTTTGCCCTTACCCTGGATGACGTAGACGCCATGATTGCTGCGGCGCAGGAAACAGGTAATGTGCTGGCCGAGGCATTCATGTACCGCCATCATCCACAGACCAAAATTGTCAAAGAATGGGTGGAAAACGGCCGTTTGGGAGAGATCACCATGGTGCGTGGCACCTTCAACTTTGCCTTTCGCAGCCGCGACAATGTGCGCCTGGTGCCGGAATGGGGCGGCGGCTGCCTGTGGGACGTGGGCGTCTATCCGCTTACTCTGGCGCAGTACCTGATGGGCGAAACGCCCCAATGGGTGCAGGGCAGCCAATGGTTGGGTGATACGGGCGTGGATGAATTTTTTGCCGGACAAATGGGGTACAGCGGTGGGCGCGTGGCGCAAATTTCCGCCTCCTTCCGCACCCCCTTTTACACGATGGCAGAAGTGCTCGGAACGGCAGGACGACTGCGCTGGAATCGGCCGTTTGTGGGGTTGGAGGACCGCCAGCGCTATTTGCGCTTTTACCCCGCCGAGGGAGAGCCAGAAGAAATCCCTGTGCCACCCATGGAGCTTTACCTGGGCGAGGTAGAGGATATGCATAACGCCATTTTGCACGGTGCGCCCACCTTCCTCACCCTGGTGGAAACGCGCAATCACGTGCGCACAGTGCTGGCATTGTATGAATCGGCGCGCATGGGGCAGGTGGTGTCCTTGTAACGGCCGTAGCCGCAACGCACGTGAAAGGGCCGACCCAGGTAAACAAACTGTTAACAACCCGTTTCGCGAGCGACTAGGAAAATTGCTGTAAGGAGTACTTTGGTATCCCGTACCGAAATCCTGTTGATTCTGGCGTTTTTCATCGTCGTTGGCTACCTGAGCCTGGGAGCTTATGTGCTGACGCTTCGTTTTCGCGAGCCGATAGCCAGGGTATTTGCCGTCATTTGTTTTAGCCTGGGCGGCATTTATTTGCTCAACTTTTTCCTCTTTACGCCCAGCCCAGAGTTCTTGCCGCAAGCGGAGTTTGCCTTGCGTTTGCGTTGGGTAATAAGCGCCATTGGTCCGGTTCTCTATTTCCATCTAAGCGCATTTTATTTTTCCGCATCCTGGCGCAAAGTGCGGGAACTGCTCTTGTTTCCTGGGTATCTGGGCGCCCTGGCCATGGCTTTGTTAGCTTTGCTCGGTAATCAGTTTATTGCGGGTGTGCAGGTGCGTCCTACGCAACTGGCTACTATCGGGCAGGGGCCTCTGTTTTCCTGGTATTGGGTCTACTTCTCTGCCATGTTTGCGCTAAGCCTGACAGGGTTGAGTGTGACGTTCTGGCGCACGCGCTCTCCGCTGGTTCGTCGCCAGGTGTTGTATTTGCTCCTGCCACAGGTGCTGATCATCGTCCTGGTTTTTGTTTATGGCAATGACACGCACGTTAACGTAACTATTGTGCAATCAGAGCCGAAATGGCTCAAAAATACGAAAAACAAATGCCTTTGAAAAACGGTAGGGGCAATTGAATCACCCCATTGCCAAAACGCAGGGAGCGGCCTGCGTAACAACTCTGCTCAGTGA
>CALEAD010000025.1 GCA_937943625.1 uncultured Anaerolineae bacterium | reverse complement strand
CAAACTCGAGCTGCTCAAGGGCAATACCAAACTCAATCACTTTGCACTCAAATCCAAACTGTATTTGTCCGCCATTCATGCCGCTTATGCCAAGTTGCGGGAACTCAACCCCACTCAACTGGCTGCGTAAGGTGAGTTATTTAACATATATTTACCCTTTTCACTGAGAAGATTTTCATGACCACTCCTACCACTTTCCCAACCGGCGCCGAAGATGTGCGCTGGGATTTACGCGATTTATACGCTGCGCCAGATGATCCACAACTGGAAGCCGACATGGCACAGGCGCGCACGCTGGCTACTGCTTTTGCAGAACGATACCGCGGGCGTGTCGCGACGCTGAATGCGCCCGAACTGGCCCAGGCGATGGCCGACTACGAAGAAATTGTGCGTCTGCTAACAAAAATCGGCTACTACGCCTACCTGGCCTGGTCGGTAGATACACAAAACCCGGTACTGGGCAAGCTGATGGCGCGCAAAAATGATCACACCACCGAAATTGAGCAGCTTACCCTCTTTTTTGAGCTGGAATGGGCAAACGCGCCACAAGAAACGGCTGTGCTCGCCGACAACCCGGCCCTGAAACACTACGGCCATTACCTGAAGCAAAAGCGGCTGATGCAGCCCTACACCCTCTCCGAAGCGGAAGAGAAGGTCATCAGTCAGCTTTCGCTAACCAGCAGCCAGGGATGGAGCCGCTTCTATGATGAGGTTACCAGCAGGCTCACCTACCTTGTAGACGGCCGTAACCTGACCTATGCCGAAGCTGCCAACTTACTGTTCAACCCCGACCGCACGCTGCGGCAACAAGCGGCTGCCGCCATGAGCCAGGTCTTTGCCGCCAACAGCCACACCATCGCCTACATCTTCAACATGATTTTGCTTGACAAAGCCTCCAAAGACAAAATGCGTGGCTTTCCTTCCTGGATTTCTGCGCGCAACCTACAAAACCAGGTGGCCGATGAGACGGTAGAAGCGCTGATAACGGCCGTGACCAGCCGCTACGACATCGTTTCCCGCTACTATCGCCTGCTCAAGCAACAGCTCGGCTACGACGAACTCTTCGATTACGACCGCTACGCCCCCATCAACAAAGAAGAGCCAAAAGTCAGTTGGGCAGAAGCCCGCGCCATCGTGCTGCGAGCGTTCCACCAGTTTGCCCCCCGCCTGGCTGAAATTGCGCAAAAATTCTTCGACAACAACTGGATAGACGCCCCGCCCCAGCCAGGCAAGCTGGGCGGCGCCTATTGCGCCTACACCACCACCGACAATCACCCCTACGTCTTCATGAACTACACCGGTCACATGGGCCAGGTGATGACCCTGGCGCATGAGCTGGGGCACGCCATTCACTTCTACCTGGCGCGCCCACAAGGGGAACTGCAAGCCAGCACACCGCTAACAATGGCCGAAATGGCCTCCACCTTCTGCGAGATGCTCGTCTTTGACTACCTGATAGCGCAGCAACGCGACCCGGCGCTGCGCGTGGCGATGCGTATGCAAAAAGTGGCCGAAACCTTTGCCACCGTGCAGCGCCAGATTGCCTTGAACCGCTTCGAGCATGCCATTCACACGACACGGCGCACGCAGGGAGAGCTAAGCCTGGAACAGTTCAACCAACTCTGGCTGCAAACCCAGCACGATCAGTTTGGTGACAGCATTACCTTGCGCCCTGAATACCAGACCTGGTGGATGCCGATTACCCACTTTGTCGCCCTGCCCGGCTACGTCTATAGCTACGCCTTTGGCGAACTGCTGGTGTGGGCGCTGTATGCGCGCTACAAACAGCAGCCAGCCGGCTTTGCCGACCGCTACCTGGATGTGTTGCGCGCCGGCGGCTCTGACTGGCCGCACCACATTCTGGCGCCAATGGGCGTGGACCTGCAAGACCCACAGTTTTGGCACGAGGGGTTGGATTTGCTGGAAGCCTTCGTGGCGGAGATGGAGTCGGAGGTTAGCAATGAGCGGTTAGCAGGGAGCAGTTAGCGTTTTGGGTATGGTTCATGACGTCCTGAAAGGATAGTTTAACCATTTTTGACCGCCGACCGCAGACCGCTATCTGCCGCCGAGAAACGTGGCCTCCCTGGCGGTCTGCAGCCAAGTTGGTAAGGATGCTTTGAACTGCGCCCGATTGGAGATTGCAGATTCGAGGCTTGCATCATCTTCCCCCTCTAATCGCTAATCTCGCTTCTCTCACGCTTTGGCCAGCAGTAACTGGTACTGGCGCAGGGTGAGGTCGGTCTGGCGAATTTTGAGCGCCAGGTCGGCGGCCAGGTTTTTCATCAGCTTGTAGCCCAGCTCCGGGTAGGTATCGCACAGCAGCATCAACCGCTGGCGCGAAATGCGCACAATGACGGTATCTTTGCGGCTGACACGAACGGTAGCCGAGCGTATGCCCTGGTCTACCAACGCTACTTCGCCAAATACCTGCCCCGCACCCAGTTCCACCACCAGCATTTGCGGCATCACCTCTGCCTGCGACGTGACCAGTGAGGGGTCTATCAGAACTTCTACGTGGCCTGCGCCAATGACGTATAGCTCGTCAGAACGGTCATTTTCTCGCACCAGGATTTCCCCCTCTTGACAAATAAGTAGTTCCCCAATGGCGGCAATCATCTCTAGCTGAGTTTTGCTCATGTTGTCGAAGATGTCGGCCTGGGACAGGATGGTGAAAACAGAGTGCTGGATCATGTTTCTCCTCCAGTGCTCAGGTGAGTTATATCAAAAGGGGAAAAGTAAACGGCCATGGGCGAGAAGTGTGCGCGACAAATGGCCACATTCGGCATGAACACGCTTTGCACAAAGTAGCTGTAATGTTGCAGCGCCTGCGGCGTGGCGGCGCGGGTATTGGTCAACACCGCCCACAGCAGCGCGCGCCAAAAAAGCCCATGACCAATCAACGCCAAAAATTGGCCAGGGTGCTGCTGTAAATGGGCTACCAACTCCCAGACGCGCATCAGCAGTTCGGCGAACGATTTCCCTTCCCCGCCATCCTTATACAGCGGGTCGTTGCGCAGCCAATACTCGCGCGCAAAAGGGGCGCGCTCGTCGGCGGTGGTGTTGGCGTAGCGTTCGGGCGCCAGGTAGGTAAACTCGTAAATCGGCCACTCCTCAACGGCAATGGGATCAAAATGGGCGATGAGTGGAACGGCCGTTTGCTGCGCGCGCAAAAATGAGGAAACCACCAGCAAATCTGGCTTTTGCCTGAAGGCCATGACCAGGCGGGACGCCTCCCACTGTCCCAGTTCGGTCAGCGCACTGTGCGCGGGATGGCTCGTTTTGAGATTGGCGTTTGACTCACTTTGTGCGTGACGAATCAGCCAGACAGTGGGCATACATTTCTCCGCCGCAGAGCTCGTATAACTGACATGAGTGTATCCCAAAAGTGGCTTATGGGGCAATCTACCCTGGCTGCCGACGACCAACCGTCCCATGAAAGAGGCGCAGCGGTCCGCTGTCAGCAGTCGGCGGTCAGCGGAAATGCCCAGGTAAGAAAGTGGGGCAGCGCCTCTGCCCAGGTGTCGTAATTGTGCCGCCCCCCCTTTACCTCCAGGTAAGCCAGTTGCGGGCCATAGCGGTAGCCCAACCTGGTTAGCGCCTCAATCAGTTCCAGCGTGTCCTGAATGGCGTCAATGACGCCGTTGTTGTCGCGGTCGGCCGCTTCGTCTTGCGTGCCTGCCTGGAACCAGAAGCGCTGGTGAGGGCGGTACGTGCCGCGCCGCACCAGCTCGTGGGCAATACGTCGCCCTGGGGTAATCTCCGTGCAATCTGCCGCTGAACGCCACCAGAAGGAGCCAGAAAAAACCCCTACTGTGCCAAACTGGTCAGGGTGGTTCCAGGCCAGGTCAAAGGCAGAAAGGCCGCCCAATGACGCGCCCAACACGGCCGTTTTCCGCGCCCCGGTTTCTGTTCTGAACTGATGATTGATAAGCGGCATCAGCTCGTGCCGCACAAATTGTGCATAAGCTGTGGCCTGGCTACCCAACCCTTGCGCGTTCACGCAAACGGCCGTACCGTACTCCTCTAGGCGCGCGTCATCGGTGGGAATGGCCACCACGATCAGCGGGCACAAGCGCCGGCGCGCCAGCAGCGTCGCCAGCGTTTCGCGCAGGCCAAGCTGCGCCACCTCCTGCCCGTCATTCAGGTACAGCACAGGATAGCGCGCCTGCGACGCATCATACCCTAGCGGCAAAAATACCTGGATGTCACGCCGGTTCTGGCGATATGCTGAGGTGACGCCCGGCAGCGTCACCACCTGCACAGTGGCTAATAGCCGCTGCTGTCGCCAGCGCCCCCACCACGTGCCCGCCAGCAACAGCAACACCAGAGCGGCCGTTGGCAAAATTAGCTCTATCATGCCAGTCACAGCAAATTCCGAACGCTGTCTTTGTCATTTTGGGCCAGGTTCATTTCTGGTAAGCTATTCTTATACAAATTCTTACACGGAGGCACATAGAGAATGCACGGAGTTGCACAGAGAAAAAGCTCGCTCTGCGCCAAAATCTCCGTGACACCTCCGTGCCCTCCGTGTTCATTGTTGAAGGCCGACCGCGATTTGTCCCCAGTCTGACGGTCTGCGGTCAGCCGTCGGCGGTCAGAAATTTGTCAAGCACGTTTTCCAAAGAAGCTGAACCATGCCGGAAATTGGGAAACGGCCGTTTCCAGAAAAGCGGTTCTTTTGCCCTATCGCACACACCCAACCCGGCAGCATCCTATCCCCAGCGCGTCGGGATAGCCACAAATGTGCGCAGCGCTTCAATCGGCTCCACCATGTCAGCGCGCTGATAGATGTAGGTTTTGCCCTGCTGGCTGCTAAAGGCAGCCGGCTGGCCGTGCCTGTCCAGGGCGATGATGTTCATCACGCTGAGGAAACGGCCGTGTAAGTCAGCCAGGTCGCGCATCGCCTCTGTGCCCGCTTCTGCCAGCGTCATACCCATTTTCAGGTACAGCACCAGGCTGCGCGCCGTGGCGGCGCGAATGGCCATCTCCCCCATGCCGGTGCAGGCAGCCGCACCATAGCGGTTATCCGCATAGTTACCCGCGCCAATAATAGGCGAATCCCCCAGCCGCCCTGGGTACTTCCAGGCCCAGCCGCTGGTGCTCACGCCACAGGCAATATCACCGTGCGCGTCTTGGGCAATGAAGTTCACCGTCCCCCCGGCGCGCTCTGGGTCAGTTGCCAGGCGCACCCAATCGCGCAGCGCCGGTTGCGCGTGCAAATTGGCAAACAGCTCTGGCGGCATATGCCGCTGCAAACGTTCTTGCCAGACGCGCTGCGCCTCTGGTGTCAACATTTCTTGGGCGGTAAAGCCCATTTCTGCGGCAAAGCGCGCCGCGCCAGCACCAGCCAGCAGCACGTGCGGCAATTCCTCCATCACCTTGCGCGCAATGGAGATGGGGTGCGGGTAGCCTTGCAGGGCAGCAACGGCGCCGCTTTCCAGCGTACGGCCGTTCATAATGCTGGCGTCTAGCTCCACCTGCCCCAGAATGTTGGGATAGCCCCCATAGCCAACTGTGTGGTCATCTGGATTGGCTTCTACCAGGCGGATACCTGCTTCTACGGCGTCAACGGCCGTACCGCCCGCGCGCAGCACCTGTACGGCCGTTTGTATGCCCACAATGCCATTACTACTGGCCACAACAATCATACTCAAGCTCCTCTAAAAATGGCCGCCGACAGCCCACAGCCGATCGCGCGTCAAGTTAACAAAAGCAACGCCTGTCTTCCTCGAAAACGTAACCCAGGTTCTCGTATAAACACCTGCTCACACGAATTCCGCAAAACTCACTTTTCCTATAAAATGATAGTGAATCATATCACACTTGAAAGCCATAAACCGTGAGTCGCTGCCCATAACCAGCAATTAGCAATTCTCAGTTTGAGACAACGGGGTGGGCTAAAGTTCGTATTGACCGCCTTAGCGGGCAGCCGACTCAAGTCGGCACTACAAACGACAAACTGTGCCTGACCGCACCATCGCGCCCCTGGATGGTTCATTTTTTCTGGAAGCGGTGTTTGACAAATTTCTGCCCGCCGACAGCCTTTGGCAGGCCGCCCATCACCGGCAAAACGCGGTCAGCCGTCGGCGGTCATTTTCAAGGAAGACAGCATGACAAAAGAGCAAATGAAAAAAACGCGCCGCGTCAGCGACGAAGAAGTGTACGAAACCATCATCGCCATGTGTCGCGCGGCCGGTCTGGAGGGCAGCGTGCGCCCGGAAGACGTGGCGCGGGTGCTGCTGCCAGAGCATTGGCAAACGATTCTGAAGCGGGTACGCCTGTTTAGCAAAAAGCTGGCACACAACGGCCGTATCCTCATTTTGCGCAAAGGGCAGCCCGCCGACCCAGACGAGGTAAAGGGGTTAATTCGCCTACAAATTACCCCCGCCGGCTTGCTAGATGAGACAGGGTTGGAAGAGGAAGAGTAGGGTTGGTGGTTGGTTGGTTAGTTGGTTGGTTGGCTATGCTTGAACCCCTGGCTGGTATTCTGCTTGTCACGGCCGTTTTCCTGCTACTGCTGTTGGGGCTGTTGCCGGAGGGGCTGCGCTGGCTGGCACAACGCAACTTGCAGCAGCGGCAGCAGCTTGTGCAGGCTGTGCGCGCCCTGGAGCAGGAGCTGGAAACCCTGGCGCACCAGTTAGACCCCTTTCATAGCTTGCAAGCGCCACAGTACCGCCGCATTGACGACCAGGCTACACAGCTACTGGCCGAAGTGCAGGCTGGCCGCCAGGCCCTGGCAACGGCCGAATCGCTCTCCTTTCCGCGCCTGATGGCTGTGCCCTGGGCCGTTCAGCACTTCATCAGCTACCCGCATGATGCTGTACGCATCTGGCAAACGTGGTGGCGGCTGCGCCAGATGCAGCAGCTGGTGGCAGCGGGACGGCAAACGCTTGCCGCCGCACACGCAGAGCTGGGACGCCTGCACCAGATGCCGCAACAGTTCCGCCAGGAAAGCGCACAGAGCTTGCAGCGTTTGCAGCAGATTCACGACCGTTTGCAGCAAGAGCGCAGCGCCGGTATCGAAGGATTGCATAATTTGTGGCAGGTATACGGCCGTTTGCGCCAACAGGCTACCCAACTCAACCAGCAGCTCAATGCCAGCACCAACATCTCCCTAGAAGAAGCCGACCAGCTTGGGCAGGCGCTGCACGGTCTGGCTGCAGAATTGGCACAACTGGAAGCAGAAGTGGCCGCAGCGCAGCAGGCACGGCAGACATTGGACCAGGCACTCAATCACAGCCGCCAGACCCAGGCACGCCTGGCAGCGCAAGATGCCCCCGCACAGCCCTCCGTCCTGCGCCAGCTGCTGCACCTGAGCCATACCCTGCAAGAGGAAACGGCCGTGTTGCGCCGCCAGGCCCAGTTTGCCCAGGCCACCGAACTGCTTGCTGGTTGCCAGGCGCTACTGCCCCTGGCCGCCACCCTGCTCAGCACCAGGCAGCAAGTGCGCGCCCTTCTCCCCCTCATGCCAGACTCTGTTGACCCAGGCCCCATTGCTGCTTTGCATCAGCAACTACAGCACCTGGAAGATGAGCTGGCAGAGCGCCTGCAACAGTTAGCGCGCCAGCCATACACTTCTGCCACGTCTGCAAACAGGGTTGATTTAGCAAGCAGCTTTTTCGCGCCGCAGGTGGCGCGCCAGCCACACACCCCACTCGCTCCTGTACTGACAGGCTGGCCAGAGGCCATGCAGGCACGCCTGGCTCCCCTTCAGGCGCAGGCTGTCGCCTTACAGCAAGCGGAGCAAGAAGCGGCCCAGCAACTGGCGCGCGAACTACAGCAGGCCACGCAAGAGCTACAGCGCACCTGGCAGGCCTTGCAGCAGCTTTTGCCCCTGGCGCCGGCGAGTACGTTGGCGCGCAACTATGCGCAGGTGCAGGCGCAGCGTCAGGCGGCGCAAGGCAAGCCACGGCTATTGCAGCAGGCGCTCAGCGCCACGCGCGAATTGACCGGAGACGTGCAAAGCTCATATGAATATCTGCGCCTGCGCTTCGACAGCCTGAGTGCCCTGGTACAGGATTATCCCCAGTTTGTCAGCCAGGTAGAGGCGATTGCTGGCCAATGGCGCTGCCTGCACCCACAGGTGATGCAGGTGAAGCAGTGCGCCATGCGCATCCAGCAGGCGTGGCAAAAAGTGCGGAAAACAGGCTGGCTGGATGAGACACACAAACTGCTGGACGAGGTGAAGCAAGCAAATCAGGAAGCGCAACAACTATCTGACACGCTGCAAACACAGGCGGAAAAATTGGCAGGCGGCGTGGCACAGGTGGAGCGCGCGCTTGGTTACCTGGAACGGGCAGGAATGGAAATGTTAGAAAGTGGCCGGGTGGCACGCCTTGAACAAATGGTAAATATGCTATATGACGAGGCGCGCCAGGCCACAACTTACGAACAGGCGCTGACGGCGCTGCAACGGGCCGACTCGCTGGTGTGGAACAATATACAGCCGCGAAAGGAATGAATGATGAGTGATTGGCAGCAAAAATTTGCCGGCCTGGCACATGGTGCAGAGGGACGTTTTGATAGCTGGAAGGAAAAGCTGGCGGTACGGCTGCGCACGCGCGAAAGATTGGTGATCGTGCCTTACCAGGGCTACGGCCGTTCTGATCACCTGGTGCTGCGGGGGCGGGTGCTGCGTAACCCTGGCGAGACAACGGCCGTTGACAACCACACGCTCTGGGACAATCTGGCGGACATGTACCGCCGCTTTGCCAGCGACGAAGTGCCAGGGGCCAGGGTGCGCGCCCAGGTTAGGCGCGCGCAATTTGACGCCGCCACGCAAGAAGTAACGGCCGATGAGGAAGGTTTTTTCACCATCTCCCTGGCTTTGTCGCCACCACTAACCCAGGCTGGCTGGCAAGAGGTGGCGCTGGAATTGCTGCATCCACAAGGGGACGCACCCGCATACGCCACCGGGCACATGTTCGTGCCCCCACCTACCGCGCGCTTCGGCATCATCAGCGACTTGGACGATACGGTGGTGGTCTCACACGCCACCAACCTGCTACGTATGGCGCGTGAGGTGTTCACGGGCAGCGCCAAAACGCGCCTACCTTTCCCCGGCGTGGCCGCTTTTTACCGCGCCCTACACCAGGAGCAAAATCCATTGGTATATCTCTCCAGCAGCCCCTGGAATTTGTATGACCTGCTGGTGGACTTTTTTGCCCTGAATAACATCCCCCAGGCTCCCATTTTCCTGCGTGACTGGGGCATTACGCAGACAGAAATCTTGCCCACGCAGCATCATGCGCACAAGCTGGGCGCAATCCGTGAGCTGCTGGCGTTTTACCCACACCTGCCGTTTATCTTGATTGGCGATAGCGGCCAGCATGACCCGGAAATCTATACGCAGGTGGTACACGAGCATCCAGGACGGATTATGGCTGTTTACATTCGCGACGTTACCCCAGACCCTGCGCGTGATACGGCTGTGCAGCAGCTTGCCACAGAAGTCGCTGCGGTGGGCTGCCCCTTTTTGCTGGCTGCTGATACGCACACAATGGCGCAGCACGCCGCAGCGCAGGGCTGGGTTACAAATAGCTACAAATCCTTAAGCTATCAGCAATCTGTTTAAGTATCAGGTTGCCGTCATCTCTGGAAGGGAATCAATTGAGATATCGGACAGGTGCGCCTTGAAGAAATGCCCTTCAGTGCGCTCAACTGCCTCAATGTAATGGCGCATGGCATCAAGCACAGGCACTTCCTGGCGGTCGAACACCTCTCCCTGCAAAAGCTGCAATACCTGTAAGCGATGCTTGGGTGATTGAATAAAATGGGTAAACAATGGCAAGAGTTTGTAATAAAGGCGGATAAACTCATACCAGACATTAGCCCCGCTGCGCAGCTTCTCTTCGTATGGCTGAAACATCTCTGCGCTAAAGTCATCGTTGGCAAATGCTTTCTTGATGCGGTCGGCGGCAAATTTGGCGCTGTAGAGAGCAATGCTCACGCCAGAGGAAAAAATTGGGTCTACAAAGCGCGCTGCATCCCCTACCATCAGATAGCCATCCCCGACAAAGGACTCCATGCTATAGCTGTAATCCCCTTCGGTCTTAAATTCGTTGATACGCCGTGCCCGGCGCATGGCGCGTGACAGATTGTCATTTGTCTGAATCATTTTTTGGAAGTAAGCATCCATATCCGTGAACACTTCCTTGAAGACCTGTTTATCTACCACCACGCCTACGGAAGTAATTTCTTCAGTGATCGGAATTTGCCACACCCAGCCCCGCTCCACCGGCAAAAAGTATATGTGAATGTGATCTCTACTTTCGTCGTTACCTTTGTCTAACCCTTCAAACCAGGCATGAACAGCATATTGATTAAAGATGGGGTCTTTTTTCTTGACACGCAATTGCCGTCCCAGCAACGTATCACGCCCAGAGGCGTCTACAACCAGCTTCGCGTGTATGTCAAATTCCACCTCATCAATGGCGGCGCGGACACCAATTGCACGGCCGTTGTTATCCATTAGCACACGCTTCACCACCACCCCTTGTACGACCTTAGAGCCAAAGCTTTCAGCGTGCTTTAGCAGAAGCATATCAAATTTGCTGCGGTCAACGTGGTAGGTGTAATCTTGATTGATCCCTTCCTGAGGAAATTCGGCAAAAAAGATAGCAAATTTGCCCCGGTTGGAAGGCGCGTGCCACGTAGCGCCAAACTTCTTGACAAAATCTTCGCGCTCCATCACCTCTAGAAAGCCAATTTCTTGAAAAACCCGAGTAGATGCGGTAACCATAGATTCGCCAACGTGGGGGCGTGGATGAAAGGCTTTTTCAAGTATGGTATTGCTGATGCCAGCCTTAGATAGATAACAGCCCAGAGTAGAACCCGCTGGACCTCCACCAATAATGATCACGTCACTCATTTTTAACACCCTCCTTCGTAATAACCGCCGACGGCCGACCGCGGACGGTTGTAAATATAGCTCAGGTTGCTAAATCTGGTGGGCGCAGGTTCGGTAGCCTGCGCTCCACTTTCATTTATGGTGGTTGGCGCAGCCGGTGCAGTCTCTTGCGCGTATCAAACTTCCAGTTCGATACGCGGTTTGGAAAACCGCGCTACGGTTTTCATTCATCGTGGTGCGCCCCGCTCATGGAGAACTCCTTCAATACATAAACTTGCTTCACTTGTGACAAATGCTCTAAAGTTACCTTTTCATGGTCCTGGCTCTTTTTTGCCGGTAGTGCAGCATAGTCCAAAACCATATTGTAAAGAAAAGCACGGCCGTTGCCGTAACGCCCACTTCTGTCCAGGAACGAAAAGGAACTAACCATAGAGTTGTCAGCAACTCAACACTGATTAGCAGCAGCAAAAAGTTGATGACGGTGTGTCGGTTCAGGCGAGAGGTAACGAATGCTCCTAAGGGTGCGCCTAAAACGACCACAGGTACAGCTACCAACCAGTAATTCCACATGATGCCAATATCTTGTAGCACGGCCCCGTGCAAAAAGAAGCCTACCCAAGAATTAGTCGCCATAATGATCACCGTTGTCGGTGTGCTGATCTTCTCGTCCAGGCCAAATGCCAATGTCAGGAGCATGAATGTAATCGCATCTATCCCTGACCCAACTTGCGCGGCGAATATGCCACCGAAAACGCCTACTGCGGCAAAAACTACCTGATACCGTGGCCCCCAATCAGGCAAGTTGTCGCGAGGCGCCCACTTCATAACATATGTAGAGAGGAAGAGAGCCACGCCAAACGCTGTGGTCACAAAGGTGAAGAGCACTTTGGGATAGGGGTTGGGGATTATTAACCAAAAAGCGCCTAAAACATGCCCTAACACGCCTCCTAAAGAGACCCAGGCAATGACATTGGGCAGCACGCGAATGCGCCGCGTGATAATGTAGATGCTGGCCATGCCCATGCCAAAAGATTGGATCATTAGGGAGAAGGTGCGGGCATCACTAGAAGCAATCTGAAGCACTTTGGTAAAGACGGGAAACGCCACCGCGCCACCCCCTTCTGCGGTAGCCCCGGCCACAAATGAGCCAAATAGCATTGTAATGGTGGCTGGCCAATAGTTACGAAACAGCGCCCAGTTTTCTGTGATGCTCATGAAGAGTATCCAGACCACGTAAATAATGAGAACCAATGTGGGATAGATCTTCAGGCGGTGTTTATCGTATCCAAATGTAGCCAATGTTTGATTGTAGGTTGATACGGCCGTATTCTGCATATACCATCCTTTTCCTCACGTGTATAGATGCGTCGCAACTTGGAAATGAGTTTACAATATGGTTGATCTTATTCTCGTAGCTTGCAATCTAGCTTTCGTTCAGATCAACAAATGATGTGACTAATCAGTTCGGTGCGCAGGGGGCAACCGCTATTTCCCAGGACAAGACTGGGTAGCCGAGTGTTTCCAACCCATTATTCATTTCAGCCAAATTAGGGGCATTACGGCCGTTTGCATTCGTGATATTACCCAGACGCCACGCGCAATACGGCCGTACGCCAATCACACAGCCCACTTTTTATTTCAAGTCGCCACCTGCTCCTTGACCTTGCCATCTGCCCCATGCTCATTGACGTGGGCGGCAAACTGCGTTAGGTACAGGTCAAAGTAACGGCCGCGTTGCGCCAACAACTGCGCGTGCGTGCCCCATTCCACAATCTGTCCCTTGTCAATCACCATAATCCGGTCTGCATGGCGAATGGTGCTGAGACGATGGGCAATGATGAAGGCCGTGCGCCCTTTTAGCAGCGTCTGCATGGCTTGCTGGATAATCTGCTCCGTTTCTGTGTCTACGCTGCTGGTCGCCTCATCCAGGATCAGGATGCGCGGGTCAACCAACAGGGCACGGGCAAAGGCCAGCAACTGCCGCTGCCCCACACTGATGCGCCCGCCACGCTCGCCCACGTCGTGATGGTAGCCATCCTCCAGCGTGCTGACAAACTCGTGCAGGCGCACTGCCTGGGCGGCAGCCTGTACTTCGGCGTCGCTGGCCTCAGGACGGCCGTAGCGGATGTTGTCTGCAATTGTCCCCGAAAAGGCAAACCCATCTTGCAACACAATTGCCATCTGTCGGCGCAGACTCTCCACCTGCACCTGACGCAAATCGTGCCCATCCACGCGCACCGCCCCTTCTACCGGGTCATAAAAGCGCAGCAGCAGGCTGATGATCGAAGTTTTGCCCGAACCGGTGTGCCCTACCAGCGCCACTGTCTCGCCGGGGCGCACGGTAAAGTCCACATCGTGCAGAATCCACTCCTGCTCCGGGTCATACTTAAAGTTCACGTGGTCAAACTGCACTTCCCCCCGAATGGGCGGCAGCAGTCTGGCGTCTGGTCTGTCCTTAATCTCCGGTGCGGTGTCCATGAAGTTGAAGATACGCTCTGCGCCGGCCATGGCGCTGAGCGTCATGCCGTACAAGCGGCTCATGGCGCTGAGCGGCGCCCAGAAGCGCCACAGGTAGTTGATGAAGGCAATGACAAAACCGACGGTCAACGTCTCGTTGAAAACCATTCCCGCGCCGACAACAATCACCAGCCCTGTGCCCACCACGCCAATCAGGTCAATCGAAGGCCAGATCGCTTCCTCAGCGCGCACGGTTTGCATCCACGTTTGCTTTGAGCTCTCGGTTAGCCCCTGGAAGGTGCGCATGTTACGCCGCTCGCGGGCGAAGGATTGCGTCACCTGCATCCCTGTCACCGACTCATTGAGGTTGGTGCTGATGTTGGAGACAGTCTTGCGCACGTTTTTCCAGCCCGTTTCGATGGTCGTGCGCGCCTTGTAAAAGAGAAAGGTAAGCAGCGGAATGGTGACGAAGGCGACCAGCGTCAGCTGCCAGCTCATCCAGAGCATGACAGCCAGGATGCCGATGAGGTTGATGCCTTCGCCCACGAACGTGACCAGGCCGGTGTGCAAGAGGCGGGCAATGGATTCCACGTCGCTGGTAATGCGCGACATGATGCGCCCAACCGGGTGCTTATCGTAGAAGCGCAGGCTGAGGCGCTGTATGTGCGTAAACAAGTCGTCACGCAAATCATACAGCACGCCTTCGCCAATAACGGCCGAAAGCCAGGTGCGCGCACGATTTCCTACCCAGCCCAGCAGGTGCAGCCCCAGGATAAGCAGCGCCAGCTGCTGCACGCGGCCAAAATCGCCCGCCACAATGCCTTCGTCTACAATGCGCCCCAACAGGTATGGCTCAAACAGGGGTACGCCTGCCGAAGCGAGGATGGCCAGGCCAATCAGCACCGTTTCGCGGCGGTAGCGGCCCAGGTAGCCAAGCATGCGCATAAAGTGTTGTTTGTTGAACGGCCGTTGTTCGGCCTCTTCCAATTCTTCGTAAGTATCTTGCTGAGACATAGTTATATCCTTCGAAAATGACCGCCGACGGCTGACCGTTGACCGCCGTCTGTTAGCCCAGGTTGCCAGACCTGGTGGGCAGGCGCAGGTTAGGTAACCTGGACTACATTTTCATTTGTGGTGGTGTGCCCCAATCATGAAGTTGCTTTTGTGAAGCGCCTACGCTGCCAACGGCCGTAACTTATACGCCTCATCTTGCGCTGCCATGTACTGTTGCATCTCCGCCAGCAGCTCATCACTTTCGCGGTATTGCAGGTCATAGATGCGCGCATACTCACCCTTGCGCGCCAGCAACTCGGCGTGCGTCCCCGCTTCGGCCACCACACCATCCTTCAGCACCACCACGCGGTCGGCATGTTTGATAGTGCTCAGGCGCTGGGCAATGATGATGCTGGTGCGCCCCTGCATCACCTGCTCTAGCGCCTGCTGGATTTCATGCTCCGTGCGCGTATCTACGGCGCTCGTTGCCTCGTCCAAAATCAGAATCTCCGGGTCAACCAGAATCGCGCGCGCCAGCGCCAGCCGCTGCTTTTGCCCACCGGAAAGGCGCACGCCGCGCTCGCCAATTTGCGTATCGTATCCCTGTGGCATCTCCATGATAAAGTCGTGCGCCTGCGCCAGTTTGGCGGCGCGGATAATGTCTGCTTCGCTGGCGTCTGGGTTGCCGTAGGCAACATTCTCGCGCACGCTGGCCGAGAAGAGGAACGCCTCTTGGGGCACAATGCCGATGTGTCGCCGCAAACTTTCCAGCGTCACGTCACGCACGTCATGCCCGTCTATGAGCACCTGCCCATCCGTCACTTCTTGAAAACGGCCGATCAGATTCACCAACGACGACTTGCCACTGCCTGTGCTGCCCAAAACTGCTACCACTTCTCCTGGCCACACGTGCAGGTTTAACCCCTTCATCACCAGCCGGTCAGGCTCATCCTCAAAAGCAAAGTGGACGTTGCGAAACTCGATTTCACCGCGCACGTGCTGCAAGGTAATGGCTTCTGGCTTGTCGGCAATGGTCAGGGGCGCATCCAGAATCTGGAAGAGGCGCGGCGCAGCCGCCAAAGCCTGGCGCATCATGCTGATCAGCCAGCCCATGAAGCGCACCGGCCAGATGATGCCCCACAGATACCACTGGTAGGCGAAGAACTGTCCCAAATCCCCATGACCATTGATGACACGTTGTGCGCCGAAGTAGGCCAGCAGGGCAAAAGTCAGCCCCACCATAGCATCCATCGCCGAAAAGGAGTTGGCTTCCAGGCGGGCACGGCTGAGGTTTTTCTCGCGGTTGAGCAGGTTCTGCGTGCGGAAACGGCCGTTTTCCCGTTTCTCTTGCGCAAATGCCTGCACCACGCGCACACCGCTGATGTTCTCTTGCAGCACTGTACTGAGCACCCCCATCTGCTCGCGCACCGCATCCCAGGCAGGGCCAATATGCCTATCAAAGTGGTAGACAATCACCAGCAGCACCAGCAACGGCAGATACAGCACCAGCGTAAGCTGCCAGTCGAGCAGCAGCAGAATGAGGCTTGTGCCAATGAAAGAGGTCGCGCCCATCATCTGGATCAGGAACCCCCAGCCCAGATACTCTTGTACCGCCTCCACGTCACTGGTCACACGAGACATGATCTGCCCCGTGGACATGTTACGGTAAAAGCTGGGTGGCAGCGCCTGGAGACGGCTGTAAAGCTGATCGCGCAGGTCTCGCACCACACTTTGTCCCACTTGATGCTGCACCAGCCACTGCGCGTAGTTGACGCCAGACTTGAGAGCTTGCACCATGACCAGCAAGCCGGCATAAAGAATCACCTGCTCCATCTGCCCAGACTGCAATCCCCGGCTAATCGTCCAGCCAAACAGCATCGGTACAATCAAGTCACCACCGATCGTGGTCATTGCCAGGACAAAAGAGAGCACAAAGCGTTTGCGATAAGGTTTTAGATAGCTGATTAGTCGCCAAAAATTTTGCATGATGGTTACTCCATAAATTTGTAACCTGGGGGAAGTGGTTGGCTGGTTGGTTGGTTGGTTGATTAACAAACCAGCCAACCGACCAACTATCCAACTATCCAATATCCCCGGACCTGAAATTTGCAATAAAAAAGCCCCGCGTGCCTGTGCTGACACGCGGGGCTGAGAACCCAGTAGCGTATGAGAGGAATGCGCCTTAAGAGGCTGAACATGCCCTCCCTGCCTGGAGATGCCAACACATGTCGCGCAGACGCACTGCGCCCATCCCGAAATCACGGGCCTGGGCGAGACGAATACGTCCGTTGTTGATGAGGATTAACATGCTCACTTGCATCTCCTAAAAATTAGACTTTTGCCTAAAGCAGGTGGCATTGTACCTTACGCCAGCAAGAGTTGTCAATGACGAAAATTTGTGCCAGTGTACGATGGTTGTTTTGGGCGCTTTGTGCCCTGTGTCATTGTGCCCCTTACCGCCTTACGGCCGTTGCAGCAGCACAAACTCCGCCCCACTTTGGGTGCGTAAGTTTTGGCAAGGGCCGGGGGTGCAGGTATAGGGGTCAAAAATGCCGATGCGCGCCTGCACTGCATCCGGCGCACCCAGGCTGTGGCGCTGCAAAATCAGGTCGCCCTGTTGCCAATGGGGCTGCCACAATCCCTGCGGATCGGCCGTATCCCAGCGATATTCTTCCGCTATGATGTTGCCCGCTTCATCCAGCCAATGTAAAAAAAGACGACGGCCGTTTCCCGGTACGGCCGTTACCTGCCAAAACGTCACCATGCCATCGGGCAGCCAATCCGCACCCAAAAAGCGCAGCTCCCCGCCAAAAGTGGCAGACCGGCCATGTTGTGCAGCAAGGGAAGGTATTTGAGCGAGGGTGTATTGGGTGAAACGGCCGTGATCTTTCACCTGCGCCCCCCATGCCGCCAGTTGCGCTTCCCAGTGCGCGTCTAACAGCAAAATAGTGGGGCGCAAGATGGGGCCATGGGTAGGCAGCAGCAGCGTGCCCTCTTGCGGGCTAAAGTAGCTCAGGCGCGCGTCCTGACGCCGCAGCAGCAGCGCCATCGTCGGCGCATCCATCGTGTCTGGTGACCAACCGCCAATGGCCGCGCCTGCCAGCCCCGGATTGGCGTCCAGGTATACCCCCATATCTGTAAAGGCCGCCTGCCAGACAAACTGCACTTCTGCGTTATTGGGCCACGTGTGAAAGATGGAAACGGCCGTCCCCCAGATATGCCCCCCACCCCACAAAATCAGCCACCCATAGACCAACCCTGTGGATAACTGCCGCTCTTTTGGGGAAAACGTGCGCAATTTGTGCATAAAGTAGACAAAAATGATGCCAATGGGCACACCCAGCAAAGGCAGCATATTAATCATGCGAATGGTGCTGGGGGCATCAATCGTCACCAAACTGGGTATGGTAGATGTGGCCAACCAGAACAGGACAAAGCCATATATGGGGGTGCGCCAGCGCCATAGCATGAACACTAACCCACCATAAAACAACACCCCCAGCAATGGATCGAACACCGGCCGCCCGGCCACATTTTGCCGCCACAGCGGATCGCCCTGGCAGATAAAACCGCGCACAATTGCCCAGCTATTGTCCAAAACCGGGCGCATATTGCCTGCCAGCAGCGCACGCAGCGGCGCATCCACCTCGCCAACGCGGTATTCGGCCCCAGGGTTGGTCAACAAATACCAGACCAGTGGCGCGGCCACCAGCGCATAGGCCAACCAAAAGAGGGCTACGCCGCGCCAGCGCGCGCGCAGCGCCTGCCGCTGACACAGCGCCAGGTATACCAACCACGCACCGTAGAAAATGGGCACTGCCCGCGCCGCCATGTAGGTGTGCAGGCTGAGGCCGGCAAGGAGACCGGAAGCCAGGAAGCGCAGGCGTACAGGGGCACAGGGGTGCAGGAGTGAGAATGCGCCTGTGCTCCATGCAAGCCAAGGTCGCCGCGCCCCTGCACCCTGAGAGTGCAGGCCACCGCTATCCCATGCCTGCCACCAAAGGAGGGCCGACAGCCCAGACAGCACAGGCAGGCTGATGGCGCGCAGGGCCAGGCGGCTGAAGAAAACGGGCCAGAGGAGAACGGCCGTTGCCCCTGCCGCAATGATGCCCACGTTTCCGCCAAACAGGCGGCGCGTAAGCGCATAGGTGACGGCCACCAGCAACAGCCCCAAAAAGGCAGAGGGCAGGCGCAGCGCCAGGGCGTTGTCACCCAGCAGCAGCATGAAACCGGTTTGCAGGTAATGGTAGCCCGCCTCGTGCCCGTAGGCCTCGGTGAAGTAGATGGCGTGCTGCCCGGCGAGAATGTCGCGATTAATCAGCCAGTGGGCCACCTCATCGTGGGTGATGCCAGGGGGAGAAAAGTTGTTCAGGCCAATCAGGCGCAGCGCCGCGCCAATGAGCAAGATGAGAAGAAGGATTAAGCGGTGCATGAAAGGGCGGTAGAAGAGGAACAACCTTACTTCGCTAGAAACCAGCCACGACACTCATGTTATCGTTTTCCCATAAGAGCTTATCATGCAGCAAAGCCGCGCCACGAGGAATAAAATGGAGAGCAGGCATTTCTGCCGGCCATGTGCGGACAGGCTGGCCGCGCTCCATTTTCAGGACAGACTATTTACACCAGGTCACGGGGTTCAATTAACAATTGCAGACCTTCAACTATTTGTGAAATGCGCTCTTTCGACAGCGTGCCAATCTTTTCCACTAAGAATTGCTTGTCCACTGTTACTAGTTGCGTTATGTTAACGACGCTTGCCTTTGGTAGGTTTCCTTCACCCTTTAACAAGCGCACATTTCCTGGAGAGTTTGCCCGCTGCAGGTTTGTGGTGATGGCACAGACCACTGTCGTATTTATCTGGCTGTGATTGAAAACATTGTTTTGCACCACCACGTGAGGCTGGCGAAAACCGGGAGTAGAACCAAGCGGGTCAGGTAAATTTATCCAGAACAAATCCCCTTGATTGATCACCATTCCTCATTCTCCAGGTTGACAGCATAGAGATAGCGCATGGCTTCAAGCCTTGTCCGTTCTTCCTCGGTCAGAGGATTTTCTGCGTATAATTCATTTAATGTGGCCAGTAATCGTTCATTCTCCCGTCGTTGCAGAAAGGCTTCGACGGCCAACACGAACAGGCGGCTGCGGGGAATGCCCATCTCTTGTGCGGCTTCGTCTACTTGTTCCAACAGCGGTTTTTCTAAGGAAATTGCCGTTTTTACAGTTGCCATCATTTCACCTTTATGGTTGCCAGTGAGTATAACGCTAGTATAACATATAGTATTCCAGGCGTAAATACTTAATTGCATAACATGGCTGGAATAACTGGCAGGGGCTGGGGAATTAAAGATTGGCCCTGGTGCAATTTCCAATCTCCAGTCTCTAATCTTCGCTGTGCCAGCTGCTTAATTTTCGTGCTTCAGGAATGGCAATCGCCGGACAACGGCCGTTGGCAAAATCGCGCGCAGCACCTGTAGCTCATCCGGGCCAATGATGCGCAGCGCCCACAGCCCCAGGGGATAGGTAACCAGGCCAACGGCCGTTGCCAGCAGCACGTGCACCTGAAAAGCCGCCCACATCAGCCCTATCATGATGAGCGTAAGGAGCAACGGCCGTTTTCCCAATCCCCACCAATCCACCCTCGGCATTCGCTGCCGCAGGTAGTAGGCAAACAAGCCCATCAGCACCATCTCCGAGAGGATCGTCGTCACGCCTGCCGCCACGTAGCCATAGCGCGGAATAAAGAGCAGATTGGCGCCAATGTTAAAGCCCACTGCCAGGGCAAAGGCGCGCGGCTGCATCCGCTCCAGACCCAGGGCAATCAGCACGTAATTGGTCACGCTGTTCAGCCAGCCAATGGGAATAGACCAGATCACAACTTGCAGGGCAATGGCCCCATGCGGCAAAAACTCCGCGCCGCCCAAAAGCTGCACCATCGGGTACGCCAGAAACGTGGCAAAGGCAGCAATGGGCAACGCCAGCAACAGCATCACCTTCAGCGCCATCTGGTACATGCGCCGCGCCGCTTCAATTGACCGCTCTATTTCGCGCGAAATGATGGGGAAAAGCGCCAGGGTAAAGAAGGAGGGCACAATTTGCAGCGCGTTAAACCATTTGTAGGCGCTGCTGTACCAGCCGACGACCTCTTCCCCGTTGGGCAGCATCAGCCGCAGCAGGTACACGTCCACGGAAATAAACACCGTTTGCAGCAGGTGAATAAGCATCAGCGGGAAGCCGAGGCGCACCATTTGCCCCTGCAGGGGCCAATCTACGCGCCACGGGCCGCCCAGGGTAAAGCTGCGCGCTGCCAGCAGCGCCAGCGCCGCCAGGGTGATCAGGTTGGTGAGAATGGAAACGGCCGCCAGCCCCACGAAGCTATACCCCAGCAGCAATGCTGTCACGCCGAAACCTACCTTCAGGATGGTGGTGGCAGTAGTCATGGCGGCGGGCACTTCCGCCTTTTCATAGACGTAAAACAGCCCGGTCACCCCCTTGGACATGCCGGAAAAGACCATGCCCAGCATAATCAGGCCAATTGCCCACACCTCGGCGGCGCTGAACGGATTGCTGAAAAGATTGGTGCTGGCCACCAGCCCAATCATGGGCAGGCTGGCCACCAACGCCGCGCCCAGACGCAGGATGGTGCTGTTGAGCAAAAAGCTGCTGGCCCGCCCGCGATCTTTGGCCACCTCGCGGATGAGCAGCAGGTCCAGGCCAAAGTTGGCCAGAATGTCGAAGATGCCGGCGGCGGCAACGGCCGTAGCAAAACTGCCTGCATCCGCCGGCCCCAGCACGCGCAGGTAAAACATGGCAAAGACAAAATCTATGCCCTTGTTAAAGAGGTTCAGCAGCATCGGCGCGGCGCTGTTTTTGGCAATGCTGCGCGTGGTCGTTAAGGGCGCATTTGGCCTGACAATGGCGCGCCAGCCCCAGATGCCGCCACCGAAAGCGAGCACAATCAGCCCCATGGCGCTGAGCAGCGCCCCTAGCTGGAAGCTGGCCGGGCTGTAGCGGAAGCGCACCTGCCACGCCCCCTCATTCAACAACACGCCGCGAAAGTTGCCATTGACGCGGCTCATGGCGACCTCCGTTTCATCTTGCTCTGTGCCGCCCTGGGGGCGGACGTATGCCTTCCACCCCGGAAAGTAGCTGTCGTTGAGAATAAGCCAACTCGAAGCAGAAACGGCCGTTTCTACCAGGACTTCTCGGTTGCTGTACGCGACTATTTCCGCCCCTCCATAGCCACCCGCCACGGGCATATCAAATCCAGCAATACCCTGCTCTGTGCACACAACGCAATCCTCCACCTGCATCACCACATATCGCCGCGGGTCATATTCCGCCAACGCCACCAGCGCGTTATCTACCGTAACCGCCGTCGCTAGCGGCAGCGTGTAGGCGCGTGGGGCTACTGCCAGATTTTCATACACGCGCAGGTTGTCCCCTTCCCAGGCCAGGCGCAGCTTGGGCAGGTCAATGGTTTCTGCGGTGACGATGTATTTGACGTTTAGCACGTCCAGCAGCGGGGAGTTAAGTGATTCCCAGTTGGTAATGGGCTGAATGCGGTTGTAGGGCAGCTCGTTTTGCGGCTCAACGGCCGTCATGTAAGCCACAAACTGCTTTGGGATAATCGAATCATAGCCGCGCACGTCCTGTAAATTGGCCAGCCAGGGGGAATTGGCGTGTAGCGGTTTGTCGCCGTGCGGGGCAAAGGTAGTGATGCGCCAGTGACCGGGCTGCTGTTGCAACCATTCCACCAGCGCCGGTTTGTAAGTGAGTAGAGCGGGATCGGCCGCCGCGTTAAAGCCCGCGCTGGCCAGGGTGAGGTCGCCGAAAACGGCCGTTGCTGCCAGCACCACCCACACCGGCACACCGCCTATCCGCTTCGCGCTGCGACTCAGCCACAGCACGCCCCCAGTCACCAGCAGTAGCAGCGCCAAAACCAGCACCTGCCAAAACACAAAGCTGTAAAACGCGCGCGCATCCGGGAAAGCCAGGTCCGCCAGCGCCAGCCCGCGAAACAGTCGCTCGATCAGCGGTTCCAGCCGCCCATACGCCAGCCAGGAAACGGCCAACCCTGCCAGCAGCAGCAAGCCACTGCCAAAAGCCAGCCCCATCAATAGCGATTGCAGATTAGCGATGAGCGAATGGTTTCCCCTAGCTCTGGCTCTCGCTCCATCCAAACCATCCATACCAAACCCCGCCAGCACTGCCACAAACAGTGTCAACGGGAACACCCAGCGGAAGGGCGTGCGAATCTGGTCGGCGAAGGGCAGGCCATAGTAAATGAGGGCATACAGCGGCGTGCCAAAGATAAAGGCCAGCGCCAGCAGGCTCATGGCGGCAAAAAAAGCGGTGTGAGCGCGGCGGTTGGGGATTGATGATTTGGGATTTGGGATTTGGGATTTGGGATTTGGGATTTCGGATTTCGGATTTCGGATTTGGGATTTCGGCTCACGGTAAAGCAGGGCAATGAAGGCCAAGAAGAGGGGCAAAATGCCCAGGTAAGCAGCCCCTTCCACGTAATTTTTGATGCCCCATTCGCTGGTTCCAGGCAGGGCAACGATCTCGCCGCTGAATACGTCGCGGTAGCTTTGCTGTGCCGGATTGCCATAAAAATTGGGCATGGCAAAGGCCAGCACATGCCGCACCGGGTAGGCGTAGCTGCGCACCTGCGCCAGCGTCGTCTCGCCGCTGCGGAAGTTCGCCTGCCCCACCTCCAGGAAGGGCACAAACTGGATGCTGCCAAGCATCAGGCCTACCAGCACCATGCCCAGCAGCCAACCGGCGACTTTGAAAAATGAAGGGTGAAGGGTGAAAGCTGAAAGCAGACGGAAGGCAGCATAGAAACCCATCATCAGCAGGGTGTAGTAGGTGATTTCGATGTGCCCGGCCAGGATTTGCAAACCGAGGGCAACGCTGCCGATGGCAACCCAGAGGGGCGTGCGGGGTGTGAATTCGGCAGTGGCAGTCGCCAATCGCCAATCTCGAATCACTAACTCGATGCAGGCAAGCAATAGGGGCAGCCAGATGGCCGCGCCGCTAATCATGGGGAAAACGGCCGTACTGGCCAGCAAGAACCCACTCCCCTGGTACACCAGCCCGGCCACCAGGGCGCTGCCGCGCCGCATGTGCAGCACGCGGCCAAACAGGTACATCAGCGCCCCTGCCAGCCACACCTGGCTAAGCGCGTACCAGCCATATGCCGCCGGAATGGGCAGCAGCAAGAAAAGCCAGCTAAACGGATACAGCATCGAGTGCTGCCCCGTGGCCAAAAAAGGCGTTCCCGCAAACAGGTATGGATTCCACAGGGGAATGTCTCGCGCCTGCACTGTTTCTACGGCAAAGCGCTTCCAGGCGTAGTTTTGGATCACCAGGTCAGTGAGCAGCGGATTTTGCGGCCGACCGACGCCCAATTCTGCTGCCTGCGCCGACCAGGGTTCCCATTGGTAGAGGTTATCGGCAGGCAGCATGGTGCGCCCACCCAGCGTCACCGGCGCGTAGAGCAACAACGGCAACAGGAAGAAGCTGAAGAGGAGGAGTAGGTCGGGGAGAAACGGCCGTAAACGTCGCATCATCGTGATAGCTAAGACCCAAGGATTTTGCCACCCTTCGGGCCTTGCAATAGGCTTAATAGGTACGCCTCATCCCCAAAAAAACAGGGCTACAAGTAGCCCTGATCTCTACCACAAAAGTAAAATAAAGCCAATGCCGTACACAAGACGACAGCAATTCTCAATTTGGGCATGGTTCGTAAAGGCTATATTGGCCGCCAACGGCCGACCGCTCCTCTGCTGCCGTTCGCAGTGCCGACTAAAGTCGGCTGCCCGCTGAAGCGCTCACTACGAACTTTTACGCACCGTCCCACCCGCCCCCATTGTTGCAAATTTAGAATTGCTGACAAGAGGCCAACCGAACTCTAAGCAACGCTCAGCAACGCCCCAAACAACTTATCCAGGTCATTAAACTGATGCTCATGCGCCGACAAAGTTGCCACCCGCACCTGCAGTCGTTCTTCTGCGTCCAAATCCTTCACCAAATGGCGGTCTAGCGCCGGATAAAAATAGGCCAACGAAGCCTGCAAACGCATATCACAACGGCGCGCCAGCTTCTTACATTCCCGCGCCGAAGTAACCAGCATATAATCTGAAACATCCAGATGACCCACAAAATCGTCCGCGTCACCTGTCTCTTGCGTCGCGTTGATCAACATCAGCGCCACCGCGCGCGAGACATCATCTGCAGCAACAAAGCCATAGCGGTCACGAAATTTGTGCAGCCCCAGCAAGCGCACCAGCACCAGACCCCAATCCGGCTTTTGCAGCGCTTGTGTTAAACGCTCACGCATCACCTCACCCTCAGGCAATCCAGTAACCGGATTCAGGCCACTGCTGCGATTCGAGCGTCTCAGGGCATTACGCACGCGCAGACGCAATTCCTGGATGTCAAACGGCTTGGTAATATAATCCACGGCCCCCAGTTCCAAACCAGACAGCTTATCAGTGCGATCCCGCTTTTCTGTTAAGAAGATGATGGGCAATTCTTGCGTGCGCCGATTGTTACGCAACCGCCGGCAAACCTCGTAGCCATCAATATCTGGCAGACGAATATCCAGCACAGCAATATCGGGCATAAATTCGCCAATCAGGTTTACTGCTTCCTCACCCAGGTCTGCTTTTGCTACCTGATACCCCTGCATCTGGAAGTAAGCGGTGAGCATTTCCGCTAGATCGGGGTCATCCTCCACAAAAAATATTTTCGCGCTCTTATTTTCTCGTGCCATAATCAACCCTTCCTTTCGCGGTTTTGCCACTCAAAGCAAAAAATGCATTTTTGGTACTACCTTGTAGATAAAAGGGCGTGGTTCAAGGCGCCCTGGGAGAGTATATAGCAGCCTGCGCTTCACCTGTACCGAGAAGCAGTGCCTGATCAATTTGGTATAACTGTGCAGCAGCACGGTGTGTATAGAGAAGACTTCACCGGCTGCGCCAACCACCATCAATGAAAACCATAGCACGGGTCAGCCGTCGGCAGTCTGCGGTCCACCGTCGGCGGTCATTTACGAAAGAGTTACACAGGTGATTTGAACCAGTCCATGAAAAGGCAGTTACTTGATAGGTTCTTTCTCTATCTTGAATACACAAGACCGCGCGCCCATCGCCACGCATTCAATCTCTTCAATACGAAACTCTAGCCCCCCGCTGACCCAGCGCAATGCTTCTTGTAAAATGCCTACAGCAATGTAGCAAATGGGATGATCGGCCGTTCTGCCCCAACACATGGAACAGCGGTCAATGTAATAGAGAAAGTAGCTGTCGAACTCCTCTACACGACTGGTCTGGTCACTAAACTGGCTAAAAATGCGCGCTACAGCGGGCACGCCAATTTTTAACTTGGCCTGCAACGGCAATGCCTTGAAAGCGAGATCACCAACGCCAGCCAATGTGCCATAATGTTTTAGCCCACGTGAGAAAATGGCGCGTCCACCGCGTAGCGCCAGCCCACGCCCCCCACGCGGCCCATAAATCTCATCTAGCCCCTGGGTCAGGTTAGCGATATTGGCAAAGTCAAACCGTTTTTCGAGGTTGTCTGGAGGCGGTTCCTGAATGAAGTGCGGCATGTTGGTTAGATTCAGCAGGGCATTCAGGCCATTCCTGCCCATAACCTCTTCCATAGAAGCCAGGAGAATACGGCCCATTGAATTTGGGTAGTAATAACCGCTGGCAGGAACCAGATCTTTCACTACAATCTCTCGCTATATGTCACGTGTGGGCACGGAGAGCGATCTCACTGTGCCGTTAGACAGTTGCTAAACCTGCTGCGAGACGCGAAGGATTTTACTGCTACGGCGTCCCGCCTAGGGCAAACACCCCCAAAGGGTTTAGTTGTTACGCCGCAAGTATAGCAAGGGGCAAAAATTTCAACAAAGTTTAGCAGGTGGGGAAGTAGGATATATACTTGATGGAGTGACGGAGTGAGGGGGTGATAAAAGGAGTATTTTATGGCAAAGGCGGCAATGATTTTCCCGGATGATTTTTTGTGGGGCACGGCAACGGCCGCTCACCAGGTAGAGGGCAACAACCAAAATAATGACTGGTGGCGCTGGGAACAGGAAGGAGGGCGCATTTTGCAAAACGGCCGTTCCGGGCTGGCCTGTAACTGGTGGCAAAATGCCGAAGCTGATCTGGACCGCGCCGCGGAAATGGGCACAAACGCGCATCGTCTTTCTTTGGAGTGGAGCCGCATCGAGCCGGAGCCAGCCCACTTTAACGAAGCGGCACTGGCGCGTTACCGCGACATTTTGCTGGCCATGCACGCGCGCCAGATCGAGCCGATGGTGACGCTACACCACTTCAGCAATCCATTGTGGCTGACGGAAAAGGGGGATTTTAACAGCGACATTGTGCCAGATTACTTTCAGCGCTATACAGCCAAAGTGGTGGCTTACCTGGGGGATTTGGTGCCGAAGTGGGTTCCCATTAATGAGCCGATGGTGTACGTGTTTTTGCGTTACCTGGACAAAGTGTTTCCTGCGCCATCACGCGGCGGCATGGGCGGCGCTATGGAGGCGCTGCGGCAGATGCTGCGTTGTCATGCGGTGGCTTACCACACCATTAAAGCGGCTTACCCGGGCGCGCAAGTGGGGGTGGCACACAACATGGCCGTGCTGGAGGCCAGACCGGGCAGCAGTTGGGCAGCGCGGCGCTGGGCGCACTGGCTGGGTTGGCTGTACAACGAGTCGTGGCTAGATAGCTTGGTAGACGGCCGTTTCCATCTCCCGCTCTCCAGGGGCAAAGTGCATAACCTGGCGGGCACGATGGACTTTGTCGGCATCAATTACTATACCAGGTTTTATGTCAAGTTCCCCCCCGTCGGTGGCGCTATCGAGCACACCTGGGAGCCGGGGGCAATCATCAGTGATGGCAACTACGGCGAAGTCTACCCTGCCGGCCTGTTCCAGGTGATTAAGCGCGCGCTGAAATACAACAAGCCCATTTACATCACGGAAAATGGCGTGCCAGACGCAGCCGATAGATTACGGCCGTCTTTCATTCTCACCCACCTGCGCGAAATCTGGCGCGCCATCAGCTTCAACTTTCCCGTCATGGGCTATTACCATTGGACCCTGGTAGACAACTTTGAGTGGGATCGCGGCTGGACGCAGCGCTTTGGCTTGATTGCCCTGGACGAGCAAACGCAGGAGCGTCAGCTACGCCGCAGCGGCCAGCTCTATGGCGAAATTTGTCATCAAAGGCAAATCAACAGCGAGATGGCGGCACGTTACGCGCCGGAGCTGCTGCCTGTGCTGTTCCCTGGCGAGAGTCCGGCAACGGCCGTATAACTGCCCGTGTACCCGATCCATTGTGATGATATAATGGGCGCCCCATACCAAAAACCCGTAGCGCAAAGCGACAAACGGGCGCTACTTGCTTGAAGGAGCACAGCGATGTCAGGGCATTCAAAATGGTCCACAATCAAACACAAGAAAGCCGCCGTAGACGCCAAGCGTGGCAAGCTGTTTACGCGGCTGGCAAAAGAAATTTCCATTGCTGCGCGCGAAGGAGGCGGAGACCCGGCGTTTAACAACCGTCTGGCGCTGGCCATTGACAAAGCCAAAGCCTCTAACATGCCGAAAGACAACATAGATCGCGCCATCAAGCGCGGCACCGGTGAAATTGAGGGCATGGAACTGGCAGAAATTACCTACGAAGCCTATGCGCCACACGGCGTTGGCCTGATCATAGAAGTCGTCACCGACAACCGCAACCGCGCCGTGGCCGATTTGCGCCACGTGCTGGCCAAAAATGGCGGTAGTCTGGCCGAGTCTGGCTCCGTTTCCTGGCAATTTACGCGCAAGGGGCACATCAGCATTACCGAAGAAGTAGACCAGGATGAGCTATTTATGGTGGCGGCCGAAGCGGGCGCCGAGGATATTCAGTTTGGCGAAACCACAGAAATCTACGTAGATTTAGATTACTTCCAGGCTGTGCAGCAAGCGTTGAAAGACGCAGGCATTACTATAGATGAAGCCAGTTTGATTTATGACCCCAACAACCCGGTTGAGCTGAGCACGCATGAACTGGTACAGGTGATGCGCGTCATTGAAAAGCTGGAAGACCTGGACGACGTGCAAAACGTTTACTCAACGCTCGATATTACGGACGAGGCAATTGCGGAGATGGAAGCGGCGTAAATGGCGAAGCGCAAGCTGACGGATTACGGTGGCACAGTTCAACAACTTTTTAACAAGGTGCCTGGCAAACTTCTCGACCGCCAGCGGCTGACGGCCGCCTGCACGACAAAAGCAGCATGGCGGTCTGCCGTCGGCGATCTGCGGTCAAGTTTGTTGAGATAATTTGCCCCACACCCTTACGGACAGCAGTTATGCGCATTTTGGGATTAGACCCAGGCACGGCAACCACGGGATATGGGATCATTGACGTGATAAACGGCCGTTATCAGCTTGTGCACTATGGCGTCATCACCACCAGCCCAGAGCAAAGCACTGCCCACCGCTTGCAAACCATTTACCAGGAAATCCAGCGGCTCATTGCCACCTACCACCCCGATACGGCCGGAATCGAAGAAGTTTTCTTTGGCCGCAACATCACCACAGCCATCAGCGTGGGGCAGGCGCGCGGCGTGCTGCTGCTGGCGCTGGCAAACGCCAATATCCCCATTGCCGAATACTCGCCGCCACGCATCAAAGATGCCGTCACCGGCTATGGCAAGGCGGACAAAGTACAGGTCCAACTGATGGTGCGCAATCTGCTCGACCTGGCAGAGACGCCCCGCCCTGACGACGCCGCCGATGGGCTGGCGGTGGCCATTGCCCATTATCAATACCAGCGGTTTGCAGCACTTTCTGAATAGCGAGTGGGGGCTGGAAACCAGAGATTAAGCAGCCCCCAGTCTCCACTAACCACTCTTCATGCCATGATCGCCTCACTCAGCGGAAACGTGCTCAAAATCGAAGCCAACGCCCTGGTCATTGGCGTGGGGGGCGTGGGGCTGCGCGTGCTCGTGCCGCGCACGGTGCTGGAAGATGTGGGGGGTGTGGGGCGACATATGCGCCTGCATACGCACCTGTTGGTGCGCGAGACAGAGCTGACGCTGTATGGCTTTGCCAGCGAAGAGGATTTGCAGCTGTTCGAAGTGCTGTTGGGCGTAAACGGCGTGGGGCCAAAGGTGGCGCTGGCCATTTTGGGCACACTTAGCCCGGAACTGCTGAAAAGCGCTATTGTGCGCGAGGAAACGGCCGTGTTGCAGCGTGTGCCCGGTATTGGCAAGAAAATGGCCGAGCGCATCATGTTCCAACTGCGCGAAAAGCTAGACGTCAGCGCCCAGGAAACGGCCGTTGGTCTGGTCAGCGACGTAGATGCCGATGTGATTGATTTCCTCACCGGGCTGGGCTTCAGCATTGTAGAGGCGCAGGCTGCTCTGCAAAAGTTGCCCCGTGACGTAAAAGCTGTAGATGAACGGGTGCAACTGGCCTTGCAATATCTGGATCAGGGTTAACGTTAATCAGTTGGTTGGCAAGTAAAGTAAACCAGCCAACAAACAAACCCGGCCAACCAACAAACATAACCACCTAATCCGTTATCACCATGACCAATCCAACCGAACAAGAAATCTGGGACTTTCTCCACCACCACCTGGGCAGCATCTTCACCCGCGACGTGGAAACCTACCGGGCTACCACCAGTGCAGATTTATCGCTCTACGAATGGTTTGTGACCCCACACCGGCAGGAGGGCCTGGACTTTCACTTTTTCATGATTGACCATAGCTGGGCCGGTGCAGGCACGGACTTTCGCTATGACTTGTTGGAGCCGCGCTTGCAGGTGTATGGGGATGGGCATACGGCCGTCGTCAGCTACACCTTCATGCTCACCCAGGCTGGCGAAAACAGCATCACCCACCGCGCGCACAACGAAAGCCGCGTGCTGATCAAAACGCCAGACAAAGGGTGGCAGGTTGTGCACGTGCACAAATCGCCGGCCTGGCAAGCCCCGTATGCACCGGGTGGGTAACGGCCGTTTGCCCAACCATCAAAACGAACATTGGTGAACCTCTGCCCAGGAATAAACCAAGATGTCTGCCTGTTTCTCTGACCACCCCACCCGGCAAAAAGTACCTGGTACGGCCTCTCATCGGCACAAGCCTGTAACGGTCATTTGTGGCATCTACCCGGTGGCGCCAACACAAATCTTCAGCGCCCCGGGTGAGCCAATCACCGCCTGCCAGGGGGAATCCTGCCCGCCGCCCAAACAGCGGTAGCAATAGGGTAATGGCTATTCTGCGCGCCACCCTGTTCGAGACACTGCGCCTGTCTGCACCAGATGGGCAATTGATTGATGCCGGCTCCCCTACCACACGCTCACTCATCGCCTATCTGTTGCTCAACCGTCACCGCCCCCTTGATCGGCGGCGGCTGGCGTTTACCTTTTGGCCCGCCGTGAGCGAGTCCGCCGCGCGGCGCAACCTGCGCCAGTACCTGCACCACGTCCGCGTAGCGCTTACTCCCGTTGACCGTGAAGGAGATTTGCTGCTCACCCAGGGATCGTTTATTCAATTCAATCCGCAGGCTGAAATCTGGCTGGATGTGGAACAGTTCCTCCATGAAACGCGCCCCGAAGCCGATATCGCCGAAATTGAGCACGCCCTCTCTCTCTATGTAGGTGACCTGCTCGAAGACATCTACGATGAGTGGTGCAACGCCGAACGAGAACGCCTGCGCCAGATCTGGCTGGAAACGCTCGCGCAATACAGCGGGATTCTCCAATCCCAGGGAAAAATCAACGAAGCGCTCGCTGTCGTACAAAAATGGGTCAATGCAGAACGTTTCGATGAAGCGGCCCAACGACGCCTGATGAGTTTGTACGTGTTAGCCGGGGAACGCGCCAAAGCCATTCAGGCCTACCACACCTTCGCGCAACTGCTGGCGCATGAGCTGAATACCGAACCCTTGCCGGAAACGCAGGCATTGCTGCAATCAATCCAGGGCGGAAAAGTCACCCGCGAAACAGAATTTCTCTCAGCCCTCCCACCCCGCAACAGCGTCCAACCCTTGCGTCCGCCAACAATCGCTTCTCTGCCGTTTATCGGCAGGCAAAAGGAACTTGCCACCCTGCACGCCGCCTACCACGATGCAGCCAGCGGCAACGGCCGTTTAACCCTGATCACCGGCGAAGCAGGCATTGGCAAAACACGCTTACTGCAAGAATACCTGGCCTCGCACCCAAACCTTTTGCGGCTGCAAGGCACATGCTACGAACTGGACAGCATGGTGCCCTTTGCCCCACTGCGGCAGGCGCTGATAGATTCACGTCTGATCGAGTCACCCTTTAGCGCCCAGCTCCCTACCGCCTGGACAGCCGGCCTCATCTCCCTATTTCCAGGACTGGCGCGGCAATTTCCCCACGCAAACTTCTCCGCGCATCAGGCAGACGGGGCAGTCCTGCGCGAAGCGCTAGTCAATCTCATCATTCACCTGAGCCAGACCTGCGTCAACCCACCCTTACACCTCATCCTGGACGACCTGCACTGGGCAGATACGCCCACCTGGGAACTACTCGCTTCCCTGACACGGCGCATGACTACCCTGCCATTACTCGTCATCGGACTATTCCGCCTCGAAGACATGCCAGCCGAACGACGCCCCCTCTTGCGCACAATTCAGCGCAGCGACTCCCTGTGGTCTCTCGATCTGCCCCCCCTAACCCTGGCCGAAACTACCGACCTGGCCCGTCAACTCACCCCCCAAAGAGCAGAGAACGCCATTTTTGTTCAGCGCCTGCATCACGAGACCGAGGGAAACCCCTTCTTCATCATCGAAACAGTGCGCGCGCTACAAGAAACCAACAGCTTACAACTCTCAACGCCCCCCGCTTCCATTCCACACTCCATCCAGCGCATCATTGAAGCCCGGCTCGATCGCTTCACCCCCCAAAGCCGCGAAGCACTAGCCTGTGCCGCCGCTATTGGGCGATCATTCACCTTCCCCCTGCTCCAGGAAATTCTCGAACATTCCAGCGAAGCCATCATCGCCTTCATAGAAGAGTGGACAGAGCGAGGGCTGGTCTATGAAGACAAACGGGGATACGACTTTCGTCATGACAAATTCCGCCAGGTGGTATATACCAGTTTGAGCCGTGCGCGGCGCGAGTTCCTGCACGGCAAAATCGCCAACGTCCTCGAAAACGCCATTCCGCCGCCCGAGGTAACCACTCTGGCACATCACTATGCCCGCAGCGACCAACCACTCAAAGCACTGCCCTACCTCACCCAGGCAGGCGAGCAGGCCTTGCGCCTACGTTCCTATCATGAAGCGCGTCAATTCGGCCTACAGGCAGTCAATTTATTGGGACAAATGCCAGGCCCGCGCCAACGCAGCGAGCGCCTTGACATCAATCTGCAACTGGCCCAAGCCTACGCCTTCACCGGCGATATACAGCGCGCCATCGAAATCCTGAACGAAACCGAACGCCTGGCAACCGCTTTAGGAGACGAACAGCGCCTGGGACAAATCTTCCGCCGGGCCGCGCAGTTCTTCTGGCTGCGTGGTCAGCCCGAAACCGCCAACGATTACGCCCGCCGCAGCCTGCGGGTCGCCGAAGAGTTGCACAACGGCGAACTGCTGGGGGCAGCCCTGCGCATGTTGGGGCGGGTCAGCATTGCCCTCTCTGCCTTCGATGACGCCATCGCCTATCTGCTGCGTTATGTTAATATCCATGGCGAAGACGCAACAGGCAGCATCGGCGCGAATCGGCCAGCCGACCTGCCAATTGTGCTCGGCTACCTGGGGGTAGCCTACTCGCGCGTAGGGGCATGGGAGCGGGCAATTGCCGCCAGCCAGCGGGGACTCACCATCGCAGAAGCAGGTGCGGGGAGAAATCTGGATGCAACCACGCTCTTTGCACGTATGCAGCTGGCCATGGTGCAAGCCGGTTTGCGCCAGTGGGATAACTGCCTGGAGGTCCTATCCCCCATTCCCAAGCCGCGCGAAGCCGAGGAAATCACGCCCCCCCTTTACATGGCGCTTAGCCTGTACGGACTGGCACAAGCCAGGAACGGCAAAGCACAAGCAGGCGTGCAAACCATTCGTTCAGCCATTCACTGGGCAGAGCAGGTCAGGCATCGCGTCTTTCACTACTTGCCACGCATATTCCTGGCAGAAAGCCTGTCCTTAAGCGGGCAGGGCGACACAGCACTTGCAGAAGTAAAAATAGCGCTTCGTGACGCGCAGCAGGCGGGCGACCGTTGGGCCACCGCCATTGCCCTGCGGCTGCAAGCAGAAATTGGCACGCGCCTGCCCAATCCAAACTGGGCGCAAGTAGAATCCGACCTCATCCAATCTATGCACCTGCTGCGACAAATCCGTGCTCGCGCCGACCTGGCACGCACCTATCTCTCCTTGCGGCGCTTGTACGACCGCGCCGGTCAAATCGCTTGGGCCGTGGACTGCCACTTCCGCGCCACAACCATCTTCGAAGAGCTGGGAATGGAGGAAGAACTGCGCGCGGCACAAGGCCAGGCAGCGCGAGAGCGACAGGGCGCGGTGGTCATTCCCAATCTGCCTTTGAAAGGGCCGAACATCCCCCTTGCCGGCAGCATGGGGCAAGAACACAACAACAAATAAGCTGTTGTCCCCAGAAATAGTATGGCAGGCGTGGTTCACGCGCTCTGGAAACGGCGCCTTACAATTTCCTGACCGCCGACGGCCGACCGCAGACCGCCGGACTGGAGCCAAATCGCGGTCGGCCGTTCACGGTCGGCGGTCAAATTTGTAAAGATCGTCTGAACCATGCCGTATGGCATTCATGCGTGCATTAACGCGCACATTAACGCATGTGTTAACGCTTCATTAGCGCCCCCCTTGTATGATAACGACAATCATGGCAAAGGAGCGCTTATGCTGCGTGGATTTACCAACACCCTCAATAGCAGCCAACTACAGGCGGGCGAAACCCAACTCAGGGTCGAAAACATCCAGCTCAACTTTGGCGGCGTGGCTGCCCTAATGGACATCAATCTGGCAGTGCGTCAGAGCGAAATTTTAGCCATCATCGGGCCAAACGGCGCCGGAAAAACCAGCCTGCTCAACTGCATCAGTGGCCTGTATCGCCCCCAGCGCGGTCGGATTTTGTTCTACAATGACAAAGAGCATGAAGTCACACGCCTCAAGCCCCACCAAATTGCCCGGCTGGGCATTGCCCGTTCTTTTCAGAACATTGAACTGTTCCGCCATATGAGTGTGCTGGACAACTTACTCGCTGGGGCACACATCCACATGCGCAGCAATCTGTTCAGCAGCCTCATTTATTGGGGGACAGCGCAGCGCGAGCACATCCGTTTTCGCCGCTTTGTAGAAGACATTATTGACCTGCTTGAAATCGAGTCTATTCGCAACAACACGGTTGGCTCTCTCTCTTACGGATTGCAAAAACGCGTAGAAATGGGCCGCGCCCTGGCCATGCAACCCTCCATCCTGCTTTTGGATGAACCCATGGCCGGTATGAACTCGGAAGAGAAAGAGGATATGGCGCGCTTCATCCTGGACATCAACGAGGAACACGGCGTAACCATTGTCCTGATTGAGCACGACATGGGCGTTGTGATGGACATTAGCGACCGCATCGTTGTGTTGAATTTCGGCCAGAAAATCGGAGAGGGCACGCCCGACGAAGTGCGCAACAACCCGCTTGTGGTGAAGGCTTACCTGGGGGAAGAGAAATCCCCATTTAAGTTTGGCCAATCAAACAATAATAATCATGGGAAGGAGTAGCAGAGATGCCAGAGACACTTCCCCAATTCCTGAAACAACACGCGGAGCAAACCCCAAATAGAGTTGCCATGCGCTTACGTGATTATGGCATTTGGCATCCAATTACCTGGAAGGAATATTATGAACATGTCAAGTATTTTGCGCTGGGGCTAACCAGCCTGGGACTGCGTCCCGAAGAGACGATTGCCATTATCGGCGATAACCGCCCCGAGTGGGTCATAGCGGAACTCGCCGCCCAAAGCGTAGGCGCAAAATCTATCGGCATTTACCAGGATTCGGTCGTCGCGGAAATGGTTTATATTTTCAACCATGCCGACGTCTCTTTTGTCGTGGTCGAAGACCAGGAACAGGTGGATAAAATCCTGGAAATGTGGGAGGAGCTAAAAGGGGTTAGAAAGGTCATTTATTACGATCCTAAGGGGCTGCGTAACTACACCGAAGATTTTCTGATGTATTTCCCAAAGGTGCAAGAGCTAGGGCACACATATGAACAGGAGAATCCTGGCTGGTTCGAGGCGCGTCTGGCGCAAGGAAAAGGCTCTGACCTGGCAATTCTATCCACCACCTCTGGTACAACGGGCAACCCCAAACTCGCCATGTTGACCCACAAATCCATGCTCAGCATGGGACGCAACCTGATGGCCATTGACCCCCTTGAACCGCAGGATGAGTTTGTTTCCTTCCTGCCCCTACCCTGGATTGGCGAACAGATGATGTGCATGTCTTGTGGGCTGCTGGTTGGGTTCACCATCAACTTTCCCGAAGAGCCGGAGACGGTGCAGCACGATATCCGCGAAATTGGGCCTAAGGTCATGTTCAGCCCGCCACGCATTTGGGAGAATCTAGTTAGCCAGGTTCAAGTCAAAATCGAAGATAGCACCTGGCTCAAGAAAAAACTTTATAACTGGGCAATGCCCATCGGCTACCGCATGGCCGACTTGCAGTTCCGCAAAGAAAAGCCCTCTTTCGGGATGAGGGCGCAATACTTTTTGGCAGATTGGCTGATCTTTCAGGAGATCAAAGATCTGCTGGGGCTACGGCATCTGAAAAGGGCTTATACAGGGGGTGCGGCGCTGGGGCCCGATGTGTTCCGCTTCTTCCACGCTCTAGGGGTGAATCTGAAACAGATTTACGGTCAAACTGAAATCAATGGCATCGCTGTGGTTCACCGCGATCGCGATGTCAAATTCCAGACAGTCGGCACGCCCATTCCTGAAACGGACATCAAGATTGACGAGAGTGGCGAAATTCTGATGCGCTCGCCCGCGATGATGGAGGGTTATTATCGCAACCCGGAAGCGACGGCCGAAGCGATTAGGGAGGGTTGGCTGCACTCTGGCGACGCCGGCTATTTCGACGAAGATGGACACTTGATTGTGATTGACCGCGCCAAAGATGTGATGACGCTGCACGATGGCACCAAGTTCAGCCCGCAATTCATCGAGAACAAGCTCAAGTTCAGCCCGTACATTAAAGAGGCGGTCGTCTTTGGCGGTGACTGGCCCTATGTGACGGCCATGATCAACATTGATTTTGCCAATGTAGGCAAATGGGCCGAAAACAATCAGCTGGCTTACACCACCTACACGGACCTGGCACAAAAACCGCAGGTGTATAAGTTGGTGGGCAGCCACGTGAAGGCTTCCAACGCAGACTTGCCACCTGCCGCCCGTATTCAGCGCTTTCTGCTGTTGCATAAAGAGCTGGACGCCGATGACGCCGAATTGACCCGCACGCGCAAAGTGCGTCGTAAGTTGATTGCCCAGCGCTACGAGGAGATTATCTCGGCGCTCTACAGCCACAATCCCTTTGTGGATGTGGACCAAACGATTACCTATCAGGACGGCCGTACGGCGCGCATCCAAACCCGATTGGCTATCGAAACATTGGAGACGAACGCATAACTTATGGACCTCTTTATCCAACTCACGCTTACCGGACTGACCAACGGCGCCATCCTGGCGCTGGCAGCGCTGGGTTTTGTGTTGATTTACAAATCCAGCGATGTGATCAACTTCGCCCAGGGAGAATTCTTGCTCATTGGCGCTTACGTCATCTACGCCATGGTCGTCCAATTCGGTCTGCACTGGACGCTCGGCATGTTCCTGACTATGGTAGTTGCCGTTGCCCTGGGCGTTGTGGTAGAACGCCTTGTGCTACGACCAATGATTGGCGAACCGATCATTTCGGTCATCATGGTGACAATTGGCCTCAGCAGCCTGCTCAAAGCCATTGTTAGCGCCATTTGGGGCAATGTGCCGCGAGCGTTCCCGTCCTTTATCCCCAGCGAACCCGTGAGCATTCTCGGCGCCACTGTGGGCGAGGACCGCTTGTGGTCAATTTTGATTGCCATCTTGCTATTGAGCATCTTCACCCTCTTCTTCCGCCGCTCCAAAGAAGGGATCGCCATGCGCGCCGTTGCCGATGACCAGCAAGCCGCTCTGAGCATGGGCATCAGCGTCAAAAAAATCTTTGCCTGGGCCTGGTCTATTGCTGCAGCAACGGCCGCTATTGGCGGCGCTTTAGTTGCCAACATCGTCGGTGTGAGCGGCGAACTGGCCGGCTTCGGTCTGCGCGTTTTCCCGGTCGTCATCCTCGGTGGGCTCGATTCCATTCCTGGCGCCATCGTTGGCGGCATTATCATTGGTTTGTTGGAATCTTATACTGGCGGTTATATCGGCCAGGGGCTGAATCAGGTTTTACCCTTCGTCGTGCTCATCATCATCCTGATGTTACGCCCCTACGGCTTGTTTGGGCAAGAGATTATTGAACGGGTTTAGTCACGTCGTCTCATAGAGCATAGGACTGCTCGACCACAAAGCTATTCACAAGCGGGTAACTTTATGATTTCTGGCATCTTCCACTCCTCCTACGAAAAAGACATGGCGCTGCGCCGTACCCATGCGCAAAAAATTCGCCTGGTGATCCTCTTTCTTTTTTTGCTGGCCTTTCCCTTTATCTTTCGTGAAAACCGCTACTACCTGACACTGGCCAATCAAGTCGGCATCGCGATCATTGGCGCCATTGGCTTGAACATTCTCGTCGGCTATACCGGCCAAATCAGCCTTGGGCAGGGAGGGTTCATGGCCGTTGGCGCTTACACAGCCGGTATCCTGACCGCGCGCCTGGGCATGCCCTGGTGGGCTTCGACCATTGCCGCCTGCTTTGCCACCGCCCTGGTTGGTGTGCTGTTCGGTATCCCTTCACTGCGGTTAAAAGGGTTGTACCTGGCAATTGCTACCCTATCGGCACAGGTCATTATTCTGTGGATAGTCACCAACTGGGGCGCGGTCACAGGCGGGGTGGAGGCCCTGGTTGTCCCCAACCCAACCTTATTTGGCGTCCGCCTCAATTCAGACTTTAACTTCTATTGGGTCACGTGGCTTTTGGTGCTACTGGTTACCATAGCCACCGTCAATCTCTTCCGCACCC
Organism: uncultured Anaerolineae bacterium; assembly: GCA_937943625.1. Taxonomy (GTDB): domain Bacteria; phylum Chloroflexota; class Anaerolineae; order Promineifilales; family Promineifilaceae; genus JACSRF01. The sequence continues at coordinate 40,037 of CALEAD010000025.1, read as the reverse complement.
ACTATGGGCGCGCTTTTATTGCCATCCGCGACCAGGACATAGCCGCCTCGGTCATGGGCGTGGACCTCTTCAAATACAAATTACTCGCGTTTGCCATTTCATCATTTCTTGTTGGCTTAGCAGGCGCGTTGACGGCGCATTATCGCAGTATTGTCACGTGGGAAAGATTTACTGTGGATGTTTCCGTGCTCTACCTGGCCATGATTATTATTGGTGGACTTGGTTCCGTGACCGGTTCCTTTCTGGGAGCGACCTTCATGACCTTGTTACCTGCACTGCTCACCAACCTGGGGCGGGCCGCCAGGGGAACCTTTCCTGCCATTGACAGCCTGCTGCCATTCATCCAACAGGGCACATTTGGTCTGGTCATCATCCTCTTCCTCATCTTTGAGCCAGAAGGCTTAAACAAAATATGGCGAAATATAAAAGATTACTTCCGCCTGTGGCCTTTCAGTTACTGAGTCATCGTCGTTCTCCGACGTGAGGGCTGTAGCCGGAGCGGTTTTTTCCTGGTGACCAGACAACGGGAATGCAGGTTGGATATAAAGGAGGTGTTACTGCTCACAATCAAAGAAAAACAAAAGCAATAAATTATTTCAGAGGAGTTCCCCATGAGCGGGGCACACCACGATAGATGAAAATGGAACGCAGGTTAGCCATCGGCGGTCAGCCGGCTGCGGTCAGCGGTCCACCGTCAGCGGTCATTTTCCGAGGAGAAGTTAGAAATGTTGCACAAAACCAAAGTTCTGTTCCTTGTTTTGCTAACTGTCAGCCTGATGCTTGCAGCCTGTGGCGGCACAGAACCGGCCGCCACCTCATCAGCAGAACAACCCAAAAAACCGATTAAAGTCGGCGCCATCTTCGACCTGACTGGCGCAACGGCCGATGTCGGCACGCCCTATTCCGAAGGCATCAAAGGGTACGTCGAATGGCTAAATGCCAACGGTGGCGTGGAGGGGCATCGCATTGAGCTCATCTCTGCCGATTACGCCTACAAAGTAGATGTGGCGGAACAGTTGTATAGCCAGTACGTGTCCGAAGGGGTGGTTGCGTTCATGGGCTGGGGCACCGGTGACACCGAAGCGTTGCGCACCAAAATTGCTGAAGACAAAATTCCCTTCATGTCTGCATCATACTCAGCCGGTCTGCTTGATATACAGGTTGCGCCCTACAACTTCCTGATTGGCACTTCTTATTCCGACCAGGCCATCATCGCTCTGCGCTGGGCCCTTGAGGATTGGGCAGCCAAAGGCAACAGCGACAAGCCCCAAATTGCCCTGATTCATCACGACAGCCCCTTTGGCACCTCGCCGGTGGCGGATGCCAAAGCCTTTGCCGAGGCGAATGGGGTGACCTTTACAAGTCTGGCTATGCCCAGGGGCGCCACGGATTACGTGGCGGAGCTGGCGCAAATGGCGCGATTTGGCGCCGACTACGTGGTGGTCCATACTGTTTCCAGCCCGGCGGCCGTTTTGCTCAAGGATGCCCGCAGCCAGGGCTTCGCTGCTCAGTTCATCTTGTTGAACTGGTGTGCCGATGAAATCTTCATCAACCTGGCGGGTGACGCAGCCGAGGGTGTGATAGGCACCATCCCCTTTACGCCCCCAACCTCCCCTGTGCCTGGCCACAAGAACGCAGACGAGTTTCTCAAGTCCAAGGGCAGTTCGCTGGAAGCTAAAGGGTTGCACTACACCCAGGGCTGGTGGACCATGGCTGTCATGACCGAAGGCATTCGCCGCACCATTCAAGAAGGCAAAGAAGTCAACGGCATGAATCTGCGCGCGGCCCTCGAAACTATCAGCAACTTTGATACCGGCGGCGTGACCTCGCCAATCACTTTCACGCCAACCAGCCACAGGGGCAACAGTTCCCTGCGCCTGTTCAAGGTGGAAAATGGCAAGTGGGTCAGCCTGACGGACTTTATCTCAGCCAAATAATCCGTTTTTCGACCGCTGAGGGCTGACAACTGGCCGAAAAATGTGTGGCGCTCCGCCGTCGGCAGCGTGCAACACGGCGTAATTGGGTAATCAGTGGGCAGGCATTTTTCTCGCTGCCCACTGGTTACTAACTAAGCGACAACCTTTGCTTACTAAGAACCGACCACGGGTAATTGGGACTGCCATGCTTACTCTCAACAATATCGAGGTCATCTATAACGATGTGATCCTGGTGCTAAAGGGGATGTCTTTGCAGGTGCCAGAAGGTAAAATCGTTGGCCTATTGGGCTCGAACGGCGCGGGCAAATCTACGACCCTCAAAGCAATTTCTGGGCTGCTTAAGCCAGAAAATGGCGAAGTGACCGATGGCTCGATCGAATTTCTCGGCGAACAGATTCACAACCAGGATGCTGCTGAAATTGTGCGCAAGGGTATCTTCCAGGTCATGGAGGGACGGCGCGTTTTTGAACATCTGACCGTCGAGGAAAACCTGATTGCCGGTGGTTACACGCGCCAGGGAGCTAATCTTAAAGGTGATCTGGAGATGGTTTACGGCTATTTCCCGCGCCTGAAGGATCGTCAGAAACAAACGGCCGGCTATCTCTCTGGCGGCGAACAGCAAATGTTGGCGATTGGACGCGCCCTGATGGCGCGGCCCAGGCTGATGATGCTGGATGAGCCTTCTCTGGGGCTGGCACCTCTGCTCGTCATGGAGATTTTTCACATCATTAAGCGCATCAACGAGGAACGAGGTACGACGATCCTGCTGGTGGAGCAAAACGCCAACCTGACGCTGGGGGTGGCAGACTATGCTTACATTATGGAGAACGGCCGTATCGTGCTCGAAGGCTACCCTGACATCTTACGCGAAAATGCCGACGTGCGCGAGTTCTATCTTGGCCTGACGGAAGTTGGGCAGCGCAAATCCTATCGCGAGGTCAAACATTACAAACGGCGCAAACGCTGGCTGTCGTAAGGTTAATTTTGTCACGCTAATCCCTGCTTTCGCCCACAATACTGCGAATTTGTGCTACGTCCTGGGCAATTTGCGCCTTTAGTGCCTCCAGGCCGGCAAAGCGCTGCTCGGCGCGGATGCGCTGCACGAACTCCACGCGCAATTCCTGACCGTACAAATCGCCATCAAAGTCTAGCAGGTGCGCTTCCACGCGCACATCGTGCCCGTTGACGGTTGGACGCACGCCGACATTGGTTGCCGCAACATACCGCTGTGCGCCCACGTAAGCATAAGTGGCGTAAACGCCGTTTGCCGGCAGCAGCAATTCGTTCCAGCTATCCAGATTGGCGGTAGGGAAGCCAATGGCGCGACCACGCTGATTGCCATGCACAACCATGCCGCTGACGTGATACGGCCGTCCCAGGCACAGTCTTGCCTCAGCCACATTGCCCGTCTGCAAACAAGCGCGGATGCGGCTGCTGCTGACCCAATCTCCGGCTATACGCACCAGCGAAGAAACCAGTTGTACGGAAAAGCCCTTCTCTGCGCCAAGCTGGCGCAAAAAAGGCACATCTCCTTCGCGCCTGTAACCAAAGGCAAAGTTGCCGCCCCACAACTGGCGCATGTCCAGCGCGTCGAGCATCTGCTGCACAAAATCGGCGGCACGGGTGTGGCGCACAGTCTCATCAAACGGATGGGTAATCACCAGGTCAACGCCACAGGCGCCCAGCAGCGCCACGCGGTCTTCCAGGGTAGTGATGTAATAAGGGCCGGTGGTGTGCTGCACAATGCGCTTGGGGTGGGGAAAAAATGTGAGCACGGCGGCGCGCGCGCCTGCCTGCCGCGCGGCAGCCACCATGCTGCGAATCACTTCCTGATGCCCCAGGTGTACACCATCGAATGAACCCATGGCAAGAAAGGTAGGCTGGCGGTTGGGCACCTCGGCCAGATGCTGAACTCGAAGAACGCTCATAGTTGTTTGAAAATTTTTTCTGCCTGCCAATGATCTTCTCTGGCGGCGGCAATGCCAACAAATGCGCCATCAGGCGCGTGAATGCGTACTAAAGGGTGTGGCGGGTGGATTGGCTGGCGCAGCACGGGCTGACCCATTTGCAGGGCACGGGCATCAACGGCGCTGAGGGCAAGAACGGGCAGGTGGGCAACGGCCGTTTCCGGCGGGCGCACATACTCAGGCAAATTTTGTGGCGTCAGCGCCGCCAGCGGCACAGCCTCGGCCAGGGTAAAGGAGCCAACGGCCGTGCGCCGCAGCGCTGTCAGGTGTGCGCCACAGCCCAGGACCTCACCCAGGTCATGCGCCAGGGAGCGCACGTAGGTGCCAGAGGAACAGCTAAGCATCAACTGCACAAAGGGAGGAGTCCAGTCAGTCATTTGTAAAGCATGGATGGTGACTGAGCGCAACGGCCGTTCCACCTGTACCCCCTGTCGCGCCAGCCTGTACAGGGGCTGCCCTGCCTGTTTGATGGCGGCATAGGCCGGTGGTCGCTGCTGAATGGGGCCGCGAAAGCGAGCCAGCGCCTCTTCGAGCAGGGCAGGGGTGATGTGGACAAACGGCCGTTCAGCCACCACATCTCCCTCGGCGTCATATGTTTCTGTGGTCTGACCCAGGCGCAGAACGGCCGTATAAGCCTTCGTTTGCCCCACCAGGTACTCAACCAGCCGCGTTGCGCGCCCCAGGCAAAGCAACAACACCCCTGTAGCCAGCGGGTCCAGCGTGCCAGCATGACCAATGCGCCGTAGCCCTGCCAATCGCCGCACGCGGTTCACCACATCATGAGAAGTGATGCCCGGCGGCTTATCCACAACCAACACCCCTGCCAACGTCATGGCCACACAGAGCAAATAGTTGCGGCTATTTACCCATTGCGCGACTGGCGACGAATAGCCTCTTTACACATATCCACCAGCAAAGATTCCGCCTGTGCCAGCGGGCCATCCAGCGTACAGCCAGCGGCCAGGGGATGGCCGCCGCCGCCCAGGTTCATCGCCAATTCCGCTACATTGTAAGGGGGGCGGCAGCGCAAGCCCACACGCACCGTGCCGTCCTCCAGCTCCATCAGCACTGCACCCATCGCTGCCTCCTCCACGTCGGCCAGCAAATTGACCAGACCGGCATTGCTCACGCCGCTGTGACCAATGGCACGCAAGGCATTCTTGTCCAGGGTTGTCCACAGCAAGCCACTTTCCAGGCGCATATTGTTCAGGCCAATCTGCCACATACGCAGGGTAGAAAACGGCTTCAGCGTCAGCCCGTTTTGCGTCACCAGGGTTAAATCAGCCCCGGCGTCTATCAGGTGGCTGGCTACGCGCATGGTGTTCGCCGAAACACCAATGGTACGGAAACCAAGCGTATCCGTCACCAGCCCAGTTAACAGGCAAAGCGCCAAATCCTCACTCAGGCGCAGCCCCATTTCCATAAACAGCCCATATAGCACTTCCGTTGTAGAGGAGGCTTCTGGGCGCACCAGATTGATGTTGCCAAAATGGGTGTTGGTCACATGGTGATCGATGTTAATGATGAAGGGCTTTGGCTCCGGCAGGGTGGCAAAGGCCTGTCCCATGCGCAGTTCGTCACCACAATCTAAGGCGATTACCACGTCATAGGCAACGCTATCGCGCCGGGTCTGAATTTTTTCCGCAAGGGGCAAGTAATTAAAGCGGCTAAGCCCGCCATCATCGCAGACCAGGGAGTATTTTTTTTGCAACTGTTCCAGGGCCACGCCAACAGCCGTTAACGATGCCAGCGCATCTCCATCCGGGCCAATGTGCGTAACCGCTAAAACAGATTCAGCAGACTGAATGGCCTGCTGAATGGTTTGATAAATAGACACAAATTTTCCTTTGCGTATTCCATCTTACGCCGGGGTATCTGGTGCGCTACACTTCTTCCTCATCCAGCTCGTCCCAGTCAGTTTCTGGTGGCTCTTCTGGCAGCGGGGGCAGCGCCAGGCTATCCAAAATTTCATGCACCGCTTCGGCCTGCGCCAGAGAGGGATCCCAGCGAAAATGAAGCTGCGGGACGGAGCGAATCGGCAGGCGCTGCGCCAACTCATGCCGCAAGAACCCTGCGGCGCTGCGCAGCGCTGCCATTACCTCACGCTCTCGCGATTCATCCCCCAGCGCATTGACATACACATCCACGTGCTGAAGTTCGCGGTCAATGCGCACTTCGGTAATCGTTACCCCTGCAGCGCGCGGGTCACGCAGGCCCCGCTGAAAAATATCGCTAAGAATGTATTGGATTTGCTCTGCGGTGCGCTGTTGTCTGATTTTGCTCATGACTTTCGCTTCTTTATGCCGCTTCCACCTTTTGCGTCACGTAAAATTCAATAATGTCGCCCGGCAGGTAATCATCAAATTCGCCTATGCGCACGCCAAATTCAAAGCCAGCCTTTACCTCGCGCACGTTCTCTTGCAGGTGCTTCAGACTGGTAACATTCCCTTCTACAATGAGCTTTTTGTTGCGAATGACGCGCGCCTGCGCATTGCGCCGCGCCTCGCCGGTGCGCATGAAACAACCAGCCACCTTGCCGACGTTGCGAATTTTGAACACCTGGCGCACTTCGGCACGGCCGATAACCACTTGCTCATAAGTGGGTTCAAGCATGCCCTTCAGCGCTTTCTCAACGTCTTCGATGAGGTGATAGATCACGTTGTACGTTTTGATTTCTACCTGTTCACTGCTGGCCGTAGCATAGGCAACCGTGTCGGCAGTGACGTTGAAGCCTAGAATTACCGCGCCCGAGGCAGAAGCAAGCATGACGTCGTTCTCGGTAATGATGCCGGTGTCTGCGCGCAGGATTTCGATATTCACCTCCTCGGTGCTCAATTTTTCCAGCGAGTTGACAATGGGTTCTAGTGACCCCTGTACGTCTGCCTTGACGATGAGGTAGAGGGTTTTGGTATCTCCCTGCTGCAGACGGGCAAAGAATTCGTCTAGCGTGGCCGGGCGGGCGCGCTGAGGGCCAACTTCTACTTCCATTTCTGACAGGATGCGGCGCGCTTCTTTTTCGCTGGCTACGGTGGTGAAGGAATCTCCGGCGCTGGGAATGCCGTTCAGACCCGCCACGGAAACAGGGGTCGAGGGGCCTGCCTTTTTAATGCGCTTGCCGGTGAAGTCGTACATGGCTTTGATACGGCCGTAATGCCTGCCGATCATGAGCGTGTCGCCGTCACACAGGGTACCATTTTGCACCAGCAGCGTCACCATAATGCCACGCGCTTTGTCTTTGCGTGCCTCCAACACCACCCCAGTGGGCGAGGCATTGGGGTTGGCGCGTGGGCGCAGCTCTTCCGCCACCAGCAAGATTGCTTCCAACAGGTCGTCAATCCCCTTGCGCGTCTTGGCAGAAACGGGAATGACCATGGTGTCGCCATCCCATTCATCGGGCACAAGGCCAATTTCGCTTAGCTGCTGCATCACGCGCATGGGATTGGCCGCCGGCAAGTCTATCTTGTTCAGCGCCACAATAATGGGCACGTGCGCCGCACGCGCGTGGTCAGCGGCTTCGCGGGTTTGCGGCATGACGCCATCATCGGCCGCTACGACCAAAATGGCAATGTCTGTGGCCTGGGCGCCACGTGCACGCATGGCGGTAAAGGCTTCATGGCCGGGCGTGTCCAGGAAGGTAATGGTTTGTCCTTCGTGTACGACCTGATAGGCGCCAATGTGCTGCGTAATGCCGCCGGCCTCGCCCGCCTGGACGTTGGTGTGGCGAATGACATCGAGCAGCGAGGTTTTGCCATGGTCTACGTGCCCTAGCATTGTAATGACCGGAGGACGCGGTTGCAGCGCGGTTTCATCTTCTTTGGCCAGAATTTTGCGCCAGACTAGCTTTTCTTCCTCCGCTTCAGGGTCAGCAGGCACGAGCACGGCCGATTTTTGCACCACTTCATATCCCATCTCTTCGGCAACGATAGCGGCCGTTTCAAAGTCAATCTGCTGGTTGATGTTCGCCATGATGCCATTGCTCATCAACTCCTTGATGACGTCAATGGGGCTGCGTTCAATGTAAGTGGCTAATTCGCGCACAGTTACAAAGTCTGGAAGTTCTATGATTGTTTTTGTTTGTGCCATACTCTTTATCCCTACTGCTTCTGCCATCTGCCCTGCCTGTTATGCGGTTGCGCCGGGGTTGTCGTCCGGCTTATGGGCTGCAATGAGCTGCCACTCGGCGGCGCTAACGGTGGTTTGCAGCGCCTTGTTTAACAATTGTGGCTGCTGCAGCACATGTTCCCAGCACGCGCGTTGGTCACATAAATAGGCCCCACGGCCGTTTTGCTTGCCGCCTGGGTCTATGACGACGCCGTTTTCTGGGGTGCGCACAATGCGCGTCAGGCGTTTTTTGTCAAATTTCTGGCGGCAAGCGACGCAGGTGCGCTGCGGAATGTGCTTTTGCCGCTGAGGCCTGGCCTTCTTTTGCTTCATGCTCTTGAAAATGATCGCCGACCGCCGACGACTGAACGCTGTACTGTAAATGTAGCCCAGGTTGCCAAACCTGGCTTGCTTTTTCATGCATGGGGGGAGTGCCCACTCATGAACTCTCTTGTTAAGAGAGGGATTGGAGACCAGTAGCCACTAAGCTCCTGTCTCCAACCCAACCCTCGCACTAATAATCATCGCCAATGTCGGAGATGTCGTAATCTTCCCACTTGGAGCGACGACGGCTGCCTTTGCGTTTACGCCGCGCCACCACTTCGCCCATGTCTTCGTCGAAGATCAGTTCACGTCCCTTAGGCGCGCGCCGTTTTTCGGCGGCCAATTCGTCTGGTTCATCTTTGCCCACGGGGCGCACCACGACCACGGCTGGTTTTTCTGCCTTTTCTGACTTCTTCTTGCGCCGCACGGTATCTACCAGCGGTCTGGAAAGGTCATCAATTTCTGGCAGCGGTTCAAACAGGCGCTGTTCACGCTCTGGCAAGATTGGCGTGGGCGTTACGACCGTTTCCTTTGCGGCCGCTTCTGCTACCGGCTCCAGCACTTCTGGTTCAACGTCGCTTGTTTCGATAGTAGTGGACGGGGTAACGGCCGTTTCCAGAACCGACGCCGGCTCAGGTTCCACCTCTGGTAGTGCCGTCTTCACCGCATCAACCGCGGCACTGACAGCCGCGGCTGGTTCAGCTGTAGGCGCTTCCCCACGCAGGCGGGTCATGTACGCCTCTGTCATACGCTTCACGGTTTCCAACATCTTTTCGCCAAAGCCCTTAAAGCCCAAGAAAACGTGATCGCCAATTTCCAGGTTGTACAATACATCGCCTACCGTCTCGATGCCATTGTCTAGCAGCAGATTGTGGATGCGGCCGGGGAAATCAATCTCATCAATGGGCAATTTCCAGGTTTCCACCGGCACATTGCGCCGTGCCAGTGCACGCTCTTTGCGCAGCACGTCATATTTGGCTGCCCGCGCAGCCACAATGCTCCCTTCCACCTGTGTTGCCAACAGTTCCAGCACGCGATAATCTTCCGAGGTAATCGGGCGATTGGCCGCCTTCTTCGCCAAAATCTGCTCCACCTGCTCGATCAACGCCTTATTCTTGCTCACATGGGCAGGCACAGCCGGGTCTGTCAGGTTAATCAGCGACTCGCTGGCTGCTTCTGTCAGGCTCTTGATGTCAATGCGCCAGCCAGTGAGTTTAGCTGCCAGACGCGCATTTTGTCCTTCGCGGCCAATCGCCAGCGAGAGCTGGTCGTCGGGCACAATCACAATGGCAGTTTTGCCCTCGTCTGGGTGTTCTTCCAGGAAGACCTGGGATACGCGCGCCGGGCTGAGCGCCTTGGCAATGAAGACGCGCTGATCGGGATCCCACTCAATGACGTCAATCTTTTCGTCATTCAGCTCGCGCACGATACTCTGGATGCGCACCCCGCGCATGCCCACACAGGCGCCCACCGGGTCTACGCCGGGCTGAAGCGCCTGCACGGCCACTTTCGACCGCTGCCCGGCTTCGCGGGCAATGCTCTTGATTTCCACCTGGCCGTTGTAAATTTCCGGCACTTCCAGCTCCAGCAGGCGGCGCAACAAGTTGCGGTGATTGCGGCTGACAACAATCTGTGGGCCACGGCTGGAACGCCGCACTTCTAAAATGTAGACGCGAATTTTGTCATGGGCGCGATACCGTTCGCCGGGCACCTGCTGGTTTTTAGGCAGAGTTGCTTCGGTCATGCCCAGGCCAATGGTGACGTTTTGGCCGCTGATGCTTTGCACTGTGCCATTTACCAGCTCTCCTTCACGGCCAGAGAAGTCCTCGAAAAGATGTTCGCGTTGGGCTTCACGCACGCGCTGTAGGAGCACCTGTTTGGCGGTCTGTGCGGCAATACGGCCGAATTCGGCCGTTGTGCTGTCAATCATCACCAGGTCGCCCATTTGCGCATCGGGATAGCCCGCTTTGCGCGCATCCTCCAACAACACCTCCGTGCGCGGGTCTACGATGGAGTCAACAGTCTCTTTTTCTGCATAAATCGTCGGTTCGCCGGTACGTGGGTCAATTTCCACCGTCACCTTTTGCATAGTGCTCAGGTTGGCATCGCGGCGAAAGGCGGAGACAAGCGCCGTCTTGAGCGCCTCAAAAACATCCTCTTTCGGCAGCCCACGGGATTCACATATTTCGTTGAACGCTAGAATAAATTCGCTTTTCATCTTCCTCGATCAACTTGTTTTGATATGGTTCTGGAGTCTGGCGAAATTTGCGCTGACCTCTGGCACCGTAACACAATTTGGCAAATTGCGTTGCTCTGGCAGCCAGCAAAAACGCCAGTGTCCAGTACGTTTTTTTGCCGCAGGGCAAAGGCCACTGCCGCTCTATTTTGATTTACAAAACAAAAAAGTGGGGAATTCCCACTTTCTCCTTTAGGGTGGTGGTACAGTCACTTAGCAACTGTACCGTGTTCTTATGCCTGGAATTATAACACGCCCCACGCGGTCTGGCAAAAGCAGAAATGTGACAACAACAATTTTTAATTTGAGCATGGCGTCAGAAGGCTGTGTTGCCCGCCGACAGCCAACCGCCAACCGCAACTGCTTGACAGCCGACCGTCCCACTGAGAGTGGCGGCAGTCTGCGGTCAAATCAATTGCGCTGAACTGAGAATGCTAATGTGACAAACTCGACAGCTGTGCTATAATGCCAAATGTTATGAAATAAGCAGTGCCTTTTGTAGACTTTTCGGTTCCCCTTACATCTGACTGAAATTCTCATACAGGTTTATCAGCTAACGAGCCAGTTAGCCCGGCAGCATTTCAGCCTGTCACTTTCCGGCTGACAAAGTGTGGCGGACTGGTTAAATTACGAAAATACGTAACTATACAGGTCATTCGAGCCAGTCTCCAGACTGTACCTGCTATGTGGCTCAGTCGAAGGCCGAGCACAACCAGAGACGTTGTATAGCTACAAAAACACACAAAAAAGGAAAATAAGTTTTAAGAATTGTATGGCTAAACATTTACAGATAATTCCCCTGGGCGGCCTGGGGGAGATTGGCAAGAATATGACCTTGCTGACATACGGCCGTAACCAACTAATCATAGATTGTGGCGTCATGTTCCCCGAAAGTGACATGTACGGCATTGATCTGGTGCTGCCACAGTTTGACCACGTGGTAGCCAACCAGGAAACCCTGCGCGGCATCGTACTGACGCACGGTCATCAAGACCACATTGGCGGTTTGCCCTACCTGTTGCAGCGCCTGGGCGCGCCTGTGCCCATTTACGGCACAGACCTGACCCTGGGCATGGTGGAGCGGCAGCTAGAGGAAGCGGGCGTGCGCAACCGCGCCATCTTAACCATCATCAATGATGAGCAAACGGTGCAATTAGGCCCCTTTGGCGTCAGCCCGTTTGCCGTTGCCCACTCCATTCCTGCATCTGTGGGGCTGGTCATTGATACGCCTGTGGGTGCTATCGTGCACACGGGTGACTATAAACTGGACGAAACGCCAACTGGCGGGCGCATGACGGATTTTGCGCGGCTGCGCGCCCTGGCGTCAGATGGCGTTCTGGCGATGCTGGGGGATAGCACCAACGCCGACCGTCCTGGCTGCACCCCTACCGAGCAGCTTGTGGCGGATACGCTGGATCGTCTCTTTGCCGAGGCGAAGGGCCAGCGCATTATCATCGCCACCTTTTCGTCGCTCCTGGCGCGCCTGCAAGAGGTGATCCGGCTGGCACAGAAATACGGCCGTCGCGTAGCCCTCACCGGTCGCAGCTTGCAGCAAAACATTGAGCTGGCGCGCAACCTGGGCTACCTCACCATTCCCGATGGCCTGCTGGTAGACATTGGCGCCAGCGTGCCCGATGAAAAGCTGGTTATTCTCTCTACCGGTTCACAGGGAGAGCCACGCTCTGCCCTCAACCGCATGGCCCGGGGAGAACACAAGCAAATTCAGGTTCACGAAGGGGACACAATCATCATCTCTGGCGGAACCATCCCCGGCAATGAGGAAGACGTAGGACGCATGTTGAACAACCTGTTTGCGCGCGGGGCAAACGTTATCTATGGCTCGCTGGCAACGGTGCACGTTTCCGGGCATGGCAGCCGTGAGGATATGCGGCAAATGCTGCAGGCTGTGCGTCCCCGCTTTCTGATTCCGGTGCATGGGGAGATACGCCACCAGCATCTGCACGGCCGTCTGGCGCAGGAAACGGGCGTAGCTGCGGCAAATATCTTTTTGCTGCAAAATGGCGCCGTATGGGCTACCGATGGGCAAAAAGCCTGGCTAGATGGCGTTGTGCCCGCCGATGACGTGTACGTAGATGGCTCGCTGATCGGTGAAATTGGTGAACTGGTGATGCGCGACCGCGAACGCCTGGCACAGGATGGGTTTGTCGTGGTCTATGTGCCCATTGACAAACAGCACAGGCTGGCCGGTGAGCCGCGTATTGTCAGCCGCGGCTTTTTGCCCATGCAGCGCTCTACGGAAATTTTGCAGGCAGCAACGGCCGTCTTAAAGCGCGAGTTGCAGCAAAACGGCCGTGGCAAACAGGGCCGCAAGCAGAACGGCCGTCGTGACCACGAAACCATCGCCCGCGAAACCCTACAAGCGTTCTTCTACCACAAAACCCAATCTCGCCCCGTCATTTTGTCCAACGTCGTGCTTGTGTAGAGGACGGGCGTGGTTCAGCGAATTTGGCCGCCGACGGCAGACCGTCATGTATCGCAGGTCAACCGTCGGCGGTTGAGAAATGGTTAAGCACCTTTCCAGGACATCATGAACCATACCCGGAAAATAAGCTGGCGAATGCTATTTGCTAACTACGCCGCAGCCGGCTCAGCCTGCTTGATTAGCTCCATTTCAATCTCAATCTGAACCTCTTCCCCTACTAGCAAGCCACCCGTCTCTAGCGCCACATTCCAGACCAGCCCCCAATCCTTGCGGTTAATTTTGCCGCTGGCAGAAAACCCGGCATTGGTTGTTCCCCAGGGGCTGGTTACCTGCCCGGCATACTCCACATCCAGCGCTACTTCCTTCGTCACACCGCGAATCGTCAGGTCGCCAATTAAACGGCCGCTATTGGCGCTGTGCTGCTCCACGCGCTTGCTCACAAACGTCATGGTAGGGTAGTTTTCCGCATCGAAAAAATCAGCCGAGCGCAGGTGCGCGTCGCGCTGCGCATCTTTTGTGTTGATGCTGCTGACGTCAATGCTAATTTCTACTGTGGTGTTGCTGGGATTAGCTTCGTCAAAATTCACGCTGCCGCTAAACGACTCGAATCGCCCCCGCACCTTAGAAATCATCATATGGCGCACGGTAAAGTTAATTTCGGAATGAGCTAAATCAATTTGCCAGGTCATCTGTTATAATCTCCTCGTGAATCTGCATCTATTTCCCGTTACAAATGGACTCAAGTCCACATATTGGCTAAAATCATACTGGACTGTTGTCCACTTGTCAATCATGATGAGAATTGGCACCGGAATTTCATGCAACCCAGGTCTATCCCCTTAGGCAGTATTAGTGAAAGCGGCAGCGAAGAGCGACATGAGCGGCGCGACGCAGCAGCAAACCGTGAATTGCTGCTGCAAACGGCCGAAGTGCTTTTTGCGCAGCATGGCGTAGAAAATGTGAGCATGGCCGACATTGCCCAGGCTGCCGGCGTGGGCAAGGGCACGCTGTACCGCCGTTTTGCCAACAAGGGAGAGCTGTGCCTGGCGCTAATGGACGCGCAGTTGAGTGATTTTCAGGAAGCGATGCTGGCGCGAATGCGGCAAATGGTGGTGGATGGTGAAAGCAGCATGGCACAGCTAGACATGTTTTTGGATGCGTTGGTGCATTTTACGGCCGTTCACCAACCCCTGCTGTGTGAAGTGCAGCGCGAAGGGTTGTTTGGCAACAGCACACACCTTTCTTTGCCTCACTTCTGGCAACATATGACGGTGAGCGGGCTGCTGCAAACGGCCGTGTTGCGCCAGGAAATCAGCGCAGAGCTAGACATCGCCTACATCGCCGATGCGCTGCTTGCGCCACTGAAAGTAGACCTGTTCCGTTTTCAGCGCGAAGTACGCGGCTTTTCTGTGGAGCGCATCAGCGCCGGGCTGCGTTCGCTGGCAGCGAGTCTGAAGCAGGTAACGTGAGAAGATAGAGATTGGAGCATGTTTCAAAGCATCTTTATACATTTGACCGCAGACCACAGACCGCGGAGCGTTATGCCTTTCCAGTATCGCGGTCGGCGGTCTGCCGTCAGCGGTCGAACAAGGGCGGTCTGCCGTCGGTGGTCAGACAAATTGCAAGCACCGCTTCAGCACATCATGAACCATGTCTCTAATCTTCTTCAGGTAATGGCGGGCGTCTGGCGCAGATAGGCATCATCCGTCAACTGTTGCAGCACAAAGGCAGCCACGTCGCTGCGCCGCACCTGCCCGGCTATGATAGATTTATCCAATCCGTGCCGGTATTGGCCGGTGGGCGGGCCATCAATCAGCCCCCCAGGTCGCACAATCACCCAATCCAACCCGCTTTCTTTCACCAGCCGTTCCTGCTCTTCTTTGGCCGCCATGACCTTGCGCAGCGCCGTCTTCATCAGTACCTTAAAGAACATCGGCACCTGATCTTTGCTATCCCCCACGCCAATTGAAGTCACGGCAATCAGGCGGCGCACGCCCTGGCTGTGCATGGCTTGCAAAATGGCGCGCGTGCCCTCTACCTCTACCGGCTCTTCACCCTGGCTGGTTCCCAGGGCGCAAATTACGGCGTCGCAGCCGGCCACACACACCTCCACGTCTACGGGGCGACGCGCGTCGCCGGTAAACAGCGTCAGATTCTCATGCGTTTGGCTGATTTTGGCGGGGTTGCGCACCAGGGCGTGCACGGTGTGTCCCTGGGCCAATGCTTGTTGCAATACCTGTAAGCCAATTCCTCTCGTTGCGCCAATTAATGCAATTTTCATCGTTGCTCCTTTCACCTGGTCACCTTGTCAGCTTTCCGCCTAACCGGCTGATGACCCAAATTCACTGTCTATCTATGGTAACTTGAGCCATAGCCTGTTACTATTTCTCGTATGAGTCAATTACCGTTTATTAATCACGGCCGTTTCCGTTGGCCGCATCTTGTTCTTTTCCTGTCCCTGTTGCTGGCCGTGCTGCTGCCGCTGGCATGGACACGCGCGCAAACGGGTTACCATACCTACCTGCCCGTAATAGCAAGTACCCCCCTGTTACCACCCGCACCCAGCGGCCCGCTGTATGGCGTCAATTTCATCAGCGCACCGGAACGGCCGGCAACGGCCGTTCAGTATGAGATGGGGCTGGCCACGGGCGCTACCTGGAACCGCTGGCCGCTGTACTGGTTTAACGTGGAACGCAGCGCCGGTCTGTTTTGTTGGCACCCGCAGACGCCCGGCTGTGCTGGCGCTCTTGACACGGATAGCGTAGTGCTGAGCGACCTGGCACGTGGGCTGCGCATCAATGCGATTTTGCTGGGTACGCCAGCCTTTTACACAACGGCACAACTTGAGGCAGATGACAGCACACCAACGGCCGTTTCCCTCCCAGCACCTGGCAGATTATCGCTGCAAAGCATCCAGGCGGCCACGCCCGTGGGGCTATATGACCCCATCTTCAGCGATGGCAGCGACGTACCGGGGCCGGGCAAGCAGATTAATCCGGCAAACCGGTGGGCGCGCTTTGTGTATACGGCCGTTTCCCGCTACAAGCCTGGCGGCATTCTGGCACAGCAGCACAACTGGCCTGCCGGCGTTGGCATCACCCACTGGGAGATGTGGAACGAGCCCGACCTGCCCATCTTTTGGAACAGCAGCCTGGAAGATTTTGCCCGCCTGCAAAAAGTCGGCTATCTGGCGGCCAAACAAGCCGACCCCAACGCCCAAATTCTCTTTGGCGCATTGGCCAACAACCATCTGCTACCCAACTACTACCGCGACGTACTTCTTTTGTACGACGCCGATCCGTTGGCTACGCCATACAGCTACTTCCACGACATTCTCGCCACGCACAGCTACTTCCACGCCTGGAAATCGTGGCAACATGTTTGGCGTGCTGGCCGCACCCTGGCCAGTCGTGGGCTGGCCAAACCTATCTGGCTGAATGAGTCGGGCGTGCCCGCCTGGAACGATTATCCTGGCCCGGTGTGGGACCCTAACAGCAGTCTGCGCGCCACCATGGAGGAGCAGGCCAGCTATATCATTCAGAGCGCGCTTTATGCGCTGGCGGGCGGCGCGGACGCCATCTTCCACTTCCAACTGTTTGATGGCTGCGGGAACCAACCTGCTTATACCAACTTCCCGCCCCACAACGGCGAACTATGCACGCCAGAGGGAATGCTGGTGACAGACCCCAGCAAACCCTGCGCCGGTGACGCCAACGGGCTGTACCGCAACCCCAATAACGACGCAAACTTTACCTGCTTTAGGCAACACCCACAGGCAGGCACAGCGCGCCCGGCGCTGGCAGCATTTCAGGTGCTAACCACCTACATCCAACAAGTCACACCGCCCACGCGCCAGCGGCAAGGTGTGCCCACCTGCGTGATGGACGGCACGGATATGCTACAACCACCCATTGAAGTAATGTATTTCCAGCAACCGGCCAGCGGCCGGCGGATTGTGGCTATGTGGACATTGTGTCATAGCGCCGAAACGGCCGTGATCCCCGCGCTCAATCCCCAGGGCACAGCTCTGCTGGTGGCTGCCGACGGCAGCAGCCAGACCATCAATGCGCAAAACAGCATCTACCTCATTCCCTTGCCCGCCGCCACCAATCGCAACCCCTTCCCCGGCGACGACGGCCCGCCCCCCTTTTACCCCATCGGCGGACGGCCATATCTTCTCATCGAACAACTCACACCCACCAACTAACCATTCACAATTCCCATGCTCCCCATCCTCCGCGAATTTCCCGACCAGATAGAAACGCCGCGCCTGATCATCCGCAGCCCACTGCCAGGCGACGGCGCGCCCCTGCGCCAGGCCGTGCTCGAAAGCCAGGCTGAACTGCGCCAGTGGCTGCCCTGGGCCGTAAACGTACTGGATGAAGCAGGCTACGAAGCGCGCGTGCGCGAAGGGCGGCTGAAATTTCTGGCGCGTGAAGATTTATGGCTGTTGCTGGTCCATAAGGCACACGGCCGTATCATCGGCGGCAGCGGCCTGCACCGCATAGACTGGGGCGTGCCCCGCTTTGAAATTGGCTACTGGCTACACACGGCCTACACCGGCCAGGGGTTGATACACGAAACGGTAACGGCCGTAACCCAGTTTGCCTTTCACGCCCTGGGGGCACAACGCATCGAGATTCGCTGTGACGCCCTGAATACGCGCAGCGCGGCCGTTGCCCGGCGCGCCGGCTACACCCTGGAAGCAACCTTGCGGCACAACGCGCGTCATCATCTAACCCACGAACTATGCGACACCCTCATATTTGCCATGCTGCGCCCTGAAAATGAGTAACGGGTAGAAGGAAAAGCTACGTCCCCCCGTCTTGCCCCAAAACAGGGCAACTGGGCGATAGTCAGGGCGAGTTTACTGGCTGCCAGTATAGCGCAATTTGCCAAAGCGTTACGGCTCCAGAAGCCAGCACAAATTTCGCCAGACCCCAGCCTCAATTTAACACATTAATTTGACCACAAACCGCGATCGGCGGTCGGTGGTCAACCCAGCCCTATGAACCATGTCCAAATTGAGAATTGCTGGTGCTCAGTTACCCTCATTGGACACCTGCACACAGCCCGTTATAATCCCCCATGTTAAGACACCTAAACTGAGGGACCTTTATAAGGACTTGTGCGGCTTTTAACAGCGTGACGCGTCGAAATTTTAGGAAGCACAGGTAGAAAAGCGCGTGTTCCGCCTCACCTGCCATGCCCCACGCCACCGCTTGCAATAACCAACCAACCCAGCGTCCCTCTCCAGACAAGGTTTTCAATGAACAGAAACGATTTCATCTGGCTATTCATCATCTTGCTCATAATTGGTGGCGCGGCGTGGGTGATCAACAACCCGGCTTACCCCATTCGCCAGGGACTCGACCTGCAAGGTGGCCTGCAAGTGCTGCTGCAAGCAGACCCCGTGCCAGGGCAGGAAGTAACGGCCGAAGATATGCGCACGGCCGCCAGCATTATCGAGCAGCGCATCAACGCCCTGGGTCTGACAGAGCCGCTAGTGGAAGTGGCCGAAGCCGACAGACGCATCGTGGTCGAGCTACCCGGCATCGAAAACACGGCCGAAGCCATTGCCCTCATTCAAGAAACGGCCCTGCTAGAGTTCATAGACACCGGCAACGAACAGTTACTGGAGGGAACCTGTGTGCGCACCACGCTCAACAATGGGCAACCCTCCCGCTGCGAGCTAGACCCGGCAAACCCAACGGCGCCGATACAATTCCCCGCGCCAACCTACCCCACCATTCTCACCGGCGCAGGCGTGCGCAGCGCCGGCGTAGATACAACGCAATTTGGCGAAGTGATGGTTACTTTCTCGCTACAGCCAGAGGCAGCAGAAATCTTTGCCACACACACTGGGAATAATGTGGGGCGCTTTCTCACGATTGTGCTCGACAAGCAGGTCATCTCCAGCCCACGCATCAATAGCCGCATTGATGGGGGACAGGGCACAATTACCGGCCGTTTTACCTATGACGAAGCGCGCACGCTGGCCCTGCAGCTACGCTATGGCAGCTTGCCGGTACCACTGGTAATCGAAAGCACGCGCCAGGTGGGGGCCACATTGGGCGAGCTTTCGATTCGTGCCAGCCTGCGCGCTGGCGTAATCGGGCTGGCGGTAGTGCTGCTGTTTATGCTCATCTATTATCGGCTGCCCGGTTTTCTGGCCGATCTGGCGCTGCTGACGTATGCGCTGTTCAACATTGCCGCCTTCCAATTTTTGGGCGTGACGCTGACGCTGCCCGCGATCACCGGCTTTTTGCTCTCCACAGGCATGGCGGTGGATGCCAATATTTTGGTGTTTGAGCGCATGAAGGAAGAGCTGCGCAAAGGGGCCACGCTACGCGAGGCGATTTTGACCGGTTTTTCTAAGGCATGGTCCTCGATTCGCGACTCGAACATTGCCACGCTGGTGATTTGCGGCATCTTGCTGCTATTTGGGCGCAGCTTTGGCGCCAGCGTGGTGGTGGGCTTTGCCATTACGCTGGCTATTGGCGTGATGATTAGCATGTTTACGGCCGTCATCATCACCCGCACCCTGGTTCGCATTGTCATGGGACGGGCCACCAACTGGGTGAGCAAACGCAAGTGGCTGCTCGGCGTGTAGCCACTGCCGATTTTTTTGGGGATAGGGACATGTACAACATTGTTGAAAAACGCAAACTTTACTTCACCATCTCAGGGGTGATTATTGGCCTGGGAATTTTGGCGATGGTTTTCTCCTTCATCCGCAGTGGCGCGCCCTTTCCGCTGGCGGTAGATTTTCGCGGCGGCACGCGCTTTGAGGTGCAGTTTTCGCAACCGGTAACAGAGCCGCAAATTGAAGTGACGTTTGCGCGCTTTGGCGTGAACAATCCTGCCGTGGTGGCGCTACGTGGCGAAGGGCTGCAAAATGCGTGGCAAATCCGTACTGAATTCAAGTCGCCGGAAGAGGCACTGGCGATTGAAACAGCGCTGAATGAGCTGGCGCCACTGCTGCCAGGCACGCTGCAAGTGCAAAGCGTCAGTCCCTCGGTGGGGGCGGAGGTGACACGGGCGGCGATTGTGGCGGTGGCGGTGGCGGCGCTGGTAATTTTGGGCTATGTGATGCTGGTGTTCCGCCAGGTTCCTAACCCGTTTCGCTATGGCACGTGCGCGGTGGTGGCAATGCTGCATGATTTGCTGGTGATTATGGGCTTTGCCGCTCTGACCGGCATCTTGCTGGGGTGGGAGGTGGATGCGCTGTTTTTAACGGCCGTGCTCACCGTGGCTGGCTTCTCCCTGCAAGACACTATCGTCGTCTTCGACCGCATCCGCGAAAACATTGCCAAACGGCCGATGGAACGATACGAAACCGTTGTCAACCGCTCTATTCTGGAAGTGATTCACCGCTCCCTGGCCACACAGCTCAACGCCATGTTTGTGATGGTGGCCATTTTGCTCTTTGGCGGCGCTTCCATCAAGCCGTTTATTGCCGTGCTGTTCGTGGGGCTGCTCAGCGGCACATATAGCTCCATTTTTACGGCCGTACCGCTGCTGGTGGCCTGGGAAAAGAAGGAGCTGCCGCTGTTGGCAAACAGCTAAGCAAGGGGCAGAAAGCAGGGGCGCGATGAAACGCTTGATAAGTTTGCTACTCTTTTTGTTAGCGGGCTGCGGCGCGGCCAGAACAGGCACGCCTGCCACGCTGCCAGCAGCAACGTCATCGTACGCAGTTACCGTGGCCGCTTCCCCCTTGCCGGCAGCGCCGGTTTTGCCCCCCACGTTTACGCCCCCTGTGCGCGCAACTCTGGTCACGGCCACGCCGCTGCCCACGCCCACCCGTCCCGCGCCAACCAGCACGCCGGTGAATTTTGCCGATACGGCTGTAGAACTACGCTACCGCATTCCTGCCATTGCCCTCGACCGGCGCCTGCAAGGAACCATGGGTAGCCAGATTATTTTTGCCGACGAGACCGTCGGGCGGCTGTTGCAGCGTAGCAACCAGGGCATGATTTTGCTCGAACTGCAACAGGTGCTGCCCGCACTGGCGCTGCAATCTGTACCCGAAGGGTGCGATACTTGCGTCTGGCTCGCTTATAACTTGCCTGTTTCCGGTGTTTCTGGCGAGGGATGGCTGCAAGAGCCGGTACTGCTGGCCAGCGTGGAGAATCTGCTGGCGGTGGTGCTGGGGCCGCACTTTCCCCCAGGGACGGTGATCGGCCTGCGGCGCAGCGCCTCTCCCTATGCGCCGGCGCAAACCATCGCCCTGACGGCCAGCGGCGAAACGTGGCTGTGGCTGGCCACCGAGGGGCAGATTGATGCGCCCCAAACAGGGACAGAAACGGCCGTTGCGCCAACACCGCTCCTCACCACCCTGCAAGCGCTGGAACTGGACAGCCTGGCCAACAACTACACCACCACCTGCCCCGGTGTGCCGCAGGAGACGCTTTATCTCAATCAAGGGGAACAAACCATTACCATTGCCATCGCCTGCCCAGAATTTACCCTGCCTGCGCCGCTGTTGTCGCTCTACCTGCCGCTGGACGCGGCGCTGAAGGCAAAGCTGGCAGCCAGCGTCAGCGATGCCCCTGTTCGTCCGCCGGCCGCTTTTCCCCTGGCGGCGCTGCTGGAATACAGGCGCGCCGACGGGACACGGCTGACCCTATATGAGGATGGGCAATTGGTAGCGATGATGCGAGAAACGGCCGTCTTCACCACCACCCTCTCCGCCAGCGAAATCATCAGCCTGACCGCGCCACTGCTGGAAAGTGGCCTGCTAAAACCGGGGTTAGCCTCCTTCCTCACGCCGCCAGAGAGCGAGCCATACTCCCTGCTGCTGCTGCGCGGCCCCCAGGCGGTGCTAGATGCCAGGTGGACGGGAACGAAAACGGCCGTTGCCCCCCTGGATGAACTGCTCGAGCAGCTTTTGCCGCCAGCCGCAACCCGTGAGCCGTAAACCGCTACGGCCGTCCGCGTCGCTGAGAGAGCCAAACACCACAGCAATTCTCAACTTGGGCATGGTTCCTAAGGCTGTATTAACCGCTGACGGCCGCCGGCCGACCGCCAGGCTGGAGACAAATCGCCATCGGCTAGCCGCGAACGGCAGGCCAATCTTTACCTTCCCGGATAAACGTGAACGTTGGCCCAAAACGGCCGTCCCTCACTTGACACCATCTCTTTTTTGCACAATAATTAGAACATATGAGCGACAAATGGATCCGCGCCCGCGAAATTAACGAATACATCTACTGCCGCCGCGCCTGGTGGCTGCGGCGCGTGGGCGGCTACGCCTCGCAAAACACGCGCGAACTGGCAGCCGGAACCGCCTACCATCAGGCACACGGCCGTATTGTGCGGCGCGCCACCCTCACCCAACGCCTGGCCTATGCCCTCATCTTCATCACCGTCAGCTTCATCGTCTTTAGCCTGCTCATGAGTAATAGCTGAAGTATAGGGAGAGTGAAGCGTGGCCAGTAATTCACTCCCCACCACCCATTACCATGAACCTCCCCCTTATTGCCCTCCTCTTGCTGCTCACCCTGGTGGTTAGCTGGTGGGCGCGTCGCCTGCGCGCGCAGGCTGGGCTGCCTCCTGGCAGCGTCATCTACGCCGACGATGGCACCTGGTTCGCCAACGACACCCCCCTGTACGCCCGCGACCTGCGCCTGGTAGGCAAGCCAGACTACCTGGTACAGCAGGCCAACGGCCACATCATCCCCGTAGAGCTAAAAACCACGGATGCCCCACCTGCACCCCACGAAGGGCACGTCCTGCAACTTGCCGCCTACTGCCTGCTGGTAGAACGCACCTATGGCACACGCCCACCCTACGGCATTTTGCAATATCACGACGTGGCCTTTGCCGTAGATTACACCCAGGAAATGGAAGAGGATTTACTCGACCTGCTGGCAGAAATGCGCGCCGTCATGTACGCCAGCAACGCCGACCGCGACCACAACGACTGGCGACGCTGCGCCCGCTGCGGCCTGCAAGAAGCGTGCTACCAGCGCCTGGCGTAATAGCCCCATCCAATTCTCCCCACTTTATTTCCATCCACGTGGTGACGCTTGTGGCCGGTTTCCTGGCGGGCCACCGGTGGGCACTCTCAGAGGCCCCCGCCAGTTCTTGCCCAGCAATTTGAACATGGTCAATGAGGTGACCCGTGACGGCCAACTGCCAACAACAGACCCCCCAATCCCTCCAGTGGTGCGGTCGGTCGTCAGTCGTCGGCAGTCAAAAAATTGTCAGACATCTCGCCAGAGCGTTATGAACCATGCCCAATTGCTGGCTATTGAGAAAATATCCTGCCATTCTTCCCCATAAAGGTATAATAGGAGCATCTATTCACGTAAGACAGTATTACGGAGAGCCACACCTGATTACATTTCTGCGTAACCCCGGCTAGTAACCTGGGCTACACGTTTAGAGGAGACCAACTTGACCGCCATTCAACGCCCCAAGGGAATGCAAGATGTGTTGCCAGATGACCGGCGCTATTGGGATTGGATCATTGCCACCGGCACGCGCATGGCGCAGCAGTATGGCTTTCAGCGCCTGGATGTGCCTGTTTTAGAATTTACCCACCTCTTTGCGCGCGGCATGGGTGAAGCCTCTGATGTGTTTGTGCAAAAAGAAATGTACACCATTGAGGAGCCAGACGGAGAAAGCATCACGCTACGCCCGGAGTTTACTGCCGGATTGGTGCGCGCCTACATTGAAAATGGGCTGACCAATTGGCCGCAGCCGGTGAAGCTTTTTACAATAGGTCCTATCTTTCGCCGCGAACGGCCGCAAGCAGGACGCTATCGCCAGCACAGCCAGTTCGACGCCGAAATCTTGGGCGAGACGGACCCGGCCGCTGACCTGGAGGTGATGATGCTGGCTATGAACCTCTATCGCGCGCTGGGGTACAAAGGGCTGACCTTTCAGCTTAACAGCACCGGCTGCCCTGCCTGCAAGCCACTGTACATGGAGCAGCTTAAAAGTTACCTGGCAGCACAGGCTGGCAGGTTGGCCCCCATTGACCAGGAACGGCTGAGCCGCAACCCGCTGCGTGTGCTAGACAGCAAAGAGCCAGGGATGGATGCGCTGTTGCTGAAAGCGCCGCACATCATTGACTACTTGTGCGCCGATTGCGCCGACCACTTTCGCGAACTGCGCGCCATGCTGGAGGCGTTGGGGCAAAGCTATACCATCAATTTCCGTCTGGTGCGCGGCATTGATTATTACACCAAAACGGTGTTCGAGGTCTGGGCCGAGGGCATTGGCGCGCAAGCGGCCGTTTGCGGGGGCGGGCGCTATGATGGGCTGGCCGAAGCCATCGGCGGGCCACCTACACCGGGGGTGGGTTTTGGCAGCGGCATCGAGCGCATTGTGCTGGGGCTGCAAGAGCAGGGTATTGCTCCTCCCCCAGCGCCTCAGCCTCAGGTGATGCTGCTGCACTTTGGTGGCAAAACAAAAACGGCCGCTGTCAAACTGACCTACCAGCTGCGGCAGGCGGGCATTGGCGCGCGCCTGGCCTTTGCGCGCGAAAAGCGCAGCCTGAAGAGCCAGATGCGCGAGGCAAACAAGTATGCTGTGCGCTACGCCCTGATCTTGGGCGAGTCGGAGGTGGAGTGGGGCATGGTCACCGTACGGCCGTTGCAGGGCGGCGATCAGCTAGAACTCCCCCAGGCAGAACTGGCAGCCTGGCTGAATGAGCGAGCAGGAACTGGTACTTAGCAATTGAATTACTCTCCAATCTTCCATCTCTATGATCGGCATTCTGCACCAACCCCGCATCCCCGAAACGGCCAGCATGGCGCGTGAAATTCAGGCCTGGCTGGCGGCGCAAGGGATCGCTGCCTGGGCCGGTTCCACCTGGGACGAAGAAGCGGTGAACGGCAACATGGGGCAGTTCAACTTGCTGATTGTGCTGGGCGGGGATGGCTCCACCCTGCGCGCGGCCCGTCTGAGTGTACCACATGGCGTGCCCATTTTTGGCATCAACATGGGGCGCGTGGGCTTTCTCAGCGAAGCGCAGCTAGACAACTGGCAAGAAAAGCTGGGCAAGGTGCTGCGCGGGGAGTATTGGCTGGAGCGGCGGCTGATGTTATACGCAGCGTTAGAGCGCAACGGCCGTATCCTGAACACCCTTACCGCGCTCAACGACATCGTCGTGGGGCGCGGGCGGCAGGCGCGCGTGCTGCGCCTGACCCTGTACGTAGATGGCGACCACGTCACCCGCTACACCGCCGACGCCCTGATTGTGGCCACGCCCACCGGTTCCACCGCCTATTCGATGGCGGCGGGTGGGCCGCTGCTGCCGCCACAACTGCAAAACTTCGTTGTCGTGCCCGTTGCCGCCCACCTCAGCCTAGACCGGGCCCTGGTGCTGCACGAAGAAGCAGAAATCGCCATTGAGGTGCAAATGGACCACGAGGCATCCTTAATGGCCGATGGGCAGGACGGGATTTCTATGGAGGATGGTGATAAAGTCATTGTGCGCAAGCATGACCATTATTGTTCCTTTGTCCGCGTAGAAAGCTCCGGTTACTTTTATCGGCGACTGATGCGCCGCCTGGGGCATGCGCGGCAGCAAATAGATTAAAAAGCCGTTGGCCGCTGGCCATTCGCTTTTCGGGCAGGGAGCAAGCGATCTTTACCGTTTGATCGCCGACCGCAGACCGTGATATTGCCACTGATGGGCCGTCTGCGGGCAGCCGTCTGCGGTCAGAAATTTGTAAAGCACCGTTTATGAACCAGGCCGCTTTTCGCTAACCACTAAGAGCTAAACCATGATAAGCGAACCAAGATTACGTACCCTCCTGGCGCAGGCAAGCAAAACGGCCGAAAACGGCAAACTGGCTGCGGCCCTGACCCTATATCAGCAAATTGTCGAAGAAGCACCCAACGAGGTGGAAGGGTGGCTGGGCGTGGCGCAGCTCAACCCAGACCCGCGCAAACGCGAGGAAGCCTATGAGCGCGTGCTGGCGTTAGAGCCGGAAAATCCGCTGGCGCTGGTAGGGCTGGCCACCCTGCGCGGCGAGCCTGTATCGGAAGAAGTGCGCCTGGCAGCAGCAGCGCTGGTGACGCCCGTCAAAGCAGAAGAGTCGCCCACAAAGGAACAAGAGGCAGAGGAGCTGGTGGCAGAAACGGCCGTTGACCTGCCGTTCCCGCCCGTAGACCCTCGCCACGACCACGTTGAACTAACCTGCTATCGCCATCCCAGTCGCAAAACGGGCCTGCGCTGCTACACCTGCGACAAGCCCATCTGCACTCAGTGCGCCAAAAAGACCCCCGTTGGCTATCGCTGCCCGGAGTGCATCCGCGAAGCTGAAGACGCTTTCTTCAACGCCACGCCGCTAGACTACGTGGTTGCGCTGCTCGTCTCTCTGCCGCTCAGCCTGCTAGTAGGCTTTTTGCTAAGCCTGATTGGCGGTGGCTTCTTCTTCATCCTACTCATCTTCTTTATTGGTGGGGCCGTGGGTAGCCTGATTGGGCGGCTGACAAAACAGGCGGTGGGGCGACGACGCGGCCGTTATCTGCCCCACCTGGTCGCTGCGTCGGTGGTAATCGGCGGCTTGTTTGCCGCCGCGCCGGCGCTGATTGGCCTGCTATTTGGCAGCCTCGGCAGCCTGTTTGGCCTGATTGTACCCGGCATTTATACCTTCATTGCCTCTAGCGCCGCCTTTTACCAGATGAAATGAGTAATCGGCCTTTGGCATAAATGACCGCTGACCACCGACCGGCTGACCAACATTCCATGCTTTAATCACGAATCCCGCTCGCTGTTGGGTGCTGTTATGTTAACGGAGTTAAGCATTCAAGACTTTGCCATCATAGACACGCTGCGGCTGCAATTTGCGCCGGGCTTTAACGTGCTAACGGGTGAAACCGGGGCCGGCAAGTCCATTATTCTCGATGCGATGATGCTGGTGTTGGGCGGGCGCGCCGACACGACCATGGTGCGCGCAGGCTGCGACACGGCCGTTGTCGAGGCCATCTTCACCCTCTCCCCCACCCTGCAACAACAGCTTGCCCCCCTGCTAGAAACCGAAGGGCTGGACAACGAGCAGGATGGGCAAACCCTCACCCTTTCACGTGAGCTGCGCGCCAACGGCCGTAGCTTTGCCCGCGTCAACGGCCGTACTGTCAGCCTCAACCTGCTGCGCGAAATCGCCGCCCCCCTGGTAGACATTCATGGCCAGGGGGAACACCTCTCCTTGCTGCACCCGCGTAGCCACCTGCCCCTGCTAGACGCCTACGCCAACCTGCAACCCACGCAGCGCGCCCTGGCTGCTGAAGTAAGCAACCTGCACCAACTGCAACGCGAACTGCGCGCCCTGCGGCAAGATGAGCGCGCCCTGGCGCAGCGCCAGGACATGCTCGCTTTTCAGGTACAAGAAATAGACGCCGCCCACCTGCGCCCCGAAGAAGAAGAGGAGCTACGCACCGAACGTGAACGGCTGGCCAACGCTGAGCAGCTCACCCGCGCCGCCACCGAAGCTGCTGCCCTGCTCAGCAACGGCATTGCCGAGGAGGCGCCGGCCGTGCTCGACCAGCTTGGTCAGGTAGAGCGCGCCTTGGGGTTGCTGGCGCGCCTGGATGCCAGCCAACAGCCCCGCCTGGAACTGCTGCAAGGGCTGGCCTTTCAGCTTGGCGAATTGGCGGCAGAACTGCAAGCATACCTGGAAACGCTGGAATTTAACCCGGAACGGCTGAATCAGGTCGAAGAGCGCCTGGAGCTTATTCACCTGCTCAAACGCAAATATGGGCCAGACATCCCCGCCATTCTGGCGCTGCGCGACAAGGCAGCCGCCGAGCTTGAGCAAATTACACACAGCGAAGAGCGCATCACCGCACTGGAAAAAGAGCAAGAACAAATGTTGCGCCAAATTGGCAGCCTGGCGCAAGCGCTTTCGCAGCAGCGGCGACAGGCCGGGGAAAAATTAGCGCGCATGGTGGTGCATCAGTTGGCCGACCTGAAGATGGAGGGCGCGCGCTTTGAGGTGAGCTTTACGCACGTGCCAGACGCGCAGGGGGCCTATGTGGGCGCAGAGCGGCTGGCATTTGACCAGACGGGTATTGACCGTGTGGAGTTTCTAATCTCAACCAACCCTGGCGAGCCGCTAAAACCAATGGCAAAGGTGGCCAGCGGTGGCGAAACAGCGCGGCTGATGCTGGCGCTAAAAACAGCGTTGGCGCAGGTTGACGCCACGCCCACGCTGATTTTTGACGAGATTGACCAGGGAATTGGCGGGCGCGTGGGAGATATTGTGGGGCGCAAGCTGTGGGGGCTAACGGCCGTTGGCCAACATCAGGTGATTGTGGTGACGCACCTGCCCCAGTTGGCCGGCTATGGCGACTGCCATTTTCACGTGAGCAAGGGCGTGGTGAACGGCCGTACCCTCACCCACGTGCAGCAGCTAGACCGCAACGGCCGTATCAACGAATTGGCGGCCATGCTGGGCACGCAAGGGGAGCACGCGCGCAACGGCGCCGCCGCCATTCTGGAGCAGGCCGCGCAGGCCAAAGCGGGCCGCCTACCGCTGCCGGGCATGCGCGCCTAAGCGGCAGCGCCCGAAACGCATCCTCCTACTTACCCCCCCGACGCCCCAACGATGGGTTGGCCAAGCAGATAGGCAATGGCCGTTTGTAGCTGCACGTCTACAAATTCCTCACCTTCTCCCAGTTCCGGCTGCGCCACCACAATATCAGGCTCCAGGCCGGTATTGTGCACCCAGGTTTGCCCCGGCGTCAGCCAGCGGGCAATGGTCAGGCGCACGCCGCCGCCATTGCTCAGCGATTGCCACGTCTGCACCGTGCCTTTGCCAAACGTGGGCTGCCCCAACAGCACGCCGCGCCCCTGGTCACGAATGGCCCCGGCCAGCACTTCAGAGGCACTGGCGCTTCCCTCGTCAATCAGCACCACCAGGGGAATATCCTGGGCAATCCCGTTATCTGTGCTGGAAAACACCTCTTCACGGCCGTTGCCAAACTGTTCGATCAGCACCGTGCCCTGCGGCAAAAAGAGGTCAGCCACCTCTACCACAGAAGTAAGCGAACCACCGGGGTTACGGCGCAGGTCAAAAATCAGCCCTTTGGGCTGCTCCGCCAGCAAATCAGTCAGCAGCGCTTCTAGCTCCTGCGGCGATCGGTCACCAAACTGGCTGAGACGCACGTAAGCAATGCCTTCGGGCAGTATTTCGCCGCGCACGCTGGAAAGGCGAATCACGCCGCGCACAATCGTCAGGGTAAAAGTCTCGCCGCCACGCTCAACCAGCAAGGTAACGGCCGTACCGGCCGGCCCCCGCACCAGCGCCGCCGCCTCCTGAATGGCCATCCCCGTCAGCTCTACGCCATCCGCCTGGCGCAGAATATCCCCTGGCTGCAAGCCAGCCACCTGCGCCGGTGAGCCATCAATGGGCGAAACAATGGTGATGTTGCCATTAATGCTCTCCACCTCAGCGCCAATGCCCTGGAATTCCCCCTGCATACTGGCGCGGGCAGCAGCTTCGGCCTCTGGCGAAAGATAGCGCGAGTATTCATCCTCCAGGGCAGCCAGCATTCCTTCAATGGCGCCATCAATCAGCGCCTCTTCTGAGACTGGCTGCTGGTAATAACGCAAGTGGATCAGGTCCCACACCTCCGTAACCGGCGTCAGTGCCCGGTAACGGCCGCTGCTGTGCCAGAAATCAAAAAGCTGTACGGGCGCTACAGGAGACTGCGCCAGGACGTAGCCTGCATTAAAACCTATCAGCGTGAAAATAATGAGTAAAAATAGGGGCATCCGAGATTTCATAACCACATCCTTATATCAAGCAGTATACGCCACTTTCTTAACCTGGCTTTGGCGTAGGGTAAGAAGCAACTGAACGCGGGATGGGCGTGGTTTTGCCGGCTTGTTATGCAAAGACGCTTTGTTACAATTACCCGTGTACGCATCATGGTAATCTGCCATTCGTAGCGCAGAAAACTCCCTGCAGCTACTCCCCTGCATCACGGCACGCAGGTTTTGTGCTGCGTCTGGCTGTCTGAGGCAAACGATGACCACGCAACGAACCCGCACTATCTACACAATTGCACTTTTTTTCTCTGACGTTTTGCTAACGGCCGTTGCCTTTGTGCTGGCCTACTATTTGCGCCTGATGATTGCCTGGCCAGACCAGGTGACAGTGGAGCCACTGGGGCGCTATATCCCCCTGCTGGCCTTGCACAGCTTTTCCGTCATTAGCGTCTTGTTCCTGGCGCGGCAATACTACATTCCGCGCGCTGCCTCGCGCGTAGACCAGTTATATCGCGTCACGGCCAGCGTGACGCTAGGCACACTGATTGCCATTGCCCTGACCACGCTATTCTTCAAAAACGAAGCCGCATACATGAATTTTCCGCGCGGTATCATTTTTTATAGCTGGCTGTTTACCATTTTCTTACTTATCACCAACCGGGGTGTGCAAAGTCTGGTACGCAACACCCTGCGCCAGCGCGGATTGGGCACAGACCGGCTGCTCGTCGTCGGCACCGGCGACACAGCGCGTATCATCTTACAGCGCATTTTGTGGTCACCGCAGCTAGGCTATGACCTGGTGGGTGTGGTAGCCGAAGATAAGGAAACGGCCGTGCGCGAAATCCTCGGCATTCCCGTCCTGGGCACACCCGAAGACCTGCCCCAACTCATCCCGGCGCACAAAATCGCC
This sequence comes from uncultured Anaerolineae bacterium, assembly GCA_937943625.1. Classification (GTDB taxonomy): domain Bacteria; phylum Chloroflexota; class Anaerolineae; order Promineifilales; family Promineifilaceae; genus JACSRF01. The sequence goes on along the minus strand of CALEAD010000025.1, from coordinate 9,387 downwards.
GAAGTCATCATTGCCATGCCCGAACGTGGCCACCGCGAAACCATGAACGTCATCTCTTACTGCGAACGCGGCCGTGTTTCCATCAAAGTCTTCCCTGACATCTTCCAGTTTATCACCTCTGAGGCTGGCATAGATGACCTGGGCGGCCTGCCGCTGCTTTCCGTGCGCGATTTTGCCATGCGCGGCTATCTGCTCATCTTCAAGCGGTTGATGGATTTGATTGGTTCACTCATCGGCCTCATCTTTCTCTCCCCCCTCATGCTGCTGGTTGCCATCGCCATCAAGCTAGAATCCCCTGGCCCCGCCTTTTTCATTCAGGAGCGCATGGGGTTAGACGGCAAACCCTTTCTGCTCATCAAATTTCGCTCGATGCGCCGCGATGCCGAAAAAGATGGCCCCGGTTGGACCAAAACCAACGATCCGCGCCAGACACGCCTGGGATCATTACTGCGCAAGGTAGAAATTGACGAACTGCCCAACCTGATCAACGTCTTTTTGGGTGAAATGAGTCTGGTTGGGCCACGCCCAGAGCAAGCACACTACGTTGAGCAATTCCGCCGCATTGTGCCCCGCTACATGGAGCGCCATAAAGAAAAAGGGGGGATGACCGGCTGGGCACAGGTAAACGGCCTGCGTGGCGACACCTCAATCACAGAGCGCACCAAATATGATCTGTGGTACTCTGAACATTGGTCTATTCTGCTTGACCTGAAAATCATTCTCCGCACCATCTGGCAGATCCTTTTTGAACGTCACAAACCCGCGCAGCAACGAAGCATTCCCCCGGCCGAACTGCCCCCGGCCGAACTACCGCTAGTCGAGACAAAAACAGAGCGTTAGCAGCTGGCTATTTGCCCCATCTAACGTCAGCAATTCTCAATGTAGTGCATCGCTTGCAAGTTAAGGATTTTTGCCTTTTGCCAAGCCCTATTTTGCGCAACCAGCAATTCTAAATATACGAGCTATCACCTTGACTATTCAACAAAGCCCCCCACCCCTGCCCCTTCCCCCGGTGGGAAAGAGGGTTGGGGAATAGGGGCACTCATTTGTCAGCTCATTGACCTGACACAAACAAGCGGAAAAGAGTGGCCGGGCAGTGTGCCGCCTTTAGCTGATTCATTGGCATTTTTCTACATTTAGAATTACTGATCTAACGTTCCTCTTATTTGACGCTTATTTTTGCCCATGCTATGATACGAGAAGTCACGCTTTAGCACTCTCGTGTATAGAGTGCTACGACAAATAGCAAGAGCAAAGACCTGACAGGTCTGATAAACTTGTCAGGTCTCTGTGAATTAAGCCATGTTTCCGGAACTAAGCGAAAGGCAACAGCAAATTTTGGCGCTGGTGGTACGCAGCCACATCGAAACCGGCCGTCCTGTCGGCTCTAAAACGCTGGTTGAAGCGTTTGCCCTAGACATGAGTTCGGCCACGGTGCGCAATGAGATGATGGTGCTGACAGAATATGGCTACATCACGCAGCTACACACATCTGCCGGGCGTATCCCCACGGAAATGGGCTACCGTTACTTTGTGCACAAGCTGCTGCGCGATTTTCATTTGCCTTATGAAGAGCAGCAAATGATCAGCCATCAGTTCCACCAGGCACGGCTGGACATTACGCAATGGATGCGCCTGGCGGCCGCCATTCTGGCGCGCACGTCGCAGGGCGCCAGCCTGGTTACCGCGCCACAGCCCCGCCCGAATCGCTTCCGGCACATTGAGCTTATCTCTACCCAGGGGCGGCTGGTGCTGATGATTTTGGTCTTGTTTGGTGGTGAGGTGCAACAGCAAATGCTGACGCTGGCGGAGCCGCTGCCACAGGCGCGGTTGAGCATGGCGGCTGACCGGCTGAATACTCTGTTTGACAATGCGACCCAGGACGATATTGCCGCGCGCCTGCATTACCTGGACGCGCTGGAATATGAAGTGACGCGCCTGGTGCTCGATAGTCTGCGCCGTGCCGACGAACGGCCGTTTAGCGACCTTTACCGCGATGGCGTGATGAACATTCTAGAACATGAGGGTACGCGCGCGGCCGTGCGCCTGCTGGAAGAGCGCACCCTGCTGGCAAACGTCCTCAGCGAAACGCAGAGCCCAGGGCTGCAAGGGGTGCAAGTGGTCATTGGCGGCGAGGGGCGCTGGGAAGAGCTAAAAGATTGTACCATCATTCTCTCGCGCTATGGTGTGATTGAGCAGTTCAGCGGCACCATTGGCGTCATCGGCCCCATGCGCATGCCTTATGCGCGCAATGTGGCCGCCGTGCGCTACGTGGCCGAATTGATGAGCAGTTTTTTAGGTGATTATTACCTGGGCACACCTGCGCTAGAATCTAATCTGAATGAGGGAAAAAATTGTGAGTGACGAAGAATTGACGACCCCACAGCAAGTAGCAACGGCCGTTGCTGAGCCTACAGCTGACGACGAATCTAACCTGACCGCAGAAGCCCAGCTCGCGGCCGAACTGGCTGCTGCCAGAGAAGAGGCCGCCAAAAATCTGGATGGCTGGCTGCGTGCGCAGGCCGAATTTGCCAACGCGCGCAAGCGGTTTGAAAAACAGCGCGCCGAAGCATACCAAAACGCCACGGCCGACGTGATAACCAATTTGCTACCTATTCTCGACGATTTCGAGCGCGCCATTGCCACTGTGCCGCCAGCCACAAGTAGCGACCCCTGGTTCGAGGGCATTTTGCTGGTGCAGCGCAAGCTCAACAATCTGCTGGAAACATTCAAAGTCACGCCGATTACGGCCGTTGGCCAGCCTTTCGATCCGACCCTACACGAGGCGATCATGCCTGAAGAAGGCAGCGAATATGCCAGCGGAACCGTCACACGCGAAGTGCAAAAAGGGTACCGGCTGGGTGACCGCATCATCCGTCCCGCCCTGGTATACGTAGCCGCATAAACCAAAAAATTCGCACGCCTGATAGGCTTTGTCGCCAGTCAGGCCTTTACACACCTGAGAGGAAAACAACATGGGCAAAATAATTGGTATTGATCTGGGAACCACAAACTCCGTAGCGGCCGTGATGGAAGGCGGCGAACCCACCGTCATCCCCAGTGCCGAAGGCAGCCGCCTCTTTCCCTCCGTTGTCGCCGTCAATCCCAAAACCGGCGAACGCCTGGTTGGCCAGGTAGCGAAACGTCAGGCCGTCATCAACCCCGAAAACACCATCTTTTCCGTGAAGCGCTTTATGGGACGCAAATATGACGACCCACAGGTGGTACGCGCCAGAGAGTACGTGCCCTACCAGGTGCGCAAAGCCCCCAATGGAGATGTGCGTGTCGTCATGAACGAGCGTGAATACTCCCCACCCGAAATTTCGGCCATGATTTTGCAGAAAATCAAAACCGACGCCGAGGCCTTCCTGGGGCAGCCGATTACACAGGCCGTCATCACCGTGCCCGCATACTTTAACGACAGCCAGCGCCAAGCCACCAAAGACGCCGGCAAAATTGCCGGCCTGGAAGTGCTGCGTATCGTCAATGAGCCAACCGCCTCCTCGCTGGCCTATGGGCTGGGCAACAACAAGGATGAGATCATTGCCGTCTACGACCTGGGCGGCGGCACGTTCGACATCTCCATTCTAGAGGTAGGCGACGGCGTCTTTGAGGTGAAATCCACCAACGGAGACACCTTCCTGGGCGGCGACGACTTTGATCAAAAAATTATTGATTGGGCGGCCGCGCAGTTCAAGATGCAAGAAGGAATTGACCTGCGCCAGGATCGTCAGGCCTTACAGCGGCTGCGCGAAGCGGCAGAAAAAGCAAAAATTGAGCTGTCCACCACCATGCAAACAGAAATCAACCTGCCCTACATCACTGCAGATGCCACCGGCCCTAAGCACATGAACCTGACCCTGACCCGCGCCAAGCTAGAGCAGCTTACCGAAGACCTGATTCGCCGCACCATTGAGCCATGTCGCCAGGCGCTAAAGGACGCCAAGCTAACGACGGCGCAAATTACGCAGGTGGTACTGGTAGGCGGCATGACGCGCATGCCTGCCATTCAGGAAGCGGTGAAGAAGTTCTTTGGCCGCGAGCCGCACAAAGGGGTGAATCCCGATGAGGTTGTGGGGCTGGGTGCAGCCATCCAGGCGGGTGTGCTCGGTGGCGACGTGAAGGATGTGCTGCTGCTCGACGTGACACCGTTAACCCTCGGCATAGAAACGCTTGGCGGCGTGGCCACGCCCCTGATTGAACGCAACACGACCATTCCGACAAAGAAGAGCCAGATTTTCTCTACGGCCGCTGATGGGCAAACGCAAGTGGAAATTCACGTCACACAGGGGGAACGGCCGATGGCGGCCGACAACAAGAGCCTGGGGCGCTTCATCCTCGACGGGCTGCCCCCCGCACCGCGCGGCGTGCCGCAAATCGAGGTAACGTTTGACATCAACGCCGACGGTATCTTGCACGTCAGCGCCAAAGACAAGGCGACCGGGCGGCAGCAGGCGATGCAGATCATCCCTTCTAGCGGCCTGGGCGAGAAAGAAATTGAGCGCATGGTGCGCGACGCAGAAGAACATGCCGCTGAAGATATGAAACGGAAGGAAGCGGTAGAGGCGAAAAATATGGCGGATTCGGCCGTGTATAGCGCCGAAAAATTCTTGCACGACAATGCGCAATCGCTGCCTGAAGCGCAAAAAGTGGCCGTGCAGAGCCAAATTGACGCCACGAAATCGGCGATGGCGGGTGGGGATACAGCCTCCATTCGCGTGGCAATGGAGCAGTTGCAAATGGTGATGCAACAGGCTGGCGCCGCCATGTATCAGCAGGAACAGCAGGCTGCCGGTGGTGCAACGACAGGCAGTACAAACGGCCGTAAATCCGGCCACGACGAGGACGTGATCGAAGGGGAATTCAGCGACGCCTGATACCACCTGTTTCACAGTTTGTAACGTGTTGTAGACCGATTGACGCAAATCGGTCTACCTTTTTTCTATGGCCAACAAACGCGACTACTACGAAGTTCTGGGCGTGGCCCGCAGCGCCAGCAAAGATGAGCTAAAAAAAGCTTACCGCCGTCTGGCGCGTCAATATCACCCCGACGTAAACGGCGAAGAAGAGGCGGCCGAACGCTTCAAGGAGATCAGTGAAGCGTATGAAGTGCTCTCTGACGATGAAAAGCGCGCCGCGTATGACCGCTTTGGCCATGCCGGCGTGCAGGGTGGCGCGGGCTTTTCCGGCTTCGAGAGCGGCTTTAGTGGCTTTGCCGATATTTTTGAAGAGTTTTTTGGCGGCGGCCTGGGTGGACGCCAACGACGCCGCGGGCCGCGCCGTGGCGCCGATTTGCGCTATGACCTGACCATCAGTTTTACAGAAGCGGTGTTTGGCGTCGAAAAAGAGATAGAGATCACGCGACCAGAAATCTGTAGTGTCTGCAACGGTTCCGGCGCCGAACCCGGCACAACGCCACAACGCTGCCCCACTTGCAACGGCAGTGGCGAAGTGCGGCGCGTGCAGCAGTCTATTCTCGGCTCTTTTGTCAACGTCTCGACCTGCCCCACCTGTCAGGGCACGGGGGAGGTGATTACGCAGCCTTGTAAGGGGTGCAACGGCCATAAACAAGTGCAGCGCGCCCGTACCCTCAAAGTCAAAATACCGCCTGGGGTAGACAACGACACACAAATCCGTCTCACTGGCGAAGGGGGGCCTGGCGCCAACGGCGGCCCGCCCGGCAACCTGTACGTCGTCATTGGCGTGCAGCGGCACGAATACTTCCAGCGGCGCGATGCTGACATCTTCCTGGAGCTACAAATCAACGTGGCGCAAGCGGCCCTGGGGGATGACATAACCGTCCCCACGCTTGATGGCGAAGAGACGCTCACCATTCCTGCCGGCACCCAATCTGGCACAGTCTTCCGCTTGCGCGGGCGCGGCGTTCCCTATCTGGATCGCTCTGGGCGCGGCGGTTATGTTGGGCGTGGCGATCAGCACGTGATCATCCAGGTAGTCATCCCCAAAAAGCTGACAGACGAGCAAAAGCGGCTGTTCAAGGAACTGGCGCGCACGCTGGGCAAAGAGGTCGTCCCACAGGAGCGCAGCTTTTTTGAACAGCTCAAAGAAACGCTAGGTGACGTATTCGGGCGGCAATAATGTATTGGCTAGAAGTAAGCGTGCGCACGGACGGTGAAGCGGCCGAGGCGGTGGCTGAGGTGCTGCGCCCATTTGCCTACCAGGATAGCGTGGTGCTGGAACAGCAGGGGGACGCAAACAGCCTGGAAGAAGAGGCGCTGGAACCGTGGGTGACGGTAAAAATTTACCTGCCTGAAGAGCAAGATTCTCCCGCCACGCGCCGGCGCATAGAAGAGATTCTCTACCATCTCAATCGCCTTTACCCGGTACCGGCACCCGTTTTTCGTCCCCTGCAGGAAGAAGATTGGGCCAATGCATGGAAGGCGCATTATCGGCCGTTTCGCATTGGGCAGCGTACTTGGATTCGCCCCACGTGGATAACGCCAGAGGAAGCCGCAGCTCAGGCAGCGGCGCAAGGATTGCCATTGGGCGCGCAAGATGTGGTGCTGATGCTGGACCCAGGTATGGCATTTGGCACGGGCACGCACCCCACAACGCAAATGTGCCTGCAGGCGCTGGAGCAGTTAGTACGGCCGGGCATGCGTGTGCTGGATGTGGGCACGGGATCGGGTATTTTGGGCATTGCCGCGGCACTGCTGGGGGCGCAAGCGGTGCTTGGGGTGGATACGGACGCCATCGCGGTGCAAACGGCCGTTGCCAATGCCGCGCAAAACCAGGTTTCTGCCCAATTTACGGCCAAAATAGGTTCGCTGCAAGATGCGCCACGAACAGGCTGGGATGTGGTGGTGGTCAACATCCTGGCGCCAGTGATTATAGAGATGCTCACGCAGCATGATCTGATGGCCTATGTGGGGGCAAACGGCCGTCTCGTTCTCAGCGGCATCATTGAACAGCAAGCGACCGACGTGGAAACGGCCGTGGTGCAGGCAGGTGGTGTTGTTTGTCAACGCCTGACTCAACGTGATTGGGTTACTTTGGTAGCAGCCTGGCCTTCTGCTTGTTAACAGGCCACAAACAAAAACGCCACAGGGCGAAGTGCTGTGGCGTCAGAAGAAGCTGTGTACAGTCGTTATGTCAATTAGGGCGGCGTGGCAGGGCAATTGTGCTGACCGACCTTTATTAGCCTGCCGATTTATTCTTCATCCTCTTCGGCAGCGCGATTCTTGCGATAGCGATAGGTAATGCGCCCCCGCCCCAAATCATAGGCAGACATCTCGACGCGCACGCGATCTCCCAATAAAATGCGAATGTAATACTTGCGCATGCGCCCAGACAGATAAGCAAGAACCTGATGCCCATTATCAAGCTCTACCTTGAACTGGGTGTTTGGCAGCAGCTCTATTACCTTGCCTTCAACTTCAATTTTGTCATCTTTTGCAGCCATAAACCGCCCATTAAGAAGCGACGGAGGTACAAGCAAATCAGCTCCGCCCCCGCCAAACTCCACGTCCTGTGTTCTTACTCTTCCTCTGCATGCGCGGCTACGTGCGCGGCCGCACTTTTATCTGTAGGCTCACGCTTGATAACGGCCGTTGCCTCACGCTGCGCCATCCATTCAATCTGTTCGGCCGTTGTCACTGCTTTCAGGCTCAGGCCAATGCGCTGCCGCTGTGGATCAATGCTGACAATGCGCAGCAGGTGCGTTTCACCTTCCTGAATCACTTCTTGCACCTTTTCTACATTCCCACGCGACAGTTGCGACATGTGCAGTAGCCCTTCCACACCCGGTTCAATCTCAGCAAAGGCGCCATAATCCAAAATGCGCGTAATCGTCCCTTCGACGAGCTGATTCACTTTGTAACGCCGCTCCACCGAACTCCAGGGATTTTCCAGCAGACGTTTGCGGCTGAGGCTGATGCGCTGACCGGCGCGATCCAGCTTGAGCACAACCACCTCGATCTCATCCCCCACCTTCACCACTTCGCGCGGATGATCCACGCGATGCCAGGCCAGTTCAGAAATGTGCACCAGGCCGTCGGCGCCGCCCAAATCCACAAAAATGCCAAAGTCACGCAGCCCGCTGACGCGCCCCTTTAGCCTATCCCCTTCCTGCAACTGCGCTAACAGTTCTCCTTTGCGCTTTTCTTCCCACTCTTTCTGCGCATCCCGCTGTGAGAACACCAGGCGACGGCGTTGGCGATCTACCTCAATCACTTTCATGGGTAGTTTTTCGCCGCGCAGTTTGGCCAGGCGCTGCTGCCGCTTGCGGTCGTTCATACCTGGGCTAATATCTACCAGATGGGAAATAGGCACAAAACCACGCAGATGACCATAGGGCACAATCGCGCCACCTTTATTGTAACCAATGATTTCGGCCTCAATGATTTGCCCGCTCTTCATCAGCTCTTCGGCTTCAATCCAATCCTGGTTCAAGCGCGCCATGTGGATGGAGGCAATGAGCGAATCTGGCTGATCGGTGTTCACAATATAAACGGACACCTCGTCATTGACTTTCAATGCTTCTCGCTCTTCTGGCTCCAGCTTGGCCAAATCGGAAGGAGGAACCAGGGCATCTCGTTTCACGCCCAGATCCAGAATCAACCCTTGTGGCGTGTTGGCTACAATGATACCGGGGCGAATGTCTCCTACTTCTAATTGAGCATAGTCATGTTGCTCAAGAAGCGCTTCCATTTGGTCCAAAAAACTTTTTTCCTCGTTTGACATTGATCAATCTCTTTCACAGTGGGATTTTGCAACTACCGGGTCGCCGGTTGGTTTGAGAGTTGGTTAGTTGGCCGGGAAGCAACCATCAAACCAACTAATCAATAAACTTTCCCAGAAAGCCTTAGTAGTTCCAGAAAGCCTTAGTAGTTACGGCATTTCAAACAAAAACTCGGCCATCACAGCGGTTTTTGGCTGGCGTTGGCCGAGTTAAGCAGGTGGGTAAAGGCTCAACCGAGTTTTACAGTCTCAGAAAAGCGCGCAATTTAGTTTGGCGTGGGGGAAATCTCTTGCTGCCAGTTGGTTCATAGAATGACCCTCCGCAAACTCCCACTTCCACTTATCCTGGTAGCGATATGGGGGCTACCTTTGCAAACGACGCCTACACAACCTGATAAGGCCACACAGCAGAGAAAATTATATCATCCCCCCTGCCTTTGTCAATTTCGCCCATTTATCTGGCTCTCATGTTTGTGCTCAATGAGACTTCTGCGCATGGCGTATGCAAGAAGGATACAATCAGGCTGGTTGGGTGGGATGCCCCCCTTCTGAACCCTGCAAAGGGCAATAACTGAGCCTTACACCTGAGTATGCTGTTAACGTAAGTTTTGCACAATCAGAAGCGATTTCATGAAAAATCGCCAAAAATAAAAGTCGAACCTTTACAACCTGCTCAATAGTGGCAGG
>CALEAD010000024.1 GCA_937943625.1 uncultured Anaerolineae bacterium | reverse complement strand
TGGGCGGCCACGGCAAAGGCCAGACGCACGTACATGCCGCTGGAGTAGCGCTTTACGGGCGTGTCCAGGAATTTCTCCACCTCGGCAAAGGCGACGATCTCGTCAAACTTGCGCGCAATTTCGGCCCTGGTCATGCCCAGGATGGCGCCGTTCAGGTAGATATTTTCCCGTCCGGTCAGTTCCGGGTGGAAGCCGGTGCCCACCTCCAGCAAGCTGGCGACGCGCCCGCGCAGGCGCACCTCGCCGCGCGTCGGTTCGGTAATGCGGCTCAACACCTTCAGCAGGGTGGATTTACCCGCGCCGTTACGGCCGATAATGCCCAGCCTTTCTCCCTGCTTCACCTCAAAGGAGATGTCTTTGAGCGCCCAAAAGGTCTCTTTTTCCGCGACGCTGCCCGCCAGCCATTCGTTGGGCCGCAGCAGCCGCTGCCCCCAGCGCCGCGCGCCGTTAGCCAGCACGTCGCGCAGGGCGGTGTAGCGCTCCTGCTGGTGGCGGATGGTGTACGCCTTGCCCAGGTTTTCAACTTTGATCACGTAATCGGACATCGACTATATCACATCGGCAAACTGCCGCTCCGTCTGGCGAAAATAGCGCAAACCGCTGGTGAGCAGCAGCGCCACCAACCCCACCGAGAGCCAAAAGCCGGGCCAGTAAATAGCGCTGCCCTCGCCCAAAATGGCCCAGCGAAAGCCGTCAATCACCCCCACCATGGGGTTGATGGAGTAGAGCAGCCGCCACTGCTCTGGCACAATGCCGCTGCTAAAACCAACGGGGGAAATGTAAAGACCAAATTGGGCTACAAAAGGGACAATGTAGCGAAAGTCGCGGTACTTCACGTTCAACGCGGCAAACCACAACCCCGCGCCCAACGACGCGGCAAAAGCCAATAGCAAGAAAAGGGGCAAGGTCAACATGCGCCAGCCAGGGGCAAAGCGGTAGATCAACATCAAGAACAGTAAAATAACAAACGAAATAAGAAAATCCACAAAGCTCACGACCACGGCGCTGGCGGGAATAGCCAGGCGGGGGAAATAAACCTTAGAGATCATTTGCGCATTGCCAACCAGGCTGTTGCTGCTTTCCGTGAGGGCGTTGGCAAAAAATTGCCAGGGCAGCAGGGCGGCAAAGACCAGCACCGGATAGGGCACACCCTCATCGGGCAGCCCGGCCAGACGGCCGAAAACAATGGTAAAGACGATCATCGTCAGCACAGGGCGGATGACGCTCCAGGCAATGCCGATGACGGTCTGCTTATAGCGCACGGCAATGTCGCGCCAGGCCAGGAAATAAAAAAGTTCGCGGTATTGCCACAGGTCGCGCCAGTAGCCGCTAAAGCCTTGATTGGGCCTGATAATTAACTCTGGTTGGGTTTCGTTCATTTCCGTTTTTGGCATGGTTCAGACGATCTTTACAAATTTGACCGCCGACCGCGGACGGCCGACCGTGATTTGGCTCCAGTCTGGCGGTCTGCGGCCAGTCGTCGGCGGTCAGAAAATTGTAAGGCGCCGTCCCGCCCGTACGATGATGTTCACATAACTGAAATTACTGGTAAAACCTGGGTTACGGGGTTAGAGCGGCAGTGCAAATAAGTATAAGCCGTAAAAACAGCCGATGCTGGTCTGGTGGGAAAGCAGCCAGACGGCCACTTCTGTCGCCGCCGCTTCTCTTTCCCACACGCCTACCATGGGCAAAAGCTGGTCGGGCTGCGGCCGGCCGCCCACGTAGCTGTAGTTGTACGGGTCAACGACGCCATACCACTGCCGCCCCAGGGAAAGGCTGGCGGTACCCACGGCGTAAAGCTGCCCCCCCTGCACGTAGAGCGCGCCTGCGCCCAGGGGCGTCTTGACGCTTTGCAAGCCAAAAGAAGCGCCCACGCGACCGGCGTCCAGGCAGAGCCAGGGTTGGGCAAAACGGCCGTTTTCCCACACCACAGCGCGCGCATCGGGGGTATAGACGTACTGGTGCCAGCCAAACGGCCGGACGCCATCTGGCGGCGCGTCCCAGGCGAAAGCACCGTTGGCCGCCTGATTCAGCACCGTGCGCGTCACCTGGCGGTAGGCCGCCGCCCCTGTCCCTTCCTGCAGATAAAAGGTCACCTCCATAAACGGCCCGGTCTCAATGTCCTCTGGCCGATAAGCAAAGCCCAACAATGTTTGCCCGTTGGCCAATTCCCACGCCAGCGTCACCATCGGCTCCGGCGCAGCAGCAAGCAGGCGATCGGCCGTGCTCGCTTCCTGCTGGTACATTTCCAGCCAGTGGCGCACCCGCCCATTGGCGGCATCCTGCGCCTGCCACTGCTGCAAACCTGCCAGCCGCAGCGCCCGAAAGCGCTGCAGGTGGGTCAGCGCCTCCTGCGGCGGCAGCGTCAGCAAGGCGCGGCGGTAAGCGTCAAAAGCCTCCGTCATGCGCCCGGCCTGCTCCAGGCAATCCACCAGGGCCAGGGAACTGTACGGGCCGTAAATGCCGTATGCGGCGTCGGCGCGGCGATACCAATCTGCCGCGGCGTCCCTTTCCCCGTGAAACAGCAGCTGCTGCGCCGCCAGGTAAAAGATGGTCCCCCACCAGCGCTGGTGGCGCGGCGTCGGCTCAGGCTGGTAGAGGCGCGCCGCTGCCAGCCAATCCAGCTCCAGAGCGGCGGCGTAGGCCGGGGCATTGGCATATTCAGCCGGCGGCAGGACGGCAAACTGCCGCGCCGCCTGGGGATAGTCGCCCCGGTCTAGCAGCGCCAGCGCCGTGAAGGGATTGGGCGCAATTGCGGCCCGGTCGCCTGCGTCGGGCGCACAAAGGGCGCGCCAACCCGCCTCCCAGGCCGTTTCATCCACGCTGCGGCTGCGCTGGGGAACATCCAGGGTCAGCAGCGCCTGGCGGTGCGCCACGTTGTCGCGCAGCGCTGGCCAGAGCAGCCAGGCCCCCATCAGGGCGGCCAGGGCCAGGCCAAGGCGCGAAAGGAGAGAGAAAAGCGTCATGACTCAACAGGCAATAAATGCATGATAAACGCCACCAACGCCTCCGCTTTTTGCAGAGCAGAGAAAGCCTCGCTTTGGGGTGGTTCCATCACATCTGCAGGATACCGGAACCAGACTGCATAAGGCGTCAGATCGCTGGCAACGTCTTCCCACTCTCTGAAGGATGGCTCCACCATTGCTGCCTGGGCAAGCAGTTCCGTCAAATCATGCGTTTTGCCAAACACCACGTCGTGATAGGTTAGATACGCTTTCAGGGCTTTTTCCGCCGCCTGTTGGCAATGGTAAACGGCCGTATCCAAAAAGGGCGTTTCACCCTTCATCAACCACTGAGCCGACCCCAGATCATGCCGGCTTTTGGTCAGCCACTTTTGTACTTCGGCCCGTTTTGCCTCGTGCATACAGAACGATTCCCTCATCTCGCGCGCGGCGCGCCAGGGATGTAGCGACGTCGGCCTGAGCATCAAATTCGGCCTGCGTCAATACCAACAAATCTTTAGAGATGCCAATAGCGCCCACACACCGATACGCCTTTTGACCGCGGCGATAGGCAGGCTCGTGCGATTCGGGCACAATGATCATGACGTCCAGGTCGCTTTCCTCTGTTGGCTCCCCATGCGCGTAAGAACCAAAGAGAATGATTTTCTCTGGTTTAAGCCCCTCGACCAGGCGCTGCACCAGCCGCTCAATAGCCTCTGCTAAAAATGGGGTATTTACATGCATTACACCCTGCACATCATTCATTGGCTATTTGCCCTGTAACTACAACAGAATTTGTCTAGCCGCTTCATTGTATCACACCTCTCAGGGCACTGAATTAAGCGACGGCCGTCAAGACCATAACCGCCCAGAGACGCGACCAGTGGATACGGCCGTGGGCAAAATCGGCGCGCAGCTTTGCCACCGCCCCCGGCTGCAGCAGCCCCGGCGCGGCATGCAGCAGCTCATTGGCCAGCGCCCCTTGCAGCCAGACGGCAAAGGGGAAGGTGAAGCCCTGCTTGTCGCGCCGCTGGCGGATGATTGGCGGCAGCTGTGCGCCAAGAACGGCCGTGAGCAGCGGTTTTGGCCCGTTTAGCCCCGGCGCCGGGCGCTGCTTGATGGCCACCGGCAGGCGCAGCGCCGCCGCCACCAGGCGCACGTCCAGCAGGGGCACGCGCACCTCCAGGGAGTGGGCCATGCTCATTACGTCGGTATCGCGCAGCAGTTGGTGGTGGGTATAGGTGCGCAGTTCGGCGCGGCTGATCCAGGCCATTGGGGATTTGGGAATGGGGATTTGGGATTTCGGATTTGGGATTTCGGATTTCGGATTTCGGATTTCGGATTGTGCGCCGGCGCGCGTGGCGACGTGCTGGATAGGATCGAAGGCTTCACTTGCCTCCTGCCAGATTTCCGCGTTGACGAGCGCCTGGACCTCGCTGGGGGCAAAGAGGCCGCGCCGGGCGAGATAGGCGTTGGCCAGGCTGGCGGGCTGCTGCAGCGCGTCGGCTATGCGCAGCCAGCCGTTGTGGCGGTGAAACTGGCGGATGCCCCAGCTGGCCAGCCCCGCCGCCCCCGGAATTGCCTGCGCGGCGCGCAAGCCCTGGAGCAGTTTGGGCGCTTCGCCAAAGGTGTTGGGATAGCCGCCAAACAGCTCGTCCCCACCCAGCCCAGAAAGGGCCACCGTCAGCCCCGCCTGCCGCGCCGTCTGCGAGACGAAATAGGTGTTCACGCCATCTACGCTGGGCTGGTCCATGGCCGCCAGAATGTGGGGCAGCTCGCTTTGCAGGTCGGCGGCCGTGACCACGCGCTCGTAATGTTCCGCGCCCACCGCCGCGGCCATCGCCCTGGCGTAGGGGGCTTCGCTGTAGGCCGCTTCGGCAAAAATCATGGAGCAGGTGCGGATGGGGCCATTAGTCGCGCGGCGCATGAGAGCGACGACGGCGCTGGAGTCCAACCCGCCGCTGAGGAACGCGCCCAAGGGCACGTCGCTGACCAGGCGGATGCGCACCGCCTCGGCCAGCAGCGCCGCTATCTGCTCCTGTGCTGCCGCCGGCGTGATGCTGGCGTCTTCGTCCTGGGGCAGCTCCCAGTAGGTTTCAGGCTGCGGCCGGCGCTTTGACGCCAGGGGCAGCTGGATCAGACTGGCGGGGGGCAGTCCCTGCACGGCGCGGTAAATGGTGCGCGGATTGGGCACGCTGCCCAACTGCAAATAGCCTACCAGCCCGGCGGGGTCCACCTCACGGCTGACCAGCCCGGAAGCCAGCATCGCTTTCAGCTCCGAGGCGAAGATGAAGGCCACGGCCGTTTGTGCATAGTAGAGCGGTTTGATGCCCAGGTGGTCGCGCGCCGGCAGCAGCCGCGCTTCTTCGTCCCCGCTCCGCCGGTCGTAAATGGCAAAGGCAAACATGCCGCGCAGGCGGGGCACAACGGCCGTACCCCACGCCTCGTAGCCGCGCAAAATGACCTCGGTGTCGCTGTGGGAGCGGAAGTGGTAACCGGCCGTTTCTAGCTCTGTGCGCAGTTCGTCGGCGTTGTAGATCTCGCCGTTGTAGGTAATCCACACCGTCTCGTCATCGCTGCCCATGGGCATGTGGCCGGCGGGGGAGAGGTCGCGAATGGCCAGCCGCCGGTTCGCCAGCCCGGAACGGCCGTTGGCGGCCAGGTAAATGCCCTCATCGTCGGGGCCGCGGTGGCGCATGGCGGCGGCCATGGCGCGCAGGCGGGCGGTCAGGTCAGGCAGCTCCTGGTCAGGGTTGAGGATGATACCGGCGATACCACACATAGTTTAAGAATTGCGGATTTGGGATTTGGGAGTGCGGATTGCGGAATAGAAGCTGATGGGCAAGCCGCCTCAGTGGCGAAATTTACTAAAACAGGCGTTGGCTAATTTCTGAGGGTAACTGCGCGCGCAGCGTTGGGTACGCCTCCACCAGGCGGGCAATGTCCGCCAGGTCTTTTTGCCGCTTGCTGCCGCGCCGCTCTTCGTCCATGGCTGCCCAAATCTTCCCTTGCAGCACGTCCGTCACATCTGCTACCGGCAAGGCTAGCCCCAGCACTTCGCGGATGACCGCCCGTGCGGGGAATGTGCCATAGCGCGGGTCTGTCTGCACCTGCACGCGCAAATCAGACCCCGGCACAGAGACGTCTAGGCTGTGGGGGAAGCGTCGCACGGTGAAATGCTGCGCCAGCAGCGCTTCCACTTCGTCCAACTGGGCCACAGAGACGGCCAGGTCCAGGTCCAGGCTCACCAGTGGCTCTACGTAAGCGTTTACAGCCTGACCGCCAATCACGCAGTAGGTAATCTGGTGCGCCTCCAGTAGGGCTACCAGGCGCTCCAACAAATTATCTGTGTCCATGGTCACTGTTTTCCAAAAGGTCAGAGCTTCCATGCTTTCAGTGTTCATCCTAAACGGGATTGGGAAGTGTAATAACAGGGCGTTCGCTCAAATAGACAAGCAAAAGCCCAATACAGGTTGCCATATCGAGGAAGTAGTTCAGAAGCCGTCAAAACCGATATGACAACTACAAAAAACAAGCACTTTACCAATCAAATACCGTCAACAGGCCCAATCCACCCCTGGTTAACCGGTTCAGGCCACAGTCCAGTTGGTGTACAGCGTAGCCGACAAGCCTAACAGAGCTAAAATGCGCTGCTGCACGGCCGTTAACGGCGTCGTAGTGCTGACCCGTGTGGACCAGGATCTGCTCGAACTCGCCGGGATACTTCGCCATCTCATGCATGATCGGCGCGATCTTCATGAAGTTGGGCCGCGCGCCCACGACATGGAGGATTCTCATTGCCACGAATGA
>CALEAD010000023.1 GCA_937943625.1 uncultured Anaerolineae bacterium | reverse complement strand
CACTGAGCAGAGTTGTTACGCAGGCCGCTCCCTGCGTTTTGGCAATGGGGTGATTCAATTGCCCCTACCGTTTTTCAAAGGCATTTGTTTTTCGTATTTTTGAGCCATTTCGGCTCTGATTGCACAATAGTTACGTTAACTATAGACTTTATAAGTAACTGACAACAAAACGAGCCTGATCCCATATAATAAAAAAGCTCGTCATCTTTTTCTCTGATTACCATAGGTGTGACGTATATCCTCGTCGTTAAAATCATCCCTTTCTCACGACGCCGCTACCTTATCACCCCCTGATGACAGTGATAACTGAATAGCCAGTTAAAGTGAAGCAACGAACGAGGTGTTTTCATGGGCCAACTGCATGTCTCACTGTTTGGCAAGTTTTGCGCACGCTGTGGGGAGCAACTGCTGGAAGGTCTGGACGCAATTAAAGTACAGGAGCTTTTCTGTTATCTGCTTATTCATCATAACCGTCCTCATCACCGCGAGACCTTAGCCAATTTACTCTGGCAAGAACAATCCCAGGCACAATCAAAAAGCTATCTCAGGCGCGCCCTCTGGCAGCTTCAGCGTGCTTTGCCCCATCAGGAATCGGTCAAAGAGCTGCTGCACGTGGATGCGGATTGGATTCGCCTGGACTGCACGCCTGACTTGTGGATGGATGTGGCGATTTTCGAGCACGCTTTTTCCCAGGTGAAGGACAAGTCGGGGACTTTGCTCAGTGAGGCAGACGTGCACACGTTGGCTGGGGCAGTGGATGTCTACCATGGCGACTTGTTGGAAGGCTGGTACCAGGATTGGTGCCTGTTCGAGCGGGAACGCTTGCAGCAGATGCTGCTCATGATGCTGGATAAGCTGATGGAGCATTGCGAAAGCTGTGGTGCGTTTGAGGAAGGGATTGTGTACGGTGCGCAAATCTTGCGCTATGACCTGGCGCGCGAGCGCACCCACCGCCGCCTGATGCGCCTCTTTTATCTGGCCGGGGATCGCACCGGCGCTTTGCGACAGTATGAACGCTGCACGGCCGTTCTGCAGGAAGAGCTTGGCGTCAAACCGGCGCAGGCAACGGAGCGGCTGCACCTGCAAATTCAGACAGATCAACTCGACTTCCCCACCATCTCGGCGAGTGGGGTCGGAAAAAGCGATTCCCAACTGCAAAACGCCCTTTCTCGCCTGCTGCATGTGGATGCCATTTTAGGCCATACACGCCAGGAAATTCGCCAGGAAATTCAGCAGGTTAGAGCGGCGTTGCCCGGCAAGGGGGGGTAGAGGTTGGGGACTGGAGACTGAAAACTTTTCATACCCGGTCTCCACTCTTCAGCCTCTGCTCTTCTTCGAAAATGACCGCCGTCGGCGGTCGGCGGTCAGAAATGTGTCAAGCATCGTTTCCCCAGAGAAGGTGAACTATACCGCTTCTGCTTTTTTCAGCGCTTGCTTGCTCTCAGGCAGGTCTGACCATTATTTGTGCCAGTTCGGCGTAAAAGCGCGCGTCCTCGCCCATCAACTGGTGAATTTCGGCCACGTCATAGGGGAACCATAGCGGGCTTTCCACCGGTCGCGGTGAGACGTTGCCCCCGTGAATAATATCCACCAGCCAGGTATTGGCGCTCAGCGGCACAATTTTGGCAGCGGGCAGGCGGCGCAAAAAGCGAATGTCTTCACCGGGCTGGGTGTCTGGGAAGGGGTTTGTTTGCCAGAATGCCCTGGTGTAGCAGAAGGTGCTGCCGGGCATCCAGGGCAGGTTGCCGGCCGGCCGCGCGGCGTGCCACGCCCGCTGCGTGAAGGGATCGTAGTGCAGGATGTTATCCAACCCCACAACGTCTGCGCCGTACTCGATCAGCGCGGCCACCTGGTAGCTCAGGCGCCAGGGAGCAACCCACACGTCGTCGTCCCAACTGACCAGAAGGGGGCCACGCGCTTCTTGTCCGCCCAGGTTGCGCTTGGCGCCAATGCTCAGCCGTTCGGGCAGGCGCAGGTAGCGGATGCGTTTGTTGTTAGGGACCAGGTCGCGCACCGGATCGCGGCCGTCATCGAGAATGATCAGCTCGCGGTTGGGGTAATCCTGGCGCAGGAAGAGTTCGATGGCCATGGGCACAAACGGCCGTCTGTCATAAGTGGGCATGATGCAAGTGACCAGCGGCGCGGGCAAAGCGGCCGGGTTGTTGACAAGCGCCTGCGCTTCGGCTACGTAGCGTTGCGCAATGGTTAGCGAGACGCCGCGCAGGGTGTTGGCAATGGCCGCCGGGTTTGCCGCTGCCAGTTGGGGCAGGGTTTCTATGCCTGCCTCTTTGGCCAGGATGCGCGTGCGCGCAGCGGCAATGCCGTTAATGGCTGCCAGCGGCACAGAGAGCGCGGCCAGTTGTGGCGCGCGTGTGGCCAATTCAATGGGGGCGGCGCTTACCAGGTGGGCAACGGCCGTTTCTGGCTGGCGTACCAGGCGTGGGGGTTCTGGCGTGGCGACTACGGCCGTTTTCACCAGGGCCGGCTGCGCCACCACCATTGCCTGGCGGCGGGGGGGCGTGACAGCAATCGGGCGCGTCACGGCCGTTGGCGCGGCACTTCCGCGCGCATCGCCATCGCCGCCACAGGGGGCACAAGGCGAGGCGCACCAGCGACAGCAGCCCGGTTTGCCAGAGGCGGAGCGGCCGGGCGGCGTGGGTGGGCAAAGCCCTTCTTTAGGCGGCGGCGTCAGCACGACATCCTTCAGGTCATACACCACGTTAAAGCCCGTTATCGTCAGCCGTCCGGGTGCCTGGGCCAGAAAGTGGATGGGAACCGTCACCAGCTCTACCGGTGTAAACGAGATGTGCCGCACGCTCAGCGTTACGCCAGGAGGCAAAACCAGGTGCAGCTCTGCCCTGGTTGCCGCGGCGGGAACGGCCGTTTCCAGCCGATGTTCCTCCTGGCCGGCGGCAATCGCTAATGTACTGACGCCCACGCCATTGCCACTGCCGTCTAGCCAATCCAGCCGCAGTTGCACCGCACCACTGGCAGACTGGTTGAGCAGACGCCCGTATAGCAGCAGCACGCCGGGTTGGCCCGCCGTAACGGCAAACGATTGCACCAGGGAGATGGGCGAGGCTTCCAGGTTTGCCAGCTCCATGCCTGTCTCAACCTGGCGCAGCGCCACACCTGTTGCCGTAGCAGGCGAAAGCTGCCAGCCCACCAGCGCCTCATCCCGCACTTGCAGCAAATCGCCATTAGCCACTGCGTCTTGCGTAGCCTGCAAAGAGACGCTGTCTACGGTGGCGTTATAGAGTGGCGGAACGAGAAAGCGAATTTCTGCCTGATTTGCTCCCGGCGGCGCTTGCAGCCGCGCGCGGTGAAAGTGCAGTTCCGGCAGTCGCTGCCTGACGCTTTTGCTCAGGTTGACGGCGCGGATGGCAGATAGCCTGGTCAATCCTGCCCCATCCATGACCGCTATTTTTTCTGGCATTTTAGGTTCGACGGTAAGCCCCTGAATGGGAATGCGGTCTGTGCGCTGCACGGCGCACGCGCCCCCGCGCCAGATAATTTCTGCCGTGGCGTCGAAGGTGTTGGCTACACCCCAAAAGCTGAAGTCGTAATGGCAGCCAGCGGTCACCGGTACAACCTGGGAAAGGGCCGAGGGCCGTGCCGGTTGCGCCTCATGCTCTTCGTTGGTGACCGGCCCCAAAACGGCCGTCAGGTGGAAGGGGTCGGTGAAGGGCACAGGCAGCACAAATCCGGTTGTTAAGGTCCAGTGGTCTGGCTGCTGGCGGCCCAGGGGCAGATAGCGCAGGCCGGCCGTTTCGGGCGCGGGGTATGGGTGTTGCAGCGCCACGTACAGGCGGTCGCCTGCCGGCGTCACGGCCAGGTCTATTTCGCCGTTGTCGGCCGCGCCAACTGCCACCGGATTGCCTGCCTCCAGCGTCAGCAGATTGATGACGCTAACGGTGCCCGTGTCGCGGCTGGCGACAAAAGCGCGACGGCCGTTTGGCTCAATTTCTACGGCCAATGGTTGCAGCGTGCTGCCGGCCGGTTTGGGCAAAAAGAGGGTGCGCTCCAGGCGCAGGTGCGCCGCGTCAATCAGCGTGATGGTATCATCACCGCTGTTAGCCACCAGCGCGCGCCGTCCGTCTGGCGTCAGCGCCAGGTCAACGGGATTCATGCCTGCGTCCAGCGGTTCTGCCAGCTGCTGGTGACTGAGCGCGTCAAAGACGTACACCCTGCCCGCCTGGGTCTCGTTGTGTGCTGCCGCCACCCACAGCGCGCGGCCGTCTGGCGAAACGGCCAGGCTTGCCGGCCTGAAGCTCCGATCCAGGGGGAAGGGTTCGCCTGTTTGCGCATCCGTCAGGCTGAAGCTTGCCCCGCTGGCCAAAAGCTGCGCCAGCATGGCCGTATCCAGCGCCGCCACCTGCGCAAAGCCACCTAGGAATAGCGTGCACCCATCAGGGGAAATGGCCAGGCAGGTGGCCTTGTCAGGCACAAAGACCGGAGCGCCCAGCGGTACAAAGCGTTCCGCGTCGAGCACGTGCAGTTGCCAGGATTCATACCCCTCGCTGAGGAGATACACGCGCTGGCTGTCTAGGCTGATGGCAACGTGCTGCCGCGACGCAGGGGCCGGGCTGCTGATAAAAGCCAGCTGATGCAGCGGCAGGGCGAGCACGGCGGCGCGGCGATCCTCGTCCCCAATTAAGGCCCATTCGCCATTGGGTGCGATGCGCATGGTATTCATGCCCGATGACACCTGCTCCACAAGCTGGGGTGGGCCAAAGCGCTCGCCTGTGGTAGACCAGCGGGCAAAATCGCCATTTTTTAGCTGTTCGCCGCGCGTGCAGGCAAACACTTCGGCGCGCCGCGCCGCCTGGTTGATGGCGGCGGCAAACTCAGGAAAATCTATGGTAAAGTCAATGCGTCCCAGCGGTTG
Source organism: uncultured Anaerolineae bacterium (assembly GCA_937943625.1). Taxonomy (GTDB): domain Bacteria; phylum Chloroflexota; class Anaerolineae; order Promineifilales; family Promineifilaceae; genus JACSRF01. The sequence continues at coordinate 73,073 of CALEAD010000023.1, read as the reverse complement.
GAAGCGATCCAGGGAGACCGGTACGGCCGTTTCCCCTTCACTCACCTGCAAAGAAAGCGGCATCTGGAACTGCTCAGGGGTGTGGCGCAGGCGGAAATAGCCGGCCAGAGGGCCGGGCACGCCCGCCACCTGCGTGGTGCGCCAGGCCAGACCGCCAGTGGACGACTGTTGCAAAGCGCTGCTGCCAGTGGAAGCTGCCTGGCTGTGCCAGGCTGCCTCTCCTTGTCGCGCCTGGATGACCAGCCAATACCGTTTGCCCGCGCTAAACTGGAATTCCTGCGGCAGCCGCGCGCTGACCCAGGTTGGGCTGCCCGTCAGATCGCGGTCTAGCTCCAGCGCTACCGGCGCGGCCAGCAGCGGATCGGCAAAGGGTTTACCGCCCACGTCGGCCAGCAGGTTCAGGTCGAGCACAGCAGCGCGGCTGACGCTGGAAAGCAGCAAATCTATAGCGGTAACGGCCGTATCCTGTTCCAGCAAAATGGGTTGTGCCTGGCTGCGCGCGCCGTTGATGGGTACGGCCGTTACCGGCGTCAGCGGTCCGACCGGGCCAAACACAATGCGGCTCCCGGCAAAGGCGCCAACTACCTGGGCGCTGGCGGCCGTAACCTCCGCGCCCACCGGCAGCGTCACCTGCATCAGGGCGCCGCCGCTTTGCGCTGTGCTGTCGAAGCCATACGGCAAGGCTACTTCGTTCACGCCCGCAGGCAGCGCCGACTGCTGGCGCGTATAGGCGATGTTCACCGTCACGCTCAGGCGTGTCAGGCTGTCGGAATGGATAATGAGCGGAAGCTGGTAACGGCCGTTGCTCACCTTCGCCTGCGCCAGATAAAGCTGCAAAAAGTCGCCAAAGTCAGGGGTGGTCACCGGCGTCGTCAACTCGCCTGGGTGCACCCAAAAAGGCGCCATTCCCTCCAGCGCCAGCGAGACATTGCGCGCCGCCGTGCGCACCGTCACCTGTGTCACGTCCAGCATTGGCCAAGGAGGCAGAGGGAGAGGTGAGCGGGGGCGCAGGCGGAACTTCCCTGCCAGCAGCCCTGGCAATGCGCCGCTGGCAGGGATTTTGTACAGTTCCGCATCCTCAGACGCAGCGACGGCGCCATACTCATTCACGTTCATGAAAACACCGCCGCCCAGGTCTACCACCAGCACGCTGTTAAACAAATTGCTGCCGCGCACGGCGGCCAGCGTGCGCCGGGCGTGAAAGTCCACCTCAACCACACCGGGCTGCTGCACCTTGGTCATCCCCCACTCGCCCACGCTGCCGTTGAAGGTCAACACTTCCTCAAACAGGGGGCGGCCTGGGGCGGCAACCGGCGTCAGGGTGATGGTGGCGTTTTGAATTTGTGCCCCTTTTGGCAGCCCTGCAATAGCCACCGTGTGCGCACCCTCAAAACGAATCATCTCGCCGGGAAAATTGGCGGTCAGGTTCATGGTTAGTCACCTTTTTGTGTCTGGAGAGAACTACCAGGCCGTTGATTGGTTTGATGGTTGGTTAGTTGGCCGAAAACCAACCATCAACCTAACCAACCGCCAAACTTTTCCAGAGCCTTAGTCGTTACGTTGGCAGAATAGGGACTGAAGACCGGAGACTGGGGATCACCCAATCTCCAATTCCCAATCTCTCTCTTTAAGCCCGTAGCAGCACCATCAGCTTTAGCTCCTGCCGCACAGCCTCAACGTCTCGTTCTTCCTGGCGCAATCCTTTGAGCACCTCTTCGGCGTAGAATGGCTCGCGCAGTAGCAGCAGGCCCAGTTTGTCGAAGCTGTAGTGCGTCACCTGCACCATCGTCGGCGCAGGTGTAACCGGTTGTGGAGCATCACCACCGGTCGGCCGTTCTTCGGTGGGCCAATAGTTCACCGTTTTGCGCGGCACAAACTTCACCCACAAATTGTCCCAATCCCCCTTTTGCCGCACGTTCTTTACCGAGCGGTCTTCGCGGCAGCAGCGATCAAACCAGGGTGAATGGGCGTGCTGCTGATCGTCAAAGCGATCATTTGGGCTGGCGAACATCGCCTTCCACAGCTCGTTTTCCAGCTCGCTCAGACTGGAGTTTTCCGTGTAGCGCACGCCGTAACGGTCGAGCAAATTGGCAAAGGCCACGCGATAAGCAGGCCCCCCGGCTGGCTCAATTTCTACACTGATGGGGGGTTTGCTTCGATCTTCGGGCACAAAGCGGATGCGCTGTTCGCTGGAGTGATAAAGGAAGAAGTTGACCCAGGAGATATATCTATAATCGTCTTCCGAGGCGACAATCTGGAAGTAATCGAGCTGATATAAATCCACCAGTGGGCTGTTTTTCAGGTTGTGCTCCACGACCGACACTTTACCAACCTGAAGCTTCTTAAAAAGCTGCATGTAGCCGGAATGGCGCGCCATTTCGCTGAGCGCCTGGTCAATAATGGCTTTGCTGATTTCACCCAGCGCCTGCCCTTGCAGGCGCTCCGCGTCTTGGGCGCTGGGAACTTGGGTGATGGCGTCAACGGCCGCCTGTGCCTGCGCGGCAATGTCGGCGCGAATTTGTGCCTGCATGTCGTTCATGATTTCGGCGGCAATCAACTCGCCTGGTTTGTATTCGATATAGGGGTTATATGTGGTCATGGGTTATACTCCTCGGAAAATGATCGCTGCCGGCGGACCGCTGACCGCCGACGGCTAACCTGCGTTTCATTTTCATCTATCGTGGTGTGCCCCGCTCATGGGGAACTCCTTTTGAAATGAGATTAGAGATTATTTTGGATTTTGGGTTGATGGGGTGAGAGAAGCTCTGCGCGTAATAGTAGGTCTGTAGCCCGCGTGCCATGTTGATTGCCTCCTCTCTCATACCCCCTGCTTCTTATTCGCTCATGTGACCTCCGTTGTTTGCGCGCACGTTTGCGCGCGTACCACGCGCACGGAGACGCCGGCGGCCTTTGCCTGGAGCACACCCACGGGGCCGGGCGCCAGGGCGTCTGCGGTGAGGACGGCCAGTGGTTTTCCCAGGACAGTTTTACGCGCGTTTTCAAAGGGGACGCCGGCGTAGATGACGGAAAAATCGAACATGGCTGGACCAGAACTGCGCGCGGCAACGGCAATCTGATTACCCCATGCACCTGGTTCGCGCGCCTGAATGCGCAGAAAGCCCGCGATACCGATGTCAGTCAGATAAATTTGCGCCGGCGTATTGGCATCACCCAGGCTCAGGTAGTGCGGCTCGCGGAAGGGCATGGGCACGGGCTGCCAGCCCAGGGGGACGCGGGGCACAATTTGCGCCTCTACCAGGGCAGAACGGCCGTTTAACAGCCTGACAATGTATTTTTCGTCCGTGACCGGTTCGGTGACTGCTTGTTCGTATAGTTCTGGCCTGTCTTTGCCCTGGCCAAAGCGCGCCTGGTTGAACCGGCCGCCGAAGCGTTCGGGCAGGTCGGCGGGCAGCCGCACCAGGAATGCGCCGGGCTGGTAATGGTGGTAAGCAAACTCAATTTCTACAGGTGGGTCGGGCAGATCGTGAATGCTGGTGAACACGGCCGTTACCGGTTCCGGCGGCGTGTTGGCAAAGCGGCTGACGTTGAAGACGCCGCGATCCAGGCAAATGCCGCCGGGGAAGCGCGCCTGGTCAAAGCGCGCATGGTTAAAGCGCGGGCCGTAGCAGTCCAGGAAGCGCCAGGAAGAGCGCCCCTGCGGCAGTGACAGGACGGTTGCCTTTGCCCAGGAATGCGCGCGTACCAACTGCGACGGCCGTTCCTGAATCTGGCGCACCAGGGCATGGTCGGCTGCAGCATTGCCGCCAATTGTCACGCCAGCGTATTCCTCAATCAACGCTTCTCCCCCGGCGGGCTGGTAGCGCAATGTTACGTGGAAGAGCGGTTCCGCTTCCTGGGCGATCAGCAGCGGCTGTGCGTCGGCGTGGATGGTGGCGCGCAGGCGCACAACCTGCCCGGCCACCTCTTCCAGGAGGAGGCCTGCGCCGGTGCGCACGTCAGCCAGGAGCTGTGCCGCGCCGTCGAGCAACTGATAGCCCATGCCGGTTGACACGAGACGGCCGTAGGCCACCACCACCTGGCCATCATTGCCAACTGCGTCCAGGGCCGCCGGCGTGATCGCGGCCTCGGTGACGCTGACGCCCACATCGCCGCCCGGCGGCAATGATTGCCTGGCCACGAGCTGCACCACGTTGTCGGCCAGCGGGTTGTTCAGTTGCAGCGCCGGCGGCCCACCGCCATCGCCGCTGAGAAGCCAGGTTCCGGCAAAGGGAACCCGGGTTTGCCCGCCCAGCGGCCCAACGAGCATTTGCTCACCGCGCACCGTTCGCTTGCCGCCTGGCGAGTGCGGATTGTGGATTTCGGCATGGAGACGGCCGTTTTCCGCCCACAGCCTGGCCGTTTCGCCGTGCGCCAGCGCTACCAGCAGGCGCACCTGCCAGCCCAGCGTTTCGTTCACCAGCGTTGGCCCGGCCACCCCCAGCGGCGCAGTGATGCTCACCTGGACGAAGTCGGTGGCGGCGCCGCTGTTATCTACCTGCCAGCGCCCACCGTGCCGCACCTTCTGCGTGGGCAGAGCGCTGGCGACGGGCGGGTACTCGATCACGTCCAGTGTGCGTAGCGGCAGCAGCTCCAGGTAGCTCTGGCTGCCGGTAGTAGGCGAAGTGAGGCGCAAATGGTAATCGGCCGTGAGGGTGGCCATGTCTGGGAACACGGCGTTGATGGCGCGCACGATTTCTTCGGCGAATGTGGTGGCAGGGAAGGAACCGGCCACGTCAATTTCCTGGGGGATGCCGCTATCTACTGCCAGGCGAATGCGCGCGCGCTGCGCCAGGTTGACCGGCCTGAGCAAATCAGCCTGCCCCTCGATGACGGCGGGCAGCGGGTCTACGCCGCTGGTTTCGTCGGGCACGTTGCCCAAAAGCACGGCGCGGGCATCCCCGGAAGTGTGTTCTGCCAGGAGGATACGGCCGTTTTGCCCGACCGTGGGCGAGGCAAGGGAGAGGAAGCGGCCGTCGTGGCTGGCCACCGGCGCGCGCAAGGCGGCGTTGATGGCGGCGACGATTTCTTCCAGGGTAACGGCCGTTACGTCGGCGGCGTTGGGCAACAAACAATCCACATCTATAGGTGGCCGGCCATCCACCCCCAGGCGCAAATAGCGAATGACGCGCAAATCTGCGCCCCTGCTTAAATCTTGCGTGCCGGTTACGCGCGCCGGAGCGGCATCCCGTCCCTGGTAGGTGCGCGGTGCGGCAATGCCAAAGAGAATTGACGTGGCGTCGGCGGCAGCAGGCGTGGCAAAAACGAGCTGGCTGGCGGCTCCTACGGTGGGGGAGGTGATAATCAGGTGCGTGCCGTCGTGGGAGACTGCATTGCGCCCCAGCGCCAGGTTGATGGCAATCATCACCTCATTGAGTGTGGCGCTGGCCGGGTTGGCGGCAAAGGCGGCGCAATCTATTTCAATAGACGCGGCCCCATCCAGCCCCAGCTTGATGGCACTGCTGCTGCTGAGATTGGCGCCAGCGCTCAGGTCAACCGTGCCCACAAAGCGCACCTGCTCTGCGTCTTCACCGCGAAACTCCTCTGGCGAAACGCCCAGTAGCAGCGGCAGGGCGTCGGTAACGCGCGGCGGCTCGAAGCGAATGCGGCTGCTGGCTCCCAGGGTGGGCGAGCTGAGGATGAGGCGACGGCCGTTGCTGCTGGCCAGTTTGGGCGTCAGAGGCAGGGCATCGTTTATGGCTTGCACAATTTCTGCCAGCAAGGTGGCGCGCGGACGCGTGCCGGCGCAATCTATCTCCACCGGGTCGCTGCCGTCAATGCGCAGGCGCAGATAGCGGTTCTGGCGCAAATCTATGCCGCGTTGCAAATCTACCTGACCCACTAAACGGGCGTTTAGAGCGTCGCTGCCGCTGGCGCGCGCGCGCGTAAAGCCAAAAATGGGCACGGCCGCTTCGTCTGTGACAATGGCGCGGCTGATGAAGCGGTCGCGGCGGCTTTGTGCAAGGGGTTCGATCACCAGGCTGCTGCCGCTGCCGGTGGTGGCCGAGACGAGAATGAGGTGACGGCCGTCGGTTGCGCCCACGTCGGCGCCAACAGCGGCGTCTATGGCGTCGGCCAGCTCGCGCAGGGTGACGGCGCGGATGTTGGCGGCATGGCTGCGCAGGTTGACGGTGAGCGCACGGCCGTCAATTACCAGCCGCAGCAGGTAGCGGGCTGATAAGTCTACGCCGTCGATCAGGTCAACTGCGCCGGTGATGCTGGCGGGCGTGGCGGCGCGGCCAAAGAAATCGCGCGGGCCAATGCCGAAAAGGGGTAGCGCCGCGTCGCCTCCTGCTGGCGTAAGGAAGACAATTTCGCTGCCCGGCCCGCTGCTGGTGGAGGTGAGGGTGAGGAAACGGCCGTCGTGCGTGGCAATGCGCGCACTGGCCGCTTCGTTGATGGCTGCCACTAGTTCTGGGAGCTGTGTGTTGGCCGGGTCGGCGCCACGGCAATCTACGTCAGGCAGGGTGGCGCCATCCAGGCGCAGGCGCAAGAAGGGGTTAGCAGTCAGGTCTACGCCTGCGCTCAGGTCGCGGCGGCCAATGATCTGCGCGGCGCGCGGGCCGCGACCAACGTGGGTTTTGTTGATGGGGCCAAACAGCCGCGCCAGCGCCTGCTGCGCCGCTGCCCGCTGGAAGACGATGCTGCTGCCCAGACCAGGGGTGGGGGAACGCAAAATGAGGAAACGGCCGTCGTGCGTGACAGCGTTTTCTAGCCCCAGGGCGCCATTGATGGCCTCTACGACCTGGTCTAGCAGTGTGTGCGCCTCGTCTGGGCCGGCGCAATCAATTTCTGCCAGGCGGTTGCCGTCTATCAGCAGGCGCAAATAGCGCGCCTGGCGCAAATCGAGCACGCCGCTGAGGTCAACCGTACCGCGCACAATGGCGGGTTCTTCGCCGCGACCGTTATAGCTGCGCGGCGGCAGCCCCAGCAGCCTGTCGGCAGCGTCGTTCAGGATGTCATGAACCTCGATGACCTGGCCGGGGCCGCGCTGGGGCGTGGCCAGGGTGAGAAAACGGCCGTCGAAACTGGCAATGGGCTGTCCCACTTCGGCGTTGATGGCGGCGGCAATCTCTGTGCCGGTAACGGCCGTGCGGTCGGCCGCGGCCGCGGCAACGTCAATTTCAAAGGGGCCGGCGCCGTTTACCTGTAGACGCAGCACATGTTGCGTGCGGCAATCTACGCGGCCACTCAGGTCAACCGTTCCCCGGATCGTGGCGGCGGTGGCAGAACGGCCGTGTTCACTGGCCGTGCGCAGCCCCAGCACCAGTTCTGCGGCATCCCCGCCGCCCGCTTCGCTGAGGGTAATGGCGTCATCGGCACGCGTCCACCAGGTGTCTATGTCGGCGTAGTCGTCGGCAATGTGCAGCCCCAGCGCTTCGGCCGTTACGCGCAAGATGCCCTGTACCGTCACCGTGCCTTCCAGGAAGGTGCGCACGTAGCGCTTCAGGTGCTCGCGGAACTCCTCCACCCCCTCGTCGCTGCGGGGAGCCAGGCCGTACAGGGCGGCTATGCGCGCCAGGTCGTCAATTTCTGGCGCCAACTGGTCGGCATAATCTACCCAGTGGGATTGCATAATGGCGGCCAGACTGTTTTCGGCGTCTTGCAACTGGCGACCAAAGGCATCCACCACGGCGCGCAGAGTAGGGCCATGCGGCCGTTTCTGGAAGGTCGCGGGCAGGTAGCTGATGATGCGGTCGGTTTTATTTGCCATAGGTTTTAATTCAGGTTGAGAATTGCTGACGGCTAACGGCTAACCACTGACGGCAGACCGCCGACGGCAGACTGGTAGACCGGCAGACCGGCGTTACATTTTCATTTGCGGTGCTGTGCCTACGCATGGACTCTCTCTTGTAAAACAATATCGGCGGGTTCAATGTCCAGCACGACCCAGCCGGGCTGGCCGTCTACCAGGGGCACAACCTGGAAGTCACCGGATTCAATTTGGGTGTCTGTGGCGGGGCTGCCGTCTGGCGCTTGCAGCAAGGTGCGGTCAGGGATGCGCGTGCTGGTGGGAACGAGGGGGGGCGTTTGCGAAACGGCCGTGTTGATAGCCTGGCGCACTGCCTCCGGGTCTGATCCTGCCCCCTGAACGGCCGTGACAATTGCATCCACCAGCGTCTCGCTGGCAGGGCGGCTCAGGTCAGATTTCCACACAATCACGTCCACAATCAGCGCCTGCGTCACGTCATCTACTCCCTGCACTGCTTCTAGCAGCTTTTGCCCTTCGGCCGCTTCGCCGCTGCCCAGGCCATCCACGTAAGCCTGCAGGGCGGCCATGATCTCGTCCGCCACCTTTAGCTTGCCGGCGGCGGTGAGGCCCGGCGCAATGGTGGCAAAGATGCGTGGCTTGAAGAAGACGTAGCGACTGACGAGCGTTGCCTGCACGCCGGCGGCGCGCGTTTCCTGCACGGCCGTATTCAGGCTGGCGAAGCGCTCTGGTTCTGCTTCAATCAGCAGCACCACCGTGCCCAGGGTGGCGCGGTGATCGGGTGGACTGTTGGGGTCCCACACCTCGGTCAGCTTGCCGCGTCCCTCGAAAATGACGCGGCTGAGCGCAGCCAGGGTTCCCTTACCCAGCGCGCGCAGCGCCGCCCTAGCGCGCAGACGCAGTTCCGCATCCGTTTCATCCTCTGCGCCCAGGAAAGTGGCGTCGAAATTGGTGACACGCGCAATGCCGGCAATGGGCTGCATCATCTGGTTGATGGCCCCGGCGGCGACTTTGCCCTTGTCGCCTTTGAAGGCTTTGCTGGCGCGGATGGGCGCGTCTATGCGTACCTGCCCCTGTTGCAGGGTGCGCGGCTGCGTCGTCTCGAAAATCACGTCCCCTTTGGCTGTAGTCAGCAGCGTGCCTTCGGGAATGGCGATGTTGCCAAAGCTGGCCGCATCGCGGAAGAAGGTGACCAGCCCAATGGCAAAATCTTTGGTTTTGCGCGTCAGCCCCAGGATGGCGACGACCAGTTCCAGCGAGCGCCCTTCAGCCGTGTCAATGAAGCCAGAAAGGTAGGCCAGGTTAACCTGGTGATAGACGGTGGCTATTTCGCGGCTGATGGCTTCGCTGAGGGTGCGGGTGACGCTGCCGATGTTAATGTCGGTGAGAGGGGAGCGGCTGTTCTGGCGGAAATAGTCCACGTGAAAGGTGCTGCGGTCGTCGGGCAAGGTACCTCTGCTGTCCCATTCGACGCCGTTGCTGCCGATGTTGAAGGTGAAGTCTACCTCTTTGAGGAAAGTGTGATGACGGCCGCTCGCCTTACCGGTGATGCCGCGAATGTCCTGCGCCGGCTCGGCCAGGGGATACAGGTCGCTCTTGATGTCGAAGATGATCGGCTCGTTGACAACGCCGCCAACGATGGCTGTGAGGACGTCATCTACGATTTCTTGATACGGCCGTTCAATTAAAGTAACGGTTTCTTCATTCATGCAGCCTCCTGCGAAAATGATCGCCGACCGCCGACCGCCGACTGCCGACTGCTGACCGCTGCTGCGGTCTACCTTGTAAATGGAATCTGCGTTACGTTTTCATTCGTGGTAATGTGCGCCATTCGTGTAGTCTCTTGTGTAAATCGAACTGGAAGTTCGATGCGCGATTTGGAAAATCGCGCTACATGTTCATGTGGTATAGACGCCATTTAGCCTGCCGATCCTGCTTCGATGAAGAAGGGGAAGACCAAGTTGAGTACGCTGTCGCTAAAGATGGGGCGCAGGTGCACGGTGATGTCCAGACGGCCGCGATCGGCGCGGTTGGTTTCCACGTTGACGGATAGCACCTCGGCGACGCGCGGCTCCTGCGCCAGCGCTTCCAGGACGTACAGCCTGGCACGGTTGCGGTTGGTCGGGGTGTTGGGTTCGCCTATGAGCAGATAGAGACGCGAGCCATAGGTGGGATGGCCCAGCGGTTCCAGCTCTCCCTGGAGCGTGAGGAAACGCAGCAGTAGCGCCTGTTGCAAATTGGCAACGGCCGTTACCGTTTCCAAATCCACCAGCCCCGTTTGCAGGCGTTCCTTCACGAATAAATCTTCGCCCGAATGCCGGTCATTCTGTTGGCGCAAATTGCGCAGCAGGCGCAAGTCCGTGCCCCATCGTTCGTTTGCCATCGCTCGTTATCCTTCTACCCACCAATCAACACCTGCGGATAGCCCATCACAATAGTGCCGCCGTGCGCCGTCTGGTCACCCATGCGCGCGGCGGGCAGGTTCTCAATCAAAACCGTCATCGAGCCGAGAATGATTGTGTCAGGCGGGCCGACACAGGTGGCCATATCGGTTACGCGCGCTGCCGGCAGGCCGCCAATCAGCACGCTGAAAGCGCCCAGGGCAATCGGCCCACCCACGTGCGGCACTACGCCATTGACTAGAGGGCAGACGTGCATATCCGTGATGCGTGCTGCCGGTTTTGACATCGTTCTTCTCCGCAAACCTCAAATTTGCTGGTTTATCCGCAGATTGCGCAGATTATTCGGTTCAATCTGGCGTCATCTGCGTTAACCTGCCGATCAACATTCACATTGACCGAGCCTTTATTTTCCGGTCTCCAATCTTCTAATTAATCTTCACCAGCGAGCCTCTAATCTCCGTAATGGCGCTGCTCTGCACCGAAGCGCCCGCCTGGCCTTGCAATTTGGCCTCTGCGCCTCCCTTGACCTCTGCCTGGGTCCCTGCCTCTAGCGTGGCTTTCATCTGCCCCTTGATGCTGACGTTCATTCCTTCCAGGCTCAGATCGCCATTGGCCTTGAGCGACATGCTGCCGGCTGCCTCTACTTTTACGTCGCCATCCTGATTCATCGTGATCTTGGTGCGCCCGGTGATTACGGTGACCGTGCCGCCGCTGCTGTGTGGCTGATCGAGCACCATTTCCGTATTTCCGGCCGTAGCCCGCACCGCGCCATCGCTAATGCGCACCGTAATTTGTGGCGGCATTTGCACAATCATTTCGCGCGGCTCGGAACCGCTGCCACTGTTGCGAATGGCGGCCATGATGGTCTGATCATCAGGCTCGGCCAGCGGCAGGCGGAAAATCACTTCGTTGGCGTTGTTTAGGGGCGGCCGCTCTTCGTCGTTGTAAAGACGGCCGATAATAATCGGCTGGTTCACGTCTCCCCCGTCAAACGTCAGCAGCACCAGGTCGCCCACGTTGGGGATGGCGGCCGTGCCGATGTGGCTGGTGGCGATAGGCACGCGCTTCAGCAGCAGGCCGCTGTCCTTCAGGCGCACGTCGCAGCCGTAGTTGTCGTTGTCCCCGTTGGCGCTGTGCGGGTAAATGGCCTCGACCAGGCCCATTTCGGCAATGCGCAGGCCGCGCAGCTCATGCCGGATTATTTGCTGAATGGTGCTGACGATGGTTGTCATAATAGCCAATCTCTAATTTCGGCACGGTTCAAGCGATCTTTACAATTTGACCGCCGACTACCGACCGCCGACCGCGGTTTTGCCAGTGATGGACGGTCTGCTGAATTATTTTGGATGAGTTGGTTGGTTTGCTGTTTTGGCGTTCAGCCCTCTAACCAACTGACAAACCAACCAACTCAAATACTGCTCCTGCGAAAGCCAATGCGCGTGGTAAAACCACTCACCTTATCAATGAGGTGTGTGACGCTGCGCACCTGGAAGCTGGCGTTCATGCTGGCGTCGGGCAGGTTGCGCAGCTGGATGGCGTCACCCAGCTTGACTTTGGGCTGGCCGGTGCTGAGCAGCGTGCCGCGCAGGGTCTGGCGGGTAAGGTGGGCATAGGCGGCGTCGGCGGCCGTTTGCGCGGCTTCGGCCGTGCGCAGGGCCGGGCGCTCCAGCAGGCGCACAGGAGCGCCGGAGCCAGCCGTGCCTTTGCGCCCGGAAAAATCTTTGGTCAGCCAGGCCCAGGTGTCGTCACTGCCGCCAGGCCCTTCGCCCCAGGCCTGAACTTCACCAGCGTCTGGCGCCGTTTGCCAATGTTCCAGTTCCACAATTTGTTTGGCGTAGTCGAAAAGATGGATGGTGTTGCCGCTGCGGAAGGGCGCAAAGACGAGTTTGCCCTCGGCGTCGAGGTACAGATCAAAGCCACACAGGTCGGCCAGGGCGCGCATGTGGTGGTAGAAGGAGAGACGGCCGTCTACCACGTAAGCGGGGAAGAGAATGCCGCTCTCGGCGCGCGCCACCTCTACGCCCGCCTGATTGGCCAGGTCGCTGACGATGTCGCCGGCGCTTTTGGCTTGGTAGGTTTGATTGGTGAAGTGGTGCAGCAGCTTGTGCGCCGGGCCGTGGCCAATGACGCGGCGCAGGGTCAGGCCAGAATCGGCGCTGATGACCTGGCCTACCATGACCAGGGTCAAGGCATCGTCGCGAAAGCCCAGCTCGATTCTGGCCTCGTCGTCGCGCTGCGGCTGAAAGCCGCCCACCTGTCCCAGGAGCAGGGTAAAGCTGTCGGCCGGGGTGTCCATGTCTAGTCTGACGGTGAGGGAAACGGCCGTGCTTGCCTGCGGTTCGTCGGTCGTGTCTACAATTTTGTCGCCGATAATCAGCTTGTAAGCGGGATGCAAGAGCATGGTATCGTTCCTTTATGAATCCACATTTGCTTCGGCAAATCGGTTGCCTAGCTCCACGCGCAAAAAGCCATCTGGACCGCTGCGCATAAACGCCTGCTGGCCAACTGGATTGCGCCGCTGCCTGGCGTCTATGGCCTGTATTACCTCATCCGAGACAAAGCGGTTGCCGCTCACGCGCCGCAGGGTGATGGTGAGCGATTCAATCTGGTCGTTTTGGGGCACAGAGGAGCGAGCGCCGCGTACTGCGTTCAAAGCGTTGATACGACCGTAGCCATACCACTGGCTGTGCCCATTGGCCTGATATTGGCCGACCGGATCAGTATTGGCGGCATCCACCTTATCGGCCGTTGCCTCCAGGGCATAGCGCACCTGCGCTTCTGTCAGGTCAGGCGCAATAGAGATGATCAGGGCGGCCAGGCCGGCTGCCAGCGGAGAGGCGGATGAAGTGCCGCCAAATGTGCCCGTGTAGTTAAGCGCCGCGCCGGCCGGGTCTATGCCCGAAGTGGGGGGATTGTATCCATTGGCTCCCATGCGGTCGGTGGTAAAAATGGCCAGGGTGCTGCCATCGGGGGGATAGCCGCTCCACAAGAGAGGCTGGGCAGAAGTGCCGTCGCTTGGGGCGCAAATGTCCACCTCCGGGCCGAAGTCGCTGTAGCCGGAACGCACGTTGCGGTTGTTCACGGCTGCCACAGCAACAACGCGCTGATAAGAAGCATAACCGTCCAATGTGGCCGGCGCCGAAATATGCTCATTGCCGTTACCGGCAGCAAATAAAACGACGCAGCCGCGCCCATTACGGTCGTTCGTGACGGCGTGGTCTATGGCAGCGCGCACAATGCCAGGCAGGGGAGCTGGGCCGCCACCGTCAGTCGGCCCCCAACTGTTGTTGATCACGGCTGCGCCATTGTCAGCGGCAAAGCGAAATGCCTGTGCCTCTGTCAGGTTACTCATGCCTGTGCCCGTAAGGCGGATGACCATCAGGCGACAGTTGGGCGCTATGCCGCTCACACCAATATTATTGTGCCCATCCGCCACGGCTACGCCGGCAACGGCCGTGCCGTGATCGTCGCCAGGGCCAGGCCGGGGGTTGTTGTCACCCCCCACCAGGTCAATGCCTGCCACAATTTTGCCCGGCGAGGCAAAATCCTCATGGTCCAGGTCTACGCCATCATCAATGATGGCAACCACCACGTTTGGGTCGCCGCGCGTAATGTCCCAGGCTGCTTCTGCCTGAATGCGCGTCAGGTGCCATTGATTGGCAAATAACGGATCATTGGTGACAAACTTTGGCGTGGGCACGGAAATAAAGTTCGGCTCGGCGTAAGCCACGCGGCCAGAGTGGAAAAAGAGATTGGCGGCATTCAGGGTATTGTGCCATCCCGGTTCCAGCACACGCAGCAAAAAGGTGTTTGGGGCAAAATCTATAGCAGCAAGGATAGTCGCCTGGCAAATGCGGTTTAGCTCTGCGATTTCGGCTGGCATCATATCAGGATGAAAGGCCACTATCAGCTCATCGCTGACAACCAGGGGCGTGCGGCCGCGGAAATAGATGGGGCAGACATAGGCTACCAGGTCGCTCTGGCTGACACGCCGAGCAAAATCGGCCAGTGAGCCGCTTGCCGTTTCGCTGCGCTTGTACAGGACCAGGTTGCGCTCCGTCAGTTCCCGGCTGCGGATGAACTGCGCCAGCCGGTCATCGTCACGGATGAGCTTTTCCAGGTCTTTTTCTGGGGCAGTCGCTTTGTAAGCAATGGTAAGCGTGTCCGTAGAAGGCTCAAGCTGGATGAGTTGCCCATCGGCAGAAAAGTAGCAGGTGATCATATCCCTTCTCTTGTATTAGTGGCGAAATAAAAAGCTCCTAAGCTCTATGGTAATCACGTCTCCTGTGACCCCAGGCACGTCGGCGCGGATGCGGAAATCTTCACCCCAGCGGACGGTGTCGAGTACCTGATTGACGTTGTTGGCGGCCACAAAGTCGAGAGAAGTGGGTGCCAGAGAAACAACGACAATGAAATCGGCCGTGCCATCAAGCCGCTGGCACACCACCGGCCCCTTAGCCGCCGAAAGGGGTTGCCCCTGCGCGTGGGCGACCACGTCTGCCTGAATTTCTAGCGTATACACGCCCACGCCTTTGGGGTTGGTGGGGTAACTGAAACGGCCGTCGCTGTCTGTGCGCCCTGGAATTGGCGTGCCCTTGCGGCCAGCGCCGCCGCCACACACCGATTCACCGTCCATAAATTCCCCGTCAGGGGCGATGAGCACATACGGGGTGTTGGCCAATGGAGAGCCGTCTTCAAACTGGATACGGCCGTTGACGACAAACGTTCCCGGTTCGGCCGGCTGCACCAGCCACCGGCGCTCATCATTGGCGTCAAAAGTGAGAAAACAGCAGGGATTTTGCGGCGCCTGACCCTGGTTACTGCCCAGGCACCAGCCCGTGGGGTTGCTGTCAGAGGTGCGAATGTTGAGCGTAACCGGCTGCGGAATGTCGTCACAGGGGAAAGCTGTGTCATTGACAAAGAGCAAATCGGTGCGCCGGTTTGGTCGCCAGGCCGGGTCGGCGCAGCCGCCGCGCGGCGTCGAGGCCACCGGCATCTTCTCGCCGCAGCCCAACCACTGCACCACGCCATGATCGCAGCCGTTTTTGGCGTTGGGCATGAACTGCGCCGCCGGGATGGCCAGGTTATCTTGCGCCATGTAAGCGCGAATGAGCACCGGCCACGTCTGGTTGCCCACCACGCCATCCACGCTCAGCCCATTGGCCGCCTGAAAGCGCCGCACCGCCTGGTCTGTTGCTGCGTCGTGGGTATCCCCGATACGGCCGTTGTAAAAACCCAGGTCTTGCAGCATAGATTGATATTGGCGCACCCCCCACGTGTCATTGATCGTTTGCGTGACGCCAGTTGGGCGCGCCTTGCGCAGCTCGTTCCACTCCGCCACCGCCGCGTCTGCATCTGCCGCGCTGCGGCCAAAAGTGAGGTAAGCGTAAGCTGCGCGCGCGCGCCGTTCCGAAAGGGATTGGTTATACTGGTCGCTGCCAGATTCATCCGTATGGCCAACGATGACCAATTTTTCGTTAGAATGTTCCTGGGCATATTGCGCCACGCGGCGCAGCACGTGCCGCATACAGGGTTCCACAAACGCCTTGTCGAACCAGTAGTGAATCAAAAAAGCGTGGGCAATGGCGCGCCCCTGGTGCAGCGTGATCACAATGCGGCGGCTCTGTCCCACCGGCAGCGTCGTGCTGCCGGAGCCAGTCAGGCCATTTGCCGTCGTTGCCGCAGCCGTATAGCTGCCCGGCGGAAAGGGCGTGGACGACCAGACATCACCCTGGCGATTGCTCAATTCGCTGTTAATGCTCTGCCCGTCGTTCGTGGTTCCGGTCACGATTACGCGCGTGTGCGCGTGATCGAAATTCGGCTGCCCCTCGACGATGACCTGCACCTCCAGCGTCGCCTCTTCGACGGGTGGAGGTGGCGGTGGGGGTGGGGGAATGATACGCTGCGGCGGCGTGGCCGGAATATATTCGCGCAGCGTAAAGGCATATTCAAAGCGGGCTGGCTTCCCGGCCAGCTCGCGCACGCCCATTTCCTCGATCAACATCTGCTCCAGGCGCGTGGCGGTGGCAATATCCGCCACAAAAGAGACCGGTTGCGCGGCGCGAAATTTCTGGCGCAAATTTTGCAAACTTTCGCCTACCTCTGCGCCGGTGAGAACACCGGTCAGGGTAATCTGGCTGGCGCGGCGACCCAATCCCTGGAGAAAGTCCCCTTCCAGGGCCGGGATGTCGTGCTGCACCCAAACCTGGTCACCATCCAGTTCTATTGTCTGCACCTGTTGCAGTTCGAGGTCGTCCAGCATTGGTCTGGTCATCTTGCCATCCGCAACGTTTCAGGGTTATGCCGGTTTTAGGGAATTCAGGTGCGCCACAATTGCGTCAATGGCGTCTAAAATTTGCTGCTTCACCTCGTTCAGGCCAGAGAGGCTGCCCACCACGTCGGCAACGCCGAGCACTTCGTCAATGGTGCCGGCCTCGTCAGGGAGCAAATTTTTTGCCGCCGCCAGGAAACCTTTCACCTTGTTGATGAATTCGGTGGCCTCATTGAGACCAGGGATGGCGCTCACGTCCAGGTTTTGAATTTCTGTCTTGAGCTTGCCCATCAAATCAACCAGCTTGTTAATCAGCTCCGTGACCTGGGGAATTAATGAAGCGATAGCCTGGATGGCGGGGCGAATGGTGGGTACGTTCTGGTCCAGAAAGCTCTTGAACTCTTGTAAAACGTTGTTCAGTTCCTGGAATAAATTGTTTTCAGCCATGTTGCTCTCCTTTGAAAATGACCGCCGACCGCTGACTGCTGACTGCAGACCGCCGTCTGCCGTCTGCGGTCTGCGGTCTACCTTCGTAAATGGACGGTAATTACCTGCCCTCTAACGTGCGGCGAAACTGCTGTAAACGGCCGAGCATGTCGCTGAGTGGGGTCACAAACCGTTCCAGGCCGGTAGCAAAGTCCATGCCAATGTCCAGGCCGTTGACCAGGTCGTTGAACAAGTCGCCGGCATCATCCAGGATGTCGTTTTGCAGCAGGCTGGTCTCTTCTGGCTCTACCGGCTCAATGTACTCACGCAGGGTGATGAGGTAGCTGTAGCGGTCTGGCTTGCCGGCCACCTCTTGCCATTGCAGGTCGTCTATGATCATGGTTTCAATTTCCGCGTCGGCGATGATGTCGGCGACAAAGGGCACGGGCTGGCCGGCGCGGAATTTTTGTTCCAGCGTCTCGACAAATTCCAGGCTGCCTGGCCCGGTTTTGACGCCCCAGAGGGTGAGGTGACCAGGGCGACGGCCGAGATTTTGCAGTAAGGAGCCGTCCATGCCGGGTGGTTTGTGCTCGGCTAACATGCGCCGGTCATAGGTGGTGATTTCTTGCACCTGGGGCAGTTCCAGGTCATCGAGCATGGGGCGCATAGGCTATACCTCAATACCGTGACGGCGTGATTCTTCGTCGAGTATCTGTTTGATCTGGCGCGCCAGGCTGTGTAGCGCTTCGGGTGCTTCTGTGGCGGCGGCTGTGGCTTCGTGCTGGGCACTCTTTCTGGCGGTGGCTGCGGCAGTGGGTTGATTGGCGAAGGTTCCGGGCGGCGGCAACGGCCGTAAGTGTGGCAAACGTTCTGCGAGCTGCGGCGGTGCCAGGCGCGGCGCTGTCAGCCAGCCGGCTTCCACCTCATCTGACTGGGGGAGCGCTGTTTCAGAAACGGCCGTTTCCCCTTGAGGCCTGGAGCCAGCCGATGAACGCGCCTGCTCTGCATTCAAAGGCTGCTTTGGCGGGTTAGCCAAAGGCTGCTGCTGGTTCAACCCTTCCCAGGGAGCCGTGCCCTGGCACCTGGGCGGTGTGCTGCCCGACGCGACGGGTGGTGTTGGTTTACCAGCAGCTGTTTGCGGCGGGGGGCTGGCGGGGCTCTCTGTCTGGCGCGCCGCCAGTGGTTCTGCCGACGTGGCGTTGGCGTCAAGCTGCGCCAGCAAACCTTGTGGCGCGGTCTGGCCGAAGAGCGGCTGCTGCCATTGCGCTTCCAATGGCCTGGTTGGCTTTTCCATTTCCGGCGTTGGCGCTGCGGGCGCACCCGAACTGACCAGGCTGGTGCTGTGCTTTGTGCTGGTTGGCTGACCAACGGCCGTTTCCGGCAAAGTCAACTGCTGGCGGATTCGCTGCGCCAAACGGGCTGGTAGCCCGTCCGCGTCGCCATGCTGAGTCATTTCTACCTGGCTGATAGCTGGCAGCGGCGTGCGCGACCGGACCTGAGCCGGCTGAAGCGGTTGGCGGGTGGGCTTACCTGAGGGGGAAACGGCCGTATCCTTTGCCCACTTACGCAGCAATCCGGCATCTGCCCGGCGCGCTGGTGACCAGGCAGCAGGCTTGCCGGAGTTACCTCTTTCCAGCAGTGGTATGCGCCTTCTGCTTGCGGAACTGGCCTGGCTGGGCGTCGAAGCTGCCGCACGTGGCGCGCGTGGATGCGCAACCTCCTCTGGTGCAGCGACGGGTGGCGCGTCTGCCGCCAGCTCAGCCAGGCGAGCGCCTAGCAAGGGGCCACTTTGCAGCCT
Source organism: uncultured Anaerolineae bacterium (assembly GCA_937943625.1). Lineage (GTDB taxonomy): Bacteria > Chloroflexota > Anaerolineae > Promineifilales > Promineifilaceae > JACSRF01. Next base: position 54,468 of record CALEAD010000023.1, on the reverse strand, counting down.
GGGAACGTGCTGTTGCGTCAGCTCATCCAGCCAGTGACAGGCTTGTGCCACCTTTTTGGGTTGTGCCGCCTGGTGTACAAGCTCTCGTTGCCAGTAGTCCGGCAAACGGCCGTTGACCAGCAGCGCGGCAAAATCGGGCACACCCAGTTTTGGTAACCCGATCATGCTGCTCCCGAACGGCCGTGCGCCATTTCCAGATAAAGCAAAATCTGGCCAATCGTCATGCCGCTGACCTCTTCTGGCGTCCAGCCGAACTCCCGCGCCAGCACAAAACAGGCCCTGGCCAGCGGCGCCTGCACCAGCTCTGCCATCTCGTCGCGCGGCGTGTCTATGCCGCTAAGGTGGTTAATCTGTTCCACCAGGAAACGCGCCAGACCGGCCGGCAGTTGCGCCACTTCCTCAAACTTCAGCGCCGGTTCCACCAGCGCCTGTTGGATCATGAGCGAGGCGGACAGGGTTTCGTCATCCCGCGCAGCTTTGGCAATTCGTTGCAGGGCACGCACCGTCAACGGCCGTATCATGACCACGCTATCAGCCGGCGCCGTGCCGTTCCGCGGTAAAAATTCAGCCGGAACCTCCACCACATGGGTTAAGGCACCTCCAGCTAACAACTCTTCTGCTGTCAGGCTCATCTTTCCTCCACAAACAGGGTGCTATTGCCTTAGCAAGTGACCGGTTAAAGTCGTCACAACCAACCACCAGATAGAACTACTATAGTGCGAATTGTTACACCGTCTCGCCAAATCCTTCGGGCGTTTGCGTTACACCATCGCCACCTCCGGCGGGCGCTGCGTGATCCAGCACACTAATGGTCAAGGCCTGAAAAGCGAGATTCTCCATCACAAAATCATCTTCCGGCATGTGATAAGACCAGTTTTGGAACTTAACGCCTTTCAGCTCCAGCGCTGCAGTCGTGCCCGGCACGGCCGGGTCTGTGAGAGAGATCGTCATATTAAAAGTTGGTTGCACGTAAGGCTCGGCAATTTGCGTAGGCCCAGCGCCGCGACCCAACAGCAAGAACAACAGCGCGCCATTGATGTAGGCGCGGTCTACCTTGCCGCTGATCCAGATGTTGCCGGGATGCAGCGAGGTGGGGTGGCGACGGCCGATTTCATGAAATGCCTCCAGCTCCGTCTGCACATTCACTTCCACCCCCGTCACGCGGCCAACAGTCGTCAACTCATAAACGGTCATGACGGCTTTTGCATCCTTCCCCTCTGAGGTATCTTCATTAGCCAGGGTTAGCGTACCGTTCGCACCGGTGTAAACATTTGTCATTGCCATGAGAATATGCCTCCTCGTAAATGTGGCCCAGGTTGCCAAACCTGGTAGCTGCAGATTCGGTAACCTGCGTTCCGTTTTCATTCATTGTGGGGTGCCCCGCGCGTGGGCAACTCCTGCAAATTTGCGACTGCCGATTTCAGACGGCGGATAGTTCCTACTCCAGGAACATCGTCACTTTAATAAAGTCAATGCTGAAGACCGGCCGCAGCACAATGGTTACCCTTGCAATGCCCTGCCGCTCCTCTTCGCGCGTGGCGGAAACGTCCAGGTCATAGCTGATGAGCATTTCATCTTCCACCATCTCTGCCAGGAAGCTGTTGATGGTTGCCCGCATGGCGCCACGCACGCGCGCGTTGTTCAACAGGCCAATGTACGGGTCGGCGGCTGAACGCACGCCATACTTGGCATAGTCTACAATGCGGCGCGTCGTAATCTGGTGCCAGGCCGTGTTGGTGGAGGTGGTAATCCCTTTCAGCACCTTGAAGCCTAGTTTGTCTTGCAGGGCCAGCACGCGGCTCTGCACCAGTTGCGTCAATTCGGCGTTGGTGAACGTTGTCTGCAAGCCAGCCACCGGCAGTGGCTTGTTCGTCAGGCTAATGTGCGGAGAATAGCTGGCCATTAACCCGGCTACGGCTGCTGCCGCATAGGCGCCAGGCAAAGTGATGCGCTTACCGGTAGCCGCGTCTGTGGCGACGATGCCTGGGGCGACAAAGACGATGCGGTCGCTGTTCAGATCGTGGCCACGCAGCGTGTCCACGGTGTCGTTAAGGGCGCTGCCCACAATGCCAATGCGTTCCCGCTTGTTCAGGTCTGAGGAGGCGGCATTGACGTGTGCCGTCAGGTCTGCGCCAATAGCAGTGTGGCTTTGCCCGGCGGCAATCAGGATGTGCGCCGGCTCATTCATCAAGTGGTCTAGTCCTTTCTTGTAGTCGGCAGGCGTAACGACGGCGCCATTGTCGCCGCGCGTGTTTGCGCCCGTGCCAAAAAATTGATACGTCAGGGTGTTGGCAAACTTGCTGGGTAACTCGGCTGCATTGGCCGCTGCGGTGGCCGTCACCAGGCCAGAAGCGCCATTGATGTCTGCGACCAGATCATTTCCGTTTGCCACAATGTGGATTTCTTCTTGCTGCCCATACCGCAGCGTCACTTTGACGCTGGCGCTTTGATTGACCACGTAAGAGGCGGTGATCCGGTCGGCGGCTGCTGGTGCTTCACCGGCGGCAAAGGTGAGGGCGCCGCTGGCGGTATTAATTTGCACCTGGCCGGGGCCGGGCGCTCCGGCATAGACGATGTTGAGTATGCGCGTGCGCTGTTCGGCATCTATGAAATGGGTGATGCGGTTGCGGGCGCTTTGCACAACGGGCGTGTAGGCCAGGCTGATGGCGCCGCCGCCATTGTGCTGTTCGTTGCTGACGAAGCTGTGCGCATCGGCGTCGGTGACGTTTATCTCCAGGCTGTTGCCCCACTCTCCGGCGCTCTGTGCTTGTAAGTTGACGCAGGGGCCGCTGGCTGAATTGAGCATGAAGCCGGCGTGTGCCCCACCGGTGGCAATGCGCACGGCAACTACAGTGGTTGCACCATGGGAGAAGAGTTGCTCCAGAGCGCGCACGAGCGTCAGCTCATTGGATGCGCCGTCTACCCAGGCGTCGTAGTCGCCAAAGCGCTCGCGTGCTTCGGTGTAGCTGCTGAGAATGACAGGCGTGTCTACAGGACCTCTGCCGGCTGTGCCCACCACGCCCACGTTGTTGACGGACACGCGGCCAGGTATGATGAGACCTTCAGGCCGTACCTCTATGTAAGTACCGGGTAAAATCATTTCAGACATATTGCCTCCTCTGAGAGTGTTGGTTGGTTAAACCGCACGAATGTAAAAAACGGCCGTCTGGTCAAAGTGGGGGTCGGTGTTGCCGGGCTGATAAATGAGTTGTAGCTGCTCGCGGCGATCTGGCAGGGGGATGGGGGTGGCAAGATCGAGGCGGAGCGATTCGTATTCGTCGGGCGTGGCATCCTCGTCCCAGTCGCCCAGGGTGAGGGTGTCGCCGGTGGCGCTGAAGTTGTTGAGAAAGTCGCTAAAGGTGACAAAGGTGACCTGGGCATGGCGGTTAGGGGCGGTAGGATGGGTAACGGCCGTTGTCCATTGGGCCAGGTCGGCAAAAGCTGCCGGTGTACCGCTGGCGCCGGTAAAGGTGCGCAGGAGCATCACCGGGCCGGTAGGCGCTGCGCCGGGCACAAAGCGCAGCGCGCTCAACTGCCGCACTGTGCGCCGTCCGCGCACGGCCAGCGCCGGCGCTGTCACGTCATCCCAGCGTGCCATCTCGTCGGTTACTATTGTGGTCTCGCGCTGCGGCGAGGCTGCCTCTTCCGGGTCGGCGTGAATGGGGATACGGGCAATCAGGCTTTGGGCATCGTCGCTGTCGGTGTAGCGGAACTCATACAGCGTGTCGTAATCGGCCGTGCGCCGCCAAACGTTCAGGGGGGTAACGTGTTCGGCCAGCGAAGAGTTCAGCGCGGAAAAGCGCAAAAACCCGGCAATGTATAGTGCTTCTTTGGCATCCAGCAAACGGCCGTGCAACAGATCAATCGCCTCGTCCACTTCGTTTGGCGTCGCGCCCCAAAGCTGAAAGCGTACGACCGCCTGCAAACGGCCTGCTTTCAACGCCAGGGGAAATTGGTTCACCCTCTCTTGCCCGATGTGATTTCCCAGGCCGGTTGGCTTGTCTTCCACTTTGACAACGGTGACGTTTGGCTGTGGCAGCGAAGCGCCGGGGGGCGGCAGATACAGGCTGAGGGCATTGCGCATTGCTGCCAGGACGTCTACCTGAGATGGGATGCCGTGAGAAATTGGCATGGATACGGCCGTTGCTGGGGAGACAACCGGTGTTTCTGGCAATTCGGCCGTTGCTTCAGTGCCTGTTGCCCCTGTGCGTCCGCGAAAAAAGGAGAAGAAAGAACTCATACCGCTGCCACTGCCAGGACTGATGCGGACACCCATGGCCTGCAAATAGTCGGCAATAAACTCATTAAGGTCGCGTAAATTTTCAACATAGTGTCGCTTTTGGCTGGGAACATGGGTAATTTGCCCGCGCCATCGTGCTTCTTGCGCTTCCTCCGCTGTTTCCTCGAGCCATACCCTGACAATAAAAGAGTGATTGGTACTATCAGGCAATGCCATCAAATTTGCCTTTTCTTGCCGGGACAAACCCTGAGACCGTTGCGATTCTGCGCAAACTGAGCCTATCGTAAAGGGCCTGTGTATCATGGTGCGTTGTTGGCACGTATCAGGCGCTGTTTTTATTGGGAAACTGGGTGGCTGGGTGGCTGGCTGACGAGCTAACCAGTCCGCCAGAACAACAAAAAAGCCCCGCAATTTATGCCGGGGCCTTTTCTAAAAACGGTTCGTGGGAATAGTAAACGGGTTTACTTACTGTTTAGCGCTGCGTGCGCAGCCGCCAGGCGCGCAATTGGCACGCGGAAGGGAGAGCAGCTCACGTAATTCAGCCCCAGCTTGTGGCACAGGGCAATGGATTCCGGGTCGCCGCCATGCTCGCCGCAAATACCAACTTCCAGGTCTACGCGCGTCGCGCGTCCCTTCTTCACGGCGATGTCCATTAGCTGGCCTACGCCCTCGGCGTCAATGGTCTGGAAAGGGTTCTTGGGGAGAATGCCATCCTCGACGTATTTCACCAGGAAGTTGCGCTCGGCATCGTCGCGGCTGTAGCCAAAGGTAAACTGCGTCAGGTCGTTGGTGCCAAAGGAGAAGAATTCGGCCGTTTCTGCAATCTGATCGGCTGTCAGGCCGGCGCGTGGAATTTCAATCATCGTGCCAAACTTGTACTCAAAATGCACGCCTTTGCTTTCCATTACGTCTTTGGCGATCTCTTCCAGCTTCGGCTGGATGAAGAGCAGCTCATTGATGTGGCCGGTCAGCGGGATCATGACTTCTGGCTTTGGCTCAAAGCCGCGCAGTTTGACATCGGCAGCAGCTTCAAAGATGGCGCGCACCTGCATCTCCACAATCTCTGGCATCATGATGCTCAGACGGACGCCGCGCAGACCCATCATCGGGTTGCTTTCGTGCATCCCCTGCACGCTGGTCAGCAGGGCCTCTTTTTCGGCATCTACTGTGCCTTTGATGCGGTTTTCGATCACCTCTTCTAGCAGCTTGTGTTCGTCGGGCATGAACTCGTGTAGCGGTGGGTCAATCAGGCGGATGATGACAGGCAGACCAGTCATGGCCTCGAACAGGCCGTCGAAGTCGCTGCGTTGGAAGGGCAGCAGTTCGTCCAGAGCAGCCTGACGCTCTGCAACCGTTTTGGCCAGAATCATGCGCTGCACAATGGGCAGACGCTCAGGCTCGAAGAACATGTGCTCAGTGCGGCAGAGGCCGATGCCCTTTGCGCCGTAGGCGCGGGCGCGGCGGGCATCTTCGGGATAGTCGGCGTTGGCCCAAACCTGCAGGCCACGAGTTGGCCAGCCCGCCGGCACGTTGCGAACGCCTTCGGTAGCGGCAATTTCGTCTGCCCAGGAGAGTAGGGTCATGAGTTCGGTTTGCTCTTCTAGCGAGGGGGAAACAGCCGGAATCTGACCGAGGAATGCTTCGCCGGTGGTGCCATCTACGGAAATGTAGTCGCCTTCGTTGAGGAGGACGCCGTTGGCGGTGATCTGGCGTTTTTCCATATCTATGCGTACTTCAGAGGCGCCGACGACGCAGGGGATGCCAAACTGGCGGGCAACCACGGCTGCATGGGAGGTAGCGCCGCCTTCGCTGGTGAGAATGCCCTTGGCAGCTAACATGCCGTGTACGTCATCTGGTTTAGTAAACGGCCGTACCATGATGACCGGTTGGTTCTGCTCCTTTGCCATTTTTTCTGCCGTGTCCGCATCCAGGTAAATGCGGCCAACAGCCGCACCGGGGGAAGCATTCACACCTGTGGCAAATCGCTTGCCTTCGACAATTGCTTGTTTCTTCGCTTCCGGGTCAAACTGGGGGTGCAGCAGCGTGTCTACCTGTTCCGGCTTGACGCGCTTCACGGCTTCTCGTTTACTGATCAGCCCCTCTTCGGCCATATCTACGGCAATTTTCACTTCTGCTTTGGCTGTGCGCTTGCCACTGCGCGTTTGCAGCATCCACAGCTTGCCATTTTCGACCGTAAACTCCACATCCTGCATTTCGCGGTAATGCTTTTCCAGGCGATCTTGCACTTCCAGGAACTCGGCATATGCTTCTGGTAGTTCCTGGCCCATGAATTCGATCTTGGTGGTGTTGCGAATGCCCGCGACTACATCTTCACCCTGGGCATTGATCAGGTAATCGCCGTATAGCTTTTTTTCGCCGGTGGCAGGGTTGCGCGTAAAGGCTACGCCGGTGCCGGAGGTGTTACCCATGTTGCCAAAGACCATAGCCTGGATGTTGACGCCCGTGCCCAGGTTGTGCGGGATGTTGGCGGCATTGCGGTAATCAATGGCGCGTTTGCCATTCCAGGACTTGAAGACTGCTTCTGTGGCCAGCTTGAGCTGTTCATAGGGGTCTTGGGGAAAGTCAAAGCCCATGTGTTCTTTGATGACGCCTTTATAGATTTCCGTTAATGCCTTCCAATCTTCGGCCGTCATTTCGGTGTCAACTTTGTATCCTTTCTCTGCCTTGATTTTCTCCAGGGGGTGCTCAAATGCTTCGTCCTCTATGCCGAGCACGACGGAGCCAAACATGTGCACCAGGCGGCGGTAGGCGTCGTAGACAAAGCGTTCGTCGCCGGTGAGTTTTGCCATAGAAGCGGCCGTTTCGTCATTCAGACCGATGTTCAGCACGGTATCCATCATGCCGGGCATGGAAAATTTTGCCCCAGAACGGCAGGAGACCAACAGCGGGTTGCTGGGGTCGCCAAATTTTTTGCCGGTTTGTGCCTCGATGGCTTTCATCGCTTCCAGCTCTTGTTCCCACATGCCGAGTGGGAAATGCTCACCTGCTTCTAGGTAGGCGTTGCATGCTTCGGTGGTGACAGTGAAGCCGGGTGGGACAGGCAGGCCAATGCGCGTCATTTCGGCAAGGTTAGCGCCCTTGCCCCCTAAGAGGCCGCGAACGCCTTCCCAATCGCCGGCGTGTTTTTCCGCTTCTGCTACTTCCGTAAAAAGGTACACGTACTTTGTCATGAGTTAACTCCGTTCTTGTCAATTGGCAGCACGACAGAGCAGAGAGGCTGCTCGACTGTGCTGCATTGTTTCACTTTGTAAATTAGCCTTGGGATTGACCGCAAAGATTGTATCGCTAATCAGGGTGCGCTGGCAATGACAGACGGCATTGCCTGGCCTGACGAATGTCACCTGGCGGTTACCGGTCAGGTTTTACCAGTGAATGGCAAGATGGGCAAGTGATTGAGCATAACTGGGAAAGCACAACGGCCGTAACTTCCCCAGTTACGGCCGTTGCAATCAAAGGAGGAGGTAGAATATGGCGGATTTGTCTCGTTGCCACTGACTGCTTTCGCCTGTCAGCTCACCAACTGCCCTTATTGTGCCAAACTGCACAAGCGTAGGGTAGTGACAAAAGGCATGGGGAAGACTTGACAAATGTCATATGCTATAACTAGGGGTAAGGAGCAGACAGGTGGCGAGTAGCAACAAGATGTGTCTTGTGCCCTATTTTGCGCTGGCGCAAAGACGGCCGTTTATCATCCTGCTATACTGTGCAAGATATCCCAAGAGGGGAACAGTGTGTTTGCAGATTTTGTTTCGCGCATGGGAAAACAGGGGGTGCTAGATTTTTACGGCGCTTCAGCAAAAAACCGCCTGAATCTCATCAATTCTTGAATAGTTGTGTACAGTGTTGACGTGCATTCTTTTGAAAAGAGGGCATGGTTCACCTTCTTTGGAAGCGGTGCTTTACAATTTTTTCGACTGCCGGCGGTTAACCGCTGACCGCGATACTGGAGAGGCATAGCGGTCGGTGGTCAAATTGTCAAGAGCGCTTGAGCCATGCCGAAGAAGAACATTTGAAGGACGAGAAAAGTTATGGGTAAAACAGAAAAAGAGAGACCAACAACTTCCTGGTGGCAGCGCGGGTTTATGGCTGTACCGCTATGGGGCTGGCTGCTTCTAGCGGGGCTATTAGGCGGCATTGTCGGGTTGGGTAGCTTTACCTTTGTTTACGCCGAAGGCGCTTCCTACTTTTCAAATGACCCGCAGGCATGCGTCAACTGTCACATCATGCAAGAGGTATACGATGGCTGGAATCACAGCAGCCACAAGGCGGTGGCCGCCTGTAATGATTGCCACACGCCGCACACGTTTTTAGAAAAGTACCTGGTCAAGGGCATTAACGGCTGGAATCACAGTGTCGCTTTTACCACGGGTGACTTCCCCGAACCGATTCGCATTACAGACCTGAACCGGCGCGTGGCACAAGAAAATTGTCTGTATTGCCACGGTAACCTGGTTGTTGCCATTAGCCACGAAGAGACGGCCGATCCCACCGACTGCCTGACTTGCCACGCCGGGGTGGGACACAGCCGTTAAACAAGGACATTTGTCCAGCAGACCTGCAGAAGTCTAGAATCAAACAAGGAGAGATCATGAGTATGACCAAACAATCTGCGCCAAACGGCCGTACCTGGGCTATGCTGGGCGGCGCTTTCATCTTAGGCCTGGCCGTAATGGCCGCCATTGCCGCTCTGCTTACCAACATTCAGCAGCGCAAAGCCGAGCGCGTCGAGTATCCCTTGCGCGTTGTTTCGATAGATGCCAACGAGCTAGACCCGGCCGTATGGGGACAAAACTTTCCCCGCCAGTATGATGCCTACCTGCGCACCCAAGATGACACCATCAGCACCCCCTACGGCGGCTCCGTGCCTTACAGCAAGCTAGAAAAATATCCTGCTATGATTCGCCTGTGGGCGGGCTACGCCTTTAGCAAAGACCACAACGAAGAGCGCGGCCACTTTTACACCACCATTGATCAGAAGAATACGCTGCGCGTGCAGGTGGTCAACCAGCCCGGCGCCTGCATCAACTGTCACGCCGCCGAAGCGCCGCAGCTGATTGCCGAATTGGGCTGGGAAGAGTTCAACCGCACCCCTTACAATGACCTGAAAGACAGACTACACGTTGGCTCTTCCTGCGCCGACTGCCACGACCCCGAAACGATGGCACTGCGTATCAACCGCCCGGCGCTGATCAAGGCCCTGGCTGCGCAAGGCATAGATTGGACGCAGGCCAGCCGCCAGGAAATGCGCAGCTATGTTTGCGCCCAGTGCCACGTCGAATACTATTTCGCCGGTGAAAACAAAGAACTCACCTTCCCGTGGAGCCAGGGGTACAACGTTGATGACATTGCCAATCATTACGACCAGTACGGCTTTAAGGATTGGACCCATGCCGAAAGCGGCGCGCCCATGATTAAAATTCAGCACCCGGAATTTGAATTGTGGACGACGGGGCTGCACGCCAAATCGGGCGTCTCTTGCGCCGATTGCCACATGCCTTACGTGCGCGAGGGTGCAGTCAAAATCTCTGACCACTGGCTGCGCAGCCCGCTGACCAATGTGAACCAGGCGTGCCAGACCTGCCACAAGCAGGATGAGCAGGTATTGGTTGACCGCATTCTCACCATCCAGAACCGCACGGCGCAATTGCTGCGCCTTAGCGAAGAGGCAATCCTGGAAGCGATTGACGCGATTATGGCCGCACAGGCCGCCGGGGCGACCGATGAGCAGCTTGAGCAGGCGCGTTACTTCCACCGCCAGGCTTCTTTGCGCTGGGACTTTGTTTCATCCGAAAACAGCACTGGCTTCCACAGCCCGCAAGAGGCGGCGCGGGTGCTGGCGATGGCGATTGATTATGCGCGGCAGGCGCAGTTGGCCGCCGAGCGGCTGACGGCGAACAGCGTGAGCGCGGCGGCCGGAAATTAGGCGGAAGCATGGAGCCTGAAGCGTGAAACGTGACAACTTCTGAATCACGTTTCACGCTTCACGGCAAAGTGATCACAGTTGAGGATAGGAGAGCAGTAGAAGCAGGTTGCGGGCTGCGGGCATTGATGGTCTGGGGGCAAATCTTCGGCAATGACCAGCAGCCGGTGATAGTCGTTGATGGTGATGAGGCCGCGCCCGGCGCTGACAATGCCTGCCTGCTCCCAGGCGCTGCATGTGCGGCTGACGGTGTAGAGGGTGGTTCCGGTCATTTCTGCCAGGTCTTGCCGCGTGAGGGGGACAGCACGGCCGTTGCCGCGCTGCATCTGCCTGATCAGGGCGCGCGCAATGCGCCGCTCTACCCGTTCAGTGGCCAGTTCGCGATAGCGTTCTTGCAGCTCCATGAATCGCTGTGCTACCAGCCGCAGCCCGTTTAGCGCCAGGTGGGGTATTTCTTTCATCAGTTGATTGATGGTCTGGCGGTTCCAGGCCAGAGCGGCTGAATCTACCATTGCTTCGGCAGAAACCGGGTAGGTCATGTTGCTCAGCACCACAATGACGCCCATTGCTTCGCCTGGGCCAAAGATGTGCACAATGACCTGACGCCCCTCCGGGTTGATCTGGCTCAGGCGTACCTGCCCGGAGAGGACGATGTACAGCGCCGTTGCTTCTTCTCCTTGCTGAAAGAAGAAGCTGCCCGGTGCTGCCTGAACGGTTACGGCCGCTTGTTGTACCAGCATTACTTCTGCGGCGGTTAAGCCGTGAAAGAAGGCGCACTGGCTGATAATGGCATGTTGATTGGCGATGGGGAGCATGTGAAGTGAAAAGTGGATAGTGGCAAGTGGAGAGTGGATAGTGACGGTTGACTAACCACGAATCACTACCCACTACCCACTATCTCACTAACAAAATGGGATGATCTAGTTCCTCGAGTAGTGTGTGGACAACGGCCGTTGGCAGGCGTGTGTTGGTATCGCTCAGCACCATCAGCCCCGTGCCAGAAAGACGCACCAGGTAGGCAAAATTAGCCACATCTGGCTGCGTGAGGCGGCGGAATTGCAGATTTAGTCCTTTGGGCTGCTGGCTTTGGCGGATTGCCTCTTCCTGGGCGAGAGCCTGCTGCGCATTCTCTGCCCAAAGCAGCACCTGTAAACGGCCGTTTTCTCCGGCCAGGTACGCGGCTACTTCCAGCGCGCGCTCGGCGCCCGGAGAGCCATCATAGACGAGCAAAATGGGCTGAGCAAAAGGGAGGCCGGGGCGCATGAGCAAGACGGGGCGGCTGGTTTGGGCAACGGCCGTTTTTGCCGTAGAGCCTAAGCGGGGCGGGCCAGCGTGGCTGATGCGTCCCAGCGCCAGCAAATCTGCCTCCAGCGCTGCGGCCAGCACCTCTGCCGAAACCGGCCCGCGCGCCACGCGAAACGTAGCCGAGAGCGCGTGTGCATTTGCCACTCGTTTCAGGTCAGCCTGGGCTTGCTCTGCCTGCCGCTGCAGCTGGCGATGCAAATAACGTACCTCCAGTTTCTCAATCGTAGCGGTATGACGGCGCACTTCCTGCGCAAACGGCAGCTCGGCCAGGCGCAGCAAATTTACGTCCTCCACAAAGACACCCATCAGTTCAGCGCGCAGCAGCTCTGCCAGGTGTGCGGCCGCCTCCAGGGCGGCCTGACTGTGCGGTGAGCCATCCAGGGCTACGAGGATGCGACGAATGAGTAATTTATGGGGTGACTGGTTCATCATTCCCCCCTGCGGACACTGCTTTTTCGTCCGCTTCTTCCTTTGGCGAGGCGGAGAAGGCGCGTTGTGTCTTACTGAAGGCTTCGAGACGGGCCATGACGCGGCCGTTGACGCTTTCTGCCGGGTAATTGCCGGCATCATCCGCTTCCCCTGCTTCCACGCCGGTCAACAGCGCGATTCCCTCGTCAATGGTGCGCACGGCATAGATGTGGAATTGACCAGCAGCGACAGCCTGCATCACATCCTCGCGCAGCATCAGGTGCTTCACGTTGGCCTGCGGAATCAGCACACCCTGGTCACCGGTGAGACCGCGCGCGCGACAAAGGTCAAAGAAGCCCTCAATTTTTTCATTCACGCCGCCAATCGCCTGTACCTCGCCATGTTGATTGACGGAGCCGGTCACAGCCAGCGATTGCTTGATTGGCAGGTTGGCCAGGGCAGAGAGCAGGGCGTACAGCTCGGCCGAAGAGGCGCTGTCTCCTTCTACGCCGCTGTAAGATTGCTCGAAAACCAGGGTGGCGGAAAGGGCAAACGGCCGTTCGGCCGCATAGCGTGCTGCGAGAAAGGCAGACAGGATGAGCACCCCCTTGCTGTGAATGGGGCCGCCCATTTCCACTTGCCGTTCAATATCTATTACCTCTCCCTTACCCAGGCGCACGCGCGCCGTGATGCGGCTTGGCTTGCCAAAGCTGTTGTTTTGTCCCAGGCTCAGCACCGAGAGGCCATTAATTTGCCCCACCCTGGCCCCCTGCGTGTCTATGAGAATCGTCTCGCGCAGAATTGCTTCTTGTATTTGCTCGCGGATGCGCCCGGCGCGGTAGACCTGCGCCTCTAGCGCCTGATTGACATCAGCCAGGGTAACAACCTCGTGTCCTTGCTGCCCTGCCCAGTAATCTGCCTCGCGCAGCAGATCGCTGATACTTTGCATGTGCGTTGTCAGCCGTTCGGCATCGCCAGCCAGGCGGGCGCTGTGCTCAATGATACGGGCAACGGCCGTTTTGTGAAAGTGGCGCAGATTTTCCTTGTGCGCCAGGCCACAGATCAGGCGCGCGTAGGCCAGACTGTTCGCTTCATTGCGCAGCATCTCATCCCCAAAATCGGCTGCGACCTTAAATAGCTCGACAAAATCTGGGTCATAAGCCGTCAGCAGGTAATACAGATACCGCTCACCCAGCAGCACGACCTTTACCTGGAGGGGGATGGGTTCCGGTTCCAGGCCGACCGTACTCACCAGGCTAAACTGCTGCCCTAGCGACTCGATGCGGATTTGCTTCGTGCGCAGCGCCTGCTTTAGCCCCTCATAGGCAAATGGCTCGGTCAGCAGTTTGCGCGCATGTACAATCAGGTAACCACCATTGGCGCGGTGCAGCGCCCCCGGTTTGATTAGCGTAAAGTCGGTGAGCAAATTGCCCATCTGCGAAACGTGCTCAACACGGCCAATCAAATTCATGTAAGAAGGCTTGTCCTCATACACCACCGGCGCGCCGCTGGTGCTGCTATTGTCTACCACCACGTTTACCTGGTAGCGTGTGAAGCTCTTTTGGCCGATGTCGGCGCTGGTTAGCCCTACGGCCGTTGCCATCGGGTTCTCTCCCTTGTCTAGAAACTGGCCGAAGTTTTTGATCAGGTCTGCTTCCACCCTGTCCAGGTAGCTCAGCACACCTGGATTTTCGCCATATTTTTGCCGTATTTCTGCCAGCAGGGGAGCGATGGCGTACCGCGCCATTTTTTCGTTCAGTTGCGTGATTTTTGCTTGTGTTTCGCGCTGCCAGTGTGGCACCTGTTCCATGATGCGCTGCAACGCTTCTTGCAGGGCGTTGACCTGTGCTTCGATGCTCTTTTGTTTTTCCGGTGGCAGCGCTATAAATTCGTCCGGTTTGATTACCTCGCCATCCTTTAGCGGCGCAAAGGCAAAACCAGCAGGGGTGCGAATGAGGGCGATTTGATGCTCTAGCGCCGTTTTGCGCAGTTCGTCCAATGCCTGCACCTGTCGCTCGTTAAACTCTTCCTCAATGGCGCGCTGCTGCGCCTGATACTCGTCGCTGGTAAAAACGGCCGGAATGGTGCTGCGCAGCGCCGTGACAAGCTGCCTCATCTCATCGCGAAAAATGGTGGCCGTGCCGGCTAGCAGCTGCAAGGCGTGTGGTTTGTGCGGGTCATCAAAGTTGTTGATGTAGCACCAGTCCGACGGCGTGGGCTTGTGTGGGGAGATTTGGTGCAGGAACTGGGAAACGGCCGTGAACTTGCCCGTGCCATTTGGCCCCAACGCGTACAGGTTAAATCCCTCATGCTGAATGCCGATGCCAAACTGAATGGCGGTAATGGCGCGTTCCTGTCCGATGATCTCTTCCAGGCGTGCTAATTCGGCCGTTGTCTCAAATTGAAATTCGGCCGGATCGCAGCGGGTATATAGCAAATCGGGGGATAAAGGTGTCGCGGATGGCATGGGTTCCTCGCTTAAAGTTGCAAATCCTGTGAAAGTGACCGCCGATGGCCGACCACTGTCTGCGGTTGGCGGGCTACGGTCAGCGGTCCACCTTATAAAATAGAACCTGCATGATGTGTTCATTTGTGGTAGTGCGCCCCACTCATGAACTCTTCTGTCCTATATAGTATACCCAACCTGAGCGGTTAGACACACTGCCCTGTCTGAGTGACAAATTCAACATGGTGCATCTTCTATGGAAACGGTGCTTGACAAATTTCTGACCGCAGACAGCCGACGATAGGCCCCCACTGGCAAAGCCACTATACTTCTTGAAAGTGACCGCCGACCGCCGACGGCGGTCTGTAAGTGTAGTCCAGGTTGCCAAACCTGGTTGGTGCGTGCAGGTTTGGTACCTGGTGCAAGGTGACGCTCATGCCGGGTCGAAGGTACGCCTGCCACATTCTGTACAAACCGTTACCTCGGCGCTGACGCCTTTGCCGCAGTTCTGGCAATACTTGGCAATGGCGCCGGACGTCGTGGCGGGAAAGGGTGGTTGGGGTACTGTTTCGGCCGCGTAGGGACGTGTGTAGCTGGTATTGGAATTAGTGGCTGGTTGTCCGCCGCCAGTGGATGTCCGCAGTTGGTGCAGAAGGCGGCGTTGGGCATCAACCGAACCCCACACGTGGGACAGTTGCCAGCCGGATGTGTTGCCAGTGCGCCTGCCGCAGCGGCTGGCGCGGTGAAAGAGGGCGGAGGAGCAATGAAGGGGGCGCTGTGGGGCGCTGCGATGTGGGTGGCTACTGTCGGCGCGGGGATGGTGGCGGCTGTAGCCGGGTCGGGGGGGATCAGGCGCAGGCCGCAATTGGTACAAAATTTCTTGCCGGGAGCAACGGCCGTATGGCATTGTGGGCAGTGGGTGAGCGGGGGTGGCGGAGTGGGTTGCGCAGGCACAGCAACGGCCGTTTCTAAAGGGGGCGCAGGCAGGGGATCGGCCGTTAATTTTTCCGGCTGGATGAGCAGGCTCTGTTCCATCACCAGCAATTCTTCGCATAGGGATGCCAGCGCAGCGTGCGTGACCTCTCCCTGGGTATACAGCACTAACGTGGCCTGACCCAACTGCACCGTTTTTTGCATCATCTCTTGTAGTAACGGCCGTAATGGTGTGATTGCGGAAGAAACGGCCGTTGTTGCCATGGGCTGTGGTTCATGCTTCAATTCGTCGTTCATGCTGTCTCCTCGTCACTGCGGATTTTATCGTCCACGCTTTCTGGACGCTTTCTGGAAACGGCGCGTTATCATTTTCTGGCCGCAGACGGCTAACCTCAGACCGCTCATCACTGACAAAATCGCGGCCGGTGGCCAAATTTGCAATTTTCTGACCGCACGGCCAACGGCAGACCGTTGGTCACTGGCAAAATCATGGTCGGTGGTCAAATTTGTACAGATCACCTGAACCATGCCAGATTTGGCTTATTGCAGGCGTTCTGGCTGCACAATGATCACGCTAGTGTTATCTTCTCCGCCAGCCGTATTCGCTGCTTCAATGAGTGCAGCGCAGGCATTTTGTGGGGAGGTGGCCTGGGTGACAATTTCATGGATTTGCGCATCTTGCACCATGCTGTTTAACCCATCTGAGCAAAGCAGCAGCCACTCACCAGCTTCCAGGCGGATCGTGCATATATCTACCTCAATTTTTGCCTTGTCGCCAATGGTGCGATAAATAACGTTTGATTGCGGGTGGTACCTTGCTTCTTCACGGCTGATCTGCCCGGTGGCAATCAGACGCTCTACCAGAGAATGATCGGTGGTTAGCTGGGTGATAGTGTCTTGTGTCAGATGGTAGGCGCGGCTATCCCCCACGTGGGCAATGTGTGTTTCTTGCCCAATGACCAGCGCCATGACCAGGGTTGTGCCCATGTCGTTGCGCGACTGCTTGCTGCGTTCGTAAACGGCCGTGTTTGCTGTTTCTACTGTTTTTTTAACCAGGCGTCATAATCGGATGTGCTTCCCCTGGCAATGGTTGCCAACAGCTCAGTAGTGGCGAACTGCATCACGGCGCGAATGGCCAGACCACTGGCCACCTCACCCCCTTCATGCCCGCCCATGCCGTCAGCCACCGCGTACACGCCAATGGGCACGTTTTCTGATTGATTGTTCCAGACCAGTTCTAGTGTGCAAAAGCTGTCTTCGTTTAGCTGGCGTATCATTCCCACGTCTGTCTGGCGACCTGCGCGCAAATCCACACTTTCCGGCCGGCGCATCTGGGCTGCCAGCCGCGTCAGTTCGCCTGCCAGCTCAGGCGCAGTCATCGGCTGTGATTGGCCCAGAAGCCGGGCAAACAAGGGCTGCAGAGCGGGGGGCAGGCTGTTCTGCGGTGTGTAGTGCCGCTGACCGGTCAGAAGCATATGGAGGATGGTGGCTAACTGCTGCACCTCCAGGGCATATTGGATGTGATTGCCGGGCAGCACGCAGTCGCTAAAGTCACAGAAGTATGCTTCATCTCTGGCAGTGGCGATGCGACGGCCGTCAATTTTGCCAAATCCTATCCCTTGGGCGTGCAGGTGCGCCAGCCCGCGCGCCAACCCGACGCCATAATTCAGCGCCCTGGATGCTTCGATGGGAACAGTAAGCGTGCCAAGCAGGCTACCCAGTGGGGGCAGCACCAGGTAGTAGCGCATCGTGCCCACGCGCTGCTGAAAAACATATAACGGGGGCTGTAACTTTGTTAGTTCGCGCAATTTATGCCCGAACTCTTTGCACGCGCTGCTGAAAAACATATAACGGGGGCTGTAACCCTTCACCGCTAATTTCCCGGCTAATAATCTCAATTTCGCTGCGCAGAGGTTCCCAGCTGGCGCTTTCTTTTAGAATAAAAACGGCCGTTTCTGCTTCATTGGTCACGTAATAATAGGGAACTTTCCTTCTTCGCTAATTTGTTGTTTGACTACGTAGGGGCCAATAAAAGCACCAATTGGCAACGGCTCAAAAGACAGGGTGAGGCGGGAGACCTCCTGGTTCCAGCCGGCGTCGCTGGGTATCTGTTCCGGCGTGAAATCCTCAAGCAGGGGGGAACGGCCGTTTCGTCCAGGGGCATGGTGGGTCGGGCTGCAACCGGCAGCTCATCTGCTGCCAGCGGTCTGGTGGGCCTGGGCTGCGGCAGGGGTGCGCCACAGCGGATGCAGAACCGGCTTCCGGGACGATTTTCTGTCTGGCAGTTTGAACAGCGAATCATGCTGCACCTCCGGGCTTGTTTGTGCCGTCGTAAAAGGTGAACGCCACGCCGCCTACGTGCAGTTTCCAGCCATTGTGCAGCAGATTGCGCTCGGTCAGCCGCCCCTGCACGCGCAGCTGGTTTTGTGACCCCTGATCCTCGATCATGTATCCCTGCGGATGCAGCACAATGTGTGCATGGTGGCGCGAGACCGTCTGCCATTGGGGAAAGGTGTCGTCAATAATCAGATGGTTGCTCTGGTCACGGCCAATGGTAAAGGGAAGGGTGGCAAGGGGAAAGGAACGGCCGTCGCTGCTGCGCAAATAGGGCTGTGCAGGGGTCTGAGGGAGAAGGGGCTCTTCTGAGGGAATAGGTATCGTGGGTGTAGACGGCCGTATCGGTACGGCCATTGGCTCACGCTTGCGTCTAACCGACCAGTGCCGCACCCCACCCAGGAAAAAGAGCGCTACTGCCAAAAGCAGCAAGCCCGCAGCGCCAACCAGGCCGATCACCAGCCACGGCGAACCTGCGCCACCTGGTCCTGCCGCATTTTCCCCGCATCGCGCTACCCTGGTGCCAGCAAAAACACCAGTGTCCATCACATTATTAACGATTTTGTGAGCGCTGTAAACAGGTTGCGCTCAAATTCATGGGAATTTGGCTGTCTGGAAGGGTGCGGGTCACTTTGCCTGCTATAGAAAAGAGAGGAGAATCAGTGCGTCTTTTCGATGGATAACAGGTCTATTTGTTGCTGCACTTTGTGCAGGAGTTCCTGGGCATCGAATGGTTTGTTTAGATAGGGTGCACCGCTCTTTTGCAGGAAATGATGCGAGGTAGAGCTGATTGTATCGCCGGTGATGAAGAGAAAACGATCGCGCATGTGTGGAAAACGACTGCTGATCTCCTGATGTAGCTCAATACCGCTCATGTCCGGCATCATCAAGTCAGAAATAATCAGCTCATATTGATTGGTTGCCAGGCGTGCCAGCGCCGTTTGCCCCTGGTTGGTTCCATCTACCTGGTAGCCAGCAGTGGCAAGAACGGCCGTGATTGCGTGCACAATGCCCTGTTCATCATCAATAACCAATACACGTTGAACCTGCCGAACCTTTTGTATGCTTTCAGCAAAAGAGCCGGTCAGGCCTGAATCGGCCTGAAAACCAGCTATGGTTGCTTGTGGTTCTGCGGGCAATTCAATGAAAAAAGTCGTTTGTTCGCCGGGGCGGCTTTCGACCCAAATTTGCCCATTTTGTTCGCGCACCATGCTATAACAAAGCGACAGTCCCAGCCCGACTCCTTGTCCCACAGGTTTGGTGGTAAAGAATGGATCAAAAATGCGCGGTTGAATGTGCGGCGGGATGCCAGGCCCGTTGTCTATTACCAGCAGGCGCACAGCCGTAGACGGCCGTGTTGCACTGTTGAGGTAAATTGGCTTGCCCCACTCCGTTTTGAGCGTGAGAATTCCCTTCCCGTTTGTGGTGTACATGGCATAGAGAGCGTTGTTGATCAAATTAATCAACATCTGCTGTATCTGATGATCATCTACCATTGCCGGGGGTAAGTCAGGGGCAAGCTGCAAGACCACCTCGATATTGTGTGTTCGCAGCTCGTATGCCATAAAGCCGAGGGCGCTTGCAACAATGTGGTTAAGACTGGCCGGCGCAATCTGACTGATTTTGGGCCTGGCAAACCCCAGTAAACGATGGGTGATTTTGTTCATGCGCTGTGCCTGTTGCAAAATTTCTTGCAAATCTTGCCTTATTTGCGCACTTAACGGCTCTTGGATAAGCAATTGTGCATGGAGCAGAATAGAAGCCAATGGATTGTTTAGCTCGTGTGCCAGACCCGCGATTAACTCACCCATGGCGGCCAGCTTTTCACTTTGCAGCAGGCGCGCCTGCGTTTCTTGCAGCAGCAGCATTTGCTGCTTTAGGTCTTCGTGCAGCCGCTGTAGCTCTGCGTTGCGCTGACGCAGCGTCTCTTCCGCTTTGGCGCGGGCAATAAACCCGCCGGTTTGCGCCGCGACGGATTCTAACAGGCTGCGCGTGAAGGGTGAAAACTGAATGTTTGTGTGCGAGGCCAGGTTAAGCAGCGCAATAACTGTGTTGTTATAGTGTACGGGCAAAATAGCCAGGCTTTGAATGCCTTCGGCTTGCAGGAGTTTGTTCTCTTCAAGCGCGGAGACCTGGGTGAAAACGGCCGTACCGCGATGCGCCAGGTTTGCCTGCCAGCTATCTGGGGGGTAATATGCCGCTTGATTAATAAAAGCTGTGCTTAACCCCTGATGCACCTGCAAACGCAGCGAGTGGTCCGCTTGATCTACCAGGTAAATCCCTCCAGCATCTACCTCCTCCAATTCCATCATGCTTACCAGGATGCGATGCAGCGTTTCAAACAAATCCTGGCTGCGGCTGAGCATAACCGCCAGGTCGCGCTGCATCTGCACCAGTTGCTCCGCGTGGCGCCGTTCGGTAATGTCCTGGCAAAAACTAACGACTCGCTCTTCGTCTAGCACTACCCCGTTACTGGCCAAATAATAACGGCTCCCATTCTTATGGCGACATAAAATTTCTGAGTATCCTTGTCCTTGTTCTAATAGCTGCACGAAAGCGGCCAGGCCGTCTTTTAATGCTTCAGGCGCCAGCAAATCGGTTACCGACATTTGCAGCAGTTCCGCCTCACTGTAGCCAGATAGTTGGCAGGCGGTTGGGTTCACTTCCAGGTAGCGCCCGTGCCTATTGGCCACAAATACAGCGGCGGGTCCGTTGTTGATGTAGGCGCGATACTTTCTTTCACTCAGGCTGAGCGCTTCCATCATTATCTTGCGTTCGGTGATGTCATGCAGACTGGCCAGGTAGCACATTTCCCCCTGCCACTCTATTTCTACCACGCGCATTTCGGCCGTTGTGGGGGTTTGACCTGGCTGAGGCAATATGACTAATTCCGCTTTTTCCCCATGTAGCAGTGGGTAACCAAAGCGTTCCCCTATCAGCTTTTTTTCACCGTGTCCCAGCATTTTCTGCGCCGCAGGGTTAACAAAGCGGATGATGCCTTCCTGGTTGACAACGAGGAGCCCATCTACGTTTTGCATGATGATTTTTTGGAAGCGTTGCTCACTTGCTTCCCATGCTTGGCGGTAGTGGCTAAACAATTCATTTAGATTGTTGGTATTTTGCATGATTTTATTTTCCACAATCTCTCTGATTTGTTTCTCAATTCATTTTCCTGCCTCTTCCCTGGCAGGGGGTGTCAGGTTCAGATTAGCGCAACACCGTAAAAGGGGTAGGTTTCCATAGGTGGCAGTCGAACGGCTAAAGTTGCTGATGACGTGGAAGGTTAGCGTTCTTGTTGATATGGGTGGGAGGCTCTAACTCGTGTGGATCTACCTGGATTGGTTGCCCCGAGAGAATGCCCACGACGTTGCGGAAAGGATTGCCGATATGCATGCCTTGCTGATCAATGGTGAATTCGCGGATCTCTTTGTCGTGCTGCGAGCCACGCATTTTTAGCACGGTTATGCCGCGCCGCATTTCGCCGTGCATTTCGACGTAGCGCAGCAAAATGATGCTGTCGGTCAGGGTGGAAATGTGCGCTTCGGTGACAGACGTGCCGCCCATGAGACTTGGCGTGGTGCTGGTGAAGAGACCGGTTATTTCTTGATGCTTGATGTAGGATGTCAGGCTGATGACGAACTCGCGGAAACTACGCATGGTGCCCACGCGTTCCAGGGCTGAGAGGCTGTCTACAGCCACACGCGTGGGCTTGAATTCCTGAATGATTGTTTTCATTTCGATCAGGCGTGTTTCCAGGCTGGTCACTTCGGGATATTCGCACACCACTTTTAGCTTGCCTTCTGCCTCCATTTGCTCGAAGTCTATGCCCCAACCGCTGGCATTGCGGAAGAGCTGTTCGCGGCTTTCTTCAAAAGCAAAGAGCAGACAGCGTTCTTCTGCGCCAATGTTGCGTGCGGTGAATTCTGTGACCATGAGTGTTTTTCCCGTTCCTGTGGCCCCGGAAACGAGGATGATGGAGTCGCGGAAAAAGCCGCCATCACACATGGCATCGAGCATCATGTTGCCGGAGGAGATGCGCTTGTTGGAGGAGCGCTGCTTCAGTTCAATGGCGGAGAGGGGGATGAGGACGATACCCTGGTTGGGGATGATGGTGAAGGGGTATTCCCCTTTTTGGTGGAAGGCGCCGCGAAATTTGAGAATTTCGATGGTACGCCGGCGCTTTTCTTCTTCTGGGACGTTGCGTAGGATGATGACGTTGTCGGCGACAAATTCTTCTACGCGATGGCGGGTGATGTGGCCGTATTCTTCATCGCGCTCGGCGGTCATCACGGCCGTTACGCCCATCTGCTTGAGCGCTGAAGCAATACGCAGCAGTTCCGTGCGAATAGTGAGTGGATCGGGTAGGCGGACAAAGATAGCACCCAGGGAATCCATGGCTACGCGCCTGGCCTGTACTTTTTGCACGGCATGGGCAACGCGCGCCAGGAAGGCATCCAGGTCATAAGCGCCGGCAATTACTTCGCCGTTATGCGTGGGAGAGGCGTCTACAAAAACCCATTGATTTTGCGCCTCCCAGGTGTTTACTTGCCAGTTTAATGAGAGCAGGTTTTGACGAATATCTTGTGGTGTTTCCTCGAAGGTGACAAAGACGCCAGGTTCGCCAAACTGCCTGATTCCTTCGGCCAGGAATTGTGCTGCCATGACTGTTTTGCCGCTGCCGGCCGTGCCGGCCAGGAGAGTGGTACGTTGTTCGGGCAGGCCTCCAGCCGTGATCTGGTCAAAACCGGCTATGCCAGTGGGTAGTTTTTTAATGGCCGATAGGGTACTCATATGCTTCATTTCTCCGACGTTGTTCTGAATGGCAAACCCAGGGCAGCCAACACAGCCCTTTTTTCAGACAGATCACCGATAATCCACCTGATTGGCACCGGTGACTCTTTGACAAGCGTAGGGGTGGCCAGGATTTTTGCTTCTTCAGCCAGTTGGGGGTGCTGTAATACGTCAATAATGGTCAGTTCATAGGCTGTGCCCAGGTGTTCCTGGCAAATGTGTTGCAAGTTTGCCACGGCCGCTTGTGAGTTGGGCGTTGTTCCGGCAATGTAGAGCTTGAAGACGTAGCTACTCACAATTTACCCCCTTTGTGGGATGTGTGTGGTTGGGCTGCATACCGTAGGCATTCTAGCATAGTTGGGTTGATTTCTACGGCCGTTTGCAGTTTGGATTAAGCATCTATTCAAAAACGCTGGTATCCATTCACGTAAGACTTTAAGACAGTATCACGAAGAACCACAGAGAAGGCACGGAGAGACACAGAGAGACACAGAGAGACACAGAGAAAAAACTTCGGGTTTTCTTCGCGAAACTCCGTGTCTTTTCCGTGTAGCTCCGTGCGATTATCCTGGACCTGTATGGTCTATAGTTGTAAACGCTGAAGGATGACTGGCTGGTCGGTCATCTTCATTAAGCATTTGTTGTACTTGCTGCAGTAGGGTTTCGAGATTAAAGGGTTTGGCCAAAATGGGCGCACCGGTTTCTCTTAAGCCCTCCTGTAGCGCGGGGCGGGTTGTATCACCTGTGCTGAAAATAAAGCGCTGTGCCAACTGCGGGTATTGTTGCTGCACAATGCGATAAAACTTTAGCCCATCCATACCCGGCATGTATACATCGCAAAGGATGAGGTCATGCGGTTCCTGCGTTAACTTCTGTCGTGCTATGTCAATGTTTTCGGCCAGGCTTACCGCATACTCTTCCGAAAGAATGCGTGCGATAATGTGCAGAATGCCTGGCTCATTGTCCACAACGAGAATGCGTGCGCGCTTTGTTTGTTGAGCTGGTGGCGTCTGCTGGGAGGGCGGGAGGATAAGGTTAGGGGCAACGGCCGTTCGCAGCGGCAGTTCAATGAAAAATGTGGCCCCCTCGCCTGGCTGGCTTGTTACCCACAGGTGGCCCCCATGTTCATGGATAATGCTGTGCGAGATAGAAAGACCCAGCCCCGTGCCCTGCCCGGCTGGCTTTGTCGTGAAGAACGGGTCAAAGATGCGCGCTTGCAGCTCAGGCGAAATGCCTGGGCCGGTATCGGTAAACTGAATGCGCACGACTTCTGGCGTAGCTTCATCGGACAAGGGGGCAAATTGCGCACGGCCAAGGCTGCTGCTAATGTGCAGTTGCCCCCCTCCTTGTGCCTGCATGGCTTGCAGCGCATTGTTGATCAAGTTCACGAACACCTGTTGCAGCAGGTGGGGGTCAGCAACAATCGGAGGCAAATCGGCCAACTGCAAAACGGCCGTTACGTTGCGTGTGCGCAGCTCGTAAGCCATCATCTCAACGGTACCGCGCAGGATGTCGTTTATACTCACTTGCTCCTGTTCCGGCGGTCGTTGGCGGGCAAAGTCCAGCAAGCCGCGCACAATGTTGCCCGCGCGGTGCGCCTGATTGACGATTTGCTCAATATCATGCACCAGCGCCTGATTGACGTTGCGCCTGGCCAAAAGCTGCGAAAAGAGGATGATGCTGGTGAGGGGGTTATTCAGCTCGTGGGCAATACCGGCTACCAGTTCGCCAATAGCGGCCAGCTTTTCGCTCTGAACCAGGCGTGTTTGGGCCTGCTGCAGCTGGCTAAACTGTTGTTGCAGTTTTTCATGTAGACGGGCATTTTGCACGGCAATGGCGGCCTGGCTGACGAAGGCTTGCAAATGCTGCCGGTGCGTTTCATTAAAAAATTCCGGCGTGGTGCTCACCAGGTTGAGAAAGCCGATGATCTCACTGCCAACCAGCATCGGCGCACCCAGGTAAGAGCGAGTGGGGATATTTTCGGGTAGCGGTTGCCAGTTGGGGAAAACGGCCGTGTCTCTGATCAGCAAAGGCTCCCTGCTTTCTCGCATCAGCTCAAATTGCGGCAGCTGCAGCAGCGTGGCCGATGCTTCTTTCAGGTCAATCTGTTTGTCTGGTTGCACAATTTGTGCCTGGCCACCGCTTGTCTTTATGTACACAATTGTGGCCTGTTCGTATGGAACTACCTCGGCTAAAGAGCTGAGTATGCGCTGAAACACCTCGTCTAGCTGGAGTGTCTGATTGATGGCTTGCGCGCTTTTGGCTAAAGCTCTGGCCAGCCGATGCTGCTCTTGTTCTCTTTCCAGGGTCAGGTGTCGTTCTGTCACGTCTGTGGCCACGCCGGCAATGCGATAGACATAGCCGTTTTCGTCTTCTACAGGAAATGTTTGCGCACGAATCCAGCGCACGCTGCCGTCTAGGCGAATGATGCGGAACTCTTCATTGAAGTACCCCCCCATTTCTTCTTGCCGCTTCATTGCGGCCTCAACGGCTGCGCGATCTTCTGGGTGCACCATTTGCACAAAATGGGTCGGGTCTTTCATAAAATCGGCGACTGGCTGGCCAATGACTTTTTCATAGGCGGGACTGACGTATACCATACGGCCGTTTGCCGTTTCATACAGCCAGTATACCTCTTCAATATTCTCAGCCAGCTGGCGTAACCGTTGCTCTTGCTCGCGCAATGTTTGCTCTGCCTTCTTGATGTCTGTGATATCAATGGAAACCCCCCCTACCAGGATGCTGCCATCCGCCTGCTGAATGGGGAATTTTACCTCTTGCACCCATTTGGTTTCGCCGCTGGGCAGGACCAGATACTCCTCGCTGCGTATTGGTTCGCGATGTGTGTGTACATACACATCATTCTCTTGCAGCCGCCTGGCCACCTCAGGCACAAAAAAATCAGCAGCGTGACGTCCCAGCACTTCGTGTTCTTCGCGCTTCAGGAACTGGAGCATGGCCTTGTTGACGTAGACGTGCCGGTTCTGTTTATCTTTGATAAAGGCGAACCCTGGGTTGTTGTCCATAAAAGCGCGGAAGTGCGCCTCGCTTTGCCTCAGATTCATTTCGGCAAGACGCTGGCTGGTTATGTCGCGCACCATGCAAGTTACGCTATCTGACTCACTGGGAACCATATGGCATTCCCATTGACGCTTTCCTTTCGGGGTGTCTAGCACATACTCAAACTGGCGTGGTGCTTGTGTCTCTAGCGTGGCGTGAATTTCGGCCATAATTGTGGCGCTAACATGAGGTGGGTTGATTTGTTGTATGGTTAACCCAACCGGGCCTTTTTCACCCTGATAATCCAGGTCTTCACAATTGGTTTTGTAGCGGAGAAAGCGTCCTTCGCGATTCACAACGAATATCAGATCGGGGATGGTGTTCAACACGGCATTGGCTTCTTCGCGCGCATAAAAAATGTCGGTCACATCGCGGTTGCTTACCAATACACCTATGATTTGTTGGGCATCGTCATAGTAGGGCACATAGATCACGTCAAGGAGGTGAGGGCTTTGTTGAGAGCCGAAGGTAAACCAACTTGTGTAGTTGACAGTTTCGCCGTGCAGACACTGGTCGAGCTTGTCTTTCACAACGCGCAGAAATGTTTCTTCACCCACGATTTCTGCCACGTGATGCCCTTCAATTTGTTCGCGTGACAGGCCGGTGCGCCTTAAGTAAGTACTATTGATGATGCGGTAGATGTAATTCTTGTCTACAAACGAAACAGCCTCGGGCAAACTATCAAGCATTTTCTGATAAATTCTTGTTTGTTCCTCATGTGAGTAAGTAGGAAAATAGTTGGCTACAGACGGCCGTTTCAAGTTGTCTAGCTCTTGTCTTAATGCTGCTAATTCAGCCAAAAGTTCTGCTTTGCTTTTCTGTTGGTCATTCATTGCTTACCTCAACCAGGTAGGCGTAATTTTATTCTCCTCGTAAGTTTAACCCAGGTTGCCAGATCTGGTACACGCAGTTTTGGTAACTAAGGGTTATCGGGAAATTTTGCAGCAAGGGGTTATCTATTTGGGGCTCAACGCCTGGTGCGACCTGCTCGTATTTCTGGCTGACCATATCTGGTTCTTCGGGAGGGGTGATGTGCCTTTCAAAGATATAGACGCGATTGGCTTCAGCAGCGTGTCCCAGTTCCGCCAGAATATCAGAGATTATCTCCGGTCAGTTTGTAACGGTAGATAAATGAGATTTGACGCGCAGTGGCGAGGAAAGCGAAAAACAGCAGACCTGCCAGATAAGTGAGTAGTTGAGCTGTAAATCCGGTTTGCAGCATGTACCTGTTGTTTAGCAGTAACGAAGCGGTGGCTAACAGTGTGCCCATGCGCAGCATGGCGGTGAAGGCGCGCTCCAGCAGTTGGCTGATGGCATGGGTGTGCCCGGGAATGGGGGGTTACAGTAGCCAGTGTAGAAGGGACAAAGAGGCGGGTGACGGCAAGAATGAACGGATGGCCAGCCAGAGGGGGCGACACGGCCGTTTCTTTGGCGTTTAATTGCTCAGGGGGCATTCGTTGCGCGGAAACGGCCGTTTGCGCTGCCTGCCGGATAGCGAGGATGTGACCCAACGGCTGTTGTCGCCCATCATACAGGGGCACAATCTGCACCTCGTGGCGCATTTGTGCTTCACCCTGCCCTACGACCATGATTTCCTGGCCTTCCCGCCCTGGCTCTATCTGTGCTGGCAACGCCGGCCAGGGCGCAAGCACATCGTGCACTTGCCTGCCCAGCACATGGGGGACGGGCAGGCCGATTATCTGTGCTGCGGCGGGGTTCATGTCGGCAACGCGTCTCTGATCATTGACAACAATGACCCCATCGCACAACCCTTCCAATACCAGGTCGCGCGCAATGGGCACAATATCAACCAACCGGTAGCCGACAACGCCCCACGTCAGCGCCAGCACTGTGATGGTAAAGGCAAAAGGGGTCGGGTCCAGGCCCGGTATGGGGCCGAGATTGCTCAAAGCTCCGCTTGCCCGACCTGCGCCTAACCACCACCTTTGTTTGGGCGCTTTTCCGCCTGATTGCCAGCGAATGCGTCTGCTTGAACCAGTGGGCCTTATTCTGTTGGGGCCAGATGAAGGTTGCCAACAAGGAGAGACAGTATGACATGAAAAAGTTTAGATTATTTTGTTAACGGCTTGCTCAAGTTAGAAGTCAGATGCCAGGGTTAGCGATTACGGCCGTATCGTTCATGGCTAGAGACCCAGTCTGACGAAGAAATGGCCGAAGCCAGCGAAATCTCCCCAGCCAGCGCGGCGGCTGCCACAATTTCAGCGAACTTATTCACCTTTCCCTTACCATAGCAACCCAATATTTCCAAACATTCCCGCTGTGTAGCCAGCCCTACTCCCCCGCCGTAGGTGGCCACGATCAGTGAGGGGATAGTGAGCGAGATATACATATCTCCTGTGGGGGTCAGTTCCGTATACAGTACTCCGGCAGACGATTCGGCTACGTTGGCCACGTCCTGGCCGGTGGCAATGAACATGGCGGTGATAGCGTTGGCCGAGTGCAGGCCATTATTGTTAGCGCCAGATAAAAGCGCGCCCACATTGGCGACGCCATAGTGGTAAAACAACCCTTCCGGCTCGACGCGCATGTGCTGGACGAGTACGTCGCGCTTGACCACCGCTTCGGCCGTGACGCGCTTACCGCGTGTGCGCATGATGTTGATCTGCGACGCCTTCTTGTCGGTAGCCAGGTTGGCTTCCAGGTAGAA
The DNA here is from genome assembly GCA_937943625.1 of uncultured Anaerolineae bacterium. GTDB lineage: Bacteria > Chloroflexota > Anaerolineae > Promineifilales > Promineifilaceae > JACSRF01. The sequence continues at coordinate 26,342 of CALEAD010000023.1, read as the reverse complement.
ATGCTTGATTTTCCCCAGTTCGTAATTGTCTAATATCCAGCTACACGCGGCAAAGGTGGCACGCCCCACCATATTTTGCCCCGCGGCGTCACCGGTAAAATAGTTAAAACGCAGGTAGGCAAATTTGCTCGCCAGGTAGGCATCTACGTCGCGCAGTTTGGCCACGCTGGAGGTGGCTTCCGCTTCTTCGCGGATTTTGTCGGCGTGGGCATGCACCCAGGCCACAAAATCGCGTGCGGCACGCGCGTCCTCAAAAACAAAAACGGGTGCCCGCTGCATCACGTCCCCCACAACGCTCACTTTAATGCCACCGCTGAGGTTCATCACTTTCATGCCACGGTTGTAAGAGGCAACCAGCGTGCCTTCTGTGGTGGCCAGCGGAATGAGAAAATCTCCCTGGGCATGTTCGCCGTGGATGGTGAGTGGCCCGGCAAAGCCAATGGGAACCTGGGCAACGCCGGTGAAATGCTCAATGTTGCCCTGGGTGATGTGGGGATCAAAGGAGTAGTGTGTAATATGTTCAAGTTTTTTGCCGCTAAACTCTTCAACGAACTTTTGCCGCCGGGCAATGATCTCTGGCGCGTAGTCGTCTTTGCTGTCGCGCGGGATGCGTAACAGGTCATCTTTTTGGGTGATGGCGTCTTCGACTTTGAATTTTAGTTTGCCGAATGGTTTGGCGCGGAAGGTAATTTCGATCTCGTGCTTGCCTTCAGGCAGGTGTTCTATGCGTGCGGTTAGATTGACGATGGTGCGCAGGGGAAAAGGGATAGGGTTTGCCTCGCTGACGCCGTCTGGGGAGATGGATTGACCATTTTGAAAGTTGAGAGCAACGGCCGTTAATGGCACCACTTTCCCATCAATTTTAACCTCTTGCAGGCCTGTGAATTCGGCGTCGCTCAGGCGGTTCTTTAGCGAAAAGCGTACCCCCTCCGCCGCATTTTCCAGGCTGCCAAAGGTATATAGCTGCTTCAAGATCATGCTAGGAATAAACACGTGACTACCTCCTCAAGTAGCAAATTTCCATTTTCTGTTTTTTGCCCCCAGCACCCCGCTTTTTCTTCTTGCTCTTACTTTTACTTCCTGACTCTTGTCCTGCTTGCTCTTTTCGGCATGGTTCAAAACATCTTTACAAAGTTGACCGCCGCCTACCGACCGCAGACCGCCATGCCTCTTTCGTCTCGCGGTCGGTGGTCTGCCGTCAGCAACGAAAAAATTGGAAAGCATCTTTTCAACGTATCATGAACCATGCCCGATTTTCTATTCTTCTCCTTCAGCCAAAATGCGTCGCTTTACCTCCTGCGCCTGATTTTGCAGCGAATAATTTACCAGATACCACATCCCCTTCCACGTTTCCGGGTTGAGCAAATCCTTTGGCGATGCCCCTTGCAGCATTTCCTGCAAGCTGACTACCGTTTCACCACCAGGCAGCCGCAGCAGCTGCTGGTTTACCCGCCCCCGTACTGCTTCTGTTTCGCTTTGCAGGGAATGAACGAGCAGGTAGGCCAACCCCTTCCAGGTGGCCGGGTCCAGGATGTCTTTGGCGGATGCACCCTGCAGGCTCTCTTGCAGCTGGTGCAGCAGTTCGCGCTGCGCCTCTGGCGTGAAGCGGTCTATATTTTGCCGGATAAGTGTTAGCAGGTTGAGAGGCGAGAAGGGGGGTGGGTTGAAGGTGGGTTCAGCAGCGCGCAGCTTTTGCGCGGCCTGATTTAGTTCGTGGATGATCTGGTCGAAATCGGCCGTTGGCGCGGCGGTGGATGAAGCCTGCCAATGGCGATGAAGGTGACAATAAGCAGAACCAGTCTGCGGGCTGTTTTTGCAGGGTGTGCCTGCTTTGGTTGTTGCCTGACAGTAGGATTTCTCTTCGCTCATTTCTTTCTCCCTTTGACCGCCGACCACAGGTAGCAAGTGTAACCCAGGTTGCCAAACCTGGCACTTGCTCCCTCAAAAATGACCGCCGACGGCCAATCGCTGACCACCGTCTGTAAGTGTAACCCAGGTTGCCAAACCTGGTTGGCGCGCGCAGGTTACCAAACCTGCGCTACATTTTCATTCGTGGTGGTGTGCGCCACTCATGAAATCTCCTATAAAAATTGAGGATTGCGGGTTTTGGATTGCGGAGCGATGAAACACAAATAGCCTGCTCCCCCTGGCAGGCTAGATGCTTTTACTCCCTATTCCCGGTGTGGGATGACGATCCCCCACACCGGGCGACGCCTATCATCCCGCTTCTTCTGGCGATTGTCAAGCGAGAGTTTTTGGTGTGCAAATGTTAAGGGGTCGCGCTTTCTTGCTGCAAATGCTCCAGTCGCTCTCCGGCCATCATCAGCCCCACCTTACCCCGTTCCGCATCCTTGTTGCTGAGAATGCCCATGATCTCTCCATGAAACATCACCGCTACGCGATCAGAAAGCGCCAAAATCTCATCCAGGTCTTCAGAAATCAGCAAAATAGCGGCGCCAGCTTCTCGCTGCTCCAGCAGATTATTGTGGATAAATTCAATCGCGCCAATGTCTACGCCACGCGTCGGCTGCGCCGCCACCAGCACCTTGGGGTGGCGTGATAGCTCGCGCGCCAGCACCACTTTTTGGATGTTGCCGCCAGACAGACTGTTGGCGTTGGTGGTACGCGACGGCGTTCTAATATCAAACAACTTAATTAATCTATCGGTGATTTCGCCAATCATGCGATGGATCAGCAGTCCACGGTTAGCGTAGGGAGATTTGTCGTGGTCGCGCAAAATGATGTTTTCCGAAACGGTAAACTTTCCTACTACGCCATCGCGCATCCGCTCTTCGGGAATATAGGCCATGCCTTGTTTTAGAAACTCTCCCGGCAATTTTCCCGTCATATCCTTGCCATTTACGATGACTTTGCCCTGGATGGGCTTGCGCAGGCCGGTCACCACCTGCGCCAGTTCAGATTGGCCATTGCCGGATACGCCCGCTAGCCCTACAATTTCTCCGGCGTGAACCTGAAGCGTAACGCCACGCAGCGCGGGTGTCTCGCGGTCGCTTAGCGCGTGCACGTTTTGCACTTCCAGACGTACCTCGCCCAATTTGGGCGCGGTGGTAATCTTGGGCAGCACAATTTCGTGCCCGACCATCATGCGCGCCAGGTCTAGCTTGGTTGCGCCGGCCACAGGGCGGGAACCGACCCGCCGCCCATTGCGCAATACCGTTACGCGGTCGCAGCTATCAATCACTTCGTGCAGTTTATGGGAAATGAAAATGATGGAATGTTTTTCCTGCGTCATCTGGCGCATGGTTCCCATGAACTCGTCTACTTCCTGGGGTGTGAGTACGGCCGTTGGCTCATCGAGAATAAACAAATCGGCGCCACGGTAGAGCGCTTTTAGAATCTCTACCCGCTGGCGCTGGCCTACTGCCAGTTGCCAGATGTACGCCTGGGGGTCAACCTGCAAACCATATTTTTCGCCCAGTGCCACTACGCGCTCTGCCACTACGTCCAGGTCAGTCATGAACCCCCGTGATGAAGGCAGACCCAGGGCGATGTTCTCGGCCACGGTGAGCGAATCTACCAGCATAAAATGTTGGTGAATCATGCCGATGCCCAGGCGAATGGAATCGTTTGGCGACTTAATGCTGACAGGACGGCCGTTGATGCGAATTTCCCCCTCATTTGGTTCATAAAGGCCATAGAGGATTTTCATCAGCGTACTCTTTCCGGCGCCATTTTCGCCCAGCAAGGCATGAACCTCACCCTCTTTGACATCAAAATTAACCTGCGAATTTGCCATGACACCTGGAAATATCTTGGTGATATTGATCATCTCCAGCTGTTTGATTTTCTGGCGCTCATTGGCGGGATTGTGATTTTCAGCCATGCCAACTCCCTTGAAAATGACTGCTGACCGCCGACAGCCGACGGCCGACCTGCGTTCCCTTTTCATTCATCGTCGTGCGCCCCGCTTATGGGGAATTCCTTCGTAAATCGAACTGGAAGTTCGATACGCGGTTTGGAAAACCACGCTACGGTTTTCATGCGTGGTGGGTCGGCGGCAACCGACAATGCCTCTTGAAAGCGCTGCAGTGGGTTTACCGCCAACCACCCACTAACTATCCAGTAACCAACCCACTGACCCTATTGGCCTGATGGTAGGGCATTAATGGAACCATTGACAATGCCCTGGACAGTTGCTTCAGCGGCCGCTTTTACCTCATCTAGCCGCGCAAATCCCTCATTGTATTCCATGTAGAGGCCTTTGTTGGCCAGCGTAATCACCAGGGCCTCACCACCCAACTGACCATTTTCTACTTTTTGCAAAATTTCCCGCAGAACCACCGACCAATCATAAATCTGATTGGCCACAACCACATTGGGCGCCAGATTGGTCTGGCTGGCCTGTGTGCCAATCCACAAAACCTTGCCGCCCTGCTCCTCAACGGCCGCAATTGCGCCTACTACCATCTGGCCAGTGCCAATCAACACGTCCGCGCCAGCGGCAATATGCGCATTTGCCGCTTCGCGTGCCAGCGCCACATCGCCAAATGAACCGGTGAACACTTTCAGGATTTGCACGCTAGGGTCCGTATCCCGCACACCCTTTTCAAACCCTTCGATGTACAGCTTGGCGTCGCCTACGTCAATCGGGCCAACGATGCCAACAATTTTGCTTTGCGTCAGTTTGGCAGCCATGACGCCATTGACGTAGCCCCCTTCATTGGAGGCCGCCTCATAGGCATAAACGTTGGTTATCCCATCATCAACAAATGTTCTGTTAGTCGTACCATGAGCAAAGACAGTGTTGGGAAAATCGGGCGCAATTTCTTGCACGGAGGTGCCATATTGCGAACCGTGCGCAATCACCATGTTGTAGCCCTGGGCGGCGTAATCACGAATAGCCGCCGCTGCATCGTCAACCTGGAACATGTTTTCCGAGTACACGAACTCAAATCTATCTGCGCCTCTCTCAGCTTGAATTTTCACCAGCGCATCATAGATGGACTGGCTAAAGGCGAGATCGGTTCTGGAACTGGGCATGATAACCGCAACGCGGAACTTTTCCACTTCGCCACTGCTGGATTGGTTGCCTGCGCCACCACAGGCGCCCAAAAGCAGGGCAAACACGGCAATCAGCGTAAATAATTTTACTGTTTTAGACATTTCTTTCTCTCCTTTTAGACATGAATAACCTTTTACAATCCGACATAACGCAACCAATCAGGCCGTTGGTTAGTTTGATAGTCGGTTAGGTGGCTAGAAACCAACCATCAAACTAACCAACCGACAAACTTCTCTAGAGAGCCTTCGTAGTCACGACATCACGCAAGTCGTCAACCTGCATTACGCTGAAAAACGATGCTATTCAACTGCTCTAAACCTGTACTTGATAAAGAGTTTTTCTATTCTGTGCCAATACCTCCTTCACGCAGTGCGATTTTGAGTTGTAGACAATGGCTTGTCCCAGCCGAGGTGAGTCTGCGCACACTGTCATTACCGGCGTTTTACTCGCGCACGAAGGGTTCGGTCAGGGCAGACGGGCCTCTTACGCGCCCAACAGTCAGAACCAGCACCACAATAGTCAGAATGTAGGGGAGCATGATGGCGAACTCCGGGGGAATGGTGACGTTAAACACCTGCATAAATAGCTGCAAAGCCATTACCATGCTAAACAAGAGAGCGCCAAACATCACGCCAAGCGGCCGCCAACCGCCAAAGTAGACCAGCGCTACGGCAATAAAGCCCATGCCCGCAGTCATGTTTTCCTGAAAGACATTTAGATTGGCAATAGACAAAGATGCACCGGCAATGCCCGACATAACGCCACCCATCGTTACTGTCAGGTAGCGGATTCCGGCTACGTTGACGCCGAGGGTATCGGCCGCATGGGGGTTTTCGCCTACGGCGCGAATTTTTAGACCCAGGGTTGTCTTGTACAAAATAAACCACGAGATGGGTACCAGCAGAAAAGCCATGTAGGTCATCAGATTTTGCTGGAAAAAGATGGGGCCTAAAAAGGGAATGTTGGACAAGAAGGGGATGTTAATTGGGTTGAAGCCATTATTGATGATTTTAACCTCGCCCAGTAAGCTCTTGAAGAGCAGCTCGCTCATACCAACGCCAAAAATAAAAAACCCGATGCCGCTGATGCCTTGAACGGCACGCCAGCGAATGCTGACAACCGCCATGGCGAACCCCATGACGGCGCCAACGATAACGGCCGCTAACAGCCCCAGCCAGGGATTTCCTGTTTGTACGGTGTAATAAAAGGCGAAAAATGCGCCCATGAGCATTTGCCCTTCAACGCCCAGGTTTAAGACGCCGCTGCGCTGGCCGAACATTTCGCCGATGGCTGCAAACAGGTAAGGGGACGCCAGGCGAATACCGGCTGACAAAATGCCAACAATTACGGTTACGGAGAGAATTTGCGAACTATCCATCGTGACGACTCCTGCTAAGCCTGCCCGCTTTCTTGCACGGCGGGTGTGGGAACAGGTGCTGCACTCACGGTTGCCAGCCGGCGTTTGCGCTCACGTAGTTCGCGCCAAATTGCGGCGCTGACCACAAAAACAACGACCATTCCATTGAGAGCGGTGACAAAGGCAGAGGGAACCTGTGTCATGCGCTGCATGGAGTTGGCGCCAACCAGTAAAGCGCCAAAGAAAAAGGAGGCAGGGATGGCACCGAGGGGATGCAACCCGCCAAACAAGGCAGTGACAATGCCGTTGTAGCCGGCCGAGGCGGTAAAGCCGGTGGGGGAGCCATCGGTGATCATGCGGTAGTTCAGGCCGTAGACCTGGATCGCGCCGGCTAACCCCGCCATAGCGCCGCTTAGCAGCAGGGCTATGACAATTTGTCGGCGCACGCGAATGCCGCCGTAGCGCGAGGCAAAGGGATTGAGACCAACGGCCCTGATACGATAGCCTAACGTGGTATGGAAGATTATGAAGTAGACCAGAACGGCCAGGACCAGGGCGATGATGAGCCCCGCATGCAGGCGGGTGGGTGGCATTAAGCGCGGTAAGTGATAGGCGCTGCTGAGGCGGGCTGTTTCTGGCAGTTTGCCCAAGGCGGTAGCCTGCTGTGGGTCCATCATGGGGCCGCCGAGCAGATAGTTCATCAACTGCACGGCAATGGCGTTCATCATAACCGTGCTTAAAATTTCGTTCACGTTGAAGTAGGCTTTTAAGGCGCCTGGGATTGCACCCCATAGCGCCCCGCCGAGAAAGCCGATGGACATGGCCATGGGAATAACCAACCACCCCGGCCAATTGACTGCCAGACCAAAGGCTGTGGCAATCAGGGCGCCGACAATCATCTGCCCTTCGGCGCCAATGTTGGTTACCTTTGCGCGAAAGGCGATGCAGATACCCAAGGCAATCAGCAGCAGCGGAATGGCTTTGACGATGGTTTCTACCAGGGCGTTTTGATTGCCAAACGCGCCATTGAACATCGCCCTGTAAGCTGTCAGCGGGTTGGTACCCATGATGAGCAAAATGATGGCGCCAAAGATGAAGGCTGCCAGGGCTGCCAACAAGGGGAGAAAACCGTCAACTCTTTTCGATAGGATGATTCTGTTCAGGTAATCTTTCATTGCGCACGCTCAAGAGAGAAGGTTTGATCAGGTGTGACAATTATGACAAAAGTCTTTTGTGCTAGAAAATGGGTAATGGGGGGCGCCTGGGCAAATGAGGTGATTGCGGCATCTGTCTACAGTGATTACGGCCGTTCCCATTTGTGCACTCGGTGCTGTGGGAAAAGAGCAGGAACGACGGTGTAGAACAAAATGGCCACCGAGTAAACCAGTCGGCAAACAGTCAGGTGGTTTATACACCCTTCTAAATTTAATGCATGAAGGTGAGTACATAAAGAACAAACGTCATAAAATTTATATGATCAATGGCGTATCTCGGCCGTTTTTCTGTAGATGCCGTAATTGACAATCCTGGGATTCTCTTTTACCCTGTGGTGTAAGGGGCGGAGGTAAGAGGCAAGGGTTAAGAGGTAGGATACAAGGGGCAAGAGACGGCGGGGGCAGTAAAAGATGCCACATGGCTCTTGCTTTTTGTCCTACGGACCAATCCTCAGTCTACATTCACAAAAGGAGTAGCCCATGATCGCGCACAACAAAATTGGTTTTCACACCAGCGTAGGCGGTAACCCACAAGGCATTGGCGACTATTTACGCGCTCTGGATCAGGCAAATATTCCGTTTTTCATCAAAGCGGCCGATTCCATGACCGGCCTGTTCGACGCGCAGCAGCTCATTTATGCCCGCCCTAATGGCAATGACGTGGGGCACACGTTGGTCTTTCGCCGCTCGGTGCCGGGCACACAGGGGCTACTACCTCCCTCCGGTGACCCTGACGTGCCGGATTACACCAAGGAGCCAGAGGCCGCTGCCGCCGAACATTGGTTGTGGCATGTGCAGCACCTGCCGCCAGAGTTGGATAAGAAGCTGGTGTGGATTGAAACGATTAACGAACCGCGCAAAGAGGTAGAGTGGGCGAACTGGCTGGGTAAGTTTGCCTTTTTCACCGGGCAGATGGCGCTGGCAGATGGGTACAAGTTTTCTGCGTTCGGTTACTCAACGGGCACGCCAGACGAAGGGGCTTGGGAGACGGATGGGATGTTGCAATACCTGGAGCTTTGTCAGCAGCATCCAGATAGCCTTTCGGTGGCGTTGCACGAGTATAGTCTCAAGGTGGAGGAGATCTGGTTTTTGCGCGGGGACCATGTCGGCCGTTTTCAGAAGTTGTATGACGCCTGCGACCGGCAGCGCATTAAAAGGCCGAAAATCCTGATTACCGAATGGGGCTGGACGCACGAGCGGGTCCCCGTGCCAGAAGTGGCGCTGCGCCACATTCGCGAGGTGGGAGAACTGTACGGCCGTTACCCGGAGCTGCTCGGCGCCGCCATCTGGTACCTGGGGCCGGGGTTCAACAACATTGCCCAATTTGCGCAAAAGCTGATCGCGCCTGTCACCCGATTTACCCTCACGCACCGCTTTGAGCTACCCGACCCAGAGCCACAAGCCCCACCGCGCGTTATTATTCCCGTTGCGCCGTCGCCAGACCCTAGCAAAAAGGCCAACGGCCGTTTCATCCGCGACGTGACCATCCCCGATGACATGCGCATCCGCGTCGGCGAGCCATTCCAAAAAATTTGGCGCGTGGAAAACAACGGCGAAGTAGCCTGGGGGCCGGGCTTTAAGCTGGTGCACGTGGCGGGCACAAAAATGCACGCCATCACCAGCCGCGATTTGCCCGCCGCCGTGCCTGGCCAGCAGGTAGATATTGCCATTGAGATGACCGTGCCGCAAACGACCGGCGTCCACTTTACCGATTGGCGTATGCAAGATGCCCAGGGACGGCCGTTTGGCGACATTCTCTATGCGCGCATTGTTGCCGAAGCTGCGCCGCCGCCCCCGGCAGGCATTAGCGATAGCAAATTTGTCGCCGACGTGACCGTGCCCGACGACACGCTCATGCAGCCAGGGCAGAGCTTCCGCAAGACTTGGCGCGCGCGCAACAGCGGCACGCGCCCCTGGGGCAGTGGCTTTAAGCTGGAATTTATCGGCGGTGTGAACATGGGCACACAGCTCAGCGTTCCCCTGCCGGCCACACCCCCTGGCGGCGTGGCGGAAATTTCGCTGGACATGATTGCGCCCGTTGCCCCCGGCACACACTTTGCCGATTACCGCATGAAGGACGAAAAAGGCATGCCCTTTGGCGAGGTGCTCTATGCGCGCATTGTCGTGCCTTCGCCGGTGGGCAAATCGCTGGCAACGCCGATTTCACAGCGGGACCCGCAGTGGCGAGATATGCTGTTAGGCCATCCCGGCTCGCCCAAGACAATTGGCGAATGGGGCTGCCTACTGGTTTGCTTTGCGATGGTGGCCAATAGCTACGGCCGTGCTACCAACCCCGCGCAACTCAACCACGCCATGGTGACCAAGGGAGGCTATCTCAATGGGTATCTAACAAAATGGAATGCCCTGAGCAACGTTTACAGCGACATCGTGTACATGGGCAAGCTGGAAATGAATGCCCCCGACCTGATCACGCGCATCAATGCCAGTCTGGAAGCGGGCAATCCCGCCACCGTGCACGTGGACTTTACCCGCGACACCCCCTACACGGAGAATGACCAGCATTGGGTGCTAATTGTCGGTCGCGACGGCGACGATTACCGCATTAATGACCCCTGGCTCTATCCGGCACAGGAGGCGTCACTGCGTGATAGATACGGCCGTACTGGACTTCCCCTGCGTGATACCATTCGCTCTGCCATCTTCTACCGCAGCACCAAACCGGTGCCGCCGCCGGAGCCAGAGCCGACGCCCACGCCGGCTGTGCGGCTGTTAGAGCGCGGCATGAATATCAATCCAGACGCCCCACACAGCAACCCTATGGACAACGACGACCTGAAAGGATTAGAGTGGGTACGCTTTGTCTTCAAGCTGGCGGCGCGCCACAATCCCGCCGAGCGTGGCAACATTGAGGCCGCCTTTGCCCAGTATGATCCGCTGATCCAGAAATACAACCGCATGGGCATCAAATCGCTCGTCATCCTCAACCAGGAGACGATATGGGGGCGCGGACCCTGGACGGGTAACAATGATTGGCGCGGCTATGGGGATGAACTGGCCGACGCAGCGGCAAAAATTGCCCGCCGCTATCGCCGCTATGGCAAACAGGTGGCTTATCAGATCTGGAATGAAGGGGATTTGCCCAACAACCCCGCTTCCGTCTTTGTGCCGCCGGCGCATTTTGCCGTTGTGCTGCAAAAAGTGGCCGCCGCCATCCGTCAGGAGTCGCCAGAGTCGCCAATTGTGTTTGGCGGGCTGGCCACCGGGCCGCAGCAAAGCGTGGCCTACCTGAAGGCGTGTAAGCAGGCACTCAATGGCCCCTGGCCGGTAGACGCGATTGGCATTCATCCATACGGCCGTTGGGCCACCAAAGCGCCGTTCGACTGGGGGCAACACTTTGGTCCGCTGAGTGAAGCATTCGAGCTGTACCGGCGCGAGATTCCCGATATGCCGTTCTGGATCACAGAAATGGGCGTGGCGGCAGACACAGAAATTGGCCCTGTGCATTACGCGCAAATTGCCGACTATCTCAAGGATGTGTACCGTTACGTGGAGCAACGCTATGTAGAATTAGTTCCAGTTGCGATCTGGTTTGCCTGGTCAGACTGGATGCGGAACGCGGGCATTGTGCGCAAGGATGGGCAGCGCAAGGAGCACGTGTACGCCGCCTTCCGCGCCATGCGCAACCGGGAACTGTAGTCAATAATGAATTATGAATTGTGAGTCTGCCCCCTGCCTTTACGTTTCCCAGAGGGCGCGGCGGGTATCAACCAGGCGCACAATTTCGTTGGCGCTGGCTTCTACTGTTTTGTCGGTCACGTCGAGCACGGCAAATTTGCCGCGGCGGTAGATGCGCTGCGCAAATTCTAGCTCTTCGGCAATGCGCGTGGGGTCGGCATAGGGCAACGTGCGCGAGATGCCCATCTGGCTGCTGCGCTGGCGGCGAAAGGTGAGCAGCCGCTCTAGCGTTATTGTCAGCCCCACCACGCGCGCCGGATTGAGCTGAAAAAGTTGGGGGGCAACGGCCGTTTCCGGCACCAGCGGCACATTGGCCACCTTCCATCCCAATACGGATAGGTAAATGCTCAACGGTGTCTTACCCGTGCGTGAGACGCCCGCCAGCACAATGTCTGCTTCGCCCCATTCATTCGGGCGCTTGCCGTCATCGTGCATCATGGTGTACTCAATTGCGGCCACGCGCTCAAAATAGGTGTGGTGCAGTTGGCGGTAAAGCCCAGGCTGGCCTAGCGGCTGCTGCTGCAAAACGGCCGTTAATTGCGTCAGCAGCGGCCCCATTAAATCAATTGCCGGAACACCCGCCTGTGCGGCAACGGCCGTTAAGCGCGCGCGCATGGTTCCATCTACCAAAGTGTGCACCAAAATGCCCCCGGCCACTTGCGCCCGCGCCACTGCCTGCTCAACTTGTTCCGCCGTGCGCGTATGCTTAATCGTCACTACCGGCACCTGCCGTTCCGGGAACTGTGCCAATACCGTGTTCACCACCTGTTCGGCGCTGGCACCCACGCCGCCAGAAACAATAAAAATGGGAGGAGCCTGTTGTGCGTCCATAATAAATTTAGGGAGTCGCTTTTATAACTCCTCAACCGGCAAATGGCAAAATACACGCTTGTTACCAGGGAGTTCCCGCCAGGGTGGGCGTTGTGTCTGGCAGAGAACTCCCAATGAGCGTGGGCAGCGCCCCTGAAACGGACAGCCAATGGCCGTGCTTGCGCCCCGCCCTACCTCATCAGCCAGAGAGATGGGAGCTTGCTGCGCTTGTGGGTTTGGGTTGGGAATGGCAGAAAGCAGCACGGCCGTATATGGGTGATGCGGTGGCGTGAACAGCGTCTCGGCGGGGGCAATTTCCATTAGCTGCCCATCAACCATCACGGCAATGCGGTCCGCCAGGTAGCCTACTACCGCCAGGTCGTGCGAGATAAAGAGCAACGCATTCTCATGTTCGCGCTGCAACTCGTACAACAGATTCAGAATGGCCGCCTGCACAGAAACATCTAGCGCAGAAACTGCCTCGTCGGCAATCAGCAAATCAGGATTGGTGGCAAAGGCACGGGCAATGGCCACGCGTTGCTTTTCGCCACCGCTTAGCTGGCCGGGCAGCCGCTGAGCATACTCCGGCGGCAGCCTGACCGCTTGCAGCAGGCTGAGTGCGGCCGCCTGCGCCTCCTGGCGCGAAAGCCCCTGCAGCGTGACAAACGGCCGTTGCAGGGTCTCGCCTATCGTTATTGCCGGATTGAGCGCTTCTTCCGGGTTTTGGAAGACGTACTGCACGTAGCGCCGCATGGCGCGGCTGCGCGCCGAGAGGGCCGGGGGCAGCCGCAGTTGCAGCAGCTCAATTTCGCCGCTACTGCGCGGCGTCAGACCAATAATGGCGCGTGCCAGGGTCGTTTTGCCGCTACCGCTTTCGCCTACCAGACCCAGCGTTTCGCCGCGCGCGGTTGTCAGGCTGACTTCATGAACTGCTCTCACCCCCTTGCGCCACCCCCGTTTGCGAAAGGTGACGCTTACGTCTGTCAGCCGCAGGAGGGGGGAGGAGGAGTTGGATATTGGTGCTTGGGGATTGGAGATTGGGAATTGCCCATTGACCACTGGCGCTTCACTTGTCCCGCCCCACTCCTTACTTGCCACTAACTCTTGCCAAAAATGGCAGCGGCTGGTGCGTGTGGGGGTAGGGGTGTGCAGCAACGGCCGTTCTGTGTGGCACTTTTCCGTGGCCAGGGCACAGCGCGGCACAAACACGCAGCCATCAGGGCGATTTCCCAGGGAGGGAATCTGGCCAGGAATGGTCTGTAACGGGGCGCTGGCGTGGCGCTGCCCCACCTGCGGCACGCTGTCCAGCAGCCCGCGCGTGTACGGGTGCAGCGGCTGGCGATAGAGGTCGGTCGTGAATGCAGTTTCTAGCAGTTCACCGGCGTACAGCACCGCTACGCGGTTGCAGATGCGTGCCACCACCCCCAGATTGTGCGTAACATAGAGAACGGCCGTTTGCCGCTGCGCAATCAGCTCTTCTAACAAGGCAAGCACAGCCGCCTGCGTCGTTACGTCCAGGTTTGTTGTCGGTTCATCCAAAATCAGCAGCGCCGGTTCCAGGCCAAAGGCCATGGCAATCATCACCCGCTGCTGCATCCCACCGCTTAGCTGATGTGGGTAGCTGGTAGCCACGCGCGGCGGATCAGGCACGTGCACCATTTCCAGCAGGCGCAGCGCACGCGCGGCCGCATCCGCTTTGTTCAGCCCCAGGTGCAGGCGCAGCCCTTCGCCAAGCTGTTCGCCAATGCGCAGCGACGGATTCAGTGCCGAAAGCGGGTCTTGCGGCACCAGGCCAATTTGCCGCCCCCACAGTTGGCGCATTTCCTCGCGGCGCAGCGCCAGTAAATCTTGCCCCCGGAAGCGAATACGGCCAGATTGAATACGGCCGTTGGGCAGATACCCCATCACCGCCAACGCCAGCGTAGACTTACCAGAGCCACTTTCACCAACCAGGCCTACCGTTTCACCCGCGCCAACTTCCAGGCTCACCTGGCGCGTTGCCTCCAGCCAGCCTTTGCTGCTGCGGTAAGCCACCGTCAGCCCCTCTATTCGCAATACCGGCAGTTCACTCATGTGAGATAAATTGATAAACAATCATGGGCATGATTCAGATGCTCCTTACAAATAATCATTACCCATTATCACCCGCTTCAACCCATCCGCCAGCAAATTCACACCAATCACCAGTAGCGCAATCGCCCCCGCCGGATAAACCATCATCCAGGGAAGCTGACTGACGTGCTGCCGCGCTTCACTCACCATCAGTCCCCAGTTAGGGCTGGGCGGCTGCACGCCCACGCCCAAAAAGCCCAGCGAAGCCACGAGAAAGATGGCATAAGAAAAGCGCAGAGAAGCCTCCACCGCCAGCGCGGGCAACACGGCGGGCAAAATCTCACGGAACAAAATGCGCGCCAACGACTCCCCCTGGATGCGTGCCGCCTCCACGTAGGCCTTACTTTTAACCGCCAGCACCACGCTGCGTGCTACCCGCGCCACAATGGGCGTGTACACCACGGCAATCACCAGCAAAATGCTGCTGGCCGACGGCCCCAACGTGCCCAACAGCAGCAGTGCCAGCAGCATGGCCGGCAGCGCCAGCAGGCTGTCGAAGAAGCGCATCAAAATTTCGTCAAACCAGCCGCCCAGGTAGCCGCTGAGCAGTCCCAGGCTGGCCCCGCTCAGCACCGCCAGCAGGGTGCCCAGTCCTGCCAGCGCCAGCACGTCGCGCGTGCCTAGCACTACGCGGCTAAAAACGTCACGCCCCAGGTGGTCTGTGCCGAACCAGTGCGCCGCCGAGGGTGGTTGCCGCGCTTCATCATAAAGCTGCTCGTTCAGGCCGTAGGGGGCAATCAGTGGGCCAAACAGCGCCAGCAACAAAAACATCAGCACAATGGTGCCGCCCAGGGCGGAGGCAGGGGTGGAGGCGAGTTTGCGCACGGCAAAGTGCGGGAGCAGCAAGTGAAGCGTGAAACCGCGAAGCGTGAAACGAGATATTCTCTTTAAGCTTCACGCTTCATGCTTCACCCCTCACGTTTCAGGCTACGGTCCCACGTAGCTGACGTTACGGAAATCGGTGCGACCGGCAAATGCTTTTAGCTCAAAGCCGCTGAAGGTTTCGCGGATGGCGGCAAATTGGGCAAAGTAGTAGGGAATGATGACCGGGCCGCGCTCTACCAGCAGACGCTGAATGTCGCGGTAGGCAGCAATGCGCTCCTGCTCGTTCAGGGTTGTGCCGGCTGTGCGCGCCAGGGCATCGAACTCGGCATTGGCAAAGTGTGCCTCATTCCATTGTGCACCGCTGATGAGCATTACATCCAGGTAGAATTGGGGATACGGCCGTGATCCCCAACCCGTGATCCCTAAATCCACCTCCAGCCAGCCGTCATCGCCATAGTACACACTTTCTGGCTCCACGCTGACGGTAATCTGCGCGCCTGCCTCTTCCCACTGCTGTTTGAGCACAACGGCCAGGTTCGGGCGATTGCCTGTGTCTGGGGTGTGCAGTGTCAGGCGCAGGGGATTGCTGGCATCGTAGCCAGCGGCGGCCAGCAGCGCGCGCGCGGCCGCTACGTCACGCGCCGGAGGCTGAATGGTGGGATCATGGTAAGCGGCATAGAGCGGGCCAATAGGGGTGTCGTTGCCGATGGCGCCGTACCCTTGCTGCACGACGTTGAAGATAGCCTGGCGGTCTGTGGCCAGGCGCAGCGCCTGAATGACGCGGGGATCATTGCCGGGGGCGCGGTCGGCGCGCAGGCGCACCAGGTCAAAGCCGTTGGTGGGCACGTCTATGGCGATGATGCCGGGCTCGTTTTTCAGTGTCTCGAAGAGGGAGGAAGACATGCGCATGGCCAGGTCAATTTGCCCACCGCGCAGCGCGTCTACAGCGGCATTGTCTTCATTAAAGAAAATGATTTCCAGGCCGGCCAGTTTGGGCTGACCAGGAATAAAGTAAGCATCGTTCGCTTGCAGAATGATGCGGTCTTCGGGCGCGTAGCTGACTACCTTGAAGGGGCCGGTGCCGTTGAAGCTGCTGCTGGCATCGGTAGTCCCATTTTTAAGAATCAGCGCGTGGTTGTCGCTGAGGTCATAGAGAAAGAAGGGGTTGGGGTTTTGCAGGGTAAAGGTTACTTCCAGGTCGCCGGTGGCGGTGACGGAGGCGATGTTGGCGTAGAGGTCGGCGGTGGGGGTCCCGGCGGTGTTGCGCAGGCGGTTAAAGGTCCAGATGACATCGGCGGCGCTGAAGGAGCTGCCATCGTGCCAGGTGACGCCCTGGGCGAGGGTGAAGGTGTACTGACGGCCGTCTGCACTGATTTGCCAGGCGGTAGCCAGGCGCGGGATGGGGTTGGATTGGGGGTCAATGTCTACCAGGTAATCATAGACGTGATTGGCTACCAACACCTCGCTGTCGGAAGAGATGGCGATGGGGTCGGCATTGACGATAGGCTGCATGGCAACGCGCAGCGTGCCGCGTCGCGCACCTTCGTCGCCAGTTTGGGGTGAGGTGGTGTTGCTTTCGCTGGTGCTGCCGCAGGCAACCAGCAGCAAAAGGAGAAACAGGCCGCTAACCAGCAGCCCGCGTGAACGAGTACATAGTTGTGTGAACATATCTATCTCCCTTGAAAATGATCGCTGACCGCAGACCGCTGGCGGCCAAAGACTGGGCATCTTGCAGGATGAGCCTGGCCGTTTGCCTCCTCCAATGAAACACGCAATTGGGATGCCTGCGTTACAAAGGGGCATGATAGCATGGCTTTGATATTACGCCCAAGTTCTTTGCGGCGACAATTAGTTTTTGTTCAGGTACTGCTGTAAGCCGTATGAACCGAATTTGGTCTGGCTATTTAATCGTCGTCGTTATCATTGCCGTTATCATTATTATTGCCGTTATCGTTGTCGTTGCTGTTTTCATTGTCATTATCGTGGTCATTATCGTTGTTGTCGTTGTCGTTGCCATTGTCATTGTTGTTTGTATTCTCTTGTGGCGTAGCCGTGGGGGAGGGCGGTGGCATTGTGGGCGTGGGTGGGGTGACAACAGGTGTGGGTGTGTGGGTAATTGTGGGCGTGGGAGACGGCTGGATGGTAGCAACGGCCGTTTCCGATGTGGGCGTAGCTGTGATACTGCTTTCTGGCGTGGGGGTGGATGTAAGTGTGGCTGTTGCGCTAACAGGAGGCGAGGGCTGGGGCGGTACGGCCGTTTCTATAATGGTCGGCGTGGGTGCAGGCAGCTCTTGCGGGGGCGTGATGCGGATGTGAGTGGCGCGTAAACGGCCGTTGCTCACCAGTGCCTCTACTTCGGCGCGTGCACCAATAACCGGCTCACCCGTCAGCACCGTCTGCGGCGTCAGTTCTGTGCTCAGACCGCCAATGAGCAGAGTTTCAGGCGAAACATCGGTGATCAGGCTGGCGAAGTGCACTTCCGCCGTGCGCCCCAGCGCCAGCAGTTGCTGAATTTCCTGAATGCGCCGTTCCTGACGCGCCTGTTCCGCTGCGGCGCGGTCTGGGGCAAACGGCATTGCTGCATCTTCCAGCAGCAGTTTGATGCCGTACAGTGCATCTCCTGGCAGAGAAGTATTAGCGCGCCAGCCCGCACCTACCCCCAGCAGTGCCAGCGCAAAAATGGTTACCAGAGGGGCCAGCAGGCGGCGCCATCCGCCCCAGGCGGCGCGGCGGGATTGGGGTGCGGTGCGCAGCGAGGCTGCGTAGTCCAAAAAGGCGTTTTTGGCATTGAGCTGCGCCGCGCGCGAGGGTTGCAAGTTTAGCTGGCTGAGGGCAACGGCCGTTTCCAGCATGGGGCGTAGCTGCGCAGCTTCTTGGGGATAGCGCGCCAGAATTTGTTCGGCCGTTTCGCCGCGCTCCAGGGCGTCCAGGCATTCAATCAGTAACTGCTCTAGGCGATTATTCATGCGTTTGTTGCTCCTGGTTGCAATTTGCGCGTTAGCATCGCCACAGCTCGCGCCTGCAACATCTTAATAGACCCTTCGCTTTTGCCCAGGGCGTGCGCGACCTCCTTAATCGGCATGTCAAAGCCAAAGCGCAAAGCCAGCACATGCTGCTGCTCTTCGGTGAGCGTTTGCAGCGCCTGGCGTAGCTCTTTTTGCGTCATCCGCGCCTCCAGAACCCGTTCTGGGCCATCTTCCGTGCCCGGCAGGGATTCTTCTAACTCCGTGTGGTGGATGCGGTAGTGCTGGCGGAAATGATCGTTGACCACACGCGCAGCGACGGCAAAGAGCCAGCCGCGCAGCGTGTTTTGTGGTGCGCTCTTGTCGCGCAGTGCCTGTAGCAGGCGCGTGAACACTTCGCTGCTCAAGTCTTCGGCCGTTTCCCGGTCATTTACGCGCATGGCAATATAGCGGTAAATGGGCACGTAGTAGGTATCGTGGATTTGCGCCAGCGCCTCTGCGTCCAGTGCCCTGGCGCGATGCAGTAAGGTCAGTTCGTCTTGCACAATGCAATCATCCGTCGTGTGTTTGCTTCTTTTTGGCCCCTTGCTTTTTGCCTCATTCTCCTAGTCGCAATTTGCGCGCAAAAGTAACGGCTCTTTTGTTTTTTACCGCTGCCCGTGTAGCGCTTTGCCAAATCGCGTTATGGTGCCAGAGGTTAGCGTAAATTTGGCCGGAATCTGATTGGGAAAATTGGTGCACCTTCTGCTAAACTGCGTAAATGAGCATATCCGAACGCACGTTACGTTGGCTGAGTATGGCCTGGGGCATTTATGCCCTGGTTTGGATTGGGCTGGAAGGGGAGCTGTGGCAGACGGTGGCGCTGGGGGGCAGCACAGCCGTTTTGCTGGTCGCATATGAGTGGCGGCGCTGGGGCAGGAAACGGCCGTTGGTCACACGTTCCTTTTTGCTTCTCAGCGCCCTGGCGGGCTTCCTGATAGGCCTCTTTTCGGCACTGCTCACGCTGTTTTTCATGGCGCTTAAAACCGGCCTGCACGCGCATGGCCCAGAGTTTACACCACAAGAAATTGCCTGGGTGGTGCAGCAAACCCCCTTTTGGGCTGGCGTAGGGCTGCTGGTAGGGCTTAGTGTTGGACTGCTGTGGCTGGCAGGCGGTGCGGAACGTGAAGCATGAGGCCATTCTTGCTTTTCCGTTTTTCTGCTTTACAGCTCACCGTTTACGGTTCACGTCTCACGAGCTGTTTTTCCAGCGCATACAGCGCCTGTTCGAGCTGCCCCTGCCGCAGGCTGGTGGTCACATCACCGCGCGTGCGCTCCAGCACGGCGCGCACCGCGTCTGTGCGCCGCCGCAGCCCACCGGTAATGGTGTCGTTAAAATCAAACGTCACCAGAATGCTGTAAATCTGGTCCATTACATCTAGCAGCCGTTCCGCCTCGTCGCTATGGCTGTGGCGGATGATGTCGAGAATGCGGCGGCGTAGTTCCGTCGTTGCCTCGGCCAGCCCGTTCAGCCAGGTGCTGGATTCTGCGCCCAGTTCGGCAGGGGTGGGCAGAGGTTCGTTGCGCACCAGGGCATAGGTGAGGGTGGCTTCGACGTATTCGCGCACGGCGTCTTGCGTGTAGCCAGCAAAGTAGAGCGCGGGATAAGGGCGCACACCCTCTAGAAGCGTATCGGTAGCCTGGCGCGCCTGTTGGATGAGGGCAACGGCCGTTTCCCACTCCTCACGATGTACAGCACGAATGGCGCGGGCACAAATGTTGATCAGCGTGCGTGACTGCTGGTAGGCAGCGTCTCGGGCCGCATTCACCTGCTCAAACTCTGTCTGAATCACGCTGGCAAGGGTATCCAGTTGTTCCATGGCCGCTGCCTACTCCTTTTCCCCTTCGTCGGGATTGGAACCGGTGAAGCGGAAAAAGCTCTCTACCAACGGGTGCGATTGCGTGGGCAGGCGAATTTCGCCAAACTGCCGTTCATAATTTTGCAGATTTTGCGCCAGCGCCATTTGCAACAGCTTGGCGTGCATGGGCGTCATGATCACACGTGCCTGTAGGCTGCCCCTGACCATGCGTGGCAGGATTTGGGCAAAATCTAGCACGACTTCTACGGGCGTGTGGCTAATCAGGGCGACATTGGCATATACCGCTTGCAGCTCTTTGGGCATGTCAATGGCAATGCGCTGCGGGCCTGGGGGTGCAGGGGGGGGAGTAGATTGAGGGTCTGTTTGGGAACTCATTGGCTGATCTCCATATAAAAAGGTGATACGTGTTTGCCTGGGCGCCGGCCCATAAACCTTGCCAGTTGCCTGGGACAGGTTACTTTTGGCAGTCCGTTCTCGTAAGATACCTGAGTTTACGCCAACTGCCAATCCGCTTTTCGGCATGGCTTGATACGCTTTTTTGTGAAAGTGGAAGACGATGGTGCGTACAATCACACTTACCTGCGCGCCGTAGGTGGCAACGTTTGGCATTTACTGCCAGAATGTGGCGGCTGGGAAAAAATCTTGGTTGAACCGTGAACGTGGCCTGGGTGGCGGGGGCTGTTTCCCAAAGTGTAACGGCCGTGTTACAATGGCACTATCAACCCCGTGGCTTTTGCAGGTGCAGGATGCCTGGCTTAGGGATAAAAATTATGACATGCAGTGGATTTGAAATCATTGATCACACCGCCGATTGGGCGCTGCGCGTGACCGGAAACGACCTGCGTGAACTGCTGTATAACGCGGCAATGGGCATGAATCGCCTGATGGTGGCGGACGTGACGGCCATTCCCCAAACCCATACCCGCCAGGTGACTTTGTCTGCCTATGATGCTGAATCCTTGCTGGTTGTCTGGCTGAGCGAGTTGGCCTACTTTGCCGAGATGGAGCAGCTTGTCTTTCCCGTTATTGAGCTGCAGGAAGTGAGTGTCCAAAGCGTAACGGCCGTTTTGCGCGGCGGCCACGCGCCAGAACTGCAAAAGCACATCAAGGCCGTCACCTACCACAACTTGCAAATCAGCCAGACTGCACAGGGGCTAGAAGTAACGATTGTGTTTGACGTGTAAGCCGTGAAGCGTAAAAATTTTCCGCTCGTTTCACGCCGATTTTTCCAAGGACGTGATTGCCATGAAAGAGAGTGATTTTAAGCGCGTCACCCCCTACATTCATGAAATTCCCAAAAGCTTTCGCGACGACATGCGCGTGCCCGCCCGCTTTTATGCCGACGGCGCACTGCTGGAAACGGCGCTCGGCGACAAAAGCCTGGAGCAATTGGTTAACACGGCCACCCTGCCCGGCGTGGTGAAATACGCCCTGGCCATGCCCGACATTCACCAGGGGTACGGCTTTCCCATTGGCGGCGTGATTGCGACCGAACTGCCGCACGGCATCATCTCCCCTGGCGGCGTGGGGTACGACATTAACTGCGGCGTGCGTTTGTTGGCTTCTCACCTTTCATATGAAGAAGTGCAGCCCTACCTGGACACACTGGCTTCGGCACTGCAAGCCAACTGCCCCAGTGGCGTAGGGCGCGGGGGCGAAGTGAAGCTGAGCATGCGCGAGCTGGATAAGCTGGTGACAGAAGGCAGCCAGTGGGCGCTGAAAAATGGCTACGCCACGGAAATGGACCTGGAGCGCACAGAGGAAAACGGCCGTCTGGACGGCGCAGACCCGGGGAAAGTGAGCGACCGCGCCAAAAAGCGCGGTATAGATCAGGTGGGCACGCTGGGTGCGGGCAACCATTTCATCGAGGTAGATCGCGTAGACGAGATTTTTGATGAGCAGGCGGCGCAGCGCATGGGGCTGTTTCCCGACCAGATTGTGGTGCAAATTCACTGTGGTTCGCGCGGCTTTGGCCACCAGGTTTGTACAGATTATGTCAACCTATTCCAAAAAGTGGTACATAAATACGGCATTCATTTGCCGGATCGCGAGTTGGTTTGTGCGCCATTGAGCAGCCCAGAGGGACAAGATTACCTGGCGGCCATGAAAGCGGCCGCCAATTACGCTTTTGTAAACCGACAGGTGCTTACCTTCCTCATTCGGCGCAGCTTTGCCGAGGCGCTACGCGGCAAGGTGCACAAGACCACCATTTACCAGGTGTATGACATTGCACACAATATGGCCAAAATCGAGACGCACGAGGTAGACGGCCGTCTTGTGGAAGTATGCGTTCACCGCAAAGGAGCCACACGCGCTTTTGGTCCCGGCTCTCCTGTGCTGCCAGACGTTTACCGTGACATTGGCCAGCCAGTGCTGGTTCCCGGCTCCATGGGCACAGCCAGTTGGGTGCTGCTCGGCACAGAAGGCTCTATGGCGCAGAGCTTTGGCTCTACCTGTCACGGCGCCGGGCGCGTGATGAGCCGCAACCAGGCCAAGCGCTCTATTCGCGGTTCGGAGCTGCGCGACGAGCTGGAAAAGAGCGGCATTCGTGTGCGTGCCGGCAGCATGGCTGGCCTGGCAGAAGAAGCGCCCGCCGCCTATAAAGACGTAGACCGCGTGATTGAGGTAGTGCATGGTGCAGGCATTGCCAAAAAAGTGGTGCGCATTGTGCCCGTGGCCGTGGTGAAAGGGTAAAGCAAGAGTCCAGCAGGCGATCATGAATTTTAACAATGCCCTATGAGCGGGGGCCGCAGGTCTGCAGTAGGCGGCCGTCCGCGGTCCGCAGTCATTTACAAAGGAGACACAGATGAAAGCAGGTGGGCAACTTGCAAGCGGTTTTGTGGGGTTGCTGCTGGGTGTGATTCTCAGCGTGGGCGGGATGACGCTGGCCAACCGGCAGCGTCCGGCGCCGATTGAAATTTTGCCGCCGCCGCCAACGGCCGTTCCGCTGCCAACCGCGACACCAGCCAACATTCAGGTTTACATTAACGGCGCGGTGGCCTGGCCAGACGTATATGAGCTGCCACCAAACGCCATCGTGCGCGATGCCGTGCGTGCCGCCGGCGGCTTTGCCGCTGATGCCGCCGCCGACTTTATCAATCTGGCACAGCCGTTGCAAAATGGGGTGCAGATTTATATTCCGCGCCAGGGAGAGCAAACGGCCGTTTCCCAGCCGCTGATCATTTCCCCTGCTGGCAGCGCCACTGGTCAAGACGGCAGCACGCGCTCCGGCGGCGTGGTGGGTGTCCCCACGTCTGCTCTGGTCAACATCAACCGCGCCAGCCAGGCCGAGCTGGAAGCCTTGCCCGGCATTGGCCCCAGCACAGCGCAAAAAATTATCGCCCATCGCGAAGAAAACGGCCCTTTTGCTACGATTGAAGAAATTATGAATGTTTCCGGCATTGGCCCGGCCAAATTTGCCGCTATCCGTGAGCTGATTACTGTAGATAATTAGCGATTGCCGCTCAGCAATGGGTGATTGCCAGCCACTCATCTTGTGAATTGCCAATCGCTCGTTGCTGCCTGATTCCCATGCCAGACGAAAACAGCCTTATCACTATTGGCACCTGGTTTGCCCGCATTCCCTTCCGCATCTGGGGAGGGCGTAACTTCTCTACGCCCAAAAAGGTGTTGATTTTCAAGCCATGCTGCCTGAGCCAGGTGATGTTAACCACGCCCCTGTTAGCCGTACTCAGCCATGCCTACCCGGAAACCCAGTTTGATTGGGCGATCAGCCAGTGGGCGCGCCCGGCAGTTGCGGGCAACCCGCGCATCTCGGAATTTATCCCTATGGGGGAAACGGGGCAGTTAGGGTGGAAGGAAACGCGCGCGCTGCTGGCACGCATCCGCGAACAACAGTACGACACTTGCATCATTCCCAGCCGTTCTGCCTGGCTGGCCTACCTGGCATGGCGGGCGGGCATTCCACAGCGCATTGGCCTGAACGTGGACGGCCGTGGCTTTAGTCATACAATTCCAGTACAGCCGTTGCCCACAGAGCAGCACGAAGCAGAGCGGTATCTGGCGCTGGCGCGCGCTCTTTCCATTGACCCGAAACTGATCAACCGCGTGGCGCGCATGGAATTTTACCCGCCAGACGCAGCGCGTACGGCCGTTGCCACGCGGTTGGTAGAAGAAGCTGAGTGGTTGGGTGACGTGCCGCTAGTGGTGCTGCACCCTGGTGGCGGCAAGAACCCGCTCATGCGGCAAGAGGAAAAGCAGTGGCCGGTTGAGCGATTTGCGCGCCTGGGCAACTACCTGACCAGGCAGTACAAGGCGCGAGTGGTGCTGGTGGGCGCGCCGGCAGACGCGCCGCGGGTAGCCAGGGTGGTCGGGCTGATGTCCATGCCGGCAGTTAATCTGGCGGGCAGCCTGACACTGGGTGAGCTTGGCGCACTGTGCGAGCTGGCCGACCTGTACGTCGGCAATGACACCGGCCCAACCCATATTGCTGCTGCCGTTGGTTGCCCGACGCTGGCAATTTTTGGCCCCAGTGACCCGGCCTTGTCTGGTCCGTATATGCCGCATGGGCGGGTGAGGTGCGTGTATCGGGAAACGGCCGTTGCCACAGAATGGCGTTTGGTGCCCACCCCAACCCCTGCCTATGATTGGAGCCAGGGCGCTTCGGTGGAACAGGCATTAGCGGCCGCCGACGAATTGATGGCGTACAATCGTACAAATGGATAAACAGATTGGGGCGCATAGAGTGGGGCACAACTGAGAACTGCTGTTGCGGCATTGCGGCAAAATCCAATTTGACAGCAGTTAGCAGTTTTGGTACGATTCCAGTCGCTCTAGGGGGGCGTGGTGTAGTGGTGAACACGCCGGCCTGTCAAGCCGGAGATCGCGGGTTCGATCCCCGTCGCTCCCGTAGCAAAAAGCTCTCGAATATTCGAGAGCTTTTTGTTTTGGCACGGTTCGTGTTTTCTGGAATTCCTGTAATTCGTGCCTTCTCCGTGTAGCTTCGTGTGATTATTTTTGTTACCTTGCCTAATCCTCATTCAGCTTCAGCACCGCCATAAACGCCTCTTGCGGCACTTCCACATTGCCAATCATCTTCATTCGCTTCTTGCCCTTCTTTTGCTTTTCCAGCAGCTTGCGTTTGCGCGTAATGTCGCCACCATAGCACTTGGCCAGCACATCCTTGCGCAGCGCCTGCACGTTGGCGCGGCTGATCACCCGCTTGCCCGCCGCCGCCTGAATCGGCACCTCAAACATCTGGCGCGGAATCTCTTTCTTTAACTGTGTCACCAGCCGTTGCCCGCGATGGTAAGCATCGTCACGATGGACGATCATGGCCAGCGCGTCTACTGGTACTTTGTTAACCAGCACTTCTAGCTTGACCAGGTCAGAGGCGCGGTAGCCATCAAACTCATAATCCATCGAAGCGTAGCCGCGCGTGGCGCTTTTCAGCTTGTCGTAAAAATCAACGATTATTTCCGCCAGTGGCATGTCGTACTTGAGCACCAATCTTCCGGGGGCGGGATACTCTTGTCCCACAAACTCGCCGCGCCGCTTGCGCGCCAGCTCCATCACCGCCCCGTAGAATTCCTCTGGGGTGAAGATTTGCACATGCATGTACGGCTCGCGGATTTCCTCAATTTCCCCTTCGTCGGGCAAATCGGCCGGGCTTTCGATGATGCGTATCTCATTGGTATGACGCATTTTGACTTCATAGCGCACGCTAGGGGCTGTGGCTACCAGGTCCAGGTCATACTCGCGCTCCAGCCGTTCCTGGATGATCTCCATGTGGAATAGCCCCAAGAAGCCGCAGCGGAAACCGAAGTTGAGCGCTTCAGAAGTTTCTGGTTCAAAGACTAGTGAGGCGTCATTGAGCTGTAACCGCTCCAGGGCGTCCTTCAGCAGCGCGTAATCTTCGCCTTCGGTGGGATAGAAGCCGGCAAAAACCATGGGTTTGGCAGGGGCAAAACCGGGCAGAGGTTCGGCTGCGGGCCTGTCGCGCAGGGTGATGGTGTCGCCCACGCGGCATTCGCGCACTGTCTTTAGCCCTGTGGCAATGTAGCCGACCTCGCCCGCGGTGAGCTGGTCTACGGGGGTCATGCGGGGGCTGAAAATACCTAACTCAATAGGTTCAACGGTGACGTCGTTAGACATCATTTTGATCCACTGCCGTTTGTCAAGCACGCCGTCGAAGACGCGCACGTAGGCGATGACGCCTTTGTAGGCATCGTAGTGGCTGTCGAAGATGAGCGCGCGGAGTGGCCCGTCAGGCCTGCCGCGGGGCACAGGTATCCGCTCCACAAGTTGTTCCAGGAGGGTCTCAATCCCATGACCCGTTTTGGCGCTAACGGGTAGTACGTCGAGCGCATCGATCCCGATCAAGTCTTCAATTTCCTGGGCAACTTCGTCCGGCCGAGCCGAAGCCAGATCAACTTTGTTGACCACCGGGATGATTTCGAGATCATAGTCCAGGGCCAGGTGTAGATTTGCCAAAGTCTGCGCTTCAACCCCTTGGGTGGCGTC
>CALEAD010000022.1 GCA_937943625.1 uncultured Anaerolineae bacterium | reverse complement strand
GCACGAGGTCATTACGGCCGTAAACGGCCGTGAGGCATTGCGCATGGCCGAACATCACCGGCCAGACTTTGCCATTCTAGACATCAAAATGCCCTACACCGACGGCTTGCAAGCAGCGCGTACCCTCAGCCAGCAGCGTCCCCTGCCCATTATTTTGCTCACGGCCTTTAGCGAAACGGAACTGGTGGAAAAAGCGACCGACCTGCCCATTCACGGTTACCTGGTCAAGCCAGTAAGCGAAGGGGAATTAGCGGCAGCCATTGCCGTGGCGCGCAAACGTTTTGCCGAGGCGCAGGCATTGGCCGCGCGCGCCGATGAACTGGCCGAGACCCTGGCTGAGCGCAAGCTCATCGAGCGCGCTAAAGGGCGGCTGATGGCCAAGGGGCTGAGCGAAGAAGAGGCATATCGCACAATTCAGCAAACAGCACGCGCGTGGCGGCAAAGCGCACACGCCGTCGCCGAGGCTATTTTGCAAAACCAGCACTAATCCGCTTCGTTTGTGCCAATCAATCCACTACCCTCACGCATTAGAGCAAACTCACGGGGTCTATGTCTATAATCCAGTGTGCCGGAACGGGGAACGCTGCCAGCAGCCGCATGGGGTTAGGCGAACGAATGATGATTTGCCAGCGATAACGGCCGTCTACGCGGCTGAAAAAAGGTGGAACCGGCCCTAAAATATCCGTTGCGCTCAGCGCCAATTCGCGCGCCTGCTCTCGCAGTGCCGCTGCCACCTTTTCTGCCTCCTTGCGCCCACGTTCAGAGACCACGTCTACCCACTCCAGCTTTGCAATGCGCCGGAACGGGGGCAGCATATGTTGCGTGCGAAAGCGAATTTCCTCCAGATAGAAGCTGGCAAAATCATGTTCAGACGCGGCCTGAATGGCATAATGTTCTGGCTTATAGGTTTGTACAATCACGCGCCCACCCCGCAACCCGCGTCCGGCGCGCCCCGCTACCTGCGCCAAAATCTGAAAAGTGCGCTCTCCGGTGCGATAGTCTGGCAATCCCAGCGATACGTCCGCCGAAATGACGCCCACCAGCGTCACCAGGGGCAAATCCAGCCCTTTGGCAATCATCTGCGTGCCCACCAGAATATCTGATTCGTGGTTGATAAAGGCGGCGAGGAGCTGCTCGTGGGCGTCGCGCCCGGCAGTCGTGTCGCGGTCCCAGCGCGTCAGGCGCGCCTGGGGCCACTGTTGTTGCACG
This sequence comes from uncultured Anaerolineae bacterium, assembly GCA_937943625.1. GTDB lineage: Bacteria > Chloroflexota > Anaerolineae > Promineifilales > Promineifilaceae > JACSRF01. Next base: position 26,305 of record CALEAD010000022.1, on the reverse strand, counting down.
CGCGCTTCGACTTCTTCTGTGCCCAGGCCAAAGTATTTAATGCGCTTGCTGCCGCAAACGGGGCATTCGGCGGGTGGCGCTTCACGTCGGCCACAGGCGTGGCAGATGAGCGCCATGCCAGGGCGGTGATACGTCAGCGGCAGATCGCAGCGCGGACATTGCAGCACGTGGCCGCAATCGCGGCAGATGACAAAGGTGGCCGTGCCGCGCCGGTTGAGGAAGAGGATGGCCTGCTCTCCACGCGCCAGCGTGTCGTCGAGCGCCTTTTCTAGTGCGCGGCTGAAGATCGAGCGGTTGCCGGCGCGCAGCTCCTGGCGCAAGTCTACTACTTGAATAGGGGGCAGGGGGATGGTGAGCGCTTCGTCGGGGTCGCCTGGCGCTTTGCTGTATTGGCTGTTGATTTGCAGGCGCTGGCTCTGGCTTTCGATGCGCAGACGATGCCCCATAACGCGCCGCGGTAGCTCTAAAAGCTGATATTGTCCGGCTTGGGCGCGATGGTAGGTGACGACGTCGGGTGTGGCTGAACCCATGATCAGGGTGGCGCCGAGGAGGTTTGCCAGGGCAACGGCCGTTTCGCGCGCGTGGTAGTAGGGTGGGGGCACGGGTGGGGTTTGTTTGTAGCTGGGGTCGTGCTCTTCGTCCAGTACAATCACGCCAATGTTGGCCAGCGGTGTAAAGAGGGCGCTGCGTGGGCCGACGACTACGTCGAACAGCCCCAGGCGCGCTCGCCGCCAGGTATCGTACCGCTCTCCGTCGCTAAGGCGGCTGTGCAGCACGGCCACGCGCCCCGGAAAGCGGGCAGCAAAGCGGCGCACCGTTTGCGGCGTGAGGGCAATTTCTGGAACCAGGACAACGGCCGTTTGTCCTCGTTGCAGCGCATAATCTACAGCGCGCATGTAAATTTCCGTCTTCCCGCTGCCCGTGACCCCGTGCAGCAAGAATGGGGGCTGGGGTGATGGGGTGATCGGGACACCTTCTGCCACTTCGTCTGTCTCTTCCGCGGCCATCATGGCTATTTTGATGCGCCCCCAGGCCCGCGCCTGATCCATCGTCAGGGTGGGCGCGGAGGCGGGCACAAAGTCGCGGTCGGCCAGCGGGTCGCGCCATACCTCTTCGGCGCTCAGGCGGATGAGATCGAGCTTTGCCAGGCGGTTCAGGTGCGCGGTGGTGGCGCCGGTTTGGGCGCAGAGCTGACTGATGGGCACGGCGCGCGCTTCTTGCACCAGCAGGGCAATGATGGCCTGATACTTTTCTGCGCCGCGCAGGCGCAGGGCGTGAGCAAAGGCAGCATCGGGTGGGATAGCAAGGGAGAGTAGAGATTGGGGATTGAGAATTGAGGCTTGTTGGTTTGGCAGTGCCTGTGGTGAAATTTCCTGGCCGGAATCGGAAATCTGGATCAGGTTGGCGGCTTGTAGTGCTTCCAGGTGTTTGCCGATGGCGCCGGTGGCCGCAAGAACGGCCGTTACCTGTGGCAGCGGGTCATCCAGTTCTGCCAGGTAGCAGAGCACGTCGGCCTGTTTGTTGCTGCGCCCCAGGGTGAGCAGGGCGGCGCGCGCGCGCTGGGGGCTGACAATCAGTTCGGCGCTGCGCACTTCTTTGGGGCGGATGCGTGGCGGGTCTAGCACGCTGGCCTTGCGCAAAATGTGGCGGCGGACGAGCTGGGCAACGGCCGTTTTCCATGCTGTCTTGGGCAAAGCGCGCTGAATTTGCCGTCCGCGCAGGTAGCCTTTTTCGCGTAGCAAATCTACAAGCTGCTGTTGCAGCGGCGTCAACGTGCCTGTGCCGTCCCACTGCGGGTCTATCTCTACGGTGATGTCTGCCCAGCGCGTCAGGCCGGGGGGCAGCATCAGCCGCAGGCATTGGTTGAGCGGCGTCAGGTATTCGCGGCTCAACCATTGCCCCAGGGCAATTTGCCAGGGGCGCAGCACTGGTTCAGGGTCAATCGGGGCAATGAGGGGTTTGGTTTCGGGTACAGCGGCCGTTTTGCTAAAGGCGATGATGATACCCTGTGCCAGACGACGGCCGAACTCTACCTCTACCAGGTGGCCAACGCGCACGGTGGGCTGCATGTCAGCCGGCACGTCATAGTGAAACGTGCCCTCTAGAGGCGCTTCGATGTTGATGACTAGTTCGGCATACATGCGTGATAAGAGATTGAGGCGCGGTTCACGCTTGCTGAAAACGGCGCTCTGCAATTTCCTGACCGCTGACGGCAGAGCGCCAATACAATTCTGGAGAGGTATAGCGGTCTGTGGTTGGTGGTCAAATTTATCAAGGGGCTTTACCCCATACCTGATTTCCTGACCGCTTGCTAATCGCTAATTTGATACAGTTCGGGTTTAGTTGCACAGAGGCTTTCCCACCAGGCGCGGATGCGCCCGCCAATGGGACGCTGCACCCACTTTTCTAGCTCATACACAATTTCCCACAATTGGCCAAAGTCTACCCCGGTACCGATGCCCATTTTGGCGCACAAATGCACCAGGTCTTCGGTGGCCAGGTTGCCGGCTGCGCCGGGAGCAAAGGGGCAGCCGCCCAGGCCGCCAATGCTGCTGTCAAAGATGCGCACGCCTGCCTGCAGCGCGGTGACGGCATTTGCCAGGCCAATGGCCTGCGTGTCGTGCAGGTGCACGGCCAGGCGGTTCATATCCAGGCGGCGCCCCAGCTCTTCCATCAGGCTGCCTACCTCCAGGGGGTGTGCGTGACCAATGGTGTCGGCAATGGCAAGTTCGTCTACGCCCAGCTCCCAAATGCGCTCGGCCAGGCCAATCGTGCGCCAGCGGTTGATGGGCCCCTCGAAGGGGCAAACCCAGGCCGTCATCAGGTAGACGCGGCTCCAAATGCCGTCGCGGCGCGCTTGCGCTAGCAGGTCACTGGTTATTTGCAGCGCCTGCGCTGAGGACATGCGTGTATTTTCCTGGCTGAAGGTTTCGCTGACGGCTACGCCAAAGGCCATGGCGCGGCAGCCGGAGGCCAGGGCGCGGTCGTAACCACGCTGGTTGAGGACAAGGCCGATGAATTGAATGGGTGTACGGCCGTACTGCGTGTTTGCATAGCGCATCATTTCGTCCGCATCGGCCATTTGCGGCACGTATTTGGGGTGAACGTAGCTGGTTAACTCAATGTGCTGCAATCCCGCCTGCACCAGCCCGTCTACCAGTTGCTGCTTTTGGGCGGTGTTGATCAGCACGCGCTCGTTTTGCAAGCCGTCACGCGGGCCAACTTCGTAGATTTTGATGTAGTCGGACATAGGCGTAGAAAGGGCAGGGGCAAGGGGCAGGGTCCTGGTTACAGCTCACGCCTCACGGCTCATCCCTGGGCGCGCCAGGTGGCCAGTGCCAGCAGCGCCCAGCCTGCCAGAAAAGCAGCGCCGCCCAACGGCGTGATCGCGCCCAGCCAGCGCAGGCGGGTAGCGACCATTAGATAAAGGCTGCCGGAGAAGAGGAGAATGCCCAGGGTGAACAAGCCGCCGGCCCAGTTGGGTAGGGAGCCGCCCCATTTTCCCGCAACCCAGGCGGCAATGAAGAGCGCCAGGGCGTGGTAGACGTGATAGCGCACGGCCGTTTCAAATGTGCCTGTCAGGTTGTGTTTGCTCAGGTAGGCGCTGAGGCCGTGTGCGCCAAATGCCCCCAGTCCTACGCCCAGGAACATAAACAAAGAACCCAGAATTGTGAATACTCGTTCCATATAATCTTGCCTCTTGCCTCTTGTCACCTGTCTATTCCTATTTACGGCCGTTGGCGCGCCAGCCATTCCGCAAAGGCAGGGCTAAACGGCCGATACTGCTTTGCGCCCCTTTCCCCCGTGACCATTTGCCAGAGTCCCTGCTGTACCAACAGGCGGTACTGCCGCTCGATGACCAGTGGTGGATTTGGGTTAGGTGGCTCGACGAGGAGCTTTTGCGCCAATGGGGGCAATTCTTCCCACAAGCGCAGCCAGTAAGGCTCCGCCTCTAGCAGAAAGTCCTGTGCCAGTTGGCGGGGTTGATAGACGCCCATCTGTAATCGCGCAACCAGGTGGCGGCCAGCCATTTGCAGGTAAAAGGGGTGCGTGCCGCCCAGACGCAGCAGCTCCGCAGCGGCGGCGGACAGCGAAGAGGCGTTCAGGCGGCGCAGCGGCTCTTGCGCCAGCGCCATTGCTTCATCAGGGGTCAGCAGCCCCACGTCCACCTGGGCAAAGAGGGCGGCAAAGCTGACTGGCAGGCCGTGCTGGGTTAGCAGAGTGGCCAGGGGCTGGTTAGCGGCAACGAGAAAAAGAAAAGGCCCGCTCTGGCTTGCCTGATGCCATTGGGTGAGTAGCTCTTCGTTGATGATTGACGGCCGTTTCAGCACCCGCTCGAACCCGTCTAGCGCCAGCACCAGGCGTGGCCCGCCGCTGGCCAGGGCCTGTGCCATTTGCATGAAGTGCACGGGTTGCTTTACACGCGGTGGGGTGGGCTGCCCCAGGGCAGTGGCCCATTGCGTCAGGGCATCATTGAGCAGGTCGGTGCTGTTTGGGTAACGGCCGTTGTGCAGGTTCAGGTAGGCAAAACAAAATGCCTGGCCGGGATCGAACGCCTCGTGATGTGCCAGGTAGTAGAGCAAAGAGGATTTGCCGATGCGTCGCGCCCCGACGATGGCGCTGCTAATGCCCTGTTGCAAGTGTGTGCGCAAAACCTGCCTTTCGGCAACGCGGCCGAAGAACATCGCCCGGTCACTGACGATGCGGCCGGGATGGTACGGGTTGATGGGTGGCAACGGCCGTGCGCTTTCTTCCCAGTGTGCGGTAGGAACTTCTGGCGGTGGGGCTGACGGCGCAGCATGACGGGCGGGGTGGCTAAGCGCCTGCTCACCCCCCTTTGCTGATAAAATATCGCGTAATTTGTTCGTTTGTGAGGTGATATGCGCCTGGTTAATGCGCGCCAGATTGCTGGCTACTTCATCTATCCAGCTCAGGCGGTCATCCTCGTCGTCAAATAGCTGATCCATGTGCCCGGTTGCCTCTCGTTACGGTAAGCCAAGTATACCGGTCTGCGCTATACTGGCAATGGTGAGGGGGAGAGGGCAGCAGTTCTAAGTTTGAAACAATGCGCGTGGGCGAGACGGCACGGAAAAGTTCGTAGTGACCGCTTTAGCGGACAGTTGGCTAAGGTCGGCACTACGAACGGCACTACAAACGGGCCGCAGGCGGCCAGCTGAGACGCGATAACATATGATAGAGGTATATCCAATCACGTTAAAGGGGCGCGTGGTGCGGCTGGAGCCATTGGCTATGAACCACGTGCCGGATTTGCTGGTACACGCGCAGGATGAGAGCATCTGGCGCTATTTGCCTTCTGGGCCGTTGCACACGGAGCCGCTATTGGTCGCTCAGATGGAGCTGTTGTGGCAGCAGCAGGCGCAGGGCAAAGCGCTGCCGTTTGCCGTTGTTTATCGGCCGACGGGGCAGGCTATTGGCATGACCCGCTTCATGGATATTCGTGTTGAGCATCGCGGCGTGGAGATTGGCGGCTCCTGGTATGGTGTGGCGCACCAGCGCACGGCCGTTAACACAGAGGCCAAGTTTTTGCTATTGCAACACGCCTTTGAGGTGTGGCAATGCCTGCGCGTGCAGCTCAAAGCAGATGCGCGCAACACGCGCTCGCTGCGCGCCATCGAGCGGCTGGGCGCAGTTTATGAGGGGGTGCTGCGCCAACACTTCATCATGCCGGATGGTTACGTGCGTGATTCAGTGATGTATAGCATTTTAGACAAAGAGTGGCCGGCAGTGAAGACGCGATTGCAGCAGCTTTTGGCGCAACCGCGAGGGCAAATGTGATGGCTATGCCAGTTCCTGCTCGCGCAAAATTTGTGGGTAGATTTGCTGGCTCTTTTGCAAGAGTGGCGCCAGCGCCATTACCTTGAACACCGGCCCTTTGACTTTCAGCAGCTTGCGCGCCATTGCTTGCTGCAAACCCAGTTGGCCCAATAAAATTTGGTGCAGGGTATCGCCGGCGAGAAATACCTCCAGGTCTGGCTGAATATGGCCGGGTTGAAAATGGGCGGTGACGGGGCGAGAACGGCCGTTGATCACAATCTCACCCTCTGGTTCAGACACATTTAAGCGGATGGCAATTTTGGCGGTGACCATAGCGTCATTGGCGCGCGGGTCCTCTTCCTGAATGCGGTAGACAAGCTGTTCGGTGCAGACGTAAAGCTGCTTGGTGTTGGCAAAAAAGGGCATGGGATGGGAGAGTTGAGATGGGAGATTGGAAATTAGAGACTGGAGATTAGAAAGTCATTTAATCTCCAGTCTTTCTTCGCTAATCGCTGCTCGCCAGGCGCTACAAAAAGACCGAACGCCGTTGCGCCAGGCGGTCGTTAATCATTTGCTGGATGATGTTGCGTGTCTGATTGGTCAACTGTGAGACGAGGATGAGGTCGTTGGCCGCTTCGGGGCCATATTCAGCGGTGGGGATGGGTTGGCCAAAATCTATGTACCAGCGCGTGGGCAAGGGGATGACCCCTAATAGCCCCAGCCAGGGGAAGCGCAGCGAGATGGGAAAGTAGGGAAAACCGGTCAGTCTGGCCAGCGTTTCTGATTTGTGAACGACGACATACATCTCTTCCGCGCCGACAACGGCCGTTGGAATCATAGGCGCGCCCGTTTGCAAAGCCATCTTCACAAAGCCGCCGCGACCAAAGCGCGCCAGCTTGTAGCGATCTTTGAAGAGCTTGCCAACCCCTTTGTACCCTTCGGGAAAAACGCCCACCAGTTCGTCATTTTCCAGCAGGCGCACGCCGTTGTCTACGTCGGCCATCACCTGTCCCATGCGCTCCAGGAAGGAGGAGACAAAGGGTAGGGTGGGGAACCAGGAGGCATATAAGTTGCGGATGAGGCGCTGCGAAGGGTGATCGTTGTAAATGGCGGTGCCAATCATGGCGCCATCGAAGGGAAGCTGCCCGGAATGGTTGGCGACGACCAGCGCACGGCCGTAATCAGGGATATTCTCCAGCCCCGTGACGCGCGTGCGCCAGTAGTAGCGGTACATAAAGCCGAGAAACGGCCGTATTGCTTCCACCAGCTCCCAATCCAGCCCCCACTCGTCTGTTTCATACTCCCCCGTCAGGCGGCGCCTGACAAAGTCAATCTGGTACTTCACATTATAGTTGATTAGATACCACACACCCTTCCAGGTTTCAATATCAAAGAGATCTTCGCTTAAGAGTTGGCGCGCCTTTTCCAGAATTTCCAGGCGCAAGGTTGGCGCCAGGTGGCGGAGGCTCTTTTCGATGAAGCTGATCATGCCCTGCGGCGAAAAGGGGGGCGGCTCGTAATGCGGGTCTAGCTCCTTCATGCGCGCAATCAGCCCGTCAAGCTCGGCGGCCAGCTTCTGCCGCAGCTCCTCGTTGCTGATCTCTTCGTCCTGTACCGGAATTTCGTGTCCGTCGTCTTGGCTGCTCATTGGGCTGCCTCCTTTTGCTGCTCACGCCGCGCCCGCTGTCGCTGCCGCCGTTCCAGGGTATGGCGCAGCCGTTCTTTGTCCAATTCCAGCGCGTCGTCGTCATCGGCGGTCGTGTGGCGCGCACGCTTAAAAGTGGCAAAGGCACGCAATGTCTCTTCCATGCTGTATTGTGGCGTAAAGCCCAACTCTGTTTCCATTTTGCGCGTGTCGGCTACCCAGCGGTAGCGTAGATAGTCAGGATCAAAAGGCAGCAGGCGCGCCGGGCTAAAACGGCCGCGCACATTTTGCACTCCCCAGTAGGCCAGCGGATGCAAAACTGGCACGGGCAGCACCCCGGTGAGGGCCAGGATGCGCGTCAGCGGCATCAGGCCAGGGGCGGCAACGTTAAACGCGCCAGGCGCATCGTGCCTGATGGCATGAAGCAGCGCTTCTATCACGTCATCTTCGTGGATGACCTGCATCATCGGGTCAAAGCCGAGCAGCACGGGGGCGACCTTGCCGCGCAGAAGGGTGGTCAGTGGCGTCACGGCCGTTTCCCCCACAATGTTGGCAAAACGCAAAGAGGTGATAATCAAATCAGGCTGTTGTGACCTAAAGCCATTGCAAAATTCTTCGATTTCTACCATGTAGCGCGTGTAGCCATACTGTTTGCTGCCGTGTAGGGGATGTGTTTCGCTCAAGTAGGCTGGGTTTTGCGGCAAAGCGCCGTAAACAGCCGTGCTGCTGCGATACACAATTTTGCGCACGCCTGCCTGTGCCGCCGCGCCAAATACCTTCATCGCGCCCATTACGTTCAGGTCAAAGTTGGCTTCATTTCGGCGCCGACTGTCACTAAAAGCCAGATGGCAGACGGTATCTACCCGTTCCGCTTTTAGCAGCTCCGTCATCAGCGGATTGCGAATATCTGCCTGCACAAAATCCAGACCCTCTGGTAGCTCCTGCGGGGGAGTGGCATCTATACCTATGACGTGCAGGCCGCTTTCGGCCAGCAGTCGCTGCGCCACGCGTGCACCCCAATAACCCGCCACGCCTGTTACGAGAATTGTCTGTTGCTGCATCATCCTTGTCATCCCATCATCGGGTTACCCCGTCACCCCTTCACCGTGTCACGCCGCTACCTTGTAGGCAAATTATAGGTTGTTGTTGGCAAAAGCGCCAGGAGCGTTGACGGCCGTTTTCACCCTGGCTATAATGAGGCGCGCATAGATAACGACAGAGACGGAGCCAAGTACGGCCGTGCGGGATCATCAGCGAGTTGGCGGGGGTGCAAGCCAACAGGCCGGCAGCCCGAAATCCCCTCCTGAGTCGCTTTCTCAAACCCGTTCAGGGCCAAAAGAAAGTCGGGCGCGCCCGTTAAAGCGCACAGTGAGGCCGGTAGGAGTATCGGCAAAACCAGGTGGCACCACGGGCCTCCTCGTCCTGGAGTGGCGGGGAGGTTTTTTTGTTGCAGTTGGCAAGGTTAGTTAGGTTGATTAGTTTGTCAAGCAACCAACAAGCAAGCCGGGGCATGGTTCAAGCGATCTTTACAATTTGACCGCCGACTCCCGACCGCCGACCGCGATTTTGCCAGTGATGGGCGGTCTGCCGTTGGCCGTCTGTGGCCAGAAATTTGTAAGGCACCGCTTCTGAAAAAGATGAACCATGCCCAAACCAACCAGCTATTTTCGGAGGAAAAATCAGATGGATATTGTCACATTGTTGCTTTTGGGCGTCTTGTGTTGCGCCATTCCCCTGGTGTTGTTTGTCATCACCCTGGCCTTCTTTCTGGTGCGCGAAAACATGTTCACCCAGGCCGAGTAGATAGTTATTCTATTCCCAAAATGGTCTGTCCCGAAAATCTGCGCCCCATTTTTCATTTAAGGCCTTACGTTTACGGAGGAAACGATGCTAGACATTAACTTGATTCGCGAAAAACCAGAGTGGGTCAAGGCGCAAATTGCCAGACTAAACGACAGCGCGCCGATTGATGAGATAGTGGCCACCGACGGCCGTCGCCGCGAAATTCTGCAAGAAGTTGAAGAGCTGCGTCGCCGGCGCAACGAGAGCTCCAAACAAATTGGCCTGTGGATGGGTAGCCTGAAAAAGCTAGAAGCGGAGCTGAAACGTGCCGAAGCCGGGCAGGATGTGGGGCAGGATGTGGCGCAGCTTCGTGCGCAGCTCCTGACCTTACAAGCCAACGCGGACAACGCCAAAGAAGAAACGCGCTTGATGGGCGAGCGCATCACTGACCTGGATGAGGAATTGCGCCAGGTGGATGCCGCCTTGCGTGAGTACATGCTGTGGGTTCCCAATCTGCCCCACGAAAGCGTGCCAGACGGCCCAGATGACAGCCACAACATCGCATACCCCCCGCAAGGCGCGCCGGAGCCCCACTTTGCCTTTACGCCCAAGCCGCACTGGGAGTTAGGCCCAGAGCTGGACATCATTGATTTTGAGCGCGGCGTTAAGATGAGCGGCAGCCGTTTTTACGTCCTCAAAGGATGGGGTGCGCGCTTGCAGCGAGCGCTCATCCAGTTTTTTTTGGATTATCACATCACCAGACACGGCTATACCGAAGTTTACCCACCGTTCATGATGCGCGCGGCCATGTTTGAGGGCGCAGGGCAGTTACCCAAGTTCAAGGATAACATCTACCGCGATGCCGAAGAGGATTACATGTGGCTGGGCACGGCCGAAATTGCGCTGACGAATATGCACCGCGACGAAATTCTCGAAGAAGCAGAGCTGCCCAAGAAGTACGTGGCTTACACTCCCTGTTTCCGCCGCGAAAAAATGAGTGCCGGGCGAGACGTGCGCGGCATTAAGCGCGGCCATCAGTTTGACAAGGTGGAGATGTACCGCTTCACCACGGAAGAGACGAGCTATCAGGCGCTGGCAGAGATGGTGCAGGATGCCAAAGATGTTTGCCAGGCGCTGGGGTTGCGCTATCGTCTGGTGGAGATGGTGACGGGTGACCTGGGTTTTGCCGCCACCAAGAAATATGACCTGGAGGCATGGGCGGCGGGTTGCCAGGAGTGGTTGGAGATCAGCTCTATCAGCAATTGTGAGGCGTTTCAGGCGCGGCGAGCAAATATCAAGTACCGGCCAGCAGATGGTGGGCGCGTGCGCTATGCCCATACGCTCAATGGCAGTGGCCTGGCGCTGCCCCGCGTGATGATTGCCCTCATCGAGAATAATCAGCAGGAAGATGGCAGTATTGTCATTCCAGAGGGGCTACGGCCGTATATGGGCGGCGCGGAGCGTATTCCGGCAGCGTAAAGCATGAAGCGTGAAACGTGGTAATTCATTGATTCACGTTTCACGCTTTATGGCACAATGCCCCGCTGGCGCAACAGCGCCATGATCTGCGCAATGATGTCATCTACGCTGTAAATGTCGGTTTCAACGACTAGCTCGGCGTTGACGGGTTCCTCATAGGGGGAGGAGATGCCAGTGAAGTCGGGAATTTTGCCCGCCAGGGCTTTGGCATACAGCCCCTTGGGGTCGCGTCGCTTGACTACTTCCAGGTCGCACTTGACGTAGATTTCCAGGAAACGGCCGTCTGGAATTAACTGGCGCGCAAACCGGCGATCGGCCGTGAAAGGGGAGATAAAACAGGCCAGCGTCACGTTGCCGTGCGCAAACGAAAGCTTAGCCAGTTCGGCGGCGCGACGAATATTTTCCTGGCGGTCGGCACTGCTAAAGCCCAAATCCCCGTTCAGCCCGTGCCGCAGGTTGTCGCCGTCCAGGTACATGGTGTGAATGCCTGCGGCAAACAGGTGCTGTTCCAGCTTGCGTGCAATGGTAGATTTGCCCGAACCAGAAAGGCCGGTGAACCAGAGAACGGCCGCTTTGTGTCCATTCTTTTCCTCCCGCTGCGCCAGCGTGATGCCGTGTTGTTCCCATATCACGTTGCTTGACTTTGGGCGTACCGGTGTCGCTTCCACCTCTCCCTCCAGCAAGCGCCCCACATCTTGCGACTCCCCACGAATCATGCCAGCGGCGACCGTGTTATTGGTTGCCGGATCAATCAGGATAAAGCTGCCGGTGGCGCGGTTGAGCGCATAACGGTCATAGTAAAGGGGCTGGGTGGTGACAAGCTGGACACGCCCAATCTCATTCAGGCGTAGGGTGTCGGTTGCCTCACGGTGCATGGTGTCTACATCAATGCGGTAGTTCAGTTCTGCCACAAAACCACTGACCAGGCGTGTGGTGTGCTGCACCCAGTATTGACCGCGCCGCTTCAGTGGCTCTTCACTCATCCAGCAAAGCGTGGCATCCAGGCGGTTGCTCTTTTCTGGCAGGTTGTTCACGCGCACCAGCATATCCCCGCGGCTGATGTCAATCTCGTCGGTTAACGTCAGCACCACTGAATCCCCTACGTTAGCCCAGTCACGCTCGCCATCGGCTGTGACAATGGCCTTAACCCGGCTTTGCAGACCCGAAGGCAGCGCCACGACCGCTTCGCCAACGGCAATGCGGCCGGAGGCAACCTGTCCGGCATAACCACGAAACTGCTGGTTAGGACGCAGCACATACTGCACGGGGTAGCGGAAATCTATATTGTTCAGGCTGGCCCCTACGTTCACATTTTCCAGGTGATGCAGCAAGGTGGGCCCGTCGTACCAGGGCATGTGGCCACTTTTTTCCACGATGTTGTCACCGCGTAGGGCGGAAATGGGGATGAAGGTGACGTCTTGCGCGTTGAGCTTTTGCGTAAAAGCGGTGTAATCGCGCACGATTTCTGTGTAGACATTTTGTGCATAGTCAACGAGGTCCATCTTGTTAACCGCCACGACCAGGTGTGGAATGCGCAGCAGCGTTGCCAGAAAACCGTGCCGCCTGGATTGTGTCAGCACCCCTTTGCGCGCGTCTATGAGGATAATGGCCAGTTCGGCCGTAGATGCGCCTGTAACCATGTTGCGTGTGTACTGAATGTGGCCAGGGGTATCGGCGATGATGAATTTGCGTTTGGGGGTGGCAAAGTAGCGGTAGGCAACGTCTATGGTGATTTTTTGTTCTCGTTCAGCGCGCAGGCCATCGGTGAGCAGCGCCAGGTCTATTTCCTCGTCGCCGCGGCTGGCGCTGGCGCGCTCAACGGCTTCTAGCTGGTCGGCAAAAATGGCTTTAGAGTCGTAAAGCAAACGGCCGATCAGGGTGCTTTTGCCATCATCTACGCTGCCAGCCGTGCTGAAGCGGAGGAGGTCTATTTGGGGGAGGGTGGTTGGGGTCATGGTTTTAGTTAGTGGTCTGGCTAAAGCAGTTAAAAATATCCCGCTTTTTTGCGATCTTCCATTGCCGCTTCTGAACGTTTGTCGTCGGCGCGGGTGCCGCGCTCGGTGACGCGGGCAGTGGCTACCTCGTTGACGATCTCTTCGATGGTGCGGGCGACTGACTCTACGGCGCCGGTGCAGGTCATGTCGCCGATGGTGCGGAAGCGCACGGTTTTGCGCCTGATCGTTTCGCCGGGCAGGGGGCGCACGACTTCAGAGGCGGCTAACCATGTGCCGTCGCGGTTGATGACCTCGCGCTCGTGGCTGAAGTAGAGGGAAGGTAGGGGGATACGCTCGGCCTGAATGTATTGCCAGACGTCTAGTTCGGTCCAGTTGCTGATAGGGAAGACGCGGAAATGTTCGTTGGCTTTTTTACGGCCGTTGTACAGATTCCACAGTTCTGGCCGCTGGTTCTTGGGGTCCCATTGCCCGAATTCATCGCGGTGGGAAAAGAAGCGCTCTTTGGCACGCGCTTTTTCTTCGTCGCGGCGCGCGCCACCAATGGCGGCATCTGCCTTGAGTTCGGCCAGGGCGTCTAGCAGGGTGACGGTTTGCAGGGCGTTGCGGCTGGCGTAGGGGCCGGTTTCTTCGACGACGCGCCCCTGGTCAATGCTGTCTTGCACATAGCGCACAATCAGGCGCACGCCCAGGCGGGCGATCAGCTCATCGCGAAAGGTGAGGGTTTCGGGGAAGTTGTGGCCGGTATCTATGTGCAAAAAGGGAAAGGGAATGGGGGCAGGGTAAAAGGCTTTGCGTGCCAGGTGGGAAAGGAGGATGGAGTCTTTGCCACCGGAGAAGAGCAGCAACGGCCGTTCAAATTGTGCCGCTACCTCGCGCAGGACATAAATGGCTTCTGATTCGAGAATTCTGAGGTGATTGCTGAGCATACTGTTTTTACAAGTGGAGGTAGTTGCTACCAGGGCTTTCTGGAAAAGTTTGTTGGTTGGTTAGTTGGTTGGTTGGTTGGTTTTTTGCCTACTAGCCAACGAATCAAACCAACCTCCCTTAAAAATGACCGCCGACCGCCGACGGCCGCCTGTAAGTGTATCCCACGTTGCCGAACCTGGTACTTGCCTGTCCTAAAAAATGGAGCGCGGACAGTTTGTCCGCCCACTGCCGGCAAAAAATGGAGCGCGGACAGCTCGCGCTACGCTTTTCACTCGTGGTGGTGTGCCCCACTCATGAAGTTTCCGGGTTCTTATGGCCAATGGCTAACTGCGCAACGGCCGTTTTTATCCGCTCTAGCGCTTCAACCAAAATGGCGCGTGGGCAGGCAATGTTGAAGCGCTCAAAGCCTTCCCCTTCAGGGCCAAACAGTTCGCCTTCGTCCAGGAACACCCTGGCCTGCCCCATGAATAGCTCCTTGCGCGCCGCCGCATCCAGGCCCAGTGCGCGACAATCTACCCAGACCAGGTAGGTGCCTTCCGGGGGAATGGGGCGCAGCTGCGGCAGGTGTGTGGCCAGGTAGTCGGCCATGAAGCGGTAGTTCGCTTGAATGTAGGCCATCACGGCCGTCAGCCATGCCTCCCCGTGGTTGTATGCGGCTTCGGTTGCTACCAGGCCAAAGGCGTTGCTGCCCAGCAGGCCGTGCCGCGCCATCACCCTGGCTAGCCTGTGCCGCCACTCTGCCTGAGGAATGATCAGGTTAGAGGTTTTTAGACCGGCGATGTTGAAAGTTTTGCTGGGTGCGGTACAGATGATGCTGTTTGCGGCAAAGTCTGGGCTGACGCGGTCGAAGGGGGTGAAGGTGTGCCCGTCGTAAATCAGGTCGCAGTGAATCTCGTCTGAGATGATGAGCACGTTGTTGGCACGGCAAATGTGACCAAACTGTTCTAACTCCTCCGGCGTCCAGACGCGGCCAACGGGATTGTGGGGGCTGCACAAAATGGCCATCGTCACGGTCGGATCAGCCGTTTTTGTTGCCAGATCGTCAAAGTCCATACGGTAACGGCCGTTTTCCAGCACCAGTGAATTTGAAACAATCTGTGCGCCGTTGTTTTCGATGGCGGCAAAAAAGGGATAATAAACGGGGCGCTGTACCAGCACCTTTTCCCCCGGCTGCACCAGCGCCTGAATGAGCATGTTGATTGCGGGCACGACACCGGGTGTTATCACCAACCATTCACGCGGCACAGAACGGCCGTAGCGCCGCGCCATCCAGCCCAATACAGCCTCGTAATAGGAGTCGCCGGCCAATGAGTAACCAAAGATGCCGTGCCGCGCGCGCTGCACCAGCGCCTCGATCATCTCAGGTGGTCCCTGAAAGTCCATATCGGCCACCCACATAGGCAGGATGCGTTCACGGCCGTATTTGGGGTCAGCGTGGTCGCCATATTGCGGACGGCCGTTGGGGAACAAAAACTCCCACTTAATGCTGTGCGTGCCTCTGCGGCTGATCTCTTCGTCGAAATGGTAAACCATCTGATTACCTGCGTCCTTGTTTTTCACTTGTTGGCGGCGGGCAATTTTAACACGCCTACTGCTTGCGTCTAGTGGCCCGGCTACGACCGATTATCGAGGATCTTATGGGAGAGGTGTGATAGGCTGTCGTCGGCGGTATGTGGCCAGGTGGATAGTAACCCAAAACCCGAAATCAGGTTGGTCAATCGTTTTTCCTGCTACTAAAATTAGGGGCATATACTTTTTTACAGCTTACGAAGGAGACCGCCGACGGCAGATGGCAGGCAGCAGATGGCCAGGAATATCCTATAGTAATAGTAATATTCGGCGGGCTGCAAGCTGTGGTCGGCGGTCATTTTCCAGGGAGGTAGATACCAGGTTTGGCAACCTGGGCTACACTTACAGACGGTGGTCTGCGGTCATTTTCAAGGGAGTTAAACGATGGCAACAATCATTGTAAACGGCAAATCTTTCACCGCCCCAGATGGCAAGAGGCTGATTCTGGCGTTGGTAGATGAGGGGATAGATATTTTGCACCGCTGTGGCGGAAACGCGCGCTGTACGACCTGCCGCGTCACATTTAACAGTGGTGAGCCACAAAGCTACCATCCGCGTGAGCAGGCCAAGCTCGAAAGTAGTGGCAACCTGGGTAAGTTTCGCCTTTCCTGTCACATTTTGTGTGAGGGGACGATGGACGTTAACGTGTTGCAAAGCCTGGCCTCAACTGGTTTGCCCGATCCTGGGCCTCTACCTGCGGCGGAAATTCCTGTTTAGCGTGCCAAGAAGGCCAATTTCTGCACAGGAGACTTCATGCGTGGGGCGCACCACCACGAATGAAAATGTAGTGCAGGTTTCATTTACAAGGTAGACCGCAGTTGGTGACCGGCGGTTGGCCGTCGGCGGTCATTGTTAATCGTGTATCACAATCTCATCTTCCAGGGTGCGGCGTGGTGGGCGGGGCGCCAGCAAATAGGCTGCCAGTCCACCGCCCAAAAAGCCGAACAGGTGCGCCTGCCAGGAGATGCCCATTTGCCCTGGCAGCACGCCCAAAATCATGCTGCCGTAAAGGACAACGACCAGGATTGTCCACAAAACGGCAGAGGCGCTGCGCTCAAAGTAGCCACGCAGCAGCAGGTAGCCAAAATAACCGAAGATCAGCCCGCTGGCGCCAATGTGCACGGTGCGACTTTCCCCTAACAGCCACATACCAAAGCCGCTAACAACGGCTGTAATTACCGTCACCAGCCAGAAGCGAGTCACCCCTTGCAGCATCACAAACCAGCCCAGCACTACGAATGGAATCGTGTTTGCTGCCAGGTGGGCAAAGTTGCCGTGCAAAAACGGCGCCAGAACAATGCCCAACAGCCCATCTGAGCTGCGCGGGCGAACCCCCAATCCATTTAGCGCCTGACCAAACAGGAAATGGTCTACAATTTCCAGCAGCCAAAACGCCAGGACAAACCCGCCCAAGACGATAGCCTGTGCTTTCAGGTTCTTGCCGATAAGTTGCAATCGTTCATTTCTCATCATATCAGGCCTTTTTGACCGCAGACGGCAGACGGTCAGGAATATCCTGTGTGGTATTTTCGAAGGTCTGCGGTCGGCCGTCTGCGGTGAGGAAATTGTAACATGCCGTTTCCAGAAAGCGTGAACTACACCCCAAATCGCGCTACCCTGGCGACGGACAAAAACGCTAGTGCCCAGTTCACTTCCAATACGCATTTCACACGCTTCATGTTTCATGCTTTGCGCTCAAACTTGCCCGTACTGTGTCAATGGTAACTGTTTGCCGCTGACGATTGAGAAAAAATCCAACTTGGGTATAGCCACACTCTGCCAACAACGCAAGAGCCTGTAAAAAGTCTGCAGCAACGCGCTCAGGCTGATGGGCGTCAGAGCCAATTACCACAGGAATGTCCCGCGCGCGCATTTCTTTTAACATTTGCTTACTCGGGTTCATTTCACGCACGCTCTTGTGCAGGCCGGAAGTGTTTATTTCCATCGCCACACCCGTGCGCGCAATGCGCTCCAGGCTGGCGCACATCATGTCCCACACGTGCTCTACCGACCATTGGGCGGGATAGACGTTTTTCACCAGGTCAGGGTGTGCCAGCGTGTCGAACAAACCCGTTTCCGCAGCCTGGGCCAGGTGTTCAAAGTAGGCTTCATAGTATTGCTGCGGGTTGCCAGAATCATAGAGGGCACGGTAGTAAGGCAACTGCGGGTGAACGGAGCCGAGAACGTGGTGCATTTCGGCGCGCTGTAGCAGCTTTTCCAGGAATGGCTCCATGCCAGGAATGTAGTCACATTCCAGACCAAGCCGCACGTCTACACGGCCGTTCCAGGCTTCTGCGGCTCTTGTAACCATTGCCACATACTCGTCAAATTGCTCTGGCGCCATGCGTACCTGGGGCGAAAAGTTGCGGTCTGGCCCCGGGTTGTGACAGGTGAAAATAATCCCTTTCAGGCCGCGCGCATGTGCGGCTGCGGCGTAGGCTTCTGGCTCGCCGCTGGCGTGTTTACACAGCGGCGTGTGCATGTGTGAATCGTAAAAAATGGGTTCGCTCATAGACAAGTTGTAACTGCTTTTGTGATGGGTTTAAGGGCGCGGGGCAGATGGCAACGGGTAAGGGGCAGAGCGGGCTTCTCTATCTCTGGCTTTCTTGTGCGCAACTGAGTGGGGGGCCGAGAAACGGCCGTAAATCTTCATCTTGCAGCAGTTCTTGCACGCTCTCTTCCATGTTCATTTCACCGGCCAGAATGGCATTTTGGTATCGCTTGGCCCAGCGGTGAACCAGCCCACCGGCGCGGCGCAACTCAACCAGCATCAGCCGCGCCAATGGCCCCGCTTCGGCGAGAAAGCCAGATTCCACGTAATCGCGCTCTGTCTGCGCCCGGTCGTAGGG
This sequence comes from uncultured Anaerolineae bacterium, assembly GCA_937943625.1. Lineage (GTDB taxonomy): Bacteria > Chloroflexota > Anaerolineae > Promineifilales > Promineifilaceae > JACSRF01. The sequence goes on along the minus strand of CALEAD010000022.1, from coordinate 8,324 downwards.
TAGGCGCACAATTTCTGCCTGCCACCCGGCGCGTGTCCACCGGAAACGGCCGTAGCTGGCGCGGCCGTCGCCATCAAATGGCGACCCAACCGACCCCACATTCACCACCAGCGCATCATTAAAGCGGCGAATCATGGGGCGGTGCGTGTGCGCAGTCACAAACACGGCCGGAACCGGGGCGATTTGCTCCCATAGTTCTTCGTCACTCGACTCAGCATAAATGCCGTCCCGATTATTACGCATAGAGCCGTGCATGACGCGAAACTCGCTGCCGTCTGGCGCCAGATACACAAATTTATCCGGCAATTGTTGCAGGGCGGCCACAAAGCCATTAACATCAATCTGGCGATAACACCAGTGCGCAAAGCGCACCAACTCATAACGTGGGCCGCTTTGCGGCGCAGTGGGATTGGCAAACTCCAGCACAAAATCTTCGTGATTCCCTTTAACCAGGCGCCAACCAAAACGCCGCTGCTTCTCTTGCACAAAGCGCAGGCAATCCAGCGAAAGAGGCCCACGGCTGACGATGTCGCCATCAACCACTACCAGGTCTGCACCCCATGCCTCCACATCATTTGTAACAGTGCGCAGGGCGGGCAAGTTGCCGTGAATGTCAGAAATAACCGCGATTTTCATTGTTCCGTTCACCGCGACCACGAACGAGTTTGCTTGTCTGCCTGGCAGACCGTGACTAAACTTCGCTCATGTTTCTCATCCTTTCCAAAATTTTACCCTTATTTGTGTACCCAACAGGTCTGACCTCCCTCTTGCTGACCGTTTCCTTATTTTTGCACCGCGAAAGCTGCTGGCCGCGCCGCCTGACGGGGCTGGCGCTGCTGCTGCTCTGGCTGGGCAGTAATCAGATGACGGCTATGGCGGTCACGCGCTCGCTCGAGCAGCAATACTTGCCACCGGCAGAAATCCCCCAGGCCGAGGTAATTGTACTACTAGGGGGCGGCACGCGGCCACAGCTTGCGCCACGCCCTCTTACAGAGGTGAACGAAGCAGCCGACCGCATGTTTTACGCGGCCTGGTTGTATCACCAGGGTAAAGCGCCCGCCATTTTGGTCAGCGGCGGCTGGTCTGTGACCAGTGTGCAGGAGGGGCCGCCGGCTAGCGAAAGCATGACGGCCGTGCTCGCCATGCTTGGCGTGCCCCTGGAAGCCATCTGGCAAGAGGGCGCCTCGCGCAATACGTATGAGAATGCCTTGTTTAGCAAAGAACTGCTGCAAGCGCGGGGCATTACCGGGCCGGTGTTACTGCTCACTTCCGCCAGCCACATGCCGCGCAGCGTTCGCACCTTTGCCCGCCAGGGTATCGAGGTCATTCCCGTACCTGCCGATTACCTGGTGGCAGATGCTGAGTGGCGTTACGCTTACACTGGTGGCCTCGGCGTCTTGTTGAGAAACCTGTTGCCCAGCGCCAGCGGCATGGCGCTGATGGAGCTGGCGCTAAAGGAGTACTTGGGTATAGTGGTTTACTGGCTGCGTGCATACCTGTAGGTGCGCTCGCTACAATGCTTGCAGCTGTGGTACGATGGCGCGTAGTGCCCGCCCACGATGGCTGATTTGGTGCTTGGTGGCAGAGCTAACCTGCGCCATTGTTTGCCCATATTCTGGCAGATAAAAGACCGGGTCATAGCCAAAGCCGCCATCCCCGGCCGGCTCCCAGGCAATAAAGCCCTCGCAAACCCCGTCGGCTTCGGCCAACAGAGTACCATCCGGGGCGGCCAGGGCAACGACGCAGCGGAAGCGCGCGCGACGCTCTTCCCAGGGGATATTTGCCAGATTTTGCAGCAGCAGGCGATAGCGCTGTTCGTGCGTTAGCCCGGCGCCGCCATAGCGCGCCGTGTAGACGCCTGGTGCTCCCCCTAGCGCGTCTACCTCTAGTCCTGAGTCATCTGCCAGCGTCAGGAGTCCGGTCATGGCGGCGTAGGTCTGTGCCTTCAGGCGCGCATTTTCGCCAAAGGTGCGTCCTGTCTCTGGCACCTCGTGGGCAATGCCCACGTCATCCAGGCTGAGCCAATCTATTTCCATGTCTTGCAACAGGTCGGCAAATTCGGCCACCTTGCCGCGATTGTGTGTGGCTACCAGTAGTTTCCGCATCATCTTTCTCTCATCTGGTTACAAAAATCTTTGCCCCTATGCTATACTCGCTTGTCAGGTTGTTATCGGTTGGTTGGCTAAGATCCAACAAACCATCAAACCATCAAACAGACTACAGACAAATCGCAGTTGGTAGTCGGTGGTCATATTTGCAAAGTTTATCTGAACCATGCCCCGGACGGTTACTTTACCGCACAAGCGGTTGGCTGGCATTTTTCTTTAGGATTTTCCATGAGCAAGGGTTTTCATTCTCGTTTGCGTTTTAACTTTGGCTTCTTGCTAGAGGCGACGCTGGGCGAAAGCCGTGACATCGAGCTGGATTACCCAGACATTCGCGTTGCCGAGGACCTCCAGTTAACGCCGCTGCGTGGCAAACTGCGCGTCTCGCGCACGTCTGAAGGGATTTATATAGAGGGGGAGCTGGCAACGGCCGTACTTGCCGAGTGTGTGCGCTGTCTGGTTGAGTTCTCATTGCCTGTGACGCTACAACTCGATGATCTTTTCTACTATCCTCCTTCTACCGCGCCGCAGGGTGAATATGTGGTGGGTGAAAACGGCTTCATTGATCTTTCGCCGCTGGTGCGCGAGCTAAGCCTGTTAGAACTGCCCATGCAGCCCATCTGCAAGTCAGACTGCCAGGGCCTGTGCCAGGAATGCGGCGCAAACCTGAACGAGGGGGATTGCGGTTGTTCTGATGATGACTTAGACCCGCGTCTGGCAATCTTGGGTAAACTATTTTAGTGTATATATGTTCTACGATCGCGCAAAAATTTACATCAAAAGTGGCGACGGCGGTGACGGCATGATCAGCTTTCGCCGCGAAAAGTTTGTGCCATTTGGCGGTCCTGATGGGGGCGACGGCGGTAAGGGGGGCGATGTCATTTTTACCGTCAGTCCTCACCTTAATAGCCTCATCTACTTCCATCGCAAGGTGCATTTCCGCGCCGGAAATGGGCAGCATGGCGGCAAAGCCGACCGCACTGGCGCCAATGGTGACTCCATTCGCCTGGAAGTCCCCCCTGGTACTATCATCCGCCATGCGGAAACGGGCGACCTGCTGGCCGACCTGACAGAGCCGGGCCAGGAAGTGGTGCTGCTGACCGGAGGACGCGGCGGGCGCGGCAATGCGCGTTTTGCCACCAGCGTGAATCAGGCGCCGCGCATTGCTGAGCGTGGCGAGCCCGGTGAGGAGATGTGGCTGGAGCTGGAGCTAAAGCTCATTGCTGATGTGGGCATTGTGGGCAAACCTAACGCCGGTAAATCTACGTTACTTTCGGCCATCAGCGCGGCGCAGCCAAAAATTGGCGACTATCCCTTTACTACCTTGCAGCCTAATTTGGGTGTGGTGCGCCTGGATGATGGCGAGACAATGGTGGTGGCAGACATTCCTGGGCTGATCGAGGGTGCATCGGAAGGGGTAGGGCTGGGGCATGACTTTCTGCGGCATATCGAGCGCACGCGCGTCCTCATCCACCTGCTGGACGGGGCCGCACCGGAGCCGCTGGAGGATTGGGCGCTCATCAACCAGGAATTGGCGATGTATAATGTGGCGCTGGAAGAGAAGCCGCAATTGGTGGTGCTGAATAAGCTGGATTTGCCAGACGCAGTGGCCTGGGAGCCGCTGGTGGCAGAAGAAGTGACAAAGCATGGGTATCCCTTTATGGCGATTTCGGCCGTAACAGGGCAAGGAGTGCAGGCGATGCTGCGCCGCGTAAAGCGAATGCTGGATGAAGCGCCATTGCCGATGCTGCGCGAAGAGGCGTTGCCGCTGATTGTGCCAGATGAGGCGGATGGGTTCACGATCGAGCGGGAGCGCGGGGGCTGGCGCGTGCGCGGACGGCAAATTGAGCGCATTGCCGCGATGACCTATTTTGAGTTTGACGCAACGCTGGATCGCTTTCAGCAGATTTTGCAGCGCCTGGGCATTACGCAGGCGCTAGAGGAAGCGGGGGTGGCTGTGGGGGATACGGTTTACATTGGGGATGAAGTGCTGGAGTGGGGTGAAGGGTAACGGCCGTGCAGCGTATCGGTCTGTTGGGTGGCACGTTTGACCCGCCACATGTAGGGCATTTGTGGCTGGCCGAGACGGCGCGGGAGCAGTTGATGCTGGATGAGGTGGTTTTTTTGCCGGTCGGGTTGCCGCCACACAAAGAGGGGAAGGCGATCACGGCCGTTTCTCATCGCCTGGCCATGCTGCAACTGGCGCTCGCCGATTCTCCCTTTGCTCTGAATACGCTGGACGTGCAGCGACAGCCCCCGCACACAACGGTCACCTTGCTGCCTCTCTTGCGCCAACAGTACGGCCCGGAGGCCGCTTTTTGGTGGCTGATCGGCGCAGATTCGCTGCGGAATTTGCCAACATGGGTGCAGCCGCAGCAAATTCTGACTCAATGCCGCCTGGGGGTGCTGCCCCGACCTGGCGTGGAGATTGAGTGGTCGGCGCTAGAAACGGCCGTTCCCGGCGTGCGCGCGCTTGTAGATTGGCTGGATGGGCCGACGTTGGCGATTTCGGCAACGACCGTGCGCCAATGGGCGCGGGCAGGCCATTCTCTGCGCTATTTGTTGCCAGCGGCCGTCTGGCACTATGTGCGCGATCATGCCTTGTACAGAAGGGAAAGTTAGCTGGTTGGCTGGTTGGCCGGCCAACCAGCCAACCAACCTCCTACTCTGCAACCTCTGCCGCTGCTTGTGCTGTTTCTCTTGTTTCTGGTGTTTCGGCGGGCACGTAGCGGCGCATCTCGCGCACAGAGACCTTCAGCATTTTGCGGCAGTTAACGCACTCAACGGCATAATGCTTTTGCCCTTTTTCGCTGGCCTGGGCAATGGCATAGGCCAAAAAATCGCGCCTCAGGTTAAAAGAGTGGCGACAATACGAACAGCGAACGTTCATGATTTACCTCCGTGTTGTTTTGTGACCTGAATCTGAGCTTACTTGGGCATGGTTTGGGCATCTTTACAAATTTGGCCGCCGACTGCTGACGGCAGACCACCAGATTCCGCCAGCAGTAATAAATTTGTAGAGCATCTCTCCAGAGTGCCATGAAGGATGCCCTTCATTTTAACATCATGATGGCTGATTTAACCAAAAATGCAGCATTTGTTATCGAGGCGCTGCGTCAGACGCTGCGCCAGGGGCAAACGGCCGTCCTCGTTGTCAGCAGCAACAGCATGGCTCCCCTGCTCTGGCGCGGCGATGAGGTAGTGTTAACGGCCGTTGCCCCGCCATACCCACAGCCCGGCGCTATCTTTACCTATGTTAGCGGGGCAGAACTGATCACGCACCGCTGTGTGGACCAGGTTGACGGTGGGTGGCGGCTGCGCGGCGACCGCTCTGCGCAGTTTGATCCCCCTGTGGCCCCGGCGCAATTGCTGGGGCGGGTATGCGGCCGCAGGCGCAACGGCCGTTTCCTGTCCCTGGATGGCGGATTGGGCGGCTGGCTGAACGGCCGTCTGGCACAGTTGGCACAGTGGGAAGGACGCTGGCTGTTGCGCCAGCGGCCGGCCCCCCTGCCCCTGTGGTTAAAAACAACGCGCCGATTGCCCTTCGCCTGTGCCTGGCTCATTTGTGCCCTCGTTGAGATGATGGATAGAATGAATGTGAAAGGAGATAACTAACGTGAAGCGTGATTGGGTCGAAGGCGCCATGTCTTTCACCTTTCACGAGAATAACTGACTGACCACAATGCAAAAACAATTCGCTTTTCTCTTACTCGTACTATTCCTGGTGGCTTGTGGGGGCGGTACACAGAGCGCCAGCGCGCCAACGGCTGTGCGCCCTACCGCCACCCCTTCTGCTACCCCGTTTCCCACGCGCACGCCTGCGCCTACGGCCACGCCTGCGCCGCCGACGCTCACGCCGCTGCCAGACGCCACCGCTACGCCCCCTCCAACAGCAACGCCGCTGCCTACCGCTACACCTACTGCTGGCCCCCACGCGCCGGACGTGGAGCAGCCAGAATATGTTGCCAGCGCCTGTAGTGACCGTTTCCCCTGCTTTGACGACGTAGCGGCCTGGGAAGTGCGCGTTCGCGTGCCCGAAGGGTTCCGCGTGGCCTTTGTGGCGCAGTTCCCTAGCGATGACCCGGACCCCAACTGGCCCAGCTTGCAGCCCACCAGCCTGACCTTTGGCCCAGACGGCCGTCTCTATGTGGCGTTTGTGCAGGGCAAAATTTACGCCATTGACGCCCAGGGCAACAAAGAGCTATTCTTTGACGGCCTGACTGTGCCCACCGGCATTGCCTTTCAACCTGGCACCGCGCGTCTGTTTGTCTCCAACCGCAAAGATGACCGGCACGTGGGGGGAGAAGGGCAAATCCTGGTGATCGAAAACGGAACGGCTGTTGAGCTGATTGGCGGACTACCCTGCTGTTACCTGGGCATGCACGCGCCTAACGGCATTGCCTTTGGCCCAGACGGGTATGGCTACGTGGGCGTTGGCGGACGCGCTGATCATGGCGAAATTTTGGATGGTACAAACACGCAAGATACGCTGCACCCATACGAGGCGGTTATTTTGCGCTTTAGCCCCGATGGCGAGGAGGTGGAGGTGTACGCACGTGGCTTTCGCAATCCGTATGACATTGCCTGGGGCGCGGATGGCGTGTTGTATGCGACGGAAAACGGCCGTGATGAAGTGCCCAACAGCGGCGAAATTGTGCCCGAAGAGCTGAAAGCGGTTGTGCCCGGTGCAGAGCATGGCTACCCATACTATGAATGTGGTTGGTGCTTTGGCATCCCCGAAGGGATAGAAATCGTGTCGCCACTGGCGGAATTTCCCGCGCACAGTGTGCCAACCGGCATCACCGCTTATCTGCACACGCAATTCCCTGGCTACTACAACAGCCTCTTCCTCACACTGTGGACGGCGCTGCCTTTTGGCAGCCGCGTGATGCGTGTAACCACCGACGGGCAGGTAAGCACCTTTGCCACCGGGTTTGCCTCTCCCATAGACGTGACGGTAGGGCCAGATGGCAGCCTGTACGTGGCTGATTATTCTACGGGCGTGATCTTTCGCATCGAGTATGTGGGGATGCGTGGCTGATTATTCTACGTATGAACGATTTGCAACAACTGACTGAACGATATACGGTCGTGCAGGAACGCATAACACGCGCAGCACAGGCCGCCAATCGCAACCCGGCCGAAATTACGCTGGTGGCGGTTACAAAAACGTGGCCTGTCGCAACGATTCAGGCGGCCTACCAGGTGGGAATGCGTCACTTTGGCGAAAATCGCGCGGAGGAGTTGGCGGAGAAACGGCCGTATTTCGCTGCCTACCCCGATATTACCTGGCACCTCATTGGCACGCTGCAAAGCCGCAAAAGCCGCCTGGCTGCTGCCCACGCCGATCTTTTTCATGCCCTGGATCGATTGAAAATTGTCGCGCGCCTCAACCAGCAGCGCCCAGAATTTAGCAGCCAACCGTTACCTGCCTTCCTGGAAGTTAACCTCTCTGGAGAGGAGAGCAAATCTGGCTTTATGGCAACGCAATGGGAAACAGATGCAACCCAACAGGCGACGCTGCGTACTATAGTCGAGTCGGCAATGGCGCTGCCACACGTGCGGCTGGTGGGGCTGATGACGATAGCGCCCTGGGAAGCGCCCAGGGAAGAGATTCGTCGCGTTTTTCGCCGCACACGGGAGCTGGCAGCCTGGCTGGAAACGGCCGTTGCCCATCTCTCCCTACCCTATCTCTCGATGGGCATGACCGACGACTTTGAACTGGCCATTGCCGAAGGCGCAACCCACATTCGCGTGGGCCGCGCCATTTTCGGTGAAAGAATGACCCTTTGAAAATTTTGAGGAACCTGTATCTATGTACGCTTTAGCTTCAACCATCAACACCTTATTTCAGATATTCACCTTTCTGATCATTGCGCGCGTCATTATTTCCTGGGTGCGGCCTGACCCGTATCACCCCACCTGGGGACCAATTGTGCGCATCATTCTTCAGCTAACCGACCCTATCATGGAGCCGGTGCGCCGCCTGATGCCGCCGATGGGCGGGCTAGACTTCAGCCCGATTATTGTGCTGCTTGGCCTGGATATTCTGCGCCGTATTGTGATTAGCCTGCTTATTACGACAATGTCACATTAAGGACTTGAGCCGCTTCTCAAGCGAGATTTGCGGGATTGCGTCCGATTATCAAGATGTTTAACAACTAAATAGGTGGCTTCCTCCGGCGACAATTGTGGCAAAGGCATAGCGGCCATAAGCAT